>NZ_LOCQ01000053.1 GCF_001677885.1 Janthinobacterium psychrotolerans | reverse complement strand
CCAGCCAGCGTTCCTTGTGGTGCAGGTGCGCCAGCGGCGTGCCGCTCAAGGCGTTGAAGGTTTTGCGGCAGGGCACGCAGCGATAGCGCTGCAGGCCATGGACCTGGCCATGCCGGTGGAAATGTGTCGATAGACATGCCGGACAATGCAGTTGCGCCTGCGCTGTCTGCTCGATCAGGGTGACGGCCGCAACCTGTGGCGCGATGGTGCGCAATAAATCGCTGCTGGCAAGGCGCTGACGGTGCGACAGTTGCGGGAATTGCCTGGCGAAGGCCTGCCACTGGGCTGTATCCATGATCGGCTCCTTGAAAGGCAATACCTGACCAGTTAGACCGCAGAAATTTCACGGCGTTCCCACCGTTTTCGCTGACATAGCCTTTTTCACCCAGGTCAGCATTTGTTTTGCTGCCGCTGTGCTCGCCATCTTTCATCTGGGGAATTTTGATCCACATCAAAGTTTTTTAGACTCCAAACACTTAACCTCTGGCCACCATCATAAATAGACATTCCAGGGAGTCTTTGTGGATCAATCGCTGAACTATAACTACAAGATCGTGAAGCAATTCGCGGTCGCTACTGTGGTATGGGGCGTCATCGGCATGCTGGTCGGCGTGATTATCGCCGCCCAGCTGGCCTGGCCTGCCCTGAACCTCGACATACCGTGGCTCACCTACGGCCGTTTGCGTCCGCTGCACACGAATGCGGTCATTTTTGCGTTCGGCATCTGCGGCCTGTTCGCCACCTCGTACTACGTGGTGCAACGCACCTGCCAGGTACGCCTGTTTTCCGACAAGCTGGCCGCCTTTACCTTCTGGGGCTGGCAGGCGGTGATCCTGTGCGCGGTCGTCTCGCTGCCGATGGGCCTGACGCGCGGCAAGGAATACGCCGAACTCGAATGGCCAATCTCGATTTTGATCGCAGTGGTCTGGATCGCCTACGCCATCGTGTTTTTCGGCACGCTCATCAAGCGCAAGGTCAAGCATATCTACGTGGCCAACTGGTTCTTCGGCGCCTACATCCTGGCCGTGACCATTTTGCACGTCGTCAATGGCGCCGTCATGCCGGCCTCGTTCACCAAATCCTACTCGGCCTATGCCGGCGTGCAGGACGCCATGATTCAATGGTGGTACGGCCATAACGCGGTGGGCTTCATCCTGACCGCCGGCTACCTGGGCATGGTGTATTACTTCATCCCGAAACAGGCCGAGCGCCCCGTCTACTCGTACCGCCTGTCGATCGTCCACTTCTGGGCGCTGATCTTCACCTACATGTGGGCCGGCCCGCACCACCTGCACTACACGGCCCTGCCGGACTGGACGCAATCGATCGGCATGGTGTTCTCGCTGGTGCTGCTGGCGCCAAGCTGGGGCGGCATGATCAACGGCATCATGACCCTGTCGGGCGCCTGGCACAAGCTGCGCACCGACCCGATCCTGAAATTCATGATCGTCTCGCTGTCGTTCTACGGCATCGCCACCTTCGAAGGCCCGATGATGTCGATCAAGACCATCAACTCGCTGTCGCACTACACCGACTGGACCGTGGCCCACGTGCATGCGGGCGCCCTGGGCTGGGTCGGCTTCATCACCATGGGCTCGATCTACTACCTGCTGCCGCGCGTGGCTGGCCAGACCAAGATGTACAGCACGCGCCTGGTCGACCTGCATTTCTGGGTCGCCACCATCGGCATCGTGCTGTATATCGCCGCGATGTGGATTGCCGGCGTGATGCAGGGCCTGATGTGGCGCGCGGTCAACCCGGACGGTACCCTGACCTACACCTTTGTCGAAGGCGTCAAGGCGACCTATCCGTACTACGTGGTGCGCGTCGGCGGCGGCCTGCTGTACCTGGCTGGCATGTGCGTGATGGGCTACAACACCTACATGACCTTGCGCGGCACCAAGGTGCCGGTCGCACGCATCCCGGAACTGAACGCGGCGCACGCCTGATAGGAGCGAAAGCAAATGAAATTCTCACATGCATGGATTGAAAAAAACCCCTGGCTGCTGATCGGCCTGGTCACCCTGGTGATCAGCGTCGGCGGCGCCGTTGAAATCGTGCCGCTGTTCTTCCAGAAGAGCACCACCGAGCCGATCGCCGGCCTGAAGCCGTATTCGCCGCTGCGCCTGGCCGGCCGCGACATCTATGTGCGCGAAGGCTGCTACAACTGCCACTCGCAGATGGTGCGTCCGCTGCGCGCGGAAACCGAGCGCTATGGCCATTATTCGGTGGCCGGCGAGTTCGTCTACGACCGTCCGTTCCAGTGGGGTTCCAAACGTACCGGCCCCGACCTGGCAAGGGTCGGCGCGCGCTACAGCGACGAATGGCACCGCACCCACCTGAACAATCCGCGCGACGTGGTGCCCGAGTCGAACATGCCGTCCTACCCATGGCTGGCCAAGACCAGGCTGGTGCCCGACGAGATCGTGCCGAAGATGCGCGCTCTCAAACGCCTGGGCCAGCCGTACAGCGAAGAAGAAATCAAGGCCGGTCCGGCGCAGCTGCAGGACAAGACGGAAGAAGACGCCCTGGTGGCCTACCTGCAAGGCCTGGGCACATTAATCAAAACGAGGAATTAGCATGGCAATCGAGAATCTGTTCGACAGCGCCAGCAGCGTCATGACGGTGGTTTCCTTTACGACGTTCGTGGGCATCCTGTGGTGGACTTTCAGCCGCAGCAACAAGGACTTCGACGCGGCGGCCAATTTGCCGTTCGCCGACGAAGCGCTGGACTATCCGGCCGACGCCGGAGTGGCAAAAGAGGAGCGCAGCCATGTCTGACTTTACCAGTGGTTTCTGGAATATTTATATTGTCGTGCTGTCGCTGTTGGGCATCATCGGCTGCGGCGTGCTGCTGTACTCGCAGTCGAAGGTGACGGTACTGCCGGGCGCGCCGGCCGACGGCACCACCGGCCACGTGTGGGACGAAGACCTGAAGGAACTCAATACGCCGATGCCGCGCTGGTGGATGTGGCTGTTCTACATCACCATCGTGTTCGCGCTGGCGTATCTGTTCCTGTATCCGGGCCTGGGTACCTATGCGGGCAAGCTGGGCTGGAAATCGTCGGGCCAGTACGAGCAGGAGCTGAAAAAAGCGGAAGCCGACTACGGCCCCCTGTTCGACAAGTACCTGAAGCAGGACCTGAAAACCGTGGCCGCCGATCCGCAAGCGAACGCCATCGGCCAGCGCCTGTTCCTGACCTACTGCGCGCAGTGCCATGGTTCGGATGCACGCGGCAACAAGGGCTTTCCCAACCTGACCGACAAGGACTGGCTGTATGGCGGCGACCCCGACATCATCAAGACCACCATCATGCACGGCCGTAACGGCATCATGATCCCGATGGGCGCGGCCCTGGGTTCGGAACAGGATATCGAGAACGTGGCCCATTACGTGCTGAGCCTGTCGGGCTCGACCTCGGACCCGGTCAAATCGGTGCTGGGCAAATCGAAATTCGGCGCCTGCATGGCCTGCCATGGCGCCGACGCCAAGGGCAACGCGCAGCTCGGCGCGCCTAACCTGACCGACAAGATCTGGCTGTATGGCGGCAGCGCCGACACCATCATGGAAACCATCCGCAAGGGCCGCAACAACACCATGCCGGCCTTCGGCGACTTCCTTGGCGAGTCGAAAGTGCATGTGCTGTCGGCCTATATCTGGAGCCTGTCGAACCCCCAGCCAACGGTCCCTGTGAAGTAATGTAATGGAACCCCAAGTCATCAAGATGTATGCGGCCCGCGAGCAGATCTACCCTCGCGAGGCCAAAGGACGCTATGCGACATGGCGCTGGGTGTGCGTGTGGCTCACCCAGCTGGCGTTCTACGGCTTGCCGTGGCTCAACTGGAACGGCAGGCAAGCCCTGCTGTTCGACTTGACCACGCGCAAGTTCTACATTTTCGGCGTGGTGCTGTGGCCGCAGGATTTCATTTATCTGGCGGCTCTGCTGATCATCGCGGCATATCTGCTGTTCCTCGTCACCGCCATTGCCGGGCGGGTCTGGTGCGGCTTTTCCTGTCCGCAAACGGTGTATACCGAAATCTTCCTGTGGGTCGAACGCAAGATCGAAGGCACGCGCAGCGCGCGCATGGCGCTCGACCGCCAGGGTCCTTCCGTGCGCAAGACCGGCAAGAAAGTCGCCAAGCACCTGGCCTGGGGTGCGATCGCCCTGTGGACGGGCTTTACCTTTGTCGGCTACTTCACGCCGATCCAGGACCTGGTGCACGAAGTGCGGACCTTCAATTTCGGTCCGTGGGAGTGGTTCTGGATTCTGTTCTACAGCCTGGCCACCTACGGCAACGCGGGCTGGCTGCGCGAACAGGTGTGCAAATACATGTGCCCGTATGCGCGCTTCCAGAGCGCCATGTTCGACCAGGACACCCTGATCATCACCTACGATGACAAACGCGGCGAACCACGCGGCGCGCTGAACAAGAAAGCCGCCAAAGACGGCACGCAGGCCAGGCTGGGCGACTGCATCGACTGCACCCTGTGCGTGCAGGTGTGCCCGACCGGCATCGATATCCGCAATGGCCTGCAATACGAATGCATCGGCTGCGCCGCCTGCGTCGACGCCTGCAACAGCGTGATGGACAAGGTCGAGCGGCCGCGCGGGCTGATCCGCTACAGCACCGACCATGCGATGGAAAACAACTTCAATTCGCAGCAGATCCGCCGCCGCGCCATGCGCCCGCGCGTGCTGATCTACACGTCCATCCTGGCGCTGATCATCGTCGCCGTCTGTACCTCGCTGTTCCTGCGCACGCCATTGAAAATGGACGTGATCCGCGACCGCGGCTCGATGGGCCGCGAAGTGGAAGACGGCATGATTGAAAACGTGTACCGCCTGCAGATCATGAACACCTCGGAACAGTCGCAGCGTTTCAGGATCGCGGTGTCGGGCCTGCCCGGCCTGGCCTTGATCACGCGCGACGAAGTGACCCTGCAGCCGACCGAAACGCTGGGCTGGCCGGTACGTTTGCGCGTGCCGCACGGGGTGGGAGAAAAAGGCTCGAACAAGATCCAGATCGAGCTGCAGTCGCTTGACGATCCGTCATTGCATGTGCGCGAAAGCGCGGTATTTATCGTGCCGCGTTAAACAGGAAGGAGAAAAAGTGTCCAAATCAGCCAAATTGCAAGTCCCCGTCGCCCCCTGGTACAAGCACCGCTGGCCGTGGCTGCTGATGATCGGCCCCGGCCTGTCGGTAGTGGTCGGCAGCTTCATGGGCTATATCGCATTTACGCAGCCCGACGCGCTGGTGGTCGGCGACTATTACAAGCAAGGCAAGGCCATCAACCAGGACTTGCGCCGCGACACGGTGGCCAGCAACCTGGCGATGGATGCCAGCGTGGCGTATGACGTGGCGCAGTCGCGCATCACCGGTTCCGTGCACAGCTTCGGCAAGGCCTGGCAGCAGCCCTTGCAGCTGCACCTGGCGCATGCGACCCTGCCGGAAAAAGATATCCGCCTGATGGTGCAGCCCGATGCGCAAGGCAATTTTTCGGTCTCGCTGCCGATGCTCGAGCGCAGCCGCTGGCAGGTACTGGTGGAAGACGGCAAGCGCGAATGGCGCTTGTCGGGCATCTGGACCTGGCCGGCCCAGCGCAGCATCACGCTGCGCGCCGACAGCGAGCTGTGATTACTTGCAGATGTCGGTGCCGGCCGTAATGGCTTTCAATTTGGCAGGCTGCAGGATCTCGATCTCGCGGTTCGACACGCGCAGCCAGCCTTCCTTCTTGAATTTCGACAGCAAGCGGCTGATGCTCTCGATGGTCAGGCCCAGGTAGTTGCCGATTTCCTCGCGCGACATGCGCAGCTGGAAATTGCTGCCCGAATAGCCGCGCGCCTCATAGCGCGACGCCAGGTTGACGATAAAGGCGGCAAAGCGCTGGGTTGCCTGCATATTGCCCAGCAACAGCATCACGCTTTGCTCGCGCGTGATTTCCTGGCTCATCATGCGGTGGAAATGGCGCAGCAGGGTCGGCATATTGCCCAGCAATTGTTCCAGGCTGGAAAATGGAATTTCACACACTTCGCTGTCTTCCAGCGCCACCGCATTGCAATGATGGCGGTCAGCGCTGATGGCGTCCATGCCCAGCAGTTCGCCGGCCATCTGGAAGCCCGTCACCTGCTCCTCGCCACCAGGATTGATCTGGTAAGTCTTGAAGTGGCCCAGGCGGATCGCGTACAGGTTCTGGAAGGCGTCGCCGATACGGAACAGCGAGACGCCGCGCGCAATCTTGCGGCGGCGGCCGATGATCTGGTCAAGGCGATCCATATCGCCCATGTCGAGTCCCATGGGCAGGCACAACTGGTGCATGCTGCAGGTCGCGCAACGCGCACGCAACACTTCCACGTTCACGGTGGGCAGGGTTGGAGACAATAGCTCTGGTGTCATGTGCATTACCTTTTATAAAATACAACACCAAGTCTACTGTATCTGCGAGGGCAATGTACCAATTTCGGCGAAATACACCGAATAAACCACGTTCGGCCTTTATTTTCATGGCAGCGCCGCCACAAGCCCATGCTTGCCAAGTTAACGTATTGATAGGAGAATTCCTCACAGCATGGTTTGCCGCTTGTGCCGCATGCTAAGGATAAGGAAATGATGAAGCCTCTTGGCATTAAAGCAAAAGTTGCGCTGGCCACCAGCCTGACCTCGATCGCCATGATTGCCCTGGTCACCCTGGTGCAGGTGCAGCGCATGCGCGACGATTTCACCAAGGTTCTGTTGAGCCAGCAAACGGCGATGATCGAACGCACGGCCGATGAACTCGATGGCAAGCTCGGCATGCTGCTCGACGTGATCAGCGAAACGGCGCGCCGCCAGCCGGCGGCGCTGATGACGCAGCCGGACCAGTTGCGCCAGTACCATGAGCAGCGCGCCATGCTGTCTCTGTTCGACGACGTGCTGGTGCTCGATGCGAACGGCACGGTCGTCAGCGATGTGCCCGAAGTGCCGGGGCGCAGCGGCGTCGAGGTGGCCGACCGCGACTACTTTCAGACCGTCATGCGCACGCGCCAGCCGATGATCACCGAACCGATGCTGGGCAAGAAAAGCGGCATGCCCATCGTGCAGATGGTGGCGCCCGTGCTGGACGCCAATGGCGAGGTGACGGGCATCGTGATCGGCGTGCTGCGCCTGTACAAGGACAACCTGCTGGGCGACCTGCGCACGGCCAAGGTCGGCAAGAATGGTTTTTACTTCATCCTCACGCAAGGCAAGGTGCCGCTGTATGTGCTGCATCCCGATCCGGCCAAACTGCTGCAGCCGCGCGCCGATAATGCCAACCCCGCCACCACCGCGCTGATTGCGCGTGGCGGCGAAGGCAGCATGGTCAGCACCAACAGCCGCGGCATCAAGGCCGTCAACAGCTTCAAGCACCTGAAATCGGTGGACTGGCTGCTGGCCGCCTCGCTGCCGATCGACGACGCATTCGAGCCTTTCGACGGCGTGCTGTACCGGCTGATCCTGTGGAGCGCCTGCGCTTCGCTGCTGGCGGCGCTGGTGCTGGGCTGGGTCACGGTGCGCCTGCTGTCGCCGCTGGTGCGCCTGCGCGACACTCTGCTGGCCCTGCGCAGCAGCGGCCAGCGCTTCACGCCGCTGCCGGTCGAGCAGCGCGATGAAATCGGCGAACTGACGGCGGCCTTCAACAGCCTGATGAGCGAACGCGACCGGTTACAGCAGGAAGTGGAAGTGCGCGCCAGCGAACTCGAAGACGAACGCGACCGCGCCGAAGCGGCCAACCGCGCGAAAAGCGATTTTGTCGCCAACATGAGCCATGAAATCCGCACCCCGCTGAACGCCGTATTGGGCATGGTGTATTTGCTGGGCAACACCAAACTCAATACCGAGCAGCGCAAATACCTGACCATGGTGAGGGTGGCCGGCCAGTCGCTGCTGGGCATCCTCAACGACGTGCTCGATTTTTCCAAGATCGAGGCGAGGCGCATGGACCTGTCGCCGGTCGAATTCGACCTCGACGAGGTGATGAACACGCTGGCCACCACCATGACCATGAACGCCGGCGAAAAGGAGCTGGAACTGGCCATCGCGGTGGAACCGGACGTGCCGCGCCGCCTGGTGGGCGACGCCCAGCGGCTGCAGCAAGTCCTGGTCAATCTGGCCGGCAACGCCATCAAGTTTACCGAAAGCGGCGAAGTGGTGGTGGCCGTCAGCGTGGCCGAGCAGGCGCCGGGCCAGGCCTGGCTGCGCTTCGAAGTGCGCGATACCGGCATCGGCATGACGCCGCAGCAGCAGGAACAGCTTTTCACCGCCTTTTCGCAGGGTGACCAGAGCATCACGCGGCGCTTTGGCGGCACCGGCCTGGGCCTGGCCATCAGCAAGCACCTGATCCACATGATGGGCGGCGACATCGCCGTGGCCAGCAGCGAAGGCAGGGGCAGCCGCTTCTGGTTCAGCGTGCCATTCGAAGCGCTGGCGCAGGCGAACGAAGAACGCCGCAAGCCGGCCCTGGGCCAGTTGCGCCTGCTGGTGGCCGACGACAACCGCACCACGCGCGAACTGATCGTCAAACTGATCGAAGCGTGGGGCTGGGCCGCCGATGAAGTGGACTCCGGCTTTGCCGCCATCGAGCTGTACCGCGAACGCCTGGACAGCCAGCAGCCGTACGACGTGGTGCTGGCCGACTGGCATATGCCGGTGATGGATGGCCTGGCCACGGCCAAGGCGATACGCCAGGCGGCCAGCGGACAGCGCCAGCCCATCGTGGTGATGGTCAACGCGTTTGCCCGCAACCACCTGGAAGAAATCTCCAGCGCGGCCGAAGCGGACGTGGTGCTGATGAAGCCGATCACGGGATCGAGCCTGTTCGACGCGCTGCACCAGGCCTTGAGCGCCAAGCAGGATGGCGAACAGCACATCGCGCTGCAGCAGAGCGGCAACGAGCTGGCCGGCGTGCACTTCCTGCTGGTCGAAGACAACCACCTGAACCAGGCCGTGGCGCGCGGCATCCTCGAACACATGGGCGCCACCCTGGACGTGGTCGGCGACGGCCTGCAGGCGGTCGAGCGCCTGCGCATGGAATCCTTGCGCTACGACATCGTGCTGATGGATATGCAGATGCCGGTGATGGACGGCTTCAGCGCCACCCACATCATCCGCACCGAACTGCGCCTGCAGCTGCCCGTGATCGCCATGACGGCCGGCGTGCTGGCCTCCGAACGCGAGCGCTGCATGACGGCCGGCATCACCGACTTTATCGCCAAGCCGGTGGTGGTCGAAGAGATGATGGCCGTGATCAGCCGCCACCTGCCGAAACGCACACCGGTGCAGGCGCAAGCCGCCGCGCCGCTCGACGACGAGGTGTTTTCCATGGCCGCGCTGATGCGCGTGATGGGCAAGGACGCCAAGGGCAGGGGCGTGTTGCGGCGCATGGTGGAAGACGCGCTGAACAAGGGCATGACGCCCTTGCGCGAGGCCGAAGCGGCGCTGCAGGCGGGCCACCACAGCACCGTCGCGCGCATCCTGCACGGCCTGCGCGGCTCGGTGGGGACGCTGGGCACCAAGCGCCTGATACGCGCCTCATTCGCCACCGAGCAGGCGATCGACGAAGGCCGCTACGAAGAAGTGCCGGCGCTGCTGGCGCGGACGGTGCGCGAACTCGAGCAGGTGCTGGTGGCGGCGGCGCACTGGCTGTCGCGGCTGGAGGATTGATTGTTTATGCCGGCACGCCCAAAATCACGCTCGACGCCTTGAACATCGCCGTCACACGGCTTCCGACGGCGATTGCCATCTCGCTGGCGCTCTGATTGGTGATGATGGCGGCAATCGTGCCGCCACCGGGCAACGCCAGCACCACCTCCGTATTGACGGTGCCCGTCTGCACCCGCGTGACGGCGCCGGCCAGCTGGTTGCGCGCCGAGAAGCGCGCGCCGTCACTGTCCGCCACCAAAATGATCGACGAGGCCTTGATCAGGGCGAACGCCTCCACACCGGGCCCCAGGCCCAGGCTGTCGCTGCTGCCCTGCGTGACGATGGCGACGATCCGCTGGCCACCGGGCAGCATCAACGTCACTTCGTCGTTGACCGCGCCCGCCTTGAGCTCGGCCACCTTGCCGAGGAATTGATTGCGTGCCGTGGTTTTCATGGCCATTCTCCGTATCAGTAAAAGGTCGTCGGCGATGCCTTCGGCCTGGCTGCCCAGCTGACGCAGGTAGCGCGCGTGCTCGACTTCGATGATGCGAAAGTTGTCGACCAGCTGGCGCCCGCGCTGCGTCAGCCGCGTGCCGCCGCCGCCCTTGCCGCCGGCCAGCCGCTCCACCAGCGGCTCGCCGGCCAGATTGTTCATCGCGTCGATCGCATCCCAGGCCGCCTTGTAGCTCATTTTGACCGCCTTGGCCGCCTGCGTGATCGAGCCGCATGCGGCGATCGCGGCCAGCAATTCCACCCTGCCGGCGCCGCCTAACTGCTCGCCGCCGACCGTCATCCAGACCGAGCCTTGCAGGCCAATTGCCACCTTATCCAATGTTCACCTCGCGTAGTGTGGATTGCCGCGCATCGATGCGCCCGTCGCGCAGGGTCAGCACATGGTCGCCGAGAATGCGCGCGTCTTCCGGGTCGTGCGTGATCAAGATCATCGGCACGCCCAGGCGCTCTTGCCATTGGCGCAGTTCCTCGCGCATGGTGACCCGCAAGGCCGGGTCAAGCGCGGCGAACGGTTCGTCCAGCAGCAGCGCGGACGGTTCGGCCACCAGCGCCCTTGCCAGCGCCACGCGTTGGCGCTGGCCTCCGGACAACTGGTCGGGATATTGATGCGCCAGTTCCTGCAGGCCAAACGCATCGAGCCAATGCTCGACTTTGGCCAGTTTTTCGCGCGCGCGCGGATTGAACCAGCCGCGCGCCAGGCCAAAGCCCACGTTCTGGCGCACCGTCAGGTGCGGGAACAGCGCATAGTCCTGGAACAGATAGGCCACATTGCGCTGCTGCGGCGCCAGATTGATGCCGGCGGCGGCGTCGAACAAGGTGCGCCCATTGATGCGGATATGGCCGGCGTCCGGTGTCAGCAGGCCGGCGATGGCCTTCAAGGTCATGCTCTTGCCGGCGCCGGACGGCCCGTACAGGGCGATGCGCTCGCTGCCGGAGGTGCATTGCACCTGCAAGTCAAAGCGGCGTTTGCCGGAGCGCAAGGTGGCGCGGATGTCGAGGTCGAGTTGCATGGTTTATTTGTGCGCGATGCGGCCGGGCGCCAGCTTGCCGGCAGCCAGCAGCACCACGATGCAGACAAACGACGTGATCAGCACCAGGGTGTTGGCGGTGTCGTCCTGGCCCGCCTGCACCGCCTCGTACACGGCCACCGACAGGGTCTGGGTCTTGCCGGGGATGCTGCCGGCCACCATCAGGGTGGCGCCGAACTCGCCGAGCGCGCGCACAAACCCCAGCAGCACGCCGGCCAAAATACCGCGCCAGGCCAGCGGCAGGGTGACGCGAAAAAAGATGGCGACTTCGGCGATGCCGAGCACCCGCGCCGCCTGTTCCAGCTGGCCGTCGACCGCCTCGAACGCCGCGCGCGCCGGCTTGAACACCAGCGGAAAGGCGACGATGGTGGCGGCGATCACGGCGCCCTGCCAGGTAAAAATCAGGTTGATGCCGAAGTGTTCCTGCAGCCAGACACCGAGGGTGCCGCGCCTGCCCAGCAGCACCAGCAGATAGTAGCCCAGCACCGTGGGCGGCATCACCATCGGCAGGGTCAACAGGGCATCGAGCAGCTCGCGCCCGGGAAAGCGCGTGCGCGCCAGCAGATAGCCGGTGCCGATGCCGAGCAACAAATTGAGCGCCGTGGCCCATGCCGCCACTTTCAGCGACAGGGCCAGCGCGGTCCAGGCGATATCCATGCGCGTGCCGGGTTATGGTTTCTTGAATCCGTACTTGGCCAGGATCGCCTGCGCCGGCTTTGTTCGCAAATAGCCGACAAATCGCTTCGCTTCAAGCGCGTTGGCGCTGTCCTTGATGGTGGCGATCGGGTACAGCACCGGCGCGTCCAGTGGCACCTCGAACACCACCTTGACCTTGTCTTGCATGATGGCCGCGTCGGTGGCATAGACAAAGCCCGCATCGACTTCGCCGCGCGCCACGTAGTCGAGCGACTGGCGCACATTCTGCGTGCCGATGGCTTTCGCCTGCACGCCGTCCCACAGCTTCGCCTTTTTCAGGGCGCCTTGCGCATAGCGGCCGACCGGCACGCTGGCCGGGTTGGCGAGCGCCACGCGGGTGACGCTTTTGCGCGTCAGGTCATGCAAGTTTTTGATCGCCAGCTTGCTGTCCGACGGCACGATCAGCACCAGGCTGTTGCTGACGAAATCGTGGCGCTCGGCTGGCAGGACCAGGCCCTGTTTTTGCGCCGTGTCCATGGTCTCCTGGTCGGCCGAGGCAAACACATCGACCGGCGCGCCCTTGACGATCTGCTGCAGCAGCACGCCCGAGGCGGCAAAGTTCAAGGAGACCTTGCTGCCTGGATACTGCGCCTCGTAGCTTTGCGCCGCATCCTTGAAGGCGTTCGTCAGGCTCGCTGCGGCCGAGACCACCACTTCGCCGGCCATGGCGGAGGTGGCGACGGTGGTCAACAGGGCGGCGCCCAGCATGCGGGCGAGAGAGGTCAGGCGCATGGTCGTATCCTTGTAAATGCACAATCAACAGAAGCGTAATATACACTGATATATAGCGCTCTTCCATCGCACAGATCAAGCGCTTGCCAGCCACAAAGCCTGATATACTGTATAAATACACAGTATTTCGGAGCGCCCCATGGAATTGACGGACAAGCTGGAAATCCTGGCCGACGCGGCCAAGTACGACGCGTCCTGCGCCAGCAGCGGCGCGCCCAGGCGCGACTCGATCGGCAAGGACGGCTTTGGCGCGACGTCCGGCATGGGCATCTGCCACAGCTATACGCCGGACGGGCGCTGCGTGTCGCTGCTGAAAATCCTGCTGACGAATTACTGCCAGTACGACTGCCAGTACTGCGTCAACCGGCGCACCTCGAACGTGCCGCGCGCCCGCTTCACAGTGGCCGAAGTGGTCAAACTGACGGCCGACTTTTACCTGCGCAACTACATCGACGGCCTGTTCCTCAGTTCCGGCATCATCCAGTCGGCCGATTACACGATGGAGCAGCTGGTGCAGGTGGCGCGCGAGCTGCGCGAAGTGCACCAGTTCCGCGGCTATATCCATCTGAAAACCATCCCCGACGCCGACCCGGCCCTGATCGCCGCCGCCGGCCGCTATGCCGACCGCCTCAGCGTCAATATCGAGCTGCCGACGCAGGACAGCGTGCAGAAGCTGGCACCCGAAAAAAGCGTGCACACCATCAAGCTGGCGATGGGGTCTATCCGCCGCAAGCTCGATGAAAAAGCGGAAGAGCCCAGGTCGCCGCGTTTCGCGCCGGCCGGGCAAAGCACGCAGATGATCGTCGGCGCCGACGCCAGCGACGACCAGCAAATCCTCAACACGGCCGAAACCCTGTACGGCAGCTACAAACTCAAGCGCGTGTATTACTCGGCTTTCAGCCCCATCCCCGACAGCCCGAAAAGCGTGCCGCTGGCGCCGCCGCCGATGCTGCGCGAACACCGGCTGTACCAGGCCGATTTTCTGCTGCGCAGCTATGGCTTCCAGGCCAGCGAACTGCTGCCCGCCAGCGGCGGCAACCTGGCGCTCGATATCGATCCGAAGCTGGCCTGGGCGCTGGCGCACCGCGAGCATTTTCCGATGGACCTGAACCGTGCCGCGCCGCACATGATCGCGCGCGTGCCCGGCATCGGCCTGCGCAACGCCCAGCGCATCGTCGACCTGCGCCGCTTGCGGCAAGTGCGCTACGCCGACCTGTCGCGCCTGCGCTGCAGCATGAAAAAAATCGCGCCCTTCATCATCACGGCCGACTATTTTCCCGCACGCGACACCACCACCTCCGAAAACCTGCGCCGCGCCATGACCGAAGCGCCGCAGCAGATGAATTTGTGGCCGGAGCTGCAGGCGGCATGAACCAGGTGGTGCGCCTGGCGCAGTCGTTCGACGAGTGGCGCACGGCCGCGCGCGAGCTGATCGCGCGCGGCGTGGCGCCAGCCGATGTGCAATGGCAGTCGCTGCCTGGGGACGGCGACCTGTTTTCAATCGCGCCAGAGGCCACGGATGCCAGCGCGCCGCCGCTGCGCCTGCCCCGTTCCCTGGTGGAACTGCTGGAAAGCGCCGCCTGTTTCAATGTAGCTGACCGCTGGGCGTTTTTATACCAGGTGCTGTGGCGCTGGCAGCAGGGCCAGCACGACGTGATCTCGCCGGCCGATGCGGACGGCGCGCGCCTGCACGGCATGGCCAAGGCCGTGCGCCGCGAAGAACACGACATGCACGCCTATGTGCGTTTCAGGGAGCGCCAACAAGAGCAGGGCGCGCCGCGCTTTGTCGCCTGGTTCGAACCGGCCCATGAGGTGCTGCCGCAAGTGGCGCGCCACTTCGCGCGCCGCATGGGACCCATCAGCTGGATGATCGCCACGCCGACCGCCACCATGCTGTGGGACGGCACCACCTTGCAGGCCGGCCCGGCCCTGATGCGCGGCCCTACCGAGCGCGGCCCGGCCGAGCGCGGCCCGGCCGATATCGACGACGCCGGCGAAGCGCTGTGGCTGACCTATTACCGCAGCATCTTCAACCCCGCGCGCCTGAACGCCGACCTGCTGCGCAGCCATATCCCCTCGCGCTTCTGGAAAAACCTGCCCGAAGGCGCCATCGTACCGGCCATGGTCAGTGGCGCGGCCAACGGCGAGCGCCGCACCGGCCAGACCGCCACCGTCGGCCAGCGCAGCGGCGCGGCCATGATCCCGATCTCCGCAGAACGCGCCCAACCCGTACGCGAAGCATCGACCACCCTCGACCAGTGCCGCCGCTGCGAACTGTGGAAAAGCGCCACCCAGGCGGTACCCGGCGTGGGTCCACAGCAAGCGTCCATCATGCTGGTCGGCGAACAACCGGGCGACCAGGAAGACCTGGCGGGACTGCCGTTTGTGGGCCCCGCCGGCGCGGTACTGGAACGCGCCATGCAGGACGCTGGTATCGCGCGCGACAGCATTTATGTCACCAACGCCGTCAAGCATTTCAAATGGGAACCACGCGGCAAGCGCCGCCTGCACAAGACCCCGGCCCAGCGCGAAATCGCCGCCTGCCATGACTGGCTGGAGCAGGAATTACACAACGTCAAACCGCAGGTGATCGTCGCCTTGGGCAGCACCGCCTTGAAGTCGATCCTGCAGGATGGCGCGGCCACCATGACGCCGCTGATCGGCACGCCGGTGCAGCATGACGGTCGCTGGGTGGTGACCGTGTATCACCCGTCGTATGTGCTGCGGGCGCCGGATGAGGAGAACAAGAGGCAGGCGTATCGGGTAATTGTCGAGGGGCTACGGCAGGCGCTGAGGCTGATCGTCGGCGTAGCATCGGTCATCGACGCTTGAACGAAAAATTTGTATTGACATTACGATGGACAGTGATAGCGTTCATTGAGCGCCGCGACAAAACCGGCGCGCTCAAACAGGACATGATGCGGGAACTGCCACCGGAAGGATAACCCTGGTATGAAAGAAGCCCAGAACATCGAATGGAAGCAGTCCTGGCGCGATGAGTACCTGAGATGGATCTGCGGCTTTGCCAATGCCGAGGGCGGTATGCTGGTCATCGGCAAGAACGACAGCGGCGAGGTGGTGGGTGTGGACAACGCGGCCAAGCTGCTGGTGGACATCCCCAACAAGGTACGCGATATTCTGGGCATTGTAGTAGCGGTCAATTTGCATACGCAGGCCGGGCGCGACTGGCTGGAGATCGTGGTCGATGGCTATCCGAGTCCGATCAGCTACAAGGGTGAATACCACCTGCGCAGCGGCAGCACCAAGCAGGAGCTGCGTGGCGCGGCGCTCGATCGTTTTCTTCTGCGCAAACTGGGCAGGCACTGGGATGGTGTACCAGTACCGCATGTGGCCATGACCGATCTGGCGCCGCGCGCCATGCTGGCGTTTCGCAAGCTGGCGGCGACCTTGCTGTTTCATGCCGATCCCGAGAAATTCACCACCGGCGCCTGCGTGAAGATCGGTTTCTTCCGTACCGACTCCGACTTGCTTTACCAGGACGTGATCGAGGGCGACCTGTTCACGCAGGTGGAAACAACACTCGCGCTGCTGCAGACCAAATACCTTCGCGCCGGAATTTCCTACCAGGGAGCGCAGCGCATGGAGCGCTTGCCGGTGCCCGAGGCGGCCTTGCGCGAGGCCGTAATCAATGCCATTGCGCACAAAGATTATGGCGCCGCGATTCCGACCCAGATCAGCGTGTACCATCACAAGCTGATCATCTGGAACGCCGGCCAGTTGCCGCCTGACTGGTCGCTGGCGCGCCTGATGACCAAGCACTCGTCGCAGCCGGCCAATCCGGACATTGCCCGCACCTTGTTCCTTGCCGGCTTGATCGAATCGTGGGGCCGAGGCATCGACCTGATACGCCGGTCATGCGTGGCCAAAGCAAGTCCGCTACCGATAGTCGATTGTGACAGCACGGCGTTCTGGGTAGAGTTTCCGTTTCCTGTGCTGGCATCGAAAAAATCATTGCCAGGGTACGCCGTCGGCAAAAGAACTTTGCTTGAAACGCCGGCTAAAACGCCGGTTAAAACGCCTGTTAAAACGCCGGTTAAAACGCCTGAAGCAATCCTGCAATATCTTGCGGATCACCCGGCCATGACGCTGGCCGAAGTGGCTACCCGGATGGGCAAGTCGCTCAGTGCCGTCCAGCGGGCCAGCGCAAAACTCGTCAAGGATGGCAAGCTGAAATATGTCGGGCCTCAGAAAGGCGGACGCTGGGAAGTGTCGACTTGACGTCGCACAGTCACCGTGCAGCACCTTTCTTTACAGCGTAGACACCGTCGCTTCCTTGCCCTCGTCCCGTCTTGCATAGCGCTGCGCAATCACCGCGCACACCATCAATTGAATCTGGTGGAACAGCATCAGCGGCAGAATCACCATGCCCAGGGAACGGGTCGAGAACAGCACCTTGGCCATCGGTACGCCGCTGGCCAGGCTTTTCTTGGAGGCGCAAAAGACGATGGCGATCTCGTCTTCCTTGGAAAAACCCAGGCGGCGGCTGACCAAGGTGGAGATGCCCAGCACCAGCGCCAGCAGCAACAGGCTGATCAGGCCCAGCGCGACCAGGGTTTCGACCGACAGGGTGTGCCAGATGCCTTCGTTGACCGCTTCGCTGAAGGCCGTGTAGACCACCAGCAAAATTGAGCCCTGGTCGACGTATTTCAGGGTGGCCTTGTGGCGGTCGACCCAGCGGCCGATCCAGCGGCGCAGGAACTGGCCGGCCAAAAACGGCAGCAGCAGTTGCATCACGATCGACAGCACGGCGTCGACCGACGACTTGCTTTCCGCGCCCTTGGCAATCAGCAGCCCGACGAGGATGGGCGCGAGGAAAATGCCGATAAAGTTCGAGGCCGAGGCACTGCAGATGGCGGCGGGCACGTTGCCGCGCGCCATGGCGGTCATGGCGATCGACGATTGCACGGTTGATGGCAGCGCGCACAGGAACAGGATGCCCATGTACAGGTCGGGCGTGAGAAAGGTCAGGGCCAGCGGACGCAGCGCCAGGCCCAGCAGCGGAAACAGAATAAAGGTGCTGGCCAGCACCAGCAGGTGCAAGCGCCAGTGCAGGGCGCCGGCCACCACGGCTTCGCGCGAGAGCTTGGCGCCGTGCAGGAAAAACAGCAGGCCGATGGCGACGGTGGTGACATGGCCGAACACCACGGCGGTCGTGCCCGAGCACGGCAGGAAGCTGGCCAGCGCCACGGTCACCAGCAGGGCGATCGTAAAATTATCGGGTTTCAGATTGCGCAGCAGGGCGCCGGGAGAGAAAGAAGACATGCGTAGGCCTGGTAGCGGCGCAGCGTAGCGCCAGTGCCAGGCATTCTACCTGCTTGCTTGGCGGCATGCCTGGAAGCTGCATGCCGCTTTCGTCGTTGTTTTAAACAATGCCGCTGCTGCTGGCCCCTGCTTTTGGTGGACGCGCCACGCCGCGCGCTTCGCGGTAGCCCGTGGTGCGATAGCAGGCCACCGGATCGATCGCCGCGCCCGAGCGCAGGCGCGCCATGGCCAAAATCGCGCTGACGTCGGTGCGGAAAGCCTGTTTCAAGGCTTGTGCGGAGGCGTGTACGTCGTTGCTTTCCTGCAGCTGGCGCAGGCCGGCGCGGTCGACCAGCGCGGACTGGATAAAGGCGCGCTGCACCTCGACGGCGCTGCTCATCAGGCTTTCGATCGGGTCGGTCACATTGTGCGACTGGTCCAGCATGTAGGCGGGGTTGAAGGTGCTGCCTTCGCGCTCGGCCGCGTCGGCCAGTTCATTGAAGACCAGGAACAGCTGGAACGGATTGATGCTGCCCGAATCGAGGTCGTCGTCGCCGTATTTGCTGTCGTTGAAATGGAAGCCGCCCAACTTGCCGAACTGCGCCAGGCGCGCCACGATCATCTCGATATTCGTGTTCGGCGCGTGGTGGCCCAGGTCGACCAGGCATTTGGCTTTCGGCCCCAGGGTGGTGGCGCAGGCAAAACTGGTGCCCCAGTCGGCAATCGTGGTGGCGTAAAAGGCCGGCTCGAACAGTTTGTGTTCAATGAAAATGTTCCAGTCGGCAGGCAGGGCGCCGTAGATGTCGCGCATGCTGTCCAGGTAGCGCTCCAGCGCGCCGCGCAGATTGTGCTGGCCCGGGAAGTTGGCGCCGTCGCCGACCCATACCGTCAGCGCTTTCGACCCCAGCGCGCGGCCCAGTTCGATACATTCGATATTGTGCTCGACCGCCTGCGCGCGCACGGCCGCGCTTTGCGAGGTCAGGCTGCCGTGCTTGTAGGTGTGCGCCTGGCCCAGTTGATCCTGGAAGGTGTTGGAGTTGACGGCGTCAAAGGCCAGGCCGTAGCCTTGCGCGATCTCGCGCAAGGCGGCCGTGTCGCTGACCTTGTCCCATGGGAAATGCGGCGAGACGGCGGGCGTGGCTTGCGTCAACTGGTTGATGACGGCGCAGTCTTCCAGTTTTTCAAAGATATTGCGCGGCTCGCCCACGCCGGGAAAGCGGGCAAAGCGGGTGCCGCCGGTGCCAGCGCCCCAGGTGGGCACGGCGACGGCAAAGGTCTGCGCCAGCGCCGTCAGTTGTTCAATGTCCTGGCCGCGCCGTTGCAGCACGCCGGCCAGCGCCGCGTAGTCGGCGTCCAGATTCGCTTGCAGCTTGGCATTGTGCTCGGCCACCAGGCCTTCGTTGATCATGGTATTCATGTTTTGTCTCCTTGTGCGCAGCGCGGCGCGTTGGCCGGCTGCTTTTTTATAGGACTGGATTATCGCGGATTATCGTGTAAAAGCGGCCGCATTGCCGGCATCGACATTGATGATATTGCCGGTGCTCTTGGCGGCTTTTTCGCTGGACAGGAAATACACGGCTTCGGCGATGTCTTCCGGCAGCACGCTGCGTTTGAGCATGCTGCGCTGGCGGTAGAATTCCTCGATATCGTCCGAATCGATCTTGTTCGAGGCGGCGCGCTCTTCCTTCCATTTGCCGTCCCAGATGCGCGAACCGCGGATCACGGCGTCGGGGTTGACCACATTGACACGGATGCCGTGCGGCGCGCCTTCGAGCGCCAGGCAGCGCGCCAGGTGGATTTCGGCCGCCTTGGCGGTGCAATAGGCCGAAGCGCCGCCGG
Organism: Janthinobacterium psychrotolerans; assembly: GCF_001677885.1. Taxonomy (GTDB): domain Bacteria; phylum Pseudomonadota; class Gammaproteobacteria; order Burkholderiales; family Burkholderiaceae_D; genus Janthinobacterium; species Janthinobacterium psychrotolerans. The sequence goes on along the minus strand of NZ_LOCQ01000053.1, from coordinate 202,903 downwards.
AGGCCACCAGGCCATTCTTGCTGGCCACATACACCATGCTGCCGCCCAGCTGCTGCTGCTTCATGATGCGAAACGCCGCGCGGCTGACCAGGAAGTAGCCGGTGACCAGGATCGACTGGTTGCGTTCCCACATTGCCAGGGTCGTGTCTTCCACCGGCGCCGACGAGGCGATGCCTGCGTTGGAGACCAGCAGATCCACGCCGCCAAAGCGCAGCGCGGCCGCGTTCAAAATGGCTTCGACTTCATGTTCGGCCGTGATATTGGCGCGCACCGTGGCGATACTGTCACGCCCCGCCACCTTCAGCAGGGCCTGCTCGGCTTCTTCCAGGGCGCCGCCATCGATATCGGTCAGCATCACGCACGCGCCTTCCTGCAGCAGCTGGCGCGCCACGGCCTGGCCGATGCCGCCGGCGCCGCCCGTCACCAGGGCGATGCGGCCGGCCAGGCTTTTTGGTTTGGGCATGCGCTGCAGCTTGGCTTCTTCCAGCAGCCAGTACTCGATATCGAACGCTTCCTGCTCCGGCAGGCCGACATAGGTGTCGACGCCATTGGCGCCGCGCATCACGTTGATCGCATTGACATAGAACTCGCCGGCGATGCGCGCCGTTGCCTTGTCCTTGGCGAACGACAGCATGCCCACGCCCGGGATCAGGTAAATGATCGGGTTGGCGTCGCGCACGGCCGGGCTGTTGTCGTGCTTGCAGCGCGTGTAGTAGGCGATATAGTCCGCGCGGTAGGCGGCCAGCGCATCGTCGAGGCCGGCGACGAGCTTGTCGAAGTCCGGGTTGGCCGGATCGAAGTCGATCACGAACGGACGGATCTTGGTGCGCAGGAAATGGTCGGGGCAGGACGTGCCGAGCGCGGCCAGCGGCAGCAAATCATTGCTGCAAACAAAATCGAGCACATTGGCGCTGTCGTCGAAGTGGCCCAGCTTGTATTCGTCCTGGCTGATCTTGCCGCGCAGCAGAGGCATCAGGCGCTGCGCCAGCGCGGCGCGTTCTTCCGACGGCAGCGGGGAAACTTTGGCGCCGCCAAACGCCGGTTGTTTGGTATTCGCGGCCAGCCAGTCTTCGGCGCGCTTGATGATGGCCAGCGTGACTTCATAGCAGGACTTGGCCGTATCGCCCCAGGTAAACAGGCCGTGGCCTTCGAGAATGATGCCCTTCAGCCTGGGCTGCGACTGCGACAGCGCTTCCAGTTTCAGGCCCAGGTCATAGCCGGGGCGCTGCCATGGCAGCCAGCCCAGTTCGCCTTCGAAAATCTTTTGCGTCAGGGCCTTGCTGTTGGCGCAGGCGGCAATCGCGATCACCGCGTCCGGGTGCATATGGTCGACATGCTTGCGCGCGATATATGCGTGCAAAGGCGTGTCGATACTGGCCGCGCGCGGGTTCAGGTTGAAGGTGCAATGCGGCAGGTAGGCCACCATTTCGTCTTCCAGCGCCAGGCCACGGTAGCGGCCTTTCAAGGCGTTCAGCTTGTCCATGTAGAGCGTGGAAAAACCGTCGAGCTTGATGCTGCCCAGGTCGCCGCCGGAGCCTTTGACCCACAGTACTTCGGCCTGCTCGCCCGTCAGCGGATCGGTCATGGTGATCTTGGCCGAGGTGTTGCCGCCACCAAAGTTGGTGATGCGCATGTCGGAGCCGAGCAGGTTGGAGCGGTACAGCAGCAGTTCCGGTTCGCTCAAGGTTGCGGCGTGCGCGTCATCCCACAGCGAAGTCATGGGCGCGGGCGATTTGGTGTCCATCGTGGCGGTCATACAGTGTCTCCATTATTGGTTATGTGTGCCCAGTGCCATGACCGCATCTGTGTGCGGAGCAGTTGGCGGCAGCAGCGCTCAGTAGAAATCAGCGGCCTGATCGTGTCAATCAACAAGCAATCAAAACGGTGAGAGAAACGCAAATAATCATCATGTTGATCGAAGCGCCAATCAAGCATTTGCGCAATGGGCAAATAATCACGATGTTGATTGATTGATTGTTGACACACACCGCTCAACTGCTTAGGCTGGCTCACCGATAAAGAAGTCGTCCCTGGCCCGGCGCGCACCGCGCAGCCGCCGCCAAGGAGATGACTCAAGAGGAGACAACGTGATCAATCACAAACGCCGCAAGGGGCTGTTGAAGTTACTCGCCGAGCACAGCACGGCGAGCGTCGACCAGTTGGTCGGCTGGCTCAATTCGTCGCCGGCCACCGTGCGGCGCGATATCGCCTGGCTGGCCGAGCGCAATCTGCTGGTGCGCACCCGTGGCGGTGCGGAAAGCCTGCCGCAAAAAAAGCAGCGTACCTTTGCGCTGTCGGGCGAGACATTCCAGAACAATATCGACCGCTGCGCCGCGCAAAAACGCGCGATTGCCCGCCATGCCTGCGGCCTGTGCGCGGACGGCGACACCATCATCATCAATGGCGGCACCACCACCTACCGCATGGTGGAATTTTTGGTCGACAAGCGCCTGAAAATCCTCACCAACTCCTTCATGATGGCCGAGCGCCTCCTGATGACCAGCGAGAATGAAATTATCCTGCCCGGCGGCAAAGTCTATCGCGAGCAGAACGTGATACTCAGTCCGTTCGACAACGACATCAGCCAGCACCATTACGCCGGCAAAATGTTCATGGGCGTATACGGCCTGTCGATGCTGGGCCTGATGGAAGCGGACCCGATGCTGATCCAGGCCGAAAAGCGGCTGATCAGCCAGGCGGAGGAACTGATCGTGCTGGCCGACAGCAGCAAGTTCGCGCGCAAGGCGGGGCTGATCCTGTGCGGCCTGAACCGCGTGTCCTGCGTGATTACCGATACGGGCGCGTCGGATGCGGCGGTGCAGATGCTGGAACAGGCAGGCGTCAAGGTGCTGGCGGTGGCGCCCGAGCAGGCGCCGGAACCACAGCTGCAGGCCGAGCGCGACTGGCAGGCCCACTAAAGAATCTAACAAGAAGATGGCAGGGGGCATGGTGCCTACCGCCACATCAATAATAAAAGGAGACGTGGCATGAAGATGAACAAAATGATGGTGGCGCTTCTGAGCACCTGCATGATGGCTTGCCTGGCCACCGGCGCGCAGGCGGCGGAAAAAATGAAGATCGCGATGGTCGTGAAAAACCTGGGCAACGGCTTTTTCGACGCCGCCCACGAAGGCGCGAACGAGGCGGCCAAGCAGCTGGGCGACGTGGAAATCATCTACACGGGCCCGACCACGGCCACCGCCGAAGGCCAGATCGAAATCATCAGTTCCCTGATCAGCCAGAAGGTCAAGGCCATCGTCATTTCCGCCAACGACGCCAATGCGCTGGTGCCGATCACCAAGAAAGCCATGCAGCGCGGCATCAAGGTCATCTCCTTCGACAGCGGCATCGCCAGGGACGGCCGCCTGCTGCAACTGAACCCGTCGAGCCCGGCTCTGATCGGCCAGAAGCAGATCGAGATGGCGTCCGACGCCATCGGCGGCGCCGGCGAGATCGCCATCCTGTCGGCCACCGCGCAGGCGACCAACCAGAATATCTGGATAGCCGAAATGAAGAAAACGCTGGCCCAGCCCGCGTATTCGAAAATCAAACTGGTGTCGACCGTGTATGGCGACGACCAGTCCGACAAAAGCTACCGCGAAGCGATTGGTTTGCTGCGCAGCAACCCGAACCTGAAAGCCATCATCGCGCCAACCACGGTCGGCATCAATGCAGCCGGCAAGGCCGTGGTCGATGAAAAACTGGTCGGCAAAGTGTATGTGACGGGCCTGGGCCTGCCATCGGAAATGGCCGGCCACGTGAAGAGCGGCGCCGTGAAAAGCTTCGCGATCTGGAATCCGATCGACCTCGGCTACGCCGCCACCTATGCCGCGCATCAATTCGTGACCGGCAAGGCGACCGGCAAGGCCGGCGAATCGATTGCGGTCGGCCGCATGGGCAAGCTGACGGTCGACGCCGTGGGCGAAGCGGCGCTGGCGCCACCGTTCACCTATGACAAGGATAACGTCGAGAAATTCTCGAAGATCTTTTAAGTAGGTCGGATTAGGCGCGAAACGCCGTAATCCGACAACACCGGTAAAGCCAACAATGTTGTCGGGTTACGCGCTTGCGCGCTAACCCGACCTACGAAATCCTTAACTTGTGAATGGCTATGTCACAGAATCCCCCTATTGCGCAGAACGCGGCGCCGGTATTGCGCCTGCACGGCATCTGCAAACACTTCCATGGCGTCACCGCGCTGAAAGACGTGGCGCTGACGGTACGCGCCGGTGAAGTGATGGCGCTGATCGGCGAAAACGGCGCCGGCAAGTCGACCCTGGTCAAGACCCTGACGGGCATCTATCAACCGGACGCCGGCCATATCGAAGTGAACGGCCAGCGCGTGCTGTTTGCCAGCCCGCAAGACGCGATGGATGCCGGCATGACCGCCGTGCACCAGGAAACCGTGATGTTCGACGAACTGACGGTGGCCGAAAACATTTATATTGGCCGCCAGCCGCAGACCGGCTATCCGGCGCGCATCGACTGGGCGCTGATGGCCAGCCAGGCCGAGGCGATCTTCGCACGGCTGGAAGTGCAGCTGCCGGTGCTGGCCAAGGTCAAGGACCTGAGCGTGGCGCAGCGCCACTTCGTGGAGATCGCCCGCGCGCTGTCGCAGGACGCGCGCGTGGTGATCATGGACGAGCCAACGGCCTCGCTGTCGCAGCGCGAAATCCACGAGCTGTACCGCATCATCGGCCAGCTGCGCGCGGCTGGCACGGCCGTCATTTTCATCTCGCACAAATTCGACGAGATCTTTGCCGTCGCCGACAGCTACACGGTGCTGCGCGATGGCCATTTCGTGGCCGCCGGTTTGCTGGCCGAGATCAGCGAACCACAGTTGGTGTCGCTGATGGTGGGCCGCGCCATCCACCAGGTGTTTCCCAAGGTCGAGGTGCCACTGGGAGCGACATTGCTGGAAGTGTCGCAGTTCTGTCATCCGACCGAGTTTCGCGATATTCATTTTTCGGTGCAGCAAGGCGAGATCGTCGGCTTCTACGGCCTGGTGGGCGCCGGCCGTTCCGAGGTGATGCAGGCGCTGTTTGGCCTGACGCCAGGCGTGACGGGCACGGTCAAAATTGCCGGCCAGGAAGTGACCATCCGCAGCGCCAGCGACGCCATCCAACACGGCATCGCCTATGTGCCGGAAGACCGCCAGCACCAGGGCGCGCATCTGTCGCTGTCCATCGTGCAGAACATTACCTTGCCAATTCTGGACAGCATCGGTTTTTTCCTGCGCAGCAAGCGTTCGCGTGAGACCGCGATTGCGCGCCAGTTCAGCGAGCAGCTGGAGCTGAAAGCGCACCACTTTACGCAGATGGTGTCGGAACTGTCGGGCGGCAACCAGCAAAAAGTGGTGCTGGCCAAATGGCTGGCCACCAAACCCAAGGTCATCATTCTCGATGAGCCGACCAAGGGCATCGATATCGGCTCGAAAGCGGCCGTGCACCGCTTTATCAGCGAACTGGTGACGCAGGGCCTGTCGGTGATTTTGGTGTCGTCGGAATTGCCGGAAGTGCTGGGCATGGCCGACCGCGTGGTGGTGATGCACCAGGGCCATATCAATTGCGTTTTTTCGCGCGCCCAGGCGACGCCGGAAAACGTGGTCGCCGCCGCTTCCGGCAGCGCGCACTCGAACGAGGAACTCATATGCACTACCTGAAACAACGCGAAGTCCAGCTGGCGCTGCTGATCGTGCTGCTGGCCGTTGCCGTGGGCGTGCGCGCCCCGGTCTTTTTGACCGCCGGCAGCCTGGGCAACCTGCTCACCGACAGCACCTTGCTGATCATGCTGGCGCTGGCGCAGATGTTCGTCATCATCACGCGCGGCATCGATCTGTCGGTGGCCTCGAACCTGGCCTTGTCGGGCATGATGGCGGCCTTGCTGGCCGTTAAATATCCGGAGCTGCCGCTGCTGGTGGTGATGCTGGTGGCGGTGGCCATCGGCCTGCTGCTGGGCCTGGTGAACGGCTATCTGATCGGCTACCTGGACCTGCCGCCCATCGTGGTGACCCTGGGCACCATGAGCGTGTATCGCGGCCTGGTGTTCGTCTTGTCCGGCGGCGCCTGGGTCTCGTCGCACCAGATGCCGGCCGACTTTATCGCCTTTCCATTGAGTCATTTGTTTGGCGTCACGCACCTGGTGTGGATCGCGGCCACCGCCATCATCGCCACCTGGCTGCTGGCGCGCTATACCCGCTTCGGGCGCGACCTGTATGCGATCGGCAACCAGCCGCTGGCGGCGCGCTATGTCGGCATTTCGACCGCGCGCCGGCTGTTCTGGACCTACGGCCTGTCGGGCATGATGGCCGGCCTGTGCGGCTACCTGTGGGTGGCGCGCTATGCGGTCGCGTATTCTGAAATTGCCTACGGCTTTGAATTTACCGTGATCGCCGCCTGCGTGATCGGCGGCATCAGCATCGCTGGCGGCGCCGGCACCGTGGCCGGCGCCGTGCTCGGTGCGCTGTTCCTGTCCGTCATCAATAACGCCCTGCCCATCATCAAGGTCTCGCCGTTCTGGCAAAGCGCGCTGACGGGCATCGTGATCCTGACGGCCGTGCTGATCAATGCTCGCGGCAATAAAAAGGCCGGCCGCCAGATCCTGCCGCTGGCCATGCTACAACCCTCATCAAGGAGCGCCGCTTGAACGCGATCTCGACTTCCCCGCACCAGAGCGCCGCGCCTGGTTCGCGCTACACCATCCTCGACCGCAAGGCGCAGCGGCTGTCGCATTACCTGGCGCACTGGGAAGCGCTGCTGGCGCTGCTGCTGGTGGCCGTGTTTGTCGGCAACAGCATCTTTTTGCCGCATTTTTTCGATGTGTACAACCTGGCCGACAGCACCTTCAATTTCAGCGAAAAGGCGCTGATCGCGCTGCCGATGGCCTTGCTGATCATCTGTCGCGAAATCGATATTTCCGTCTCGGGCACCCTGGCGCTGTCATCGGTGGCCATGGGTTTCGCCCACCACCATGGCGTGCCGCCGGCAGGCCTGCTGTTCGTCGCGCTGGCCATGGGCGCCGTTTGCGGCAGCCTGAACGGCGTGCTGGTGACGCGCTTTGCCTTGCCGTCCATCGTCGTGACGATCGGCACGGTGGCGCTGTTTCGCGGCCTGGCCAGCGTGATCCTCGGCGACCAGGCCTACACCGGTTACCCGCAACTGCTGATCGACTGGGGCCAGGGCTATTTCTTCGACATCATTCCGCGCCCGTTCGTGATCCTGCTGGTATTCGCCGTGCTGTTTGCGGTGCTGCTGCATGCGACCAGCTGGGGCCGGCGCATCTTTGCCATCGGCAGCAATCCGATGGCGGCGCGCTTCTCGGGCGTGGCGGTCGACCGCTACCGCTTTGCGCTGTTTGTTGCCACCGGCACGATGGCGGGCCTGGCGGCCTGGTTGCTGACGGGACGCATCGGCAGCACGCGGCCCAATATCGCCATGGGCTGGGAACTGGAAGTGATCACCATGGTGATCCTCGGTGGCGTGAGCATTGCCGGCGGCAAGGGCAGCATCGGCGGCGTGCTGCTGGCCGTATTGCTGCTGGGCATGGTCACCTATGGCCTGGCGCTGCTCAATATTCCTGGCGTCATCATGACCATCGTGGTCGGCATCCTGCTGCTGATTACGATTGCCGTGCCGCGCCTGTTGAACCGCAAACAAACCAAAAAATAATATGGAACAAATCGCTTTCAGGATGCAGCTCAAAGCCGGCCATGCCGCCGAATATCAACGCCGCCACGATGCCATCTGGCCCGAGCTGGCGGCCTTGCTGCATGAATCCGGCGTGCGCGACTACAGCATCTTTCTCGATGCAGGCACAGGTGCGCTGTTTGCCGTGCTGCGCCGCACCGACGGCCACGCGATGGACGCGCTGCCGCAGCATCCGGTGATGCGCCGCTGGTGGGACCATATGGCCGACCTGATGGACACGCAGGCCGATGCCTCGCCCGTCGTGGTGCCGCTGGCGCCCGTATTTCATCTTGCATAAGGAGGGCCAGATTATCGACGCCACCGTTGTACTCGATATCGGCAAGACCAATGCCAAGCTGACCTTGCTCGATACCGCCGGCGCCATTCTGGCCGAACAGCGCTGCCCGAACAGCATCGTTGCCACCGGACTGTATCCGCACCACGATACGGAACGCCTGTGGGACTGGCTGCAGGGCACGCTGGCGAGCTTTGCCGGCCTGGCCCGCATCAGCGCCATCGTGCCCGTCACGCACGGCGCCACGGCGGCGCTGGTCGACGACGACGGGCTGGTGCTGCCCATCCTCGACTATGAATCGACGTTGCCGCAGGCGCTGGCGGCCGAGTACGAGAAGCTGCGGCCCGCCTTTGCCGACAGCCTGTCGCCACAACTGCCCTGCGGGCTGAACCTGGGCTTGCAGCTGTACTGGCTGGCCAAAACCTATCCGCAACAATTTGCCCGCGCGCGCCATATCTTGACCTACCCGCAATACTGGGCCTGGCGCTTGTGCGGCGTGGCGGCCAGCGAAGTGACCTCGCTCGGTTGCCATACTGATTTGTGGCAGCCGCAGCAGGGAACGTTTTCTTCGCTGGTGCATCACATGGAATGGACGCAGCTGTTTCCGCCGCTGCAATCGGCCTGGACGGCGCTGGGGCCAGTGCGCGGCAACCCCGCGCTGCGCGATTGCCAGGTGCTGTGCGGCATCCATGACAGCAATGCCTCGCTGCTGCGCTACCTGGAGGCGGACGCACACGAGCAGCCGCGCACGGTCCTGTCGACCGGCACCTGGGCGATTGCGGCCGCGTTTGGCGCGCCACTGGACCGGCTCGACGAAACGGCCGACATGCTGGCCAACGTGAATGCGCTGGGGCAACCGGTGGCCTGCATGCGCTTTATGGGCGGGCGCGAGTTTTCCGTGCTGGCGGGTGCGTCGCCGCAAGTGTGCGATGTGGCCGATATCGAAAGACTGGTGCACCACGGCACCGTGGCGCTGCCCTGTTTTGCCGAGTCCGGCGGGCCATTCGTCGGGCAGACCGGGCGCATCGTTGGCCGCGAACCTCGTACACCGCAGGAACACTATGCGCTGGCCACCTTGTACTGCGCGCTGATGAGCGACTATTGCCTGGAGGTTCTGGGTGCGCAGGGGCCGGTCACGGTGGAGGGCAGCTTTACCGACAACCCCCATTTCGCCTCCTTGCTGGCGGCCCTGCGGCCGGGCCGGGAAGTGGCCGTGTCGCAGGATGCCAGCGGCACCACTTGCGGCGGGTGGATGTTGCATCGGTGGGGCAGCGTCCCGGCCATGGTATCGACGGTAGTGCAGCCGCTTTCGTCAGAGGGATTGGCGAGGTACAAGGAACAATGGCGGGCGCTGCTGACACGATAAACTCAACGGGCAAAAAAATGCCCTGTCCGCAGACAGGGCAACCCGGAGTAAAGTACAGCGCGAGGCGTTACCGCGAGGGCGTTAGCCGGCGGCTTTGACTTTCAGCTCGTTCTTGATTTCTTTCACGCCGCTCACGGAAGCGACGATCTGCACGATGCGGTCGCCTGCTTCGGCGCTCGGCACGTCGCCCGACAGCACGACCACGCCTTGTTTCGTTGCCACGTTCACCGGCAGGGTAGCGGCTTGAGCATCGGCACCCAGGGCGGCCTTGGCCGACGAGGTGATGGTTTCATCAGGTACGGCAGCAGCGGCGTTGGCGGCAACCACGGTGTCAGCAGGAGCTTGTGCTTTTGGTGCGGAGTCAGCGGCATGCGAAGCGGTGATCGAGGCGCCCGACAGAACGATAGCGGCAACCAGGGTATTGAACAGTTTCGATGTTTGCATGGTAGTTCCTCTCAATAAAGTTAAAAGCTTCTTACTTGGTTAAAGCAACACTTTGGAGCGTTACATCTACCCATGTAGCAAAGGCCGTGCCAGCTTTTATAATCTCTTTGAAATCAACCACTTGGCTACCAATTTCCTTTTTTCGGGCTGGCACGGCCCGAAAACCCGCGCTTTTTGTCGCCGGATGGCGACACACTATGAGCACCATATCAATCATCAAACTTAAACCATTGATTTAAAAGGGTTTATTTTTGTCGCTATTCGGCGACAGGGTCGTTTTCGCCGCGGAACAGGGCCGGCGTGAGCTCGTATTTCTGCAGCAAACGGTAGAACTCGGTGCGGTTGCGGTCGGCCAGTCTGGCGGCGTCGGCCACGTTGCCGTCCGTCAGGCGCAGCAACTGAACCAGGTAGTCGCGCTCGAAGCGCTGCTTGGCTTCGTTATAGCTGAGCGCTTCGAGGGACGGCACGCGCAGCGCGCGCTGTACCAGGCTCAAGGGCACCAGGGGGGCGGTGGCCAGCGCGCACACTTGCTCGACCACATTGACCAGCTGGCGCACATTGCCGGGCCAGGGCGCGCTGACCAGTGCCGTCAGCGCATCGGGCGCAAAACCGTTCAATGGTTTCTGATATTTGTCGGCCAGCTTGTGCAGGAAGTGGTTGGCCAGCAGAGCAATATCTTCGCGGCGCTCGGCCAACGGCGGCAGGGTCAAGGTCACCACGTTCAGGCGGTAATACAGGTCTTCACGAAATTGCCCCTCTGCCATTGCCACATCCAGGTCGCGGTGAGTGGCCGACAGCAGGCGCACGTCGATCGCCCGCGTCTGGTCGGAGCCGACCGGGCGCACGGCCCGCTCCTGCAGCACGCGCAGCAATTTCACTTGCAGCGGCAGCGGCATGTCGCCGATCTCGTCCAAAAACAGGGTGCCGCCGTCGGCCGCCTGGAACAGGCCTTCGCGGTTGCCCACCGCCCCCGTGAAAGAACCCTTCACATGGCCGAACAGTTCCGATTCCAGCAGCTGCTCGGGAATCGCGCCGCAGTTGACGGCGATAAACGGCGCCTTGGCGCGGCGGCTGGCGTTGTGCAGCGCGCGCGCCAGCAATTCCTTGCCGGTGCCGCTGGGGCCGCGTATCAATATGCTGGCGTCGGAGCCGGCCACCAGCTTGGCTTCCGCCAGCAGTTCGGCCATCTGCGCGCTGCGGCTGATCAGCTCGGCGCGCCAGCTCTCGTCGTTTGAGGCTGCGGCCGGCATCACGGTCGACAGGTTGACGGCATACGCCACTTTTTCCATCAGCGCCTTGCCGTCGAACGGTTTCGTCAGATACGCAAAGGCGCCACGCGCGGTGGCGTCGACGGCGTCGGGGATGGTGCCGTGGGCCGTGAGCAATATCACCGGCAGGGCCGCGTGCTGGCGGCGGATATCGTCGAACAGAGCCAGGCCGTCGCGGCCCGGCAATTGCACATCGGTAATGACCAGCGCCGGCAGTTCGACCGCCAGGCGCGCCAGCGCCGCTTCCGCGCTGCCCACCGCCGTCACCCGGTAGTTGCCAGCCTGCAGGCGTATCGTCAGCAGGCGCAGCAGGTCGGGGTCGTCATCGACCAGCAAGATATGGGGATGGGTCAAGCCGTTCATTTCGGCGCTCCCGCGGCGGGGCGCACCGACAGGCTGCGCTCGATGTTTTTCAGCGCTTCGAGTTTTTCATTGAGCTGGTCGTTGCGGCGCTGGGCCTCGCGCAGCTGGCCGTTGAGTTTTTCCACCACCTCGTCCTGGCGCCGCAGGTCGGCATACTGGCCGGACAGGACCTGCGCCAGCGGCGCCAGCAGTTTCGCTTCGTCGCTGGACGCTTGCGTGATCGCATCGAGCAGGGTTTGCGCACGCGCCAGGTCGCCGGGCGTGCGCAGGGTGGCCTGCAGCATGGCGCGGCGGATGGTGTTGTGCGGCGCATGGTCGGCGCGCGCCAGTTCCAGCTGGGCCTTGACCAGTTCGGACGGCGTCATCAGGCGCAGGCTGGCCTGGTAGGCCAGCAGTTCGGTCAGCTTGGGATCGGCGACGACGACGATGCGCGGCGGCGTTTGCACCAGCACGGGCGGTTGTTTCGGCGCTGGCGCGGCGCAGCCGGCCAGCAGCAACACGCTGGCGGCCCATAACGGCGCGGAAAATTTGATCATCATAAAGGCAGTTCTATCCGAAAGTGAGCGCCGGCCGGGCGCGGTAAAAGAAGGACGCGGCCATCGTGGGCGGCAATATATTCGCGCACGATGGACAGGCCGATGCCATTGCCGTTGCGCGCGCCGGCCACTTGGCGCACGCCCTGGTAAAACGGCTCGAAAATGCGTTCGGCATCTTCGGGCGCGACACCGGCGCCCTGGTCGATGCAGTCGATGCGGGCGCAACCCTGGTCGCCCGACAGTTCAAAGCGCACGCTGCCGCCCTCGGGGCTGAAGCGCACGGCGTTCGACAGCAGGTTGGCCAGCACGGTGGCCAGCTTGTCGCGATCGACCTTGAGCACCAGCGAGTCGCCCCGGATGTCGATGGTCAGGCGGCGCGCCTGCCATTGCAATTGCTGCGCCGCCACCACATCGTGCAGCAACGCCAGCAGGTCGACCTTGCTGTGCGCCAGGTGCTGGGCGTCAAAAGCGGCGGTATTGTAGCGCAGCAAGTCTTCGATCTGGGTTTGCAAGGACGCCGTGTTCTGCTGCAGGATGCCGGCGATTTCGCGCTGGCCATCGCTGAGTTTGCCGGCCACCTCGTCTTCCAGCAGCGCCACGCCTTCGCGCAAGGCCGCCAGCGGGGTTTTCAATTCATGCGAGATATGGCGCAAAAAGCGTTCCTTGTCGGCGTCGAGGCTGGCCAGGCGCTGGCGCAGCCAGTCCAGCTGCTGGCCCAGCAAGCGCGTATCGGCCGGGCCGCCGACAACGATGGTCTGGTCGTAGCGCTTGTCGCCCAGGCGTTCAATGGCGCGCTCGATGCGGCGCAGCGGACGCGACAGCAAGAAGCCAAAGCAGGTGGCCAGCACGGCCGCCAGCACCACAGCGCCGATCACCAGCAGACCCAGCAGCCGGCGCTGGCGTTCCAGTTCGACCAGCAAATCGTCATTGCGGCTGCCGATCTCCGTCTTGCTGTCGCGCGCGACGGTGTCGTTGATCTGCGCCATGCGCACAAAGGCGCGCGACACCACGGCGTGGCCGTCGCGCTTGCGCTTCTTGCCAGCTTGCAATACTTCCCAGGCCGACTCGGCCTGCGCCGTCCATTCGTCGGCCAGCTGTGGCGCAAAATGGGGCGTGGCGCGGTTCAGCACGGCCAGCGCGCCGGCCGCCTCTTCGCGCGCGCTGGCGTAGCGTTCGCGAAACACCGGGTCGTCCAGCACCATGAACTGGCGCGCGCTGCGCTCCATCGCCAGCGTGCGTTCGGCCAGGCGCTGCGACTGCTCCGTCAGGACAATCGCCTGCGCCGCCGTGTCGCGGCCCAGCTGCGCCAGGCGTTCCAGGGTCAGCAAGGCTTGCACGGAGGTCGCTGTCATGATGCCGGCCGTCAGGATAAACGCGGCAAATAGCAGTTGGCGAAATGAAAGTCTGGACAAGGTGCGGCCTTCGGCAGGGGAGCGTGGGAAAAGGCGCATGGTACGCCAAGCGCATATCCGATGACGCCGCCTTGCCCGCTGCCCGGACTGCCGGCGGCGCGCTGCGAATAGTCCTAGTACAATAGGAATAAACCTAAAAAGCATCCTTACACCGGCGGCCAGCCCTGGCTTTTCGCCGTGTTGCCCCAAGATACGATGCAAGCCCCGAGTCAGTCCCAGTCACCTACAGCAGAGATCCCATACCGCATGAGCACATTTGAAAAAGTCAGCAGCAACTTCATTCCAGTCTTGCAGGCAACCATCGAGCAATACGTCGAGCCCGCATCGGGCATGCGCCATATCCATATGCATACCGAGCAGGCTGAAATGGTGTTCCTGGTGGCTTTTCCCACCGTGCCTGAAGTGAGCGACGGCCGCGCGCATATCTTGGAACACCTGGCCCTGTGCGGCTCGGCCCGCTACCCGGTGCGCGACCCCTTCTTCTCGATGCTGCGCCGCTCGACGGCCACCTTCATGAATGCGATGACCTACCCGGACCGCACCGTGTATCCGTTCGCCAGCACCGACCGCAAGGATTTCTTCAATCTGCTGGACGTCTATCTGGACGCGGCGTTCTTCCCGAATCTCGACTACCTGAACTTCCGCCAGGAAGGCTGGCGCCATGCCTTCGAAGGCGACAAGCTGGTGTATCAGGGCATCGTCTTCAATGAAATGAAGGGCGCCTTCAACAGCCCCATGCGTGCGCTCGACAGCGGCATCGCCAGTACCTTGCTCAAGGGCACCACGTACGAAGTCGAATCGGGCGGCGATCCGCTCGATATCCCGGAGCTGACGCATGAGATGCTGAAACAATTCCACGCCAGCCACTACCATCCTTCGCAAGCCGTGATCATGACCTCAGGCAATATCGAAGCGTCGGCCGTGCAACAGCAAGTCGCCGAGCGCGTGCTGTCGAAACTGAGCGGTTTTTCACCGCGCCGCCTGCCGCAACTGGCCCCCGCCTGGACCGCGCCACAGGAAAATATCGTGAAAATTCCGTCGCAGGAAGCGCGCGACGATGAATTCGGCCTGCAATTCGCATGGCTGCTGGGCGAATCGTCCGATCCGCTGGCGTTCTATCACGCCCACCTGCTGTCGGCCGGCTTGCTCGGTGAATCGTCGGCGCCGGTGATGCGCGCGATGGAATCGGCCGGTTACGGCCGCCCGTCGGACATGAACGGCCGCGACGCCGGCACGCGCCAGATGGTGTTCCATATCGGCATGGAAGGCCTGACGGAAGAGCAGATCGCCGATGCGCACACCCGCATCTGGGCCGCGCTGGAAGAAACGGCCGAAGAGGGCATTCCGGCCGCCGTGCTGCATGCGGCCCTGCGCGATATCAAATACGGCCAGCGCGAAATCAGCAGCGGCCGCATGCCTTACGGCCTCGGCCGCTTGCTGCACGCGCTGCCACTGGCCATGTATGACGGCGATGTGATGGATGCCTTCGACAATGCGGCCATCCTGGAAACGCTGGAACAGCAGATAGCCGATCCGGAGTTTTTCAAGCAGTTGGTGCGCGACCTGATCGCCAATCCGACCCGTTTGACCACCCGCGTGGTGCCCGACGCCGCTTTCTTCACGGAACGCGCCGCGCAGGAAGACGCCAAACTGGCAGCCTTGCAGGCCAGCTTGAGCGACGAGCAGCGCGCGCACATTGTTGCCGAGTCCGCCGCGCTCGACGCGCACCAGCAATTGCCGTCGAACTCGGAAGTGCTGCCGCGCATCCGCCCGGGCGACGTCAGCGCCCATCCGCGCCCGGCGCTGGCCATACCCGACGCCGTCAATGGCGCGGTGGCGTTTTCGATCGCCTCGAACGGCATCAGCTACGCCAACGTGCTGTACGACGTGTCGCACCTGCCCGAAGCATCGTGGCCGTGGCTGCGCCTGTACACCGACCTGGCGCCCGAACTCGGTGTCGGCGAGATGTCGTTCGACGACGCCAGCGCCTGGCGCCAGAGCATGGTGCCGTCGTTCCATATCGGCCTGGAAGCGATTCCCCGCCCGCAACAGACGATGCGCGTGGAACTGTCGTTCTCGGCCAGCGGCCTGCGCGAAGAACACGAGGCGATCGCCGCCGTGCTGTCGGCCTGGATCGCCAAGCCGCGCTTCGATGAAGAAGAGCGCCTGGCCTTCCTGATCGAAAGCCTGGTGCAGGACAAATTGAGTAGCCTGGCCGAGTCCGGCAGCCGCTACGCCATGCTGGCCTCGACCGCGCCGCTGTCGCCGACGCGCCGCTTCGACGACATCATCGGCGGCCCGGCCGCGCTGCCGTTCTACCGTCGCCTGCAGCAGCTGAGCAAGACCTCGGAAGGCCTGCAGGAAATCGCGCGCGAGCTCGATGCCCTGCACGCCCACATCATCGCCCAGCCGCCGACCGTGCTGTGCGCGGGCCTGGACCAGGACGGCGTGATCCTGGCCGGCCTGCTGGACCTGCCCAAGGTCGACACGGCCGCCGCCAGGGAAGAAGTGGTGGAAGAGGGCGCCGTGAACGCCCCGCCGGTGGTGCCGATGCCGCTGGCCAATACGGCGCTGCATGCGACCAGCCAGATCAACCATTGCTTCGTCTCCTGGACCGTGCCCGGCGTGCATAGCCCGGATGCGGCGGCCCTGGCCGTGGCGGCCGAGCTGATGACCAATCAGGTGCTGCATACGGCGCTGCGCGAAAAAGGCGGCGCCTATGGCGGCAGCGCCAGCTATGCGGCCGGCGCCGGCACGTTTACATTGAGTTCCTACCGCGATCCGCGCCTGGCCGGCACCTACGCCGACTTCGACCTGACATTGACGCAGATCCTCGACGGCGCGTTCTCGCAGGAACAAGTGGAAGAGGCCATCATCTGCGTGATCAAGGGCCTGGACAAGCCGCACTCGCCGTATGCCGAAGCGCTGACGGCCTGGAACATGCAGCAGCGCGGCACCACCGAAGCGGTGCGCCAGCAGTTCCGCACGGGCGTCTTGACCTGCACGCTGGAGCAGATCAAGGCCGTCACCCGTACCTGGCTGAAGGACGGCCAGCCTAGCCGCGCCGCGTTTGCGGGCAATACGACGCAAGACCTGGCGGGGCTGGAAGTGGTGGATTTGCTGGCGCTGGCCAGCTAAGCCAACCATGTTGCCGGATTACGCGTGGCCTGCGGCCTCGCGAATCCGACCTACCAGTCGACATCACCACTGCAAACTGTGGCCGTACATGAAGCCGAAATCGATCGGCTACTTGTAGAGGCTGCCGCCGGCCGCCACGGCGTTGGCCACTGGTCGACTTCCGCCCGGCTTTCCGCCGATAAACACAGCAGCACTTGCCTGCGCCCGGGTTGAAAAGGATTTTACACAGCAGCCTTAAGGCGCGGCGCATGCGCGGCGATCAATCGTCCTGCACGCCCTGCAAGGTCTCGGCCAGCAAGACGGCCAGCCGCTCGACGGGCGGCCTGGGCGTGTGTGCGGCGCGCAGCAGTTCCAGCGACAGCGACGGCAGCGCGGGCAGGCCGGCCGCCACCGCATCGAGCGCGCAGACCGAAGCTGGCAGGCCGTAGCTGGTGCGCACCGTCACGCCCAGGCCTGCGGCGGCCGCCGCCCACAGGCCGGCCAGGCTGGGGCTGGTAAATGCGATGCGCCAGGCGATGCCGGCGCGGTCGAGGGCATCGGTGGCGCAGCGCTGGAACAGACAAGGCCGGTCGAACGCGATCAGCGGCAGCGGCTCGCCCGACTGCGGCCGCCAGGGCAGGGTGGGCGAGGCGATCCAGCGCATCTCGGGCGTGGCGATCAGGGTGCGGCGCTGGGCCGGCCAGGCCGTCATGTCCTGCAAGGCATGGCAGCCCCACAGCAAGGCCAGGTCGAGCTGGTCCAGCTCCAGGCGTTCCAGCAGATCCGTATTGCGCGCCACGTGCGCTTCGATGCGCACCTTGGGGTGGGCGCGCGCAAAACGCCCCAGCACGGCCGGCAGCAGCGCTTCGCCAAAATCTTCCTGTAAACCCAGCCGTACCCAGCCTTCCAGTTCCACCCCGCGCAGGGCGACGGCGGCCTCGTCGTTCAGTTCGACCATGCGGCGCGCATAGGCCAGCAGCACGTCGCCGGCGTCGGTCAGCGCCAGTCCCCGGCCCGCCTTGCGAAACAGTGGCATGCCGGCCTGCTCTTCGAGTTTTTTCAGCTGCGCGCTGACGGCCGAGGTGGAACGGCCTACCTTGTCGGCCGCACGGGCAAAGCTGCCCAGCTCGATGCCGGCCACATAGCTGCGCAAAAAAGCGATATCGAAATTGAGTACGTTCATGACCATCCGGTTTTATCGAACGATCAGATAAAAATTATCTGATATTCAGAATCATCGTACTGCGCAACACTGTAGCGGTCAATCACAGCCTGATTCCATCATGAACGCTACCTGCCCTGCCATCACGCCTTCCGTCCCAACCTTCAATGCCGCCCACCGCTGGAAAGTGCTCGGTGTCGGCGTGGCCGCCAACGCCAGTTTTTCCGCCTGCGCCAACGGCATGCCGACCACCGCCATCTGGCTGCGCAGCGGCTATCACCTGAGCAATACCGAACTGGGGGTGGCGCTGGGCGCCATGGGCCTGGGCGTGGCTTTGTCGGAACTGCCGTGGGGCATGGCCACCGACCGCTGGGGCGACCGGCCCGTGCTGCTGACCGGCCTGCTCGGCACCCTGCTGGCCTTGTTGACCCTGATGCTGTGGATCACGCCGCAGGGAGCGGCCGTGCCGTCGCTGTTTGCGCTGTCGGCCGGCCTGGCCCTGGTCGGCGTGCTGGGCGGCAGCGTCAACGGCGCCAGCGGCCGCGCCGTCATGCGCTGGTTCGGCGCCGGCGAACGCGGTTTTGCCATGAGCATCCGCCAGACGGCCGTGCCGCTGGGCGGCGGCCTGGGCGCGCTGCTGCTGCCGACCCTGGCCGCCCGGTATGGCTTTGTGCCCGTCTTCGGTGTGCTGGGCCTTTTCTGCGCCGTGACGGCGCTGTTGACCTGGCGCTGGATGCACGAGCCGGCTTTCACGCCCGAGGCCGCCAGAGGCCCGCAAAACGCGTCCAGGGGCGTACCTGAGGGCAAGGCAGCATCGCCGGTGTCACCGTTATACAACCGCCAGGTGTGGCGCATGGTGGCCGGCATCGGCATCTTGTGCGTGCCGCAGTTTGCGATCCTGAGCTATGCCACCGTGTTCCTTCACGACCATGGCCACCTGGGCCTGGCGCAGATCACCTCCGTGATGGTGATGCTGCAGCTGGGCGCGATGGTGATGCGCATCTGGAGCGGGCGCCATACCGACCGTCACGCGAATCGCCCGGCCTACCTGCGCGGCTCGGTGCTGGTGGCGCTGGCCTCGTTTCTGCTGCTCGCTGGCGTGGCCGCGCTGGCGGCGCCGGGCTGGCTGCTGATGGCGGCCGTGATCCTGGCCGGCATCTGCGTATCGGCCTGGCATGGCGTGGCCTATACGGAACTGGCGACCCTGGCGGGCGCCGCCAGCGCCGGCACGGCGCTGGGCATGGCCAATACGGCCGTCTATCTGGGGCTGTTCGCCACGCCGGTCGCGCTGCCGCATTTGCTGGCGGCCAGCAGCTGGGGCCTGGTGTGGCTGGCGGCGGCTCTGGTGGCGCTGCTCGCCTGGCCGCTGTTTCCGCGCGCTTAAGCGGTCAATTTGATGCGGTACACGCAGCGCATCGCATTGGCCAGCACGTGCTGCTCGCGCACCACGCTGGCGATGGGGCCCACCACTTCCTGGAACAGCTGCAGCTCGGAGCGGCAAAAACCCTGGCAGGTGCGCGCCGCGGCGCAGATCGGGCAATGGTCCTCGATCAGCAGCCAGTCCTCGCCGTCCGCCTCCACCCGCGCCATATAGCCTTCTTCATCGCGGATCGCCGCCAGCTGCGCCAGCCGCGTGGGCAGGTCGGGCGCCGAGCACGCCAGCGCATAGGCGCTGCGGCTTTCCTCTTCGCGCTGCGTGATCAGCTGGTTCAAGCCTTCCTCGCCAAACAGCTGGCGCACCGAGCCGATCAGCTTGATCGTCAGCTGCGCATGCGTGTCGGGAAAGCGCGCGTGGCCCGCTTCCGTCAGCACCCAGTTCTGGCGTGGCCGCCCGGCGCCGCTTTGCGCCTCCATCCGGCCTTCGATCAGGCCCGCCGTCACCAGCTTTTGCACCTGCTGGCGCGCCGCCTCGCCTGTCATGGCCAGGGTCTTGGCCAGCGACGCCGTCGACACGGGCCCCTTGGTCTTGATGAAATACAGGATGCGCTCCGTCGTCTGCGGAGCCGCAGCGCTGTCGCCATTATCCAAACGTTTACTTGTGTAATTCATTTTGCTCCACTATGATGGGGCGAGTTAACCAACCAATTGCTTGCATAATAGGCTGATAGCACTGTGCTGTCGAGTGTCCCATGCCGGCAAGCTTCTTTGACGGGAACGACCATGCCGCGACACGATACCATTTTGCTGTTTCAAGCTGTGCTCGCTTCAGGCCTGGCTTGCTGGCTCAGCATTGCCGCCATCAACAATCTGCACGCCTTTCACGGTTCCGTCTGGGCCATCGGCAACACCATGCGCATGGACCCGCTGCGCATGGACCCGACCATGCAAACCCCGCTGCTGCGCCGCGCGCTGGCGTCATTGACCGTGCATCGCCTGGCGCTGCTGGTGGTGCTGGCGCTGCAGCTGGCTGCGGCGATGGCCGCCTGGAGCGGTGTCGCACTGTTCTTCCACGATGGCCTGGCGGCGGCGCTGCCCTGGCTCAATCTCGCCTTGTGCGCGATGGCGGCTTTCCTGCTGCTGATGCACCTGGGCGGCCTGTGGTTCGGCTACTGGATCGCCCAGGAAAGCCTGCAGACCACGCATTTGGTGCTGCTGCTGTTCACGCTGTCCCTGTTCTTCCTGTTTAACGCGCGCTGGCTGTAAGCGGCTGCGTCTCTATCGAAAGACCTCATCATGACAATCCGACTTGCCGGCGCTGGCGCGCTGGCCATCACGCTCGCGGTGGCGGGCATCCTCACGTACCCACGCCTCGACTCCCACGCCGCCGTCGCGGCGCCGTCGCCGGCCACCAAGGTGGCGCTGGCGCCCGTATTGGCCGGCACGCAAGCACGTTATTTCACCGGTGTCGGCGAACTGGAAGCGGCGCGCCAGGTGCAGCTGGCGGCCGAAACCGGCGGGCGCGTTACCGCCATCCGCTTTGCTTCTGGCCAGCAGGTCAACGCCGGAGAGGTGCTGGTGCAGCTCAATGACGCGCCCGAGCAGGCGTCGTTGCTGCGCCTGCGCGCCCAGCTGAACAACGCCGAGACCAGCTACCGGCGCACGGTGCAACTTGTACCAGGCAAGGCGGCCACGCAGGAGCAGCTCGACAGCGCGCTGGCGATCCGCGACGCGGCCCTGGGCGAAGTGCGCCAGACCGAGGCGCTGATCGCGCAAAAGACCATCCGCGCCCCGTTTGCCGGCCAGATGGGCATCCGCCGCGTGCATGCCGGCCAGTACCTGAACCCGGCCGACACGGTCGCCAGCCTGGTCGACACCAGATCCTTGCTGGTGAATTTTTCTCTCGATGAACAGGGCAGCGGCAAGCTCGCACCCGGGCAGGCGGTGCGGGTGACGGTCGACGCTTGTCCCGATCAGGTCTTTGCGGCGAAGATCAGCGCCATCGATCCCTTGATTTCACGCGCGCGCATGGTGCAGGTGCAGGCGGCGCTGAGCGAGGCAAGCGGTGCGCTGAAGGCCGGCATGTACGCCAATGTGAAGGTGGCGCGCGATGGCAAAGAGCGGCAACTGACGGTGCCGGAAACGGCCGTCACCTACAGCGCCTATGGCGACACGGTGTTTGTGGCGCAGCAGGCCGGCAAGCAGGCGCTGACCGTGAAACGGGTGGCGGTCACCCTGGGAGAGCGCGCCGACGGCAGGGTGGAAATCGTCAAGGGTCTGTCTGCCGGCCAGCAGGTGGTCGCCTCGGGCCAGTTGAAGCTCGCTGACGGCATGGCCGTGCAGGCGGTGGCCAATACCCTGGAACAGGACGCCGCGCGATGAACTTTACCGACCTGTTCGTGCGCCGCCCCGTGCTGGCGCTGGTGATCAGCAGCCTGATCGTGATGCTGGGCGTGCTCGCCATCAAGCAGCTGCCGGTGCGCCAGTACCCGATGCTGGAAACATCGACCATCACCATCGCCACCCGCTATCCGGGCGCCTCGGCCGACCTGATGCAGGGTTTTGTCACGCAGCCGATCGCGCAAGCCGTGTCGTCGGTGGAAGGCATCGATTACCTCACCTCCTCGTCGGTGCAGGGCGCCAGCCTGGTGACCGTGCGCATGGAGCTCAACGGCGATTCGACGCAGGCGCTGACAGAGGTGATGGCCAAGGTCAACCAGGTGCGCTACAAGCTGCCCGAAGGCGCGTTCGACCCCGTGATCGAACGCTCGGCGGGCGACGCCACGGCCGTGGCCTATGTCGGCTTTGCCAGCAAGACCGTCTCGGCGGCGCAGCTGACCGACTACCTGGCGCGCGTGGTGCAGCCGATGTTTGCCACCATCGAAGGCGTGGCGAAAGTCGACACCTTCGGCGGCCAGCAGCTGGCGATGCGCCTGTGGATCGATCCCGCCAAACTGGCGGCGCGCGGACTGACGGCGTCGGACGTGGCGACCGCCGTGCGGCGCAATAACTACCAGGCCGCGCCGGGCAAAATAAAGGGGCAATTTGTCGTCTCGAATATCAGCGTGAACACGGATTTGACCAGCGTGGCGCAGTTTCGCGAGATGGTGATTGCCAATGGCAAGGACGAGGGCGGCGCGCTGATACGGTTGAAGGATATCGGCACGGTGGAACTGGGCGCGGCCGCCAGTGAAACCAGCGCCAGCATGGACGGCGTGCCGGCCGTGCATCTGGGCCTGTTTCCCACGCCGGGCGGCAATCCCCTGGTGATCGTCGACGGCATCAGGAAGCTGCTGCCCGAGATCCAGAAAACCCTGCCGCCGGGCGTGAAGGTGGAACTGGCGTTCGAGACGGCGCGTTTTATCGAGGCCTCGATCGAGGAAGTGGCGCACACCCTGCTCGAAGCCCTGGCGATCGTGGTGCTGGTGATCTGGCTGTGCATGGGCTCGCTGCGCTCGGTGCTGATCCCCGTCGTCACCATTCCGCTGTCGATGCTGGGCGCGGCCGCCTTGATGCTGGCCTTCGGCTTCAGCATCAATTTGCTGACGCTGTTGGCGATGGTGCTGGCGGTGGGCCTGGTGGTCGACGACGCCATCGTGGTGGTGGAAAACGTGCACCGCCATATCGAGGAAGGCAAGACGCCGGTGGTGGCGGCCCTGGCCGGCGCGCGCGAAGTGGCCGGCCCGGTGGTGGCCATGACGATCACGCTGGCGGCGGTATATGCGCCGATCGGCATGATGGGTGGCTTGACGGGCGCGCTGTTCAAGGAGTTCGCGCTGACCCTGGCCGGCGCGGTGGTGGTGTCGGGCGTGGTGGCATTGACCCTGTCGCCGGTGATGAGCTCCTTCCTGCTGCAGCCAAAAACATCGGAAGGGCGCATGGCGCGCGCCGCCGAACACTTTTTTGGCGGCTTGACGGGCCGCTATGCACGGCTGCTGGCCTGGTCGCTGGGGCGCCGCTGGCTCAGTGGCGGCTTTGCCTTGCTGGTGATGGCCAGCCTGCCGTTGCTGTACCTGCTGCCGCAGCGCGAACTGGCGCCGTCGGAAGACCAGGCCAGCGTGCTCACAGCCATCAAGGCGCCGCAGCATGCCAGCCTCGAATACGTCGAGCGCTTCTCCCATCAACTTGAAGAGGTCTACCGGCGCACGCCGGAGACGGCTTCGACCTGGATCATCAACGGCAGCGACGGGCCGGCGTCGAGCATCGGCGGCATCAACCTGACCCCCTGGGGCGAGCGCGCGCGCAATGCGGCCGTGATCCAGGCCGAACTGCAACAGGCGGTGGGCGACATCGAAGGCACCAGCATTTTTGCGTTTCAGATGGCGCCCTTGCCCGGATCGAGCGGCGGCCTGCCGGTGCAACTGGTACTGCGCAGCGCCCAGGATTACGCCACCCTGTACCGCACCATGGAAGAGATCAAGCAGCGCGCCCGCGCCAGCGGCCTGTTCGCCGTCATCGACAGCGACCTCGATTACAACAACCCGGTAGTGAAGGTGCGCATCGACCGTTCCAAGGCGAACAGCCTGGGCGTGCGGATGCAGGATATCGGCGAGTCGCTGGCGGTGCTGGTGGGCGAAAACTACCTGAACCGCTTCGCCATGCAAGGGCGCGCCTACGACGTGATCGCGCAAAGCCCGCGCGCCCAGCGCTTGACGGCGCAGGCGCTGACGCAGCAATACGTGCGCGCCGACGATGGCGGCCTGGTGCCCTTGTCCGGCCTGGTAACGTTAACGCAGGAGGTCGAGCCGAACAGGCTGACCCAGTTCAACCAGCAAAACGCCGCCACCTTCCAGGGCGTGCCGGCGCCCGGCGTAACGCTCGGCGACGCGGTGGCCTTCCTCGACGGCGTGGCCAGCACGCTGCCGCCCGGCTTCAGCTACGACTGGCAGTCCGACGCGCGCCAGTTCGCCACCGAAGGCAATGCGCTGCTGATGGCGTTTCTCGCCGCCGTGGTCGTGATCTACCTGGTGCTGGCGGCCCAGTATGAAAGCCTGATGGATCCGTTGATCATCCTGATCACGGTGCCGCTGTCGATTTGCGGCGCCTTGATTCCGCTGGCGCTGGGCTGGGCCACCATCAATATCTACACGCAGATCGGCCTGGTGACCCTGATCGGCCTGATCAGCAAGCACGGCATCCTGATGGTGGAGTTTGCCAACGAATTGCAGGCGCACCAGCGGCTAGACCGCGCCACTGCGATTGCGCGCGCGGCGCAGATCCGCCTGCGCCCCATCCTGATGACGACGGCCGCCATGGTGGTCGGCCTGGTGCCGCTGCTGTTCGCTTCCGGCGCGGGCGCCAACAGCCGCTTTGGCTTGGGTGTGGTGATCGTCTCGGGCATGCTGGTCGGCACCCTGTTTACCCTGTTGGTGCTGCCGACCATGTACACCTTTTTGGCCCGCAATCACGCCGCCGGCCATGCCAGTGCGCGCGCCCAGGCGCTGGCGCAGGCCAGCGCAACACAAGGATCATGATGAACCAGAAAACCCTCGCCCTTACGTTCGCGTCACTGCTGCTGGCCGGCTGCGCCGTCAGCCCCGCCTACGTCACGCCGGACACGCCGGCCATCACCTTGGCCAGCGCGCAGCAGGCGCAATTCAAGGACGCCGGCAGCACCATCAGCGAGACGCCATGGTGGACCTTTTTTGACGATGCGCTTCTCACGCAACTGATCACCGCGGCGCTCGCGCACAACCGCGATATCGCCCAGGCGCAAGCGAATTTGCTGGCGGCGCGCGCCGTGTTCGACCAGCGCGAAACTGACCGCCTGCCCATCGTCACCGGCCAGGCCGGCTGGCAGCGCCAGGTGGAACAAACCGCGCCCGGGTCGCGCGCTGCGACGGCCGGCACGCGCATCGGTCTCGATGCGCAGTGGGAGCTGGACCTGTTCGGCCGCCTGGGCCATCTCAGCCGTTCGGCGCAGGCCCGCGCGGATGCTGCGCAAGCCGATCTGCGCCAGGCGCAGCTGGTGATCGCGGCCGAGGTGGCGCGCAATTACTACCAGGCGCTGGGCGACGGGCAAGGCCTGGCGCTGGCGCAAGCGCAGGTGGACAGCTGGCGCGAAACGGTGGCGCTGATCGAGGCGCGCCTGGCGGCCGGCGTCGGCTTGCCGGAAGAGCGGCAAAACGCGCTGGCCAACCTGGCGCGCAGCGAGGCGGCGCTGCCGCCCTTGCAGGCAAGCTTGCGCCAGGCCCAGTACCGGCTCGATGTGTTGCGCGGCCAGCCGCCGGGCGCCAGCGCGCTGGTATTGACCGCACCGGCTGCGGCGCCGCTGGCCAGCCAGCTGCCGCTCGGCGACGTGAACCAGATGATCAGGCAGCGGCCAGACGTGGTGCGCGCCGAACGCCTGCTGGCCGCCTCCAGCGAAGACGTGGGCGCGGCCACGGCCGAGCTGTATCCAAGGCTCAGCCTGGGTGGCTTTATCGGCTTTTTTGCGCTGCGCGGCGGCAGCGTGTTCGACGGCGGCGCGCGCGCCTTCGCGATCGCGCCCGGTATCAGCCACCCGGCATTTCATCTGGGCAGCGCCAGGGCGCGCGTGCGCGGCACGCAGGCGCTGGCGCAAGGCGCGCTGGCCGGCTATCAACAGGCCATGCTGCTGGCGCAGGAGGACGTGGAAAACGCCGTCACGCAACTGGCGGAAAATCAGACGCGGCTGGCGTCCTTGCTACAATCGGCACGCCACGGCGGCGCCGCGTTGCACATCGCCGGCACACGGTATCAAGCCGGCGCCGGCAGCTACCAGGCGGTGCTGGAAAACCAGCGCGCCCTGTACGACACAAGACGCGAGGCGCTGCAGTCGGAAACCGCGTCCTACACCAGTGCGATCGCGCTGTACCAGGCGCTGGGATGGGGACTATCCAATCAGTTATAAGCAAGCGAGGAGACACGATGTTTGAACAGGCGAGCTGGCTGAACCAGCCAACAGAATGGACGCTCGACGACGGCACCCTGCGCGTCACCAGCGACGACAAGACCGACTTCTGGCGCAAGACCAGCTACGGTTTCATCCGCGACAGCGGCCACTTTTTTGGCGTGGCCACCGACGGCGATTTCACGGCCCAGATGCATGTGGCCGGGCACTACGCCACCTTGTACGACCAGGCCGGGCTGATGGTGCGCATCGATGAGGAACACTGGATCAAATGCGGCGTCGAGTTTTCCGACGGCCAGCTGTGGCTGAGCACGGTGCTGACGGCAGGTCAATCCGACTGGGCCGTCAGCGCGGCGCCGGCCATGCCGAACGGCTTCTGGCTGCGCGTGACCGTCAGCGAGGGCGTGATCCGGGTGCAGTATTCGGTCGATGGCAAGCTGTGGCCGCTGCTGCGCCTGGCGCCGTTTCCTGCCAGCGCACGCTACCTGGTCGGGCCGATGTGCTGCACCCCGGAGCGCGGCGGGCTGGAAGTGGCGTTTTCACAGTTTTCGGCAGGTCCGGCGCAGCGCAAGGACCTGCATGATCTGACCTAAGCTGGCCTGTCAGCGGATTTGCTCGGGCGTGCGCAGGCGATCCCGGCGCGCGCCCCGGCACAGCAGTTCGGCAAAGCGCTCGGCATCGATATTCGAGCCGCACACCAGCAAGGCCACGCGCTTGCCCGCCAGCCGCTCGCGCAGCGGCCCGAACAGCGCTGCCGCCGCCACCGCCGCCGCCGGTTCGGCCACCAGCTTGGCATCGCGGAACAAGTACAGCATGGCCTCGCAGATCTGCTCGTCGTCGACCCGCACCACTTCGTCGACAAAGCGGCGGCACACATTAAAACTGTATTCCATCGCATACGGCGCACAAAGGCTGTCGGCAACGGTATCGACCCGCTCCAGCACCTGCGGCGTGCCCGAGGCGAAGCTGCGGTACAGCGCGTCGGCGCCGAAGGGCTCGACGCCGTACACGGCGCAGTGCGGATTGAGCTGTTTGACGGCGGCGGCGATGCCGGCGCACAGGCCGCCG
The DNA here is from genome assembly GCF_001677885.1 of Janthinobacterium psychrotolerans. GTDB lineage: Bacteria > Pseudomonadota > Gammaproteobacteria > Burkholderiales > Burkholderiaceae_D > Janthinobacterium > Janthinobacterium psychrotolerans. The sequence goes on along the minus strand of NZ_LOCQ01000053.1, from coordinate 175,939 downwards.
CCGCCGACCGGCACCACCACCGCATCGAGACCGGGCACTTGCGCCATCAGCTCCAGTCCGACCGTGGCCGTGCCCTGCGCGGTCAGCGGGCCGTCGTAGGGATGCAGCATGGTGCGGCCCTCGTCGCGTGCAATCTCGCGGCCACGCGCAAACGCCTGGTGTATATCGGGCATCAGCAGCACGTCGGCGCCGAAGTTGCGGCAGGCGGCGATGCGTGCAGGGCTGGCGTGCGCCGGCATGACGACCCTGGCGCTGCATCCGGCCAGCCTTGCCGTGTAGGCCACGGCAATCGCATGGTTGCCGGCGCTGACGGCGACCACGCCGCGCTGGCGCGCCGGCGCATCGAGCGCCTCGATGCAGTTGAGTGCGCCACGCAATTTGAAGGTGCCGGTTTTTTGAAACAGCTCCAGCTTGAGCCAGACTTCGGTGGCAGGAAACTGTTCGTCGATGACGCCGGTTTGCCAGCGCCATACGGGCGTGTGCAGGATCTTGCCTTGCAGGCGTGCGGCGGTGTCGCGGATCTGGGCCAGCGAGGGATACGGATGGACGGCTGTCATGGGTGCTCCATGGTGACTATTCGGGGGAACGCGGGCAGTGACCGCGCGCGATGATGCGCTGTGGACCGGGGGCGCCGAGCACCGGCGCAGCCGCAGCTCAGCGACCCTGAATAATTCGAATAATGGAGCAGGACTGTCCGCCACCGGCGAGCGCGGCCCGGCCAGCGTCTGCGGCGACGTGGCGGTGATGCGTGACGGTGATGTTTGGCGGATTCATGCCGTCGATCATGCCAAACAACCCGGTCCATGGCAAGTACAATCTTTTCAACTCAGGGCCGTATCGAGCACCATCATCAACAGAAAACCGAACACCAGCGCGGTGCTGGCAAAACCGCCATTGCCGCTGCGGTGCGCTTCGGGGATGGCGTCGTGCACGATGACGAACAGCATGGCGCCGGCAGCCGCCGCCAGGCCCCACGGCAGCAGGGCGGACGACAGGCCGATCAGGGCCAGGCCGGCGAGCGCCGCGACCGGTTCGACCAGGCCCGAGGCGGCGCCCATGGCCACCGCCAGGCGCCGGCTGTAGCCCACGCTGCGCAGCGCCAGCGCCACCACCAGCCCTTCGGGCACGTCCTGGATGGCGATGCCGGCCGCCAGCGCGTTGGCGCGATCGAGTTCCACGCCCGCATAGCCGACACCGATCGCCAGGCCTTCGGGCAGGTTGTGCAAGGTGACGGCAAACACAAAAATCCACACGCGTTTCAGGCTGCCGGCATGCGCTGTCACCTCGGCCAGCGCGCCGCCCTGCACGCGCTCGCGCACCACCAGGTTGAGGGCGATAATGAGCAGCATGCCCAGGCCCATGGCAAAGGCCACCAGCAGGCTGGCCTCCATGGGGGTGGCCGCGCGCGGCCTGGCCGCCGCCAGCGCCGGCAGCACCAGCGAAAAGGCGGTGGCCGCCAGCATCACGCCGGCGCCAAAGCCGAGAAAGCAGTCGTAGCCGCGCTGTGAAAATTTATGCGACAGCAGCACCGGCAAGGTGCCCAGCGCGGTGGCGCCGGCCGCCATGGCGCCGCCGATCAGGGCCGGCACCAGCTGGGCGTTGCGCAGCGCCAGCTGGGTCGCCAGCGCGTACAGGAGCAGCAGCGCGCCGCCGCTGCACAGGGCAAAGCCCAGTGCATGGGGCCAGGACCAGTGCCTGGCCAGGGCCTGCAGCGCGCGCGGCGTGTTCACGCTGGTGCCAGGCGCACGGCGCTACAATGGCATGGATGGGGTGGCGCCATCGCTGCCGTTGGGCCGCATGCCCAGTTCGGCGCCCGTCAGCGGATCGGCCGACGGATTGGACGCCGTGCGCGCGGCCATCTGCTGCACCGTGGCCAGGTCGTCTTTCGGCAGTTTCACTTCCGCTTCGCCGGTGCCGCCGTCGACCGCCATCTGCTGGCGCGGATCGGACACATACTGCCATTTGCCGCCCTGGTTCCACGGTCCGCGTTCTTCGCCTGGTCCCTGCGACATGTTGAAGTACACATCGGTGTACTGCGGGTCACCCGGCAGTTTGCCTGGAGGGAAGTTCGGTTCGATCGAATACAGGGCTTTTTCAAACGACTTCTGGTGCGCCACTTCGCGCGTCATCAGAAAGCCCAGCGCTTCCTTCACGCCCGGGTCGTCCGTCAGGTTGATCAGCCGTTCGTAGACGATCTTGGCGCGCGCCTCGGCCGCGATATTCGAACGCAGGTCGGCCGTCGGCTCGCCGATGGTGTCGACATAGGCGGCCGTCCACGGCACGCCGGCCGAATTGACCAGCGGCGCGCCACCGCCATACAGCAGCTGGGTGACGTGGCTGTCATTGCCGGCGCCCGTGATGTTGCGATACAGCTCGCCTGCCAGGTCCACGCCTTCGGCCAGCCGGCCCTTGGCGCCCTTGTTGAGCATGACGACGATATTGCCGATCACTTCCAGGTGGCTCAGCTCTTCGGTGGCGATATCGAACAGCATGTCCTTGCGGCCCGGATCGTCCTCGGACAGGGCCTGCGTGAAATAGCGGCAGGCGGCCGCCAGCTCGCCCTGCGGGCCGCCGAATTGTTCCAGCATCAGGTTGGCCAGCCCGGGATTGGGCTGCTCCACCCTGACCGTATATTGCAGTCGCTTGTTGTGTGCAAACATGGTGTGCTCCTCGTCTGCAGCACGCGCACCTACTCGTGCTGATTGATTGATCTGTGGATGTCTTTCGATTCGTTGCGGCCGGGACGGTCGTCGGCCAGCTTGCCCGCTTCGCTCTGCGGCTGCTGGCCCGAGCCCTTGACGTTGGCATGGCTGTCCGGCTGGCCGAGGGTATGCATGTTTTGCTGCTCGACCGGGTCGGGCGCGCCCTGCGGCGTGATCACGTCGTTGGCCCAGTGGCCGCTGTTGGCAGTGCCGCTGGCCAGCTTGCCGCCGCCCTGGTTGGCGTACGGGTCGCCGGTGGCCTTGTCGGCGTCGGTCTTGTCCATGCGCGTATTGCGGCCCTGGTCGGTCGGGTGCTGTGGGGTGTTGCCGTGTTTTTCTTCCATGATGCCTCCTCGATTGATGATGTGACCTCATGCTAACGGCGCCGGCGCGCCGGCAAGATAGGCGCGCGGCGTGCCCGCGTGTAGGAAGAAAACCCGCCAGCGCTGTCAGCGCCGCCGCAGCCACCAGGCGCCCGCCGCCAGGCCCGCGCCAAAGGCGCCATACACCAGCAGCAGGGCGGGGCGCGACAGGCGCATTTCATAGCCGGGCTGCAGCCGGTGCGGCGTCAACTGGTAGTCGACGAAGCAGGCCACGGCGGTGGCGCCGGCGGCGGCGGCCAGCGTCGGCGCCACCTTTTTCCGGTCGAGGATGCGGCTCACATAGCGCTCGAACAGCACGCCCCAGAACATGCCGCTGGCATGGTGGATCGCATAGCCAAGCGCCGTGTGCCTGAACGAGGGTTCGTCGCGCAAGGCGGCGCGGTCGCCCCACAGCCAGTGGCTGATCGCATTGACGGCGGCAAACATGCTGCCCGTTTCACGCTTGCCGCAGGCGGCCAGCGCGGCGGCCGACAAAATCGAAGCGAGGCTGCCCGACAGGGCGCCATGGCGCAGGGCCAGAGGAAAGGCTTTCATGGTTTTTCTCCAGGGTTTAAGCGGGAACAAATTGAATGCCCGAACCGTCTGCCAGCATGGCGATCCAACCCTCCTCACGAGGCCAGCGATGCGCATACTGTTGACGGGAATGAGCGGTTTCATCGGTACCCATGTTTCGACCGCGCTGCTGGCCGAAGGTTTCCAGCTCGCCTGCACCGTGCGCCATGTGCCGGCCCAGGCCGACCCGCGATTGCGCCTGATCAAGGCGGACTTTGCGCGCGATACGGGCAAACACGTCTGGCTGCCGCGTCTGGACGGCATCGACGTCGTCATCAACTGCGTCGGCATCATCGCCGAACACGGCGCGCAAACCTTCGCCGCCCTGCACACGCAGGCGCCGTGCGCGCTGTTTGCCGCCTGCGCCGAGCGCGAGGTGCGGCTGGTGATACAGCTGTCGGCGCTGGGAGCGGACGACGGCGCCGTGTCGCCGTATCACCTGAGTAAAAAAAACGCCGATGATTTTCTGGCCAGCCTGCCGCTGGCGTCGGTGATTGTCCAGCCTTCGCTGGTGTATGGCGACGAGGGTGCCAGCGCGCGATTGCTGCGCATGCTGGCCAGCCTGCCCGTGTATCCGCGCTTCGGCCGGGCGCAGCAAGCGGTGCAACCAGTGCATGTGGACGACCTGACGGACCTGGTCGTGGCACTGGTGCGCGGCGCCGGCGCGGCCGGTGGGCGCGCCACGCGCCGCCTGCCGGTGGTGGGCCCCGAGCCGCTGCCGTTTGTCGCTTACCTGGCGGCGCTGCGCCAGGCGATGGGCCTGGGCCGCCTGCGCGTGCTGCCGCTGCCGCGCTGGCTGATGCCGGCCGTGCTGCCGCCGGCCAAACTGCTGGGTTTTGCCATGCCGGACCGCGACACGCTGCGCATGTTAGATCGCGGCAATGTGGCCGACGCCAGGCCCATGCAGCGCCTGCTGGGACGCGCGCCGCGGCCGGTGGCGCGCTTTGTCACCGATCCGCGCGGCGCCGCCGTGCAGGCCAGGCTGGACTGGCTGCTGCCGCTGCTGCGCCTGTCGATTGCTGTCGTGTGGATCGTCACGGCCATCGTTTCGGCCGGCGTGTATCCGGTCGCCGACAGCTACCGGCTGCTCGAGCGCAGCGGCATGCCGGCCAGCCTGGCGCCGCTGCTGCTGGCCGGGGCCTGCGTGCTCGACCTGCTGTTCGGCCTGGCGACCTTGATGCTGCGCCCGCCGTGGCGGCGCTGGCTGTGGCCTGCGCAAGCCGTGCTGATCGGTTTTTATACGGTGCTGATCGCGCTGCGCATGCCGGAATTCTTGTCGCATCCGTATGGGCCGCTGACAAAGAACCTGCCGATGCTGGCGGTGCTGTGGCTGCTGTATGAAATGGAGGAAAAACCATGGAATACCTGATCGTCAAATGGCTGCATATTGTCTCGTCGACCCTGCTGTTCGGCACCGGCATCGGCTCGGCCTTCTACATGCTGTTTACCAGCCTGAGCCGTGACGTGCGGGCGATCGCCGTCGTCAGCCGCCACGTGGTGCGGGCCGACTGGCTGTTTACGGCCACCACCGTCGTGTTCCAGCCCTTGAGCGGCTTTTACATGATCCACCTGGCCGGCTATCCGCTGGCCAGCGCGTGGATCGTCTGGTCCATCGTGCTGTACCTGGTGGCCGGCGCCTGCTGGCTGCCGGTGGTCTGGCTGCAGATGCGCATGCGCGACATGGCGCAGGCGAGCGCGCGCGACAACCTGGCGCTGCCGGCGCTGTACTGGCGCTACCTGCGCCTCTGGACGGCGCTGGGCGTGCCCGCGTTTTTCGCGCTGATCATCGTGTTTTACCTGATGACGGCCAAGCCCGTGTAGCTGCAAGTGCTTAGTGCTTGCGGCCCTGTTTCTTGCCGCCGCCGGCGCCCTTGTCGCTGCCGGCCTTGAGGTGGCTGGCAGCGTCCTTGCCGCGCTTGTTGCGTTCACCCTTTCCGCTGCTATCCTGATCCGGCGCGTCCTGCACCGGCGTGGCCGATTGCCGGTTCTGGCCGGCCTGCGATGATGACTTGCCCATGGCGATGTCCTCCTTGGTTGCTGCCGTCTTCATCAGCCTAGCGCGGCTCACTGCAATGGCTATCGGCGCAGTGCTGCGCACTCTGTAGGAATCACGCTTGCGGCGCGGCCCAGGTCTGGTGCAGATGTAGCCGAACACCCAGCATCTCGCGTAAAAAGTACGCACTTCTATCGACTTACTGCGCCACTTCGTGGGCGCACCGATCCTGCCCACGTGAAACAATTCCCGCACGGAAAAGGAAAGACGCGCTGCCGTTTTTCGTCCTAGACTAGTGCCATGACTGCAGACGCTGTCTTTTACAAAAGGACAGGCTGCGGCTACAGCGAATGATGTATTGACCTTATCCCTTACCGATCGGAGACCATCATGGCACAGACTTTGGCAGCAGTATTCGACAACCGCGCATCGGCCGAAAGCGCACGGCAAAAACTGATCGCCTCGGGCTTTGGCAGCGAGCGCATCCGTCTCAACGACTCCGCCAGCGACTACAGCGGCGCGCCATCGGCCACCTCGACCGTGGCCAACACCACCGGGCGCGACGACGACGGCTTTGTCGCCAGCATCAAGCATTTCTTTGCCGACCTGTTCGGCAGCCATGAAGACCGCTATGTCTATGCGGAAGCCGTCTCGCGCGGCCACGTGGTGCTGACCCTGGAAAGCGCCAGCGACGCGGAAATCGACCGCGCCAGCGACATCGTCGAAGACTTCGGTCCGCTCAATATCGAGGAACACAGCGAGCAGTGGCGCGCGGGCGGCTGGAGCCGCGACGACAGCACCACCGGCGGCGGCTATGCCGGCAGCAGCGCCGGCAACCTGAGCGGCAGTGCCGGCGCCAACCTGCAATCGCAGGCGCAGGCCGGCAGCCTGTCGCAGCAGGCCACACCACTGGGCGCGGGCGCCGAGCTGGGCATCAATCCGGCCGTCCCCGTGGGTAACCTCAGCCAGTCATCGACGGCCTCGCAGCAGTTTGCCCGAGATGACACACCGGACTTTATCCAGCCCGGTGGCGCGACCAGCCTGGGCGGCGGCACGCGCAATGTGCGCACCTACCCGCGCGTGGACAGCTTGTCGAACGATGTCATGGCCGACGAGCAGTACTACCGCAGCCACTGGGACGCCACTTACCTGTCGACCGGTGGCCGTTTCGAGGACTACGATCCGGCCTACCGCTATGGCCGCTCGATGGCCGGCAGCGACACCTACCGCGGCCGTCCGTGGGAGGAAGTGGAACCTGACCTGCGCAGCAACTGGGAACATACCTACCCGCAGTCGGCCTGGGAAAACTTCAAGGATGCCGTGCGCCATGGCTGGAATCGCTTGACGTCATAAGGCGATTGCCCGGCAAGAGCGCTGTCAGCTTCAGGAAGGGCCGTAGGTCGGATTAGCGCGGCAAAGCCGCGCGTAATCCGACATTGCCGCTGCTCATGCGTCAGCTTCAAAAAGTGATTCAGGATATGAATTCGCGCGGCAAAGCCGCGCGTAATCCGACATTACCGCTGCTCATGCGTCAGCTTCAAAAAGTGATTCAGGATATGAAAATGATCCTCGAAAAACTGCTCCTCCATCGCCGGCAGTGAGGCCAGCGGCAGCCACTGCGCCAGCGCCGCGTCGTCGGCGGCCGACACTTCCGGCAGCTGGCTGGTCTGCAGATTGAAATGGTGGGCGTGCGTGATGGTGCGCCCGCGCTGGCTGCGGTCGGGGTGGTCGAACACGGCCACGCCGACCAGCGCTTCTTCCAGGGTCGGCGCCAGCACGCCCAACTGCGTCTCTTCCGCCAGTTCCCGTATCGCACCCTGCAGCAAGCGTTCGCGCGGCTCCAGGAAGCCGCCCGGCAGCGCCCATAAATCCTTGCCCGGATACCCACCGCGTTTGACCAGCAGCACATGGCCGCCCGTCTGCACCAGCGCATCGACGGTGCTGAAGATCGGCGCGTACGGCGCCGTGCGCCAGCGCGTTTTATACGCTTCGATGGCGCGGTGTTCCTGCACCAGCGGCGCGTACCACGGCAGCATGGTCCAGGCCTTCAGGTACTGGGCGATTGTTCTGGGCAGCAGCTGCGCCAGCGCGCCCAGCGACACGTCGACGTCTTCCGCTTCGAACAGCACCTTGCGGATCGCCGTGGCGCCGATCGGCGCGCTGGAATCGATCTCCTGGTTGAGCATCGTCCACTGCGGGAAGTGGTGCAGATAATAGCTGGTGGCGTCCTTGAAGCAGGCCACCAGCGCCACGCGCGCGGCGCGCGGCACGGCCTCGGCCACCTTGCGGCGCACGCTGTCGGCCCACAGGCCGTCGTCATAATAGTCGCGCACGGCCACATAGTGCACGCGCACGCGCTGCGCTTCGGGCAGGCTGGCGGCGATCATGGCGGCCCGCTCCTGCCACGTAAACGGGTTCTTCGGGCTGCGCGCATGGAAGGCCGAACCGAGCACCAGCACCACCTGCGCGGCGCTGGACAAGGCGGCCTGCAGCAGGCCGGCGTGGCCGCTGTGGAAGGGCTGGAAGCGGCCGATCAGCACCGCGCAGTCAAAGGACGAATTGGGGTTGGCTGCGCTCATGCTGCGTCTCCGGTAGGGTAGTGGGCGGCGATCGGCAACTGGCGGCCGCTGCCAAAAGCGCGCGAGCGCACGCGGATGATGGGCGCCGCCTGGCGCCGCTTGTATTCATTGCGCGCCACCATGCCGAGGATGCGCGTGACCAGGCGGCGGCCCTCTTCGCTCTCGCGCAGCTGGCCGACAAACGCCAGCGCCTGCGCGCTCTCGGGCGCCGGCAGGCGGTTGCCCTCGATATGCCACTTCAAGATTTCATCGAGTACGGGGTAGGGCGGCAGGCTGTCGGTGTCGCGCTGGCCCGGCGCCAGTTCCGCCGACGGCGGTTTGTCGAGCACGGCGACCGGGATCAGCTCGCGCCCGGCGCTGGCGTTCACGTGGCGCGACAAGGCGAACACTTCCGTCTTGTACAGGTCGCCAATCAGGCCCAGGCCGCCATTGGTGTCGCCATACAGGGTGCAGTAGCCGACCGAGATTTCACTCTTGTTGCCAGTGGTCAGCAACAGCGCGCCAAACGCGTTCGAGTATTCCATCAATATCGTGCCGCGCACGCGCGCCTGCAGGTTTTCCAGCGGCAGGCCGGCCAGTTTGCCGTCGAACGCCGCCGCATAGCCGCTTTCATATTGCGCCACGATATCGCGTATGGGGTGCGTGAGCAGGGTGATGCCCAGGTTCTCGCACAGCGCCACCGAATCGGTGACCGAGCCGGCGCTGGAAAACACGGACGGCATGGTAATGCCGACGACATTGCCGGCGCCCAGCGCTTCGACGGCCAGCGCCAGGGTCAGCGCCGAATCGATGCCGCCCGAGCAGCCGACCACGACCCTGGTAAAGTTGCAGCGGCGCGCATAGTCGCGCAAACCCAGCACGATCTGGCGGCGCGCGAATTCCACCGCCGCGATGCCGTCCACGTCGGGCACGGGAAACGGCTGGCCGTCTGGCTGGCTGAACTGGCCGGCGTCAAAGCGCAGCAGCTGAAAATCTTCGACGAAGCGGGCCGCCTCGAACTGCACCCCGGCCTGCGGCGAGATGGCGAACGAGGCGCCGTCGAACACCAGCTGGTCGTGGCCGCCGACCTGGTTGACGAACAGCAGCGGCAGCTCCAGGCGGCGGCAGGCGGCGCCGAACACGGCATGGCGCAGCGCGCGCTTGCCGATATCGGACGGGCTGGCGTTGATGCTGACCACAAGATCGGGCCGCGCCGCCTGCAGCGAGGCGAATGGATTGACGGCGTAGGCACGGCCCGCGTCGTTCCAGCCGTCTTCGCAGATCATGAAGCCGACCTTGTGGCCGGCCACGTCGAGGGTGCAGGCCACAGGCGGACCGGCCTCGAAATGGCGGCCTTCGTCAAAGATGCCATAGGTGGGCAGCAGCTGCTTGTAGTATTCGGCGACGATCCGCCCGTCCTGGATCGCCAGCAGGGCGTTATGCAAGGGCTTGCCGGGGCCGGGATTGGGGCGCGCCGTGCCAAGCACGGTAACCAGCGCCGGCCAGCGCTTCGACGCCTGCAGCACCGCCTGCAGCGCCGCATCCATATTGCGCACAAAGGCGGCGTCCTCGAACAGGTCGCCCGGATAATAGGCGCTCAGGGTCAGCTCGGAAAACACCACCATCTGCGCGCCATCGTTGCTGGCGCGGCGCATATTGTCAATGACGGCGGCGGTGTTGGCGTCAAAATCACCGATGGTGAAATTGCGCTGGGCGATGGCAAGCGAGAGCATGATGTTTTCTTTCAGTCAAAAGCGCGTAAATCGCTATCGTGCCTGAAAACGGACAAATGGTACTGATGCAATCGTGCAAGCCCCGGTGTCTACAGGGTTTTCAGCCAGGCCCGCAAGCGCGTGCGCGCATTGGCATACGGCGACGACGTATTGAACTGGATCATGCGGCCCATGCTGTACTGCTTGTACCACGGCTGGCCATACAGCTGCCCATCGTCGCTCGCTTCCACCAGCGCCACCAGTTGCTGCCTGGCCAGCGCCAGGCGCTGCAGCAATTGCGCCATGTCGAGGTGGGCATGGTCGGCATAAAACCGCTGCGCCAGCACGCCAAGTTGGTTCCACGTGAAACCTTCGGCGGGAAAAGCGATTTCCCCGATGGACTTTCCCGCAGCGAGTTGCGCATGCCAGTGCAGTACCAGTTCGTTCCAGCCCACCAGATAGGCCAGCAAATCGCACACGCTCATGCGCGTGCCGGCCACATGCCCATCGAGCACCGGCTCGCGGGCTAGGCCCGCTGGTACCCGCGCCAGGTCCTGCTGCAGCCTGGCGTAGCTGGTGTTGATGGCGTCCAGTAATTCCTGCCGGTTGTGCGGGATGGCCATTATGCTTCCTTGCCAGTCTTAGCTCGTCAGTGGCGGCATGGGCGCCGGCTGGGGCGAGGCCCCCGGCACCGGTGCGGCGGCCGAAATGGCCGGCGCCTCGAACTGCGCTGGCAAGCCGCTCAGGATCATGGTGTTGGGCTTGGCGATCGAGATGCCGGCCGCATCGAGGCGCTTGAGCAGTTCGAACAGCAGGGCGCTGCGGATGCCCGACGTCAGGCGCGGCGAGGAGGCAAAGCCGGTGGCGTTGAACAGCAGATTGCCATTGTCGATGCCGTCAAGCTGCACGCCGGGCGCCGGCGTGTCGAGCACGTCGTGGTTGTCGACAAACACGCCCAGGATCAGTGCGCGCGCCGCTTCCGCATCCGTGCCCAGCGGCAGCGGCAGCTTGACCTGCACCAGGCCCAGCGGACTGGCGTGGGTAACGTTGCGCACCGTCTTGGTAATGAATTCCGAGTTCGGCACGATCACGGTGGAACGGTCGCCCATCTGGATTTCCGTGGCGCGCACATTGATGCGGCGAATATCGCCTTCCACGCCGCCCAGCGAGACCCAGTCGCCCACTTTCACGGGGCGCTCGGCCAGCAGGATCAGGCCGGAAACAAAGTTCTGCACCACCGCCTGCAAGCCAAAACCGATACCGACCGACAGGGCCGACGCCACCCATGCGATGCGTTCGAGGCCGATGCCGGCCGACGACAGCGCCAGCGCCACGGCGGTGATCGCGCCGACGTAGCCGAACAGCGTCAGGAACGAGGTCTGCATGCCCGAATCGAGATTGGTGGTCGGCAAATAGCTGTTTTGCAGCCAGCGCTTGAAAAAGCCCACGCCGATATAGCCCACCAGCAACACCAGCAATGCCTGGATCACGGAACCGGGACGTATCGCCACCTGGCCGATGGCCAGGCCGTCCTGCAGCTTGCCCAGGCGCTGGAACAGTTCGGCCGGGCCTTCGCCAAAGGGCGCCAGCAACAGCATCAACATCAGCAGCACGATCAGCGCCCGGCCCAGGCCCGACAGCAGCACGGCCGCCTGGTCGCGCGCCTTTGGCGTGGCCAATACAGGATTGGCCGAATCCGGTGGCGGCGGACGCGAGGCCAGCAGCATGCAAACGTCATCGACCAGCACCGTCAGCAGATAGGTGGTGCAAACCACCACCATGATCCAGGTGATCTGCTTGGTGACAAAGCTGCCGAAGGCCACATAGCCGACCAGCAGGCTGATCAGGCTGGCGGCCAGCGCCAGCCACAGCAGCACCACCACGCAGCGCAGCCACAGCGGCGTGACGGGCGAGTCGGGCTCGGCCGCGCGCACCTGGCGCCAGCAGCGCTCGGCGCGCAGCAAGCCGTAGGCCACTGTCATGCTGAGCACCAGCGCGACGATGCAGTTGACCGCCACCGCCGTCGACAAGCCGGTATTGATGACGATGGAGACGCGCTCGGCGGCCCACACCAGCACCATCACCAGGGCGAACACGGTCGGATAGCGCGCCATGCGCGAGGCCAGCGCGTCGGACAGCGGCAGCAGGCGCCACGAGGCACGGTTCGGCGACAGCAGCGCGTGGCCGAGCCCGGCCGTAAAGCCGGCAAAGCAGATCACGCCAACCAGGCTGCCAAGGAAAACATCGGTCTTGTCGGTCACGCCGTTATTCCAGCGCACGCCCAGGGCCAGCAGTTCGGCCACCAGGCCCGGCGTGGCCAGCGCCAGCACCAGCACGGCCAGCGCATGCAGCGAGCGGCGCAAACGGCCGTGCGGTACGCGGGTCGAGGTGAGCATCAGCAGGCGGCGCGAAATCCATACACTGGCCACCAGCACCAGCACGATGGCGGCGAAAATGCCGCCCCACACCGTCAGCGGCGTGGCGCGCGCGGCGTCGACCAGCTCCTGCCCCAGGTTCTGCAGCCGCATGCGCGTTTGCGGCCATTCTGCATAGAGCTGCTTCCAGAAGCCGCCAGCGAGGATCGACGAGGTGCGCTCGCCCAGGCGCGCCTGCAGCTGCGCGCGGCGCACCGTGGTGACCTGCTCGGACGCTTGCGCCGCTTCCACCGACAGCAGCCGCGCCAGCTTGACCTGGGAATCGAGTTCGCTGCTGCTGTGATCGAGCTGCTTGCGCTGCTCGGCCACGTCGGGCGCGTCCTTGGTGCCGGCCGCAGGTTTGCCCAGCTCGGCCAGGCGTGCCTGCACGCTGGCCAGCTGCGGCTCGATATCGGCCGCCACCTTGTCGGCCTCGGCGCTGGCGGCCAGCGCATCGGCTTTCATTTGCGACAGGGTAGCGTCGGGTACGTCGGCCTCGCCGTCCAGGGTTTTCTGGATGGTGGTGATCTGCTTGCGCAGCTGGTCGAGCTGCTGGTCGACGCTGACGGTGGCGTCATCGGCCTGGGCCCAGGCGGGACTGGCGCCAAATGACAGGGCCAGCAGCAGCGCCAGCAGGAAGGGAAACAGCAATCGGAATGGTCGATGAGAAATCATGCGGGCCTATGGACGGAAGAGTAGGTTTGTTAGCGGCACAATATAGCCGAAAACGCCGCCGTAAAACGCGCAATTGCAGGCTGCATCGGCGTTTGGCAGGCAATTGCCGCTACTGGCCTACGTCTATTGCACTATAGATATGTGATATGAAAAAGACTAGCATCGTGTGCTCAGGACAACGTGCTTCGCCAACGCGGCCGGTCCTTCCACTTCCCTATCGAGCCCATCATGAAGTTCATCTCCAACATCCATATTGGCAAACGCCTTGCCCTGGGCTTTGGCGCCATCAGCGCCATGCTGGTCGTCATCTCCTGCCTGGGCCTGGCCATGCTGGGCAGAATCAACCAGGGCACCGACCATATCGTCAGCGACAGCATGCCGAAAATCGCGATCGCCAATGCGCTGGCCGACCACGTCAACGATATCGCCATCGGCCTGCGCAACAATATGCTGACCACCGATCCGGCCGACCGGCAAAAGCAGGTGGGCGCCGTGCTGGCCGCGCGCGCGGCGGCGCTGGCCGACATGGCCAGGCTCGAGCGCATGGCCAAGCTGCCGCGCGAACGCGAACTGGTAACGCAGCTGCGCGCGGCCCACGTGCGCTATGCGGAAGGCCAGGATGTGCTGATGGGCCTGGTCAAGACCAGCACCCTGGAGCAAGCGCGCAGCTATATGTATGACCAGGTGCGCGCCATGCTCGACACCTACAAGCGCCTGATCGCGCAGGAGATCGCCTTGCAGAGCGACGTGGCCACGCTCTTCGCCGCCAGCGCGCACGACACCTATCTCACCACGCGCACCTTGCTCGTCGCGCTGTCGGCCATCGCGCTGCTGTGCGCGGCGCTGCTGTCTTACACGATTACCCATTCCGTCACTACGCCGCTGGCGCAGGCCTTGAAAGTGGCGCACACGGTGGCCGCCGGTGACCTCAGCAGCACCATCATCGTCACATCGCGCGACGAGATGGGCCAGCTGCTGCAGGCGCTCAAGGGCATGAACGACAGCCTGGCGCGCACGGTGGGCACGGTGCGCGCCAGCACCGACACCATCGCCGCCGCCTCGGCCCAGGTAGCGGCCGGCAGCCAGGAGCTGTCCTCGCGCACCGAGCACGAAGCCAGTTCGCTGGAAGAGACTGCCTCGTCGATGGAAGAGCTGACCGCGACCGTCAAGCAGAATGCCGACAATGCGCGCCAGGCCCATGTGCTGGCCGATACCGCCTCGGGCGCGGCCCAGCGCGGCGGCGCCATGATCACGCAGGTGGTCGCCACGATGGACCAGATCAGCGCGTCGTCGAGCAAGATCACCGATATTATCGGCGTCATCGACGGCATCGCGTTCCAGACCAATATCCTGGCCCTGAACGCCGCCGTCGAAGCGGCGCGCGCCGGCGAGCAGGGACGCGGCTTCGCCGTGGTGGCCACCGAAGTGCGCAACCTGGCCCAGCGCTCAAGCCAGGCCGCCAGGGAAATCAAGCACCTGATCGATGACTCGACCGCCTCGGTCGCCAGCGGCAGCGCGCTGGTGCACCAGGCCGGCGCCAGCATGACCGGCCTGGTCGACAGCGTGCGTCGCGTGACCGACATCATGGGCGAAATCACCTCGGCCAGCGCCGAGCAGACGGCTGGCATCGAACAGATCAACCGCGCCATCAGCGAGATGGACATCGACACCCAGGAAAACGCCGCCCTGGTGGAGGAATCGGCTGCGGCCGCCGCCGCCCTGCGTGAACAGGCGGCGACCCTGGCGCAAGTGGTCAGCGTGTTCAAGCTGGGCGACCAGCCGGCCAGCGTCAAGCCAACCTCCGCTGTCACGCTGCCAGTGGCCAGGCCGGTGCCAGCCTCGCCGGCTCATGCCCCGCTGCCTGCCAGGCAACAGCAGGCGGAACCGGCACTGTCGGAGTGAGAAGAGTTTTGACCGTGCGAAATAGTGAACATAATATTTAAATTAAACACTTTAAATTCAATGATATGTTTATCTTCAAGGTAAACCAATATCGACATCATTTTTCATTTAAGGACTACAATATAAAAAATATGTTCATTCTTCAATCATGACAAAACGCCTGCGCAGCCCCGATACCATGCCCACCCTCGTCAACGAACGGCTGCGCACCTGGGGCCAGTGCGTGCGCAAGCAGCGGGTACAGCAAAACATCACGGCGCGCGACCTGTGCGCCCGTCTCGACATTTCACATCCGACCCTGCAGCGCATGGAGCGCGGCGAAGCGTCCGTCAACGTCGGCCTGTTCCTGGCCGCCTTCCACGTGCTCGGCATGCTCGGCATGGCCGCACCGGAACTCGAGGTGGCGCTGTGGCAGATGGACAGCCCGGCAATGCGCAGCCGGCCAGGCTTGAAGGAGGGCGATGATGACTACTTCTGAGCGCCCGCTGTTCGTCTACTTGCAACGCCCCGACAATGGCGAGTGGGTGGTGGCCGGCCGCTACCTGCCCGATGCGCATGCCGGCAGCGGCAGCTTCCGCTATGCGCCCAGCTATGTCGAAGCGGGATTGTCCTGGGCCATCGATCCGGTCAACCTGCCTTTCGTTCCCGGCGTGGACTACCCGGCGCAGCGTTATGACGGCTTGCACGACGTGCTGCGCGACGCCAGCCCGGACTCCTGGGGGCAGATGCTGATACGCCGGGAACACCAGCTGGGTGTACACGCCACGGCCATCGACTTTTTGCGCCTGTCCGGCAATGGCGACCGCTGGGGCGCACTGGCGGTCGGAGAGTCGCGCAAACCGCATGTCGCGAAACTGGCCAGCCCCCGGCTGCACCGCCTCGATGCGCTGGTGCAGGAAGTGCTGGCGATTGCGCAAGCCAAACCGGCCATCGACGGTCTCTTGCGCAAGCGCCTGTTTGCCACGCCCAGCATGGGCGGCGCCCGGCCGAAAGCCACGGTACAGGACGGCAACGACTACTGGCTGGTGAAGCCGGGCCTGATGACCGATACGGTCGACCTGGCGCTGCTTGAGCATGCCACGATGCAGTGGGGCAGAAGGGCCGGCCTGCGTTTCGCCGACACGCGCCACCATCGGCTGGGCATCGGGCGCAGCGTGCTGCGCATCCTGCGCTTCGACCGGCGCGGCGCGCAACGCATCATGACCGTCAGCGCCGCGTCCCTGCTGCAAGTGCAGTATCCACCGGTGGAAGCGGCCGACAGCAGCGGCGCCAGTTATCCGCGCCTGGCCGAAGAGCTCAAGCGCATCGGCGCGCCGCCGGAAGACGGCATCGAACTATTTGGCCGCATGGTGTTCAACGGCGTGGTCGGCAATAGCGACGATCATCCGCGCAACCACGCCGTGCTGTTCGACCTCGATCAGCAACGCTGGCGCCTGTCACCCGCCTTCGATGTCGTGCCGGATACGCAAGACGATCCCGGCGTGCTGGTCATGCAAGTGAGCGCCGGCCGCCACGACATCACGCGCGAGGCGATGCTGCAGGACTACCTGCGTTTCGGCTTCGCCACCCATGCGGACGCATCAGACCATTTCGATGCCCTCTTGAAACGCATCGAGGATGGCTACGCGGATATCGCACCGCTGCTCGATGCCGCCTTGCGCGCCAACATGCAACAGCGCTTGCAAACGATGCTGGCAAAGTTGCGCATGGCGCCGGTCGTCAGATAGCAGCCGCTGCAGGCGCAAAATACCGCCCCGGCGTGGTGCCGAAGGTGCGCCGGAACAGGGCGATAAAGGCGCTGACATTGTCGTAGCCCAGATCAAACGCCACCGTCGTCACGGGCAAGCCGCCGGCCAGCAGTTCCAGCGATCGCAGCAGGCGCACGCGCTGGCGCCAGGCCGTCAGACTCATGCCGGTCTCGACGGCAAAGCGCCGGCTCAGGGTGCGCGGCGCCAGGTTGGCCCAGGCTGCCCATTGCTCCAGCGTGCGCGCATCGGCCGGGTCGGCGATCAGGGCGCTGGCGATGCGCAGCAGGCGCGCTTCGCGTGGCAGGCTCAAGCCCGGCGCATCGATCGGCGCGGTGGCGATTTCATCCAATAGCACTTGCGCCACCTGCGCGCGGGCGCGGTCCAAAGGCGCCACTTCCCACTGCGCCGCGCGCAGCACCGCTTCGCGCAGCAGCCCCGACACCGCGATCGCGCAGGGCTGCTGCGGCAGCGCGGCGCAGCGCTCGGGCGCCACATATACGGCCCAGCCCGAAAATGGACCATGCGACCTGGCCGCATGCGTGCACGAGGACGGTATCCAGACGGCGTGCGTGGTGGGAATGGTCCAGGCGCCGGCATCGGTGCGCACCGTCAGCAGGCCCGAAAACAGGCCCAGCAGCTGGCCCGGCGGATGGCTGTGCGGGGCCGACTCGCGCGGCACGCTTTCCTTGCCGGTGACGGCGATCAGGGGCGGCTCGCCATCGGCCATGGTCACGGCGTGATGCAGCTTGATTTCAAGCGGGGCAAGTGGAACGAGCGGGGCGGCAGTGGGCATGGCGTGCTTGAGCTATTGATTGGCTATTCCAGCTTAGCAGCGCCACGCTTTCGGCGCTATGGTGGTGATCATCACCGCCTCCAGGATAAAACATGACCAACGTCAATTTAAGTGAACTGTACGCCCCGCCGTCCGAGATGATCGTCAAGGCCGTGCTCGACCATCTGCTGCCGTTTCACCTGAGCTATTTGAAAGCGGCGACCTTCTTTTGCCTGGCCAGCGGCAGCGCCGACGGCCTCGACGCCTCGCCGCGCGGCGGCGCAGCGGGTTTCGTGCATGCGCTGGACAGCAAGACGGTCGCCTTTGCCGACTGGCCCGGCAACAACCGCATCGCCTCGCTGACCAATCTGCAGCAGGATGACCGGATCGGCATGCTGTTCCTGTTTCCGGGCCTGGAAATATTCATGCGCATCAACGGCCATGCGGCCATTTCGACGCATCCGGAACTGCTGCAGGCGCTGGCCGAAGGCGCACGCCTGCCGAAGACCGCCGTCGTGGTAAAGCTCGATGAAGTGCTGTTCCACTGCGGCAAAGCCATCAACCGCGCGAAGCTGTGGACAGAAGAAGCCCGGCTGGACCGCAAGGCCCTGCCGTCGCCGGGCGAGCTCGTGGCGGCCATCACCGGCGCCGACAGCGGCGCGGCGCAGGCCATGGACGAGGGCTATGACACGGCGATGCGCGGCCAGCTGTATTGACTTCAACCCAGCCGCGCCTGCTTGAAACGGCTCTCGAGAAACTCGATCAGCTTGCTGAGCGCCACCGGCATGTTCTTGCGGGTGGCGTAGATGGCGTAGATGTCCATCGGCATCGCTTCGCATTCCGGCAGCAGGGCCACCAGCGCGCCCTTGTCGATCAGCGGCAAGGCCATGTAGGCCGGCAGCATGGCCAGGCCGGCGCCGTACAGCACCGCCTGTTCGATGGCGGCCGCATCATTGGCGCTGAGGTTGCCCGTGACGGGCACCGCCAGTTCCTCGCCGCCGCAGCGAAAAGTCCATGTGCTTTTGCCATAGAAAGAATGCAGCAGGCAATTGTGCTCGCTCAGTTCCTCGACATGGCGCGGTGCGGCGCGGCGCTGCAGATAGGCGGGCGCAGCGCACAGCAGGACCCGGCATTGCGCCAGCTTCCTGGCCACCACGTTCGGACCCAGGGTATTGGTGATGCGGATGGCAAGGTCGATGCGCTCGTCGACCAGGCTGACGGTCTGGTCGGACAGCAGCATGTCGACGCCGACGCCGGGGTAGAGCTCCACGAATTGCGCGATCATATTGGTCAGCACCGAGCGCCCGAGGGTGGTGCTGGCGGTGATGCGCAGCCTGCCGCGCGGCACGCCGCTCGGTTCGCCCACCGACAACTGTATGCTTTTCGCCATCTCCAGCAACTGGCGGCAGCGCGCCAGCGCCTCCATGCCGGCATCCGTCAGGCTCAGCCTGCGGGTAGTGCGGTGCAGCAGGCGCGCGCCGGCCCAGTCCTCCAGTTCGCCCAGGTAGCGCGACACGACAGGGCGCGACAAGCCCAGTTTCTGGGCGGCGGCCGACTGGCTGCCGCAGGCTACCGTGGTAATAAATACCTGCATCGCAACAAGCTTGTCCATCGATTAGACCGTATTTGGCAACAAACCATACCACTTTATAGTGTTTTTTGCTGAATAGAAAGCAACTATACTAAGCAACAATTTTAATTGCATTTAAGAATCGTTTCTTTTGCTGTAATTCCTGTGTTGCCTCGCCCCTGCGACATCCCCTCTTGCCACCGCCCCTGCAGGCAACGGCCGATCTCTCCTTTGAAAAGTTCCTTGATGAATAAGCTTTCGTTTCAACAAAAACTCTGGCTGCCGCTGGTCGCCAGCCTGCTGTGCATTGTGATCATTTTTATCTACAGCGCGGTACAGACCCGCGAGTTGCGCCTCGATGAGCGGCGCAAGGACCTGAGCAATGTGAACGAAGTGGCGCACAGCCTCGTGAAGCATTTTGACGAGCAGACCAAAAGCGGCACCCTGAGCAAGGATGAGGCACAGAAGCAGGCGATCGCCGCCGTCAAGTCGCTGCGCTTCAGCGGCGGCGGCTATACCGCGATTACCAACAAGAACATGATTTCGCTGATGAATCCGTTCGCGCCGCAAAACAATGGCAAGGACATGAGCGGCTTCAAGGATTCCAATGGCTACTATCTGTACCGCCATATCGCCGAAGCGGGCGCCAGCGCCAGCGGTACCGGCTATGTGTATTACGTGTGGGCACGCCCGGGCGGCACCAAGGTTCTGCCCAAGGTGTCGCATGTGATGCGCTACGCGCCGTGGGAGTGGGATCTGATCACCGGTGTCTACATGGATGATATCAACGATGCCTTCAAGCAGGAACTGCTGGAAGCGGCGATTGTGCTGGCGGTGGTCTCGCTGGCGCTGGCGCTGCTGGTCACCCTGGTCAACCGCAGCCTGCGCGCCACCATCGGCGGCGACCCGGGCACCGTCCGGCAGGCCGCCTCGCGCATTGCCAGCGGCAACCTGAGCGGCCCCCTGGAGACCGTCAAGGGGGATGACAGCAGCATCCTGTTCGGCATGCAGACCATGCAGAACCAGCTGGCCGACACCATCGGCGAGATCCGCCGCAGCGCCAACACCATCGCGCTGGCCTCGGCTGAAATTGCCACCGGCAACAGCGATTTGTCGGCCCGCACGGAAAGCCAGGCCAGTTCGCTCGAAGAGACGGCCGCCTCGATGGAGGAACTGACCTCCACCGTCAACCAGAACGCTGTCAACGCACAGCAGGCCAATACCCTGGTGCTGTCGGCCGCCAGCGTGGCCGAGAAGGGCGGGCAAGTCGTCTCGCGCGTGGTGCAGACGATGGACACCATCAATGCCTCGGCCACGCGCATCGTCGACATTATCGGCGTGATCGACGGCATCGCCTTCCAGACCAATATCCTGGCCTTGAATGCAGCGGTGGAAGCGGCGCGCGCCGGCGAACAGGGCCGCGGCTTTGCGGTGGTGGCGTCGGAAGTGCGCAGCCTGGCGCATCGCAGCGCCGAGGCCGCCAAGGAGATCAAGGTCTTGATCGGCAA
Source organism: Janthinobacterium psychrotolerans (assembly GCF_001677885.1). Classification (GTDB taxonomy): domain Bacteria; phylum Pseudomonadota; class Gammaproteobacteria; order Burkholderiales; family Burkholderiaceae_D; genus Janthinobacterium; species Janthinobacterium psychrotolerans. The sequence goes on along the minus strand of NZ_LOCQ01000053.1, from coordinate 155,450 downwards.
CTCGGTCGACAGCATCAAGGTCGGCAGCACTTTGGTGGCGGAAGCGGGCGTGACGATGGATCAAGTCGTCTCCAGCGTGTCGCGCGTGACCGAGATCATGGCCGCCATCAGCGCCGCCTCGCAGGAACAAAGCACCGGCATCGGCCACGTCAACCAGGCGATCAATGAAATGGATGCCGTCACCCAGCAAAACGCGGCGCTGGTGGAACAGGCGGCCGCCGCCGCGGCCAGCATGCAGGACCAGGCGGCGATGCTGGCGCAACTGGTGCAGCGCTTCCAGCTCGACGCAGGCGAAGCGCAGGCGCTGGCCGGCGATGCGCCGCGCATGGCGGCAAGGAAAACCACGCTGGCGCTGCGGGCGGCGTGATGCGAGCCTACAGCCAGATGCGGTAAATCCAGTAGCTCTCGTCACCGGACTGCAGCAGGCGCAGGAATTTGCCCGGGCTGTGGCCGGTGATATCGCGCACCTCGCGGCACAAGTGCGCCTGGTCCGCATAGCCGCCTTGCGCGGCCACATCCGCCAGGTTCACCGCGCCGTCCAGCGACCTGGCGCGCGCCTCGAAAAACGCCTGCTCGGCGCGGCGCAGCCGCAGCAGGCTGCGCATCGACTGCCCCGCGCGCGCCTTGATGCGCCGCTCGACATTGCGTACGCCGCGCCCCAGCGCCGTATCGGCCGCCTGCCACGCCAGTTGGCGCACCCAGTCGCCGGCCAGCGCACCGGGCCCCCTGGGCCTGGCCGACTGCCACCAGGGCGACAAGCACGCCTCCAGCGCCAGCAAGCGCGCCGCATCGTCGGGCGCACTCAACACTGCCTCCGACAGCGCGCTCCATCGCGGCCCCAGCACATCATCCACCGCCGCCCAGCGATCGACCCAGTCGGCGATGGCGATGCCGCTGATGGCCTGCAGCGCCGGCGGATAGAACATCACCATGAACAGGCGCACGGGGCCGGGATTCCAGCTGGTGGTGGGCTGGGTTTGCGGGCCTGCAAACACGGCGCGCACCGGCACGGCGGGCACCGGCAAACCGGCAGGCACCACCAGTTCGCCCTCGCCCTCGATGAACCAGGCGATGGTGCACAGCGGCGTGGCGGGCGAGTGGTTGTAGCGGTCGCGCGGATCGGTCAACGGCGACGCCACCGTGCTGCGCGTAACGATGGCGCGTACGCACGATGACAGCGCACAAGGGGGCACGAGCAGACGCGTGGCGGCAGGATGGGGCATAGGCAATTCTAACCCGGCGCCGGCTTGTCGCAAACGTTCAAGACGCCGATGCCGCACGGCGGCACAGTGGGCGCATGCCACTACAGGAGAGATGCATGCCACGCCACCTTGCCGACCTGCCCGGACCACGCCCGTGGCCGCTGCTGGGCAACCTGCCGCAACTGTCGCCCACCCGCATGCACCGCCAGGTCGAAGCGTGGGCGCGACGCTACGGCCCGCTGTTCGCCATGCGCTTTGCCACCACGCCGGTGCTGGTGCTGGCCGACCCGGCGCTGATCGCCAGCGTGCTGCGCGAGCGTCCCGACGGCTTTCGCCGCCCGTCGGCCACGGCGCAAGTGGCGCTCGAGATGGACGACCGCCACGGCCTGCTGCTGGCCGAAGGCGACGCCTGGCGCGCGCAGCGCCGCATGGTCATGGCGGCGCTGGCGCCACACGCCGTCAAGGCATATTTTCCGGCATTGGTGGCAACCGGCCTGCGCCTGCGCGAACGCTGGCGCCAGGCCGCGCGCGACGATCACCAGATCGACCTGGCGATTGATCTGAAATGCTACAGCATCGACATCATCGCCGGCCTGGCGTTCGGCATCGAGATCAACACCATCGAACATGGCGAACACGCGCTGCAGCGGCACATGGCCGTCATCCTGGCCGGTCTGGCGCGCCGCTCGATGGCGCCGTTTCCATACTGGCGCTACGTATCACTGGCGCGCGAGCGTGCGGTCGACGCCAGCGTGGCCGCGCTGCGCGTCGCCGTCGACGAACTGATCGCCGCCGCCCGCGCGCGCCTGGCCGCCGACCCGGCACGCCGCCAGCATCCGGCCAACCTGCTCGAAGCGATGCTGTGCGCGGCGCAAGACGATGGCCACAGCATTGACGACAGCAGCGTGGCCGGCAATGTCGCCACCCTGCTGCTGGCCGGCGAAGACACCACCGGCAGCGCGCTGTGCTGGCTGCTGTATTTACTGCACAGCAATCCGCTGGCGCTGCGGCGCGCGCGCGAGGAAGTGCTGCGCGTGGCGCCCGACCCGGAGCAATTCACCATCGAACAGATCAATGCGCTGGACTATCTCGACGCCTGCGCGCGCGAAGCGCTGCGCCTGAAACCGCCCACGCCGTTTATCCCATTGGAGGCCCTGCGCGACAGCGTGGTGGGCGACGTGGCGGTACCGAAAGGCGGCCTGCTGTGGTGCGTGATGCGCCAGCATCACGATGTGCCGCCCGGCAGCGATTTCGACCCGGGCCGCTGGCTGGGGCAGGGGGGCGGCGCCAGCGAACAGCCGCTGACGATGCCCTTCGGCGCCGGCCCGCGCACCTGCCCCGGACGCTATCTGGCGCTGCTGGAAATCAAGGTCGCTTGCGCGATGCTGCTGGGAAGTTTCGAGATGGTTGCCATCGATACGCAAGATGGCAAGGAGCCACTTGAGCTGATGGGATTTACGATGTCGCCGCTGGGCTTGCGCATGCGGCTGCGGGAGCGGTCAAATACGCTCAGTTGAAAAACGGACCGGCAATGCATGCAAGATCAGAAACCTGCCAGGCGCATTGCGCGCCTGGCGGCAATCGACGAAACGCGCATGCTCGCGCGTCTCGTCCGGTAAAACCTTACTCGACCGTCACCGATTTTGCCAGATTGCGTGGCTTGTCGACATCGGTGCCGCGCGCCAGCGCCGTGTGATACGCCAGCAATTGCAGCGCCACCACGTGCAGGATCGGGGACAGCACGCCGTAGTGTTCCGGCAGGCGGATCACGTGCAGGCCTTCGCCCGAGCTGATGTGCGAGTCGACGTCGGCGAAGACGTACAGCTGGCCGCCGCGGGCGCGCACTTCCTGCATGTTCGACTTCAGTTTTTCGATCAGGGCGTCGTTCGGGGCGATGGTGACGACCGGCATTTCATTGGTTACCAGGGCCAGCGGGCCGTGTTTCAGTTCACCGGCAGGGTAGGCTTCGGCGTGAATATAGGAAATTTCCTTCAGCTTCAGCGCGCCTTCCAGGGCGATCGGGTAGTGCATGCCACGGCCGAGGAAAAGGGCGTTTTCCTTGCGGGCGAATTCTTCGGACCAGGCGATGATCTGCGGTTCCAGCGCCAGTACCGAAGCGATCGCCACCGGCAGGTGACGCATGGCTTTCAGGTGGGCCGCTTCGTCTTCTTCGCTCAGGTGGCCGTTGACTTGCGCCAGGCACAAGGTCAGCAGGAACAGGCCGGCCAGCTGGGTGGTGAAGGCCTTGGTCGAGGCGACGCCCACTTCCACGCCGGCGCGGGTGATGTAGGCCAGCGCGCATTCACGCACCATGGCGCTGGTGGCCACGTTGCAGATCGTCAGCGTGTGGTGCATGCCCAGGCTGCGCGCATGTTTCAGGGCGGCCAGGGTGTCGGCCGTTTCGCCGCTTTGCGAAATGGTGACGATCAGGGTATTCGGGTGCGGCACGCTGTCGCGGTAGCGGTATTCGCTGGCCACTTCCACGCTGACCGGTACTTTGGCGATCGATTCGATCCAGTATTTGGCGGTCATGCCGGCATACGAGCTGGTGCCGCAGGCCAGGATCAGCACGCGGTCGATCTGCTTGAAGATTTTATGGGCGTCGTCGCCGAACAGCTCGGGCATGATGCCCGTCACGCCTTCGAGCGTGTCGCCGATGGCGCGCGGCTGCTCGAAGATTTCTTTCTGCATATAGTGGCGATACGGACCCAGTTCGGCCGCACCGGTGTGGGCGTGCACGGTTTTCACTTCGCGCTCGACCGGCTTGCCGTCGACGTCGACGATCCACACGCGCGACAGTTGCAGGTCGACCACGTCGCCTTCTTCCAGGTAGATAATCTGGCTGGTGGTGCCGGCCAGCGCCATGGCGTCGGAAGCGACAAAGTTTTCACCCTCGCCCAGGCCGACGATCAGCGGCGAACCCTGGCGGGCGGCAACCACGCGGTGCGGTTCGTCGCGGCAGAAAACGGCGATCGCATAAGCGCCGTCGAGGCGCTTGACGGCTTGTTGCACGGTCTCGAACAGGTCGCCGTTGTACATGTGCTCGACCAGGTGGGCGATGACTTCGGTATCGGTCTGGCTCTGGAACACATAACCGAGGGCCGTCAGTTCGGCACGCAGTTCGTCATGGTTCTCGATAATGCCGTTATGCACCAGGGCCACGCGCGGATTTTCTTCGTTCGGCGAAAAATGCGGGTGGGCATTGAACGACACCGGGGCGCCATGCGTGGCCCAGCGCGTGTGGGCGATGCCCGTGAAGCCGCTGATGCCTTCTTCGGCGATCTGCTTTTCCAGCTCGGCCACGCGCGCGGTCGAGCGCGAACGCTGCAAGCGGCCGTCGGTATGCAGCGCGATGCCGCAGGAATCGTAGCCGCGGTATTCCAGGCGCTTCAGGCCTTCGACCAGGATGGGGGTGATATTACGTTGCGCTACCGCGCCGACAATGCCGCACATGAGAAACCTCGAATTGAAAATTAACTAATGCACGCATGCTAATGCAGAGCGCATGAAATAAGCTTTCTAAATTCATGTATTTTTGATTGAATATTTCATGTATATTTTGCGATGAAATATTCTTTCATTTAATCGAAATTTCTTTGCCAATTCATTAAATTATGAGTGCTGCCACCATCCTGCTGGACGATATCGACCGGCGCATCCTGAATGCCTTGCAAGTTGATGCATCACAAACCAACAGTGAGCTGGCGCGGCTGGTGCACGTCTCGGCGCCCACTTGCCTGCGCCGGGTCAAGCATTTGACCGACAGCGGCGTGATCGAGCGGCAGGTGGCGATTGTCGCGCCGCAACTGGTCGGGCCGAGCCTGACGGCGGTGGTCGAGATCACGCTCGATGTGCAGGCGGCCGAACGCATGGCCGAGTTCGAACAACTGGTGGCCGCCGAGGCGGCAGTGCTGCAATGCTACCGCGTCTCGCCCGGACCCGATTTCGTGCTGATCGTGCAGGTGGCCGACATGCCGGCCTATCATGCGCTGGCGCACAGCCTGTTTACAGCGCATGCCAATGTGCGCAATGTGAAAAGCTATTTTTCCACCTTCCGCAGCAAGTTCGAGACGCGGCTTGCCGTCTGAGATGGGATCGCCAGCGAGTTATCCCTACTTATTATCCCTGTTGTGCACATTGTTATCCACAGCACAAAAATGGCGTGCTGGCGCAGCGGGCCGCCGAGCGCACGCCAACAGCCCACAGATTGACTGTGCAAAACAAGTTATCCCGACTTGCACACTGCTTGCACACCAGTTGACAACAGGCTTGTACACAGACTTACCCACAGGAAGAAAGTTCAGCGCAATGAATAATACCCTTCCAATTCAATGACTTGAAAGTTATTCCTGGCTTATCCCGTATTTGCGCACAGCTTTGTCCACAGGCTGTAAAAGCAATACCGATGCAGCAAAACAAGAAGGCCAAACGTCGATCCGCCAGGATGCAAAGCGAACTGAAGATGAAAAGTTATCCCTCCTTCCTCACAGCTTTTACAGCAGTTATACCAGGCTTATCCCTGCATGATTTACCTGCTTGTGCACATGGTTATCCACACTGCAAAAGTAACACTATCTATCGTTCCGCCATTTATCCCCGTATTGCCCACCGGCTGTCCACAAGCTTGTCCACAGCCGCGGCAGCATGAAAAAAGCCGCCAGCCCGTGAAGGCTGGCGGCATCGTCTGCCGTCAAGCATGAGAACGAACTTACTTCGGCTTCTTGAGCGGGCGATGCCAGCCCTCGACGGTGGTTTGCTTGGCGCGCGAAATGGTCAGCTTGCCAGCCGGTGCGTCTTTCGACAAGGTGGTGCCGGCGCCCAGGGTGGCGCCCTTGCCGACGGTGACCGGGGCGATCAGATGACTGTCGCTGCCGATAAAGGCGTCGTCCTCGATTACGGTGCGCGATTTGTTGACGCCATCGTAATTGCAGGTGATGGTGCCGGCGCCGATATTGACGCGCGAACCGATGGTGGCGTCGCCGAGATAGGCCAGGTGATTGGCCTTGCTGTTGGCGGCCACCTGGCTGTTCTTGACTTCGACGAAGTTACCGATATGTACTTCCTCGGCCAGCACGGTACCGGGACGCAGGCGCGCGTACGGGCCGATCAGCGAACCGGCGCCGACGATGGCTTCTTCGATATGGCAGAACGGCTTGATGTGCGCGCCGGCCGCGATCCTGGCGTTGACCAGCACATTGTTGGCGCCCACGCGCACGCCATCGCCCAGTTCCACGCGGCCTTCGAACACGCAGCCGACATCGATGGTGACGTCGCGTCCGCAGATCAGTTCGCCACGCACGTCAATGCGGACCGGGTCCAGCAAGGTCACGCCGCGCTCAAGCAGGGCCTGGGCGATATTGTTCTGGTGAATGCGTTCCAGCTGGGCCAGTTGCACCTTGCTGTTCACGCCGGCCACTTCCCACACGGCGCCGGGGTGGGCCGAGGTCACGGACACGCCGTCGGCAACGGCCTGGGCGACGATGTCGGTCAGATAGTATTCACCTTGGGCATTGTTGTTCGACAGGGCCGACAGCCATTTCTTCAGCTGTGCGGTCGGCGCGACCATGATGCCGCTGTTGATTTCGCCAATGGCGCGTTCCTCGGCCGTGGCGTCCTTTTCTTCGACGATGCGCACGATGGCGCCGTTTTCGCGCACGATGCGGCCCAGGCCAAACGGATCGTCCTGCACCACCGTCAGGATCGCCAGCTCGCCATTGCCAGCGGCCTGCACCAGTTTTTGCAAGGAATCGCCGCTGGTCAGCGGCACATCGCCGTACAGGATCAGGGTGGGAACGTTATCGTCCAGCAAGGGCAGCGCCTGCTGCACGGCGTGGCCGGTGCCCAGCTGCTGCGCCTGCTCGGCGGCGGCGATGTCCACCGACCGCTCGGACTTGTAGTCGGCCAGCAGTTTCAGCACCGCTGCGCCCCCATGTCCGTAAATCACGCATAATTTGGACGGCGCCAGGGTGCGCGCCGTATCGATCACATGCGACAGCAGCGGCTTGCCAGCCAGTGGGTGCAGCACTTTTGGCAGTGCCGACTGCATGCGTTTCCCCATACCGGCGGCGAGAATGACAACGTTCATAGTCCGTATTTATTTTATAAGTTAAGAATATGAAAAAGTTTAACACGCAAGCCCCTCTTCACCAGCGCTTTACTTGTGTTCTGCTGGCCCTGATGCTGGTCGTCGTGGCCGGCTGCAGCAGCTTGCGCCTGGCCTACAACAATGGCGATACCGTGCTGTACTGGTGGCTCAACGCCTATGTCGACCTGGACCGCGACCAGAAGGGCTGGGTGCGCGAAGATATCGACAAACTGTTTGACTGGCATCGCAAGACACAGTTGCGCGATTACGTCGAAATCCTGCGCAAAGGCCAGAAACAGGTACAAGGCAATCCCACCCAGGCCGACCTGATGGCCGACTACAGCGAGATCAAATCGCGCACCCAGTCGCTGCTGCTGAAAGCGGCGCCCGACCTGGCCGACCTGGCGCGCTCGCTCAAACCCGAACAGATCGCGCAGATGGAAAAGAAGTTCAAGTCGAACAATGACGACTACCGCAAGAAATTCCTGTCCGGCGACCAGGAAAAACGCCAGCAATTGCGCTACAAAAAGTCGATGGAGCAGTTCGAGCTGTGGTTCGGCAGTTTCAGCAGCGAGCAGGAAGCCCTCATCCGCAAGGCGTCCGATGCGCGTCCCCTGGACAATGAAATCTGGCTCGACGAGCGCTCGCGCCGCCAGCGCAATGTGCTGGCCCTGGTGCAAAAGGTGCAGAACGAAAAGCTGGGCAAGGAAGCCACCGTGGCCCTGATCAATACCCTGATCAAGGACAGTTTCGATCGGCTGGAACACTCCGATCGCAAGGCGTTTTTCGATGCGTTTGAAAACAGCACGGCGCAGATGATTTTGACCGTCATCAAGATCGCCACGCCGGCGCAAAAAGCCCATGCCGTCAAGCGCATGCAGGGCTGGATCGACGACTTCAATTCGCTGGCGACGCAGCCGAAGTAAGAGCAGGGCCACAAGGGCGTCGAGGGGCCATATGCTATAGTGGCCGCCATCGAATTGAAGAAGTTTCTCATGCAAAAGAAGATCAAGAAGCCGGCCAAAGTCCCCGTCCACCACGCGCCGCCACCGAACCAGGTGCGCATTATCGGCGGGCAATGGAAGCGCTCCGTCTTGCCCGTGCTGCAGGCGCTGGGCTTGCGCCCGACGCCGGACCGCGTGCGCGAAACGGTATTTAACTGGATCAACCACCTGCGCGACGGCGACTGGGCCAACGCCCAGGTGCTGGACCTGTTCGCCGGCAGCGGCGCGCTCGGCTTCGAGGCGGCCAGCCGCGGCGCGGCCGCCGTCACCATGGTCGACACGCATACGCCGGTGATCCGCCAGCTCGAAGACAACAAGACCAAGCTGCGCGCAGACAACGTGCAGCTGCTGCGCGGCGACGCGCTGCTGACGGCGCAAGGCCTGGCGGCGCGCGGCCAGCGTTTCGACCTGATCTTCCTCGATCCGCCTTACCAGCAAGATTTCCTGGCCAAGGTACTGCCGCTATGCGCCAATCTGCTCAAAGAGGGTGGCATCGTCTATGCGGAATCGGGAATGGCGATGGTATTCGATGAAAACAGCGAACAAGGCAAGCCGGACTGGATGGCGCCGTGGGAAGTCATCCGCGCCGATAAAGCAGGAACAGTTTATTATCATTTGCTAACTTACAACAAAGTAGTCACTACTGCTTGAATCTGCTCATAATTTAGGCAAAAAAGCCGGCCAGCCCAAGGCGACGCCCCAATTTCAGGCATAATGCGCGTCTATATTGGTGCATCGTCAGGGAGCCGCAATGGTTGTAGCCGTTTATCCGGGAACGTTCGATCCGCTCACGCGCGGTCATGAAGATCTGGTGCGCCGCGCATCGGGTCTGTTTGACAAGCTGATCGTGGGGGTGGCCGACAGCAAGAACAAGAAACCGTTTTTCTCGCTCGACGAACGCCTGGAAATTGCCAACGAAGTGCTTGGCCATTATCCGAATGTGCAAGTGGAAAGCTTTTCCGGCCTGCTCAAGGATTTCGTGCGCAACCACGAAGCGCGCGTCATCGTGCGCGGCTTGCGCGCCGTCTCCGATTTCGAATACGAATTCCAGATGGCCGGCATGAACCGCTACCTGCTGCCTGATGTTGAAACCATGTTCCTCACGCCGTCCGACCAGTACCAGTTTATCTCGGGCACCATCGTGCGCGAAATCGCGGCGCTGGGCGGCGACGTCTCCAAGTTTGTATTTCCCTCGGTCAACCGCTGGCTGCAAAACAAGATTGCCGCCAACGCTGCATTGCCGGAATAAGCAAGAGTAAACATCATGGCACTACTGATCACCGACGAATGCATCAATTGCGATATCTGCGAGCCCGAGTGCCCGAATGACGCGATCTACATGGGCGCCGAAATCTACGAAATCGACCCGAACAAATGCACCGAATGCGTGGGCCACTTCGACGAGCCGCAATGCCAGCAAGTGTGCCCGGTCAGCTGCATTCCGCTCAATCCTGCCTGGATTGAAAGCCCGGAGCAGCTGAAGGCCAAGTATGAGCGCCTGCAGGCCGAATTGCCCGTCAAAAACTAAGATGTTCCTGGCCGCCAAGCTGCGCGGCCCTCTTCCCGCATCTGCTCTACACTGTGGATACCCCCACCACAAAAGGCAGACCATGCACCGCAATTTCCGATTCGGCCGCGCGCTGGCCGCCGCCAGCATCTGTTTTGCTCTGGCGCAGCCGGCGCTGGCGGTCGATGTGGGCGGCGTCAAGCTCGACGACACGGTGCAACTGGCAAACCAGGCCTTGAAACTCAATGGCGCCGGCGTGCGCTACAAACTGATCTTCAAGGTCTACACGATTGCGCTGTACCTGCCGGAAAAGAAAACCCAATTGACCGACATCCTGGCGCTGCCCGGTCCGCGCCGGCTGGAAATCGTCATGCTGCGCGACATCAGCTCCGACGACCTGGGCAAGTCCTTCATGGAAGGGCTGAACCGGACGTCCGACCAGGCCGACCGCACGCGCCTGCTGAGCCAGACGATGCAGCTGGGCGCCATGTTCGAAATGGTGCCTGGGTTGAAGAAGGGCGACATGCTGACGGTGGACTGGCTGCCCGAGGAGGGCACCTTGTGCCGCCTGAACGGCAAGCAGCTGGGCGACAAAGTGCCTGACCTGGCTTTCTATAATGCGCTGCTGAAGATCTGGATCGGCGCCCATCCGGCCGACACGCAATTGCGCGCCCATTTGCTGGGCGAGGTGACGTAACAATATATTGGCGTCCCGGGCGGTGTCGGATTACGCACAAGCGCTAATCCGACCTACGCAGCCTGGTAGGTCGGATTAGCGCGCGAGCGCGTAATCCGACACCATTGTTACCTCAAAACAAAGACGTAAAAAAAGCCGGTGCAATCACCGGCTTCATCTTGTTACGTGCGCGTTTTACGCGCGCGCGGCCAGCTCGCGCGCGAGGCGCTGTTCACGGCTCAGCTTGGGACGCACCACCAGCACCAGGGCGCGGGCAATACCGACCAGCAAGGGCCTGAATATCATCACGAAAGCGCCTGCGGCCACCAGCGCCAGCAGCACTTGCACGACGGTAATAAAGGGAATGTCCAGTACGGGTGCGGATACTGCGTACAGGGCGGTAGCGAAGGTAGACATGATTTCCAGTGCATTATAGAATTTGGCAGTACTATAGTGCAGTGCAACATATAAATCTAATTCCATTTACTGATACCAATTATATGAATCATGAATGGAAACTGTAATATTTTTTTACCAGTGAAATCAATCGGGCCCTGCGCGGTTTACACTGGTAAATAATTTAACTGAATTCAACTTTACCTTGGACTTTCCATGAGTTTTCTGACGCTGGATCTGAACTTGCTGCGCGTTTTCGACGCCGTCATGACGGAGCAAAACCTGACGCGCGCGGCCGGCCATCTGGCAATGACCCAGCCGGCGGTCTCGAACGCCATCAAGCGCCTGCGCGAAAGCCTCGGCGACGAGTTGCTGATCCGCACGGCGTATGGCGTGAAACCGACACCGCGCGCAGAAGCGCTGTGGCCGTCCGTGCGCTCGGCGCTGGCCAGCCTGGAAGCGGCGGTGACGCCGGAAACCTTCGATGTGTCGAAAACCCATGCCACCTTCCGCATGGCGATGGCCGACGCCACCGCCGCGTTCTGGCTGCCGTCCCTGATGCGCTCGATCGAGCGCGAGGCGCCGGGCGTCAATGTGCGCATGATGCCGCTCACCACGCGCGAACCGCGGCCGATGTTGCTGCGCGGCGACATCGACCTGGCGGTCGGTTTCTTTCCCGGCGTGGCGGCGCAATTGTCGAGCGAAACGGGCTCGCCGATCCGCCACGAGCGCCTGTATTCCGGCAAATATGTGTGCGTGATGCGGCGCGGCCATCCGCTGGCCAACCAGGAACTGACGCTTGATAACTATTGCGCGGCGAACCACCTGCTGGTGAGTTTTTCCGGCCGCGCCCACGGCCTGATCGACGAAGCACTGTCGCAGATCCACCGCGAGCGGCGCATTTTACTGACCGTCAACCAGTTCTTCACGGCCGGCCGCGTGGTGGCCAACTCGGACCTGATCACGGTCTTGCCGCGCCACCTGATCGCCTCGACCGGCATGACCGAATCGCTGCTGTACAAGGACCTGCCATTGACCTTGCCGGCGGTCCACCTCGACATGCTGTGGCACGAACGCGACGCGCGCAGCCCGGCTCACAAATGGCTGCGCAACCACCTCGAAGGCATGAATACGCCGGTGTTGCGCTCGGCCACGGCAGCCGGCGGTGGCGTTACCGCCAAACCCCACGTCGATTAAACGTACAGACAGAAGCTACTGCGCTTCTCGGCTACCTCTCCCTTCCGCTCGCTACACTTCTTTCAGTACTTTATGTGGGCGTGCTGGAGCGGTAGCCGACCCGGAAACCGCCCCAGTGCTTGCCGTCTACATAGATGGGCGCCGACAGGTCATGCATGACCTCGCCCGTATCCCTTTTATATGTCTGCAATAAAAACGGCCGCGTGTTGCTGCCGCAGCGCGACCCGGTACGGTCACTGAAAATGCGCTTGGTACGGTTGTGCACGATATCGTGCTCGTAGTCGCCTGTCAGCGGCTGCGAGAATTTCTTGTTGTGGGTCGGAAAATAGCCATTTGTGTCGACCGCGCCCGCATACGCCAGCTGGGGCAGGGCGGCCAGCACGGCTTCCTGCAGGTCCGGCAGGACCTTGTCGGTAAAGGCGTCGAACCGGGTCGTATGCTTGGGCGGATTGGTGTTCGGTATCGGTTGATAGTGGCGGTCGAACAGCGCTTCGCGCGTGATGCGCCCGCTGGCAATCGCCTGCTCGAACAGCTTGCCCACTTCGCGCGCGGCACGCTGGGCGGCGACGCGGATTTCATCGTGCGGCGTGGACACGGTCGACTCGCCCAGCGCGCTGGCGATCACTTCGGCGCGCTCGGCCAGCGCCATCGCCGACTGCGCAGCGCGCGGCAATTCGGTATTGGTCGACAGCATGCTGTCGCGGATCTGCACGATGGCGTCGGCAATCACTTGCGTGGTGTCCACATGTTCGCGCGAGGCGCGCGCGATCTGGCCGATCTCGTCTTCCGACACGCCCGACGACTCCTCGATATGGCGCAAGGAGCCATGCACGCTTTCCACATTGCGCGCCGCTTCGGTCACGCCTTCGGCCAGGGATTGCATGCCATGCGCGGCTTTTTCCGACTGCTCATTGATTTCGCGCACCATCACGCTGATCTCGTCACTGGCTTCCTTGGTGCGCTGCGCCAGTTGCCGCACTTCGCCGGCCACCACCGCAAAGCCGCGGCCGTGTTCGCCAGCGCGCGCCGCTTCGATGGCGGCGTTCAGCGCCAGCAGATTGGTGCGTGCGGAAATATCGGAGATCGCTTCCGTAAAGCCGGTGATGCGTTTTGATTTGTCTTGCAGGCTGAGCATGGCGCTCGACGCCGCCTGCGCATCTTCGCGCGCGCGGTTGACGCGCTGCAAACCCTGGTCGAGTTCGGCGCGCGCCGCCACGCTTTCGACCCGCACGCCGGCGGCCACGGTGGCGGCCCGCTCGGCGTTCGCCGCGATTTTTTCCGTGGTGCGCGCATTCTGTTCGGAACTGTCGGCGATATCGCTGGCCGTCTGCACGTCCAGGTCGACCTTCTTTTTGACGGAATCGACAAAGTACGAGGTTTCCGCCGCGCCAATCATGATGGCGTCGATGGCGCGCCCGACCGTGTCGGCAAACCCGTGCAGGCCAGCCTCGCCCTGGCTGCGGCTGGCCACGGCCGCCAGCGCGGCGCCGATGATGGCGGCCAGCACGGCGATCAGATAGGCAGAAGCGGCGCCTGCCAGCTGCAGCAGGAATACCAGGCAACAGGCCAGCACGATGGCGGCGAGCGTGAATAGAAAGAAACGTACCAGCTGGTGCGGCAACTGCTTCATTGGTCCCCCGCTGCGAGAATCCGTGCCGGCCCCAGGCAGGGCAGGCCGCAGCCGGATGCGGGCATGCACGATTGCACGCACCGCACCTTGATCCCGACGTCTGCGCGTCGTGTCAGGCGGCTGCCGGATGGCAGATTTGTAGTTCCACCCTACAACATTTATCCGCTTAGCTCAATCGGAAAAACCGCAAGGTGGCACCGGGGTCATTTGATCGGCAATTTGGTGGTATTTTTGACTTCTTCCATCACCGCATAAGTGTGGGTTTCACGCACGCCTTTTTGCAGCAGGGTCTTGCCAAGGAATTCGCGGTAGGCCGCCATGTCTTTGACGCGCGCCTTGACCAGGTAATCGAAACCGCCAGCGACCATATGACATTCCAGTACCTCTGGAATGATTTGTACGCTATGCTTGAAGGCGTCGAACACTTCCGGTGTGGTGCGGTCGAGCACGACTTCGATAAACACCAGCAGCGACACATCGAGCAGCTGCGGATTCAACTGCGCCGTATAGCCCATGATGTAGCCCGATTCGTGCAGCTTGCGCACGCGCTCGAGACAGGCGGCCGGCGACAGGTTCACGCGCGCGGCCAGCTCGACGTTGCTGATGCGTCCATCGCTCTGCAATTCCATCAAGATTTTCTTGCTTATCTTGTCCAGCATCCCAAGCACTCCCCAAATAAATATTATTTGGTTAAATTGTCGCATCAAAAACTATCTATTGCTAGCCCTCTGTATTACCAGAATTAATCCATAAGAATCCCCTTTACAATCGAATCATCTTAACATCCGACTTTCTGTATTCTTTTGCACTAAAAAAGGGCAAGAAATACTGGCGGTTCCGTCATCTTTTTCCTTGTAAAGAGTCTCTATGCACCCTGCTGGCCACCCGGCTTTTACCCCGCTTCCCTTTGCCGCGCTCCAGGCGGAAATCCTGCCCGCGGCGACGGCGCCACGCGCCGCCATCACTGCCGCCTATAGGCGCGACGAGGTTTCCGCGGTCCAGTGGCTGTTGCAGCAGGTGCGCGCATCGAGCACCGAAACGACGGCCGAAGGCCAGGCGCTGGCGCACAGGCTGGTGGCGGCCGTGCGCCAAAAACGCACACGCGCGTCCGGTGTCGATGCACTGATGCATGAGTTCTCCTTGTCGTCGGAAGAGGGGGTAGCGCTGATGTGCCTGGCTGAAGCGCTGTTGCGTATACCTGACACTCAGACGGCCGACCGCTTGATCGCCGACAAAATCAGCAAAGGCGACTGGAAGAAACATCTGGGCGAATCGCCCTCGATGTTCGTCAATGCGGCCACCTGGGGCTTGCTGATTACTGGCAAGCTGGTCAGTACCAGCAGCGAGTCGGGCCTCGGTTCGGCCATGACCAGGTTGATCGCCAAAGGGGGCGAACCGTTGATCCGCAAAGGCGTGGACCTGGCCATGCGCATGCTGGGCAACCAGTTCGTGACGGGCCAGACGATCGAAGAGGCGCTGAAAAACAGCCGCGACAATGAAGCGCGCGGCTACCGCTATTCCTACGACATGCTGGGCGAAGCGGCCCTGACCGAACAGGACGCGGCCAATTACTACGCCTCGTATGAAACGGCGATCCACGCCATCGGCAAGGCGTCCAACGGCCGCGGCATCAAGAGCGGACCCGGCATTTCCGTCAAGTTGTCGGCCTTGCACGCGCGCTACAGCCGCGCCCAGCGCGCCCGCGTGCTGGCCGAACTGCTGCCGCGCGTCAAGGCGCTGTTGCTGCTGGCCAAGCAGTACAACATCGGCTTCAATATCGATGCGGAAGAAACCGACCGCCTGGAACTGTCGCTCGACCTGATGGAAGCGCTGGCGTTCGACACCGACCTGGCCGGCTTCGAGGGCATCGGCTACGTGGTGCAGGCGTATCAAAAACGCTGCCCGTTCGCCATCGATTATCTGATCGACCTGGCCCAGCGCAGCGGCCGCAAGTTCATGGTGCGCCTGGTCAAGGGCGCGTATTGGGATGCGGAGATCAAGCGCGCCCAGGTCGATGGCCAGGAAGGTTATCCGGTCTACACGCGCAAGGTCTACACCGACGTGTCCTACCTGGTGTGCGCGCAAAAACTGCTGGGCGCCAGCCGCCTGATCTACCCGCAATTTGCCACCCACAATGCGCAAACCCTGGCGACCATCTACACCTGGGCCAGGCGCGACGGCGTGACCGACTATGAATTCCAGTGCCTGCACGGCATGGGCGAAACCCTGTACGACCAGGTGGTGGGCGCGGCCAACCTCGACAAGCCATGCCGCATCTATGCGCCGGTCGGCTCGCACGAAACCCTGCTGGCCTATTTGGTGCGCCGCTTGCTGGAAAACGGCGCCAACTCGTCTTTCGTGAACCAGATCGTCGACGAAAGCGTGGCCATCGACAGCCTGATCCGCGATCCGCTGGAACAGGCGCGGCTGCAGGGCGGCTTGCCGCATCCGGCAATTGCCCTGCCGCTGGCCATGTTCGGTGGCGAGCGCCGCAACTCGGCCGGCCTCGACCTGTCCAACGACGACACCTTGCGTGCGCTGGCCGAGGGCCTGGCCCAGCCGTACGCCTGGCAGGCATCGCCATTGATCGATGGCGCCGTCAGCCTGAACGCGCCGACCTTGACGATTTGCAATCCGGCGCGTCATGACGACCAGGTGGGGAAGGTCGCAGAAGCGTGCCCGGCCGATGTGGAAACAGCGCTGGCCGCCGCCAGCGCCTTCGCGCCGACCTGGCAGGGCACGGAGGCGTCGCTGCGCGCCCATGCGCTGCGCCGCGCGGCCGACCTGTTCGAACAGCATCACGTCGAGCTGATGGCGCTGGCCGTGCGCGAAGCGGGCAAGTCGCTGCCGAACGCGATCGCCGAAATTCGCGAAGCGGTGGACTTTTTACGCTATTACGCCACCGAGATCGACCATGCGCCGGCCACCGTGGCGCTGGGCCCGGTCACCTGCATCAGCCCATGGAATTTTCCATTGGCCATTTTCACGGGCCAGGTTGCCGCTGCCCTGGCGGCCGGCAATGTGGTGCTGGCCAAGCCAGCCGAGCAGACACCGCTGATCGCCTGGCGCGCGGTGCAGCTGCTGCATGAAGCGGGCGTGCCGCGCGGCGCACTGCAGTTCCTGCCCGGCAGCGGCGAGGTGGTCGGCGCGGCCCTGTGCAATGATGCGCGCGTCAAGGGCGTGATCTTTACCGGCTCGACCCAGGTGGCGCAACTGATCAACCGCACCCTGGCCGCGCGCGCCGTGGTGGAACACATCGACATTGCGCTGATCGCCGAAACCGGTGGCCAGAATGCGCTGATCGTCGATTCCTCGGCATTGCCGGAGCAGGTGGTACAGGACGTGATGTCGTCAGCCTTCGACAGCGCCGGCCAGCGCTGCTCGGCCTTGCGCGTATTGTTCCTGCAGGAAGAAATCGCCGGCAAGACCATCAAGATGCTCAAGGGCGCGATGCAGGAACTGCGCGTGGGCAATCCTGACCGCCTGGCCACCGATATCGGCCCCGTCATCGATGCCGAAGCCCAAGGCAATCTGCTGGCCCATATCAACCGCATGAAAACCGTGGCGCTCGACCATTTCTCGCTCGACCTGCCGCCGGTGGAAGGCACGTTTGTCGCGCCGACGGTGCTGGAAATCAAGTCGCTCGACCAGCTGACGCAGGAAGTGTTCGGCCCGGTGCTGCACGTGATCCGCTACAAGCGCGCCCAGTTGCCGCAGCTGGTGCAATCGATCAACGACAGCGGCTATGGCCTGACCCTGGGCATCCATACGCGCATCGACGAGACCATCGCTTTCATTACCCAGCGCGCGCATGTGGGCAATATCTATGTGAACCGCAATATCGTCGGCGCCGTGGTTGGCGTGCAGCCGTTCGGCGGCGAAGGCAAGTCGGGCACCGGTCCGAAAGCGGGCGGCCCGCTGTACCTGAAACGCCTGCAGCGCAATGCGCCGGCCGGCAGCCAGCACCAGCGGCAAGCGGCGCCGGCGCTCGACGCGCTGATCGTCTGGGCCAAGATGCACGGCCACGAGCAGCTGATGCAGCTGGCCCAGGAATACACGCGCACGACCTTGCTGGGCAGTACCATCGTCCTGCCAGGTCCGACCGGCGAGCGCAATACCCTGAGCTTTGCCGCGCGCGGCACCATCCTGTGCGCGGCCGCCACCTCCGGCGTGCTGATCAACCAGCTGGCGGCGGTATTGGCCACCGGTAACCAGGCGCTGGTATTGGCGCAATCCGTCAGCCTGATCCCGGCCGACTTGCCGGCGGCACTGAAAGACCGCATCCAGGTGATCACGGATATTTCCTCGGGCGAACACGATTTCCAGATCGCCATGCTCGAAGCGGAGCTGGCCGGCGAACTCAAACCGCTGCTGGCGGCCCGGGAAGGGGCCGTGGTGGGTACCATCGACACGACGGCTGACGCCGCCATCCCGCTGTGGCGCCTGGTCGCCGAGCGGGCCCTGTGCGTCAATACGACGGCGGCCGGCGGCAACGCCAGCCTGATGATGCTGAGCGCATAGCTTTATTTGCTCGACAAAGGCAGAACCTGCGGGTTCTGCCTTTTTTTTATCCAAAATCAGCCGGCCAGGTGCTGGCACAGCCGCTTGATGGTGCCAAACGCATAACGCGAGGCCACGCTGTGTACGAAACGCATGAAGTCGACTGCCGCCTCGTCGTTGGCGTTGTCCGACACGGTGCGCATGACCGAAAACGGTACGCCCAGTTCAAAACACACTTGCGCCACGGCCGCGCCTTCCATCTCGACGGCCAGCAGATCGGGAATATCGGCTTTCAGCTGGTTCACATGCGCGGCGCTGCCGATGAACTGGTCGCCGCTGGCGATCAGGCCGCGGTGTACCTGGGGCTGCTGCAAGCTGAATTCCTGGATTTCCAGCGGGTCAAGCACGGCCCGAGCATCGTCGCGCAAAAATGCGGCGGCGGACAGCGCCAGTTGCTCGCTCAACGCCAGGTCGGTGGCAAAACGCTGCAAGCCCGTCAGCGGCACTTCAAAGCGGGGAAACAAGGGCCGCGCATCCATATCGTGCTGCAGCAGCGCTTCGGCCACCACGATATCGCCAACCCTGACCGATTTGTCCCCGCTGCCGGCCACACCGGTAAAGACGATGTGGGTAACTCCGAACTTTTCCACAAGCATAGAAGCCGTCATGGCGGCGGCAACCTTGCCCAGACGCGACAGGACGCACACAGCGTCGATATTCCACAGTTGCCCAAGGGTGTAAGCCCGCATGCCGTGCGAACGCGTGACGGCCCCTTGCATGGCTTCCACCAGCCCCTGCTGTTCTTCATGCAAAGCGCTGATGATCCCCAGGCGCATTTTTTTGTCTGTATTCATGTGTTTTTCACTGGTTCTGCGGGGTTGAAAACGTTAACCGAAGCCGTCTACCGCGCTTTTCCACCGTTTTCGTTTGTTTCTGTGTTTTAAATAAAGATGTATACATAAAAAATAGTAGTGATAGTAAACGGCGGTTTTTCTGTGGATAAGTCGGTATACCTTCGCGTTAACAAGGACTTGGCCTGCAAAAAAAGCGCTGCATAAGCATTGTATCGAGGCAGCACTTGTTTGGGATAAAACTTCGCCTGTGGACAAAGAACGACTTTTCCCACATCTCATCCTGTGGATATGCAGGCAGTTATCCACATGCGGCTGCCAAAAACACGGGATTCACGCCTGCCGCTCTGCTGTCTGTGTACCTGGAGTGCTGGCCAGCACGTTGGCCACGATCGACCACGAATTCCTGCAGACGGTTTGGTCGTGGTGGCTGGCGTCGTGGTTAACGTTTTTTTTTGAGGTTTTTGCCTGTTGTTGGAAAAAATGGCCGCAGGCGCGTTTTTTTTGTCGTTTTACAATAGGTTAATATATAAAAATAGTAGTAATAGTAAACGCCGATCTTTCTGTGGATAAGTCGTTTTTTTTCAACAGGATCAATTGTTTACGCGTCAAAAAAAGCCTGCATAAACCGTGTATCGGCAAAGGAGCAAAATTGTATAAAATATCGGCACCCGCGTAACTTCCTGTTTACGCACAAGTCATCCTGTGGATATCAAGTGACTTATCCACAATCGTTCTGAAATCCCCCGTTTTTTGCCAGTTGCCAACTTAGCCTGATCTGCCGGCAGACGTCGGCGCGTCCTTGGTTTTCTGCAACTCGGTTTGGCAGTGGTGATGCTGTCATGCCAGTTTGTGTTTTTTTGCGAGCGCAGTGTTGGCTCGATTTTTTTTTCAGCTTGCCAGAGCGGCACCGAAGGTGTCAGGGCATGGCGAGCAAAAGCGCGCGTGACCAGGTTTACTCTAACAAGATCGTATACAAGAATAATAATAGTAGTTAACGCAGGCACTTCCTTGTGGATAAGTGCAGATTTATCCTTGTAAACAAAAACTTGGCGCGCGTATAAACGCTGGGTAAGCGTTGTATGACGACATAACAGTTTTGGGACAAAAAAACGCCCTCCAAAAATTTTTTCGTTTACACACATAGTGTACCTGTGGATATCCCTACACTTATCCACAGCAGGAAAAGGCGGTTTTCAGCTGCTGGCTGAGCAATTAATGTCGCCGTGCAACGTCACAGGTGGTAATCTGCTTTGCGACTGATGCAACACAGACTCTGGTAATGGCAAGCGGCGAGGAGACACGCCGCTCACCCTCGATGGTACATACCGAAAGGAGCTTCATTGGAATCGGCAGGCGAATTTGACTACATCATCATCGGTGGCGGTACGGCAGGGTGCGTGCTGGCCAACCGGCTCACGCGTGACCCGAACGCCAGCGTCTTGCTGGTGGAGGCGGGTGGCAAGGACGACTATGTGTGGATCCATATCCCCGTCGGCTATCTGCATTGCATCGGCAATCCGCGCACCGACTGGCTCTATTCCACCCAGGCTGATGCCGGACTGGGCGGGCGCAGCCTGATTTATCCACGTGGCAAGGTGCTGGGCGGCAGTTCGTCCATCAACGGCATGATCTATATGCGCGGCCAGGCGCAGGACTATGAGCGCTGGGCAGCGTTGACCAACGATGCCTCCTGGGGCTGGGACCAGGTGCTGCCGCTGTTCAAACAAAGCGAGGATTATCACGGCGGCGCCTCGGCCAGCCATGGCGCCGGCGGCGAGTGGCGGGTGGAAAAACAGCGCTTGTCGTGGGATATCCTGAACGCCTTTCGCGATGCGGCCGAGCAGGTCGGCATTGCCAAGACGGCGGACTTCAATGGCGGCGACAATAGCGGCAGCGCCTATTTCGACGTCAACCAGCGCCGCGGCATCCGCTGGAATACCTCGAAAGCGTTTTTGAAACCGGCCTCGCGCAGGCCCAACCTGACCATCATGACCGGCTGCCACGTGGAACGCCTGCAGATCACGGCGTCCGATCACGGTCCGCGCTGCACCGGCATCACGTTTACTGGCGGCGGCACGCAGTGGCAGGCCACGTCGCGCCGTGAAACGATATTGACGGCTGGCGCCATCGGCTCGCCGCACCTGCTGCAATTGTCGGGCATCGGCCCGGCCGCCTTGCTGCGCCAGCACGGCATTGCGCCGGTAGTCGATGCACCCGGGGTCGGCGGCAATTTGCAGGATCACTTGCAGCTGCGCATGGTGTTCAAGGTACAGGGCGTGAAAACCTTGAATATTATGGCCGGCAACTTGCTGGGCCGCATGCAGATTGGCCTGCAATATGCGCTGTTCCAGAGCGGGCCGATGTCGATGGCGCCGTCGCAGCTGGGGGCGTTCGCCAAGTCCGATGCCGGCCAGGCCACGCCCAACCTGCAATATCACGTACAGCCCTTGTCGCTCGACAAATTCGGCACGCCCCTGCATGCGTTTCCCGCCTTTACGGCCAGCGTCTGCAATCTGCGCCCGACCTCGCGCGGCCAGGTGCAGCTGGCCTCGCCCGACAGTTATGCGCCACCCAAAATTGCCCTCAATTATCTGAGTACCCCGGAAGACCGCACCGTGGCGGCCGACGCCCTGCGCCTGACGCGCAGGATTGTTGCCGCGCCGGCCTTGCAGCAGTTTGCGCCGCAGGAATACAAGCCCGGTCCGCAATACCAGAGCGAGGCCGAACTGGCGCAGGCGGCCAGCGAGATCGGCACGACGATCTTCCATCCGGTCGGCACTTGCCGCATGGGGCTGGCCAGCGATCCCTTGTCGGTGGTCGACAGCCAGTTGCGGGTGATCGGCGTGGCGGGACTGCGCGTGGTCGACGCTTCCATCATGCCTTTTATTACTTCCGGCAATACCAATTCGCCGACCGTGATGATCGCCGAAAAAGCGGCGCAGATGATACAAAACGACTGGAAAAACGCGGGTCGTTGAGCCTGCTTGCGCCATATGGAAAAGGGGAAAAATCCCCGTAGTTATACTGTATTGTGCGGCAAATTCAAGTTGTGTATTATAAAAAAGACTAAGTAGTACAAAAAGTACAACTAGGAGACACGATGTCCAACATCATCTTGGAAACAAGACATTTGACCAAGGAATTCAAGGGTTTCACCGCTGTCAGCGATGTCAACCTGAAAGTGGAACGCGGCCATATCCACGCCCTGATCGGTCCCAATGGGGCCGGCAAGACCACGTGCTTCAACCTGCTCACGAAATTTCTGGTACCGACTTCCGGACAGATCCTGTTCAATGGAAAAGATATCACCGCCGCCAAGCCGGCGCAGATCGCCCGCATGGGCGTGATCCGCTCGTTCCAGATTTCCGCCGTCTTTCCGCATCTGTCGGTGCTGCAGAATGTGCGCATCGGCTTGCAGCGCCAGCTCGGCACCTCGTTCTATTTCTGGCAAAGCGAACGGGCCCTGAACCAGCTCAACGACCGCGCCATGGCCTTGCTGGCCGAAGTCGATCTCACCGAATTTGCCGACACCATCACGGTTGACATGCCTTACGGGCGCAAGCGCGCGCTCGAGATCGCCACCACCCTGGCGATGGA
This sequence comes from Janthinobacterium psychrotolerans, assembly GCF_001677885.1. Classification (GTDB taxonomy): domain Bacteria; phylum Pseudomonadota; class Gammaproteobacteria; order Burkholderiales; family Burkholderiaceae_D; genus Janthinobacterium; species Janthinobacterium psychrotolerans. The sequence continues at coordinate 132,802 of NZ_LOCQ01000053.1, read as the reverse complement.
GCCCGAAATGATGCTGCTCGATGAACCGACGCAGGGCATGGGCCACGAAGATGTGCACCGGGTTACTGAACTGATCAAGAAAGTCTCGGCCGGCCGCACGATTTTGATGGTGGAACACAATATGAGCGTGGTCTCGGGCATCTGCGACAAGATCTCGGTGCTGCAGCGCGGCGCCATGCTGGCCGAAGGCAGTTATGCGGAAGTGTCGCGTAATCCACAGGTGATGGAAGCGTACATGGGCACCACCCATGCGGAACTGGAAGGGGCGCATTGATGACGGCTCAACACTCGGCGCCTGCGCTGGAAATTTCACAACTGCAAACCTGGTATGGCGAGTCGCATATCTTGCACGATGTAAACCTGACAGTGCGGCAGGGCGAGGTGGTCACTTTGCTGGGCCGCAATGGCGCCGGCCGCAGCACCACCTTGCGCGCCATCATGGGGCTGACGGGCGCGCGCACCGGATCGATCAAGGTCAACGGTGTCGAAGCGATCGGTTTGGCCACGCACAAGATCGCCCACCTGGGCATCGGCTACTGTCCCGAGGAGCGCGGCATTTTTTCTTCGCTGTCGACGGAAGAAAACCTGATGCTGCCGCCTAAGCTGACCGTGGCCAGCGGCGAGAAGGGCATGTCGGTGGCCGAAATCTACGCCATGTTCCCGAACTTGCAGGAACGCCGCCACAGCCAGGGCACGCGCCTGTCCGGCGGCGAACAGCAGATGCTGGCCGTGGCGCGCATTTTGCGCACGGGCGCGCGCCTGCTGCTGCTCGATGAAATTTCGGAAGGCCTGGCGCCCGTTATCGTGCAGGGACTGGCGCGCATGATCACCACCTTGAAAGCGAAGGGATACACCATCGTCATGGTGGAGCAGAATTTCCGGTTCGCCGCGCCGCTGGCGGACCGGTTTTATGTGATGGAGCACGGTCAGATCGTCGAGACTTTTGCTGCATCCGAACTCGAGGCCAAGATGCCGGTACTGACCGAGCTGCTTGGCGTATAGCACCAAGCGATCGTCTGAATAGCACACAATAATTTTCAACGGAGACACCATGAAACGTAACGCTATCGCCATTGCCACCGCCGCCCTGTGCGCCCTGGGCTTTTCCTCCGTCGCCCAGGCCCAGATCTCGGGCGACACCATCAAGATCGGCTTTATCTCCGACATGTCGGGCGTGTATTCCGACGTCGACGGTCTTGGCGGCGCCGAAGCCATCAAGATGGCGATCGCCGATGCCGGTGTGGTTATCGCCGGCAAGAAGGTCGAATTCATTTCCGCCGACCACCAGAACAAGGCCGATATCGCCGCCTCCAAGGCGCGCGAGTGGTTCGACCAGCAGGGCGTCGACATGTTGATCGGCGGCACCAATTCGGGCGCCAGCCTGGCCATGGCCAAGGTCGCGGCCGAAAAGAAAAAAGTGTTTGTCGCCATCGGCGCCGGTTCCTCGCGCCTGACCAATGAAGAATGCTCGCCGTACACCGTGCACTACGCCTACGACACCGTGGCGCTGGCGCGCGGCACCGGCGGCACCATCGTCAAGCAGGGCGGCAAGAACTGGTATTTCATGACGGCCGACTATGCGTTTGGCCACTCGCTGGAAAAAGACACGGCCGATGTCGTCAAGGCGGCTGGCGGCAAAGTGCTGGGCAGCGTCAAGCATCCGCTGGGCGCTTCCGACTTCTCGTCCTTCCTGCTGCAGGCGCAGGCGGCCAAGCCGCAAATCCTCGGCCTGGCCAATGCCGGCGGCGACGCCATCAACAGCATCAAGGCGGCCAATGAATTCGGCGTGACCAAGGGCGTGAAACTGGCCGGCTTGCTGATCTTTATTAACGACATCCATTCGCTGGGCCTGAACCTGACGCAGGGCATGTACCTGACCGACGGCTGGTACTGGGACCTCAATCCCGAAACACGGGCCTGGTCGAAACGCTATTTCGACAAGATGAAGAAAGAGCCGTCGATGCTGCAGGCAGCCGACTACTCGGCGGCCAGCAATTACCTGAAGGCCGTCAAGGCGCTCGGCACCGACGATTCCGACAAAGTCATGGCCTACCTGAAAAAGACCAAGATCAACGACATGTTTACCAAAAACGGCGAAGTGCGTCCCGATGGCCGCATGGTGCACGACATGTATCTGATGGAAGTAAAAAAACCGGCCGAGTCGAAATACCCATGGGATTACTACAAGGTGGTGGCCACCGTGCCAGGCGCGCAAGCGTATCTGACCAAGGCCGAATCGAAGTGTTCGCTCTGGAAATAAATTAACAGCACTGCCCGCCTGGCGCCATGCCACGCGGGCAGTGTTGTCGTGGCTATCGGTTCCGGTCACGCTTCACCTTGCGCGGTCACGCCCAGGCCTGGCAGCGCGTCTCCCTTGACACCACACCGTCGTCCGGCGGTGCTTTTTATACTGTGATGCCATGGAAATTTTCGGCGTTCCATTACAAGCGATGATGAGCCAGTTGCTGCTGGGTCTTGTCAACGGCTCGTTCTATGCCATGTTGTCCCTCGGTCTGGCCGTCATCTTTGGCCTGCTCAACGTCATCAATTTCTCGCACGGCGCCATGTACATGATGGGCGCCTTCCTGGCCTGGATGGGCCTGAGCTATTTCGATATCAATTACTGGGCCATGCTGGTGATCGCGCCGATCATCGTCGGCGCCTTCGGCATCCTGATCGAAAAAACCATGCTGCGCTGGCTGTACAAGCTCGACCATCTATATGGCTTGCTGCTGACCTTCGGCATCACCCTGATCGTCGAAGGCGTGTTCCGCTCCTTCTATGGCGTATCGGGACAGCCGTATGCCGTGCCGGAACTGCTGGCCGGCGCCACCGATCTGGGCTTCATGATCCTGCCGAACTACCGCGCCTGGGTGGTCGTCGCTTCGCTGGTGGTGTGCCTGGCCACCTGGTTCGTGATCGAAAAAACCAAGCTGGGCGCCTACCTGCGGGCCGGTACGGAAAACCCGAAACTGGTCGAAGCGTTCGGCATCAACGTGCCGCTGATGGTGACGTTGACGTTCGGCTTCGGCGTGGCGCTGGCCGGCTTTGCCGGCGTGCTGGCCGCACCGATCATCCAGGTCTCGCCGCTGATGGGCTCGAACCTCATCATCGTCGTGTTCGCCGTGGTGGTGATCGGCGGCATGGGTTCCATCATGGGCTCGATCCTGACCGGCCTGGCCCTGGGCGTGATCGAAGGCCTGACCCGCGTGTTCTACCCGGAGGGCTCGGCCACCGTGGTGTTCGTGGTGATGGTCATCGTGCTGCTGCTGCGTCCGGCCGGCCTGTTCGGCAAAGAAAAGTAATCTCATCAGTCATGTATTGGAGCAATCACGATGAATAAAAATGTAGGCTACGCAATCGCCCTGGCGCTGGCGCTGGCCGCACCGTTTTACGGCTACCCGGTCTTCCTGATGAAGTTGCTGTGCTTTGCCCTGTTTGCCTGCGCCTTCAACTTGCTGATCGGTTACACCGGTTTGCTGTCGTTCGGCCACGCGGCGTTTTTCGGCGGCGCCGGCTATGTCACCGGCTACGCCTTGCGCACCTGGGGCTGGCCGACGGAACTGGGCCTGCTGGCTGGCGTCGCCACCGGCGCCTTCCTTGGCCTGGTGATGGGTGGCCTGGCGATCCGCCGCCAGGGCATCTACTTCACCATGATCACCCTGGCCCTGGCGCAGATGGTGTACTTTCTGGCGCTGCGCCTGCCGTTCACCGGTGGCGAAGATGGCTTGCAGGGCGTTCCACGTGGAACACTGCTGGGCACCATCGACCTGGGCAATGACACGGTGTTGTACTACGTGGTGCTGGCCATCTTTATCGCCGGCTTCGCCCTGATCGTGCGCACCATCCATTCGCCGTTCGGACAAGTGCTGAAAGCCATCAAGGAAAACGAGCCGCGCGCGATTTCGCTCGGCTACGATGTCAACAAGTACAAGCTGACGGCCATCGTGCTGTCGGCTTCGCTGGCGGCCCTGGCCGGCGCCACCAAGACGCTGGTGCTGGGCTTTGAAACCCTGACCGATGTGTACTGGGGCATGTCTGGCCTGGTGGTCCTGATGACACTGGTGGGCGGCATGGGCACGCTGGCCGGCCCCATCATCGGCGCCGTGCTGATCATTGCGCTGGAAAACAAACTGGGCGACTTCGGTACCTACCTGGCCACGCATACGGGCGTGGAATGGTTCGGTACCCTGGGCGAATCGGTGGGCATCGTTACGGGGATCATCTTCGTGATCTGCGTGCTGATGTTCCGGCGCGGTATCGTGGGCGAGGCGATCGCCCGCTTCGGGGGCAGGGCAGCCAGGCCTGCAGCCTGAGTCGCATGCAGCAAGCAAGGCCGGACGCAAGTCCGGCTTTTTTTATCTGGAGACCGTTTTTTGGCGTTACCTCATCAATGAATGGAGAACAGCTATGACCACCACCCTCATGCGCACCGGCGGCCTGGGCGCATTATTGTTATTGTCCGCCTGCGGCAGCAGCCACACGGCCGAAGACCTGAACCCCTTGCCCGCCTACCTGGGCGCCATCACCCGTCTTGACGTCGATGGCAAGAGCAATGACTTGTTGACGGCCGGCCTGGGCAAGACCGGCCTGGCCGCGGCCGCGCCTGCGTATGCCGATCCCGAGCGGCCGACCGCGCTGGAGTTGCGCCGCAACGCCATCCATGCCAATTACCGCGCCGTGCTCGACATTGCCGCCAGCAGCGGCTACGGCAGCTTGTACGGGCCGAATGTCGACGCCAATGGCGTGGCCGGCGGCGGCGAAGGCATGATCGCCGGCAGCGAGTACATGGCCTATGCCGACGATGGCACGGGCAAGCAGAACGTGACCCTGATGGTGCAGGTACCGGCCAGTTTCGATCCCGAGCGCGCCTGCATCGTCACGGGCACGTCCAGCGGCTCGCGCGGCATTTACGGCGCCATCGGCAGCTCGGGCGAATGGGGGCTGAAAAAAGGCTGCGCCGTGGCGTATGCCGACAAGGGCTCGGGCACCGGCCTGTATGTGTTCGAAGACGACAGCGTCAACCTGCAGAACGGCCTGCGCGCCATGCGCGGGCAAGCCGGCAAGAACGCGATTTTCGCACCCGACCTGCCTGACGCCGAGCGTGCCGCCTTTGCCAGCGCGTATCCGAACCGCATCGCCTTCAAGCACGCGCACTCGCAGCAGAACCCCGAGAAGGACTGGGGCAGTGCCACCTTGCAGGCGGTCGAGTTTGCCTATTACGTGCTTAACGAGCGCTACGGCGCCACGGCGCGCGATGGTACGTCGCATCTGGCGCGGCTGAAACCGTCCAACACCATCACGATAGCATCGAGCATTTCCAACGGCGCCGGCGCCGCCTTGCTGGCTGCCGAGCACGATACCCGAGGCCTGATCAGCGGCGTGGCCGCCAGCGAGCCGCAGATCCAGCCGCAGCCGTCGACCGCGTACAGCGTGCGCCAGGGTGCGGTGACCGTCGCCAATCCGGGTCGTGCGCTGTTCGATTACTCCACCTATGCGGCGCTGTACCAGCCTTGCATCGCCGCCGTGGCCGGCAGTGCCGGGCGCTGCAGCGCGCTGCTGGCCAAGGGACTGTTGACCGGTGGCGACCTGGCGTCGCAGCAGCAGGATGCAAAACGCCGCCTGCAAGCCTATGGCTGGCTGCCGGAATCCGCCCCATTGCAAGCCTCGCATGCGGGCACGAACATCCTGGTGGCGGTGACCTATGCCTATGCCTACGGCAAGTTTTCCGTGACTGACAAAGTCTGCGGCTTCAGCTTTGCGCAGACCGATGCGCTGGGCAATCCCGTCGCCTATACGAATGCGCAGAAGGCGGCCAGCTTCGCCACGCAAAACGGCATCCTCGGCAATGTGGTGTATGAGAACGCCGCCGGTGGCGCGCGCATCTACACGGCCGCGGTGTCGCCGTCGAGCAACCTTGCCGACCAGGCGCTCGACGGCTTCCTGTGCCTGCGCAGCCTGGCGACCGGCAACGACGCCGTCACTGGCGCTGCCTTGACGGGAACCCTGGCGGCACAAAGCGCGCGCGTGCGCGAGGGTGTGGCGCAGGTACGGGCCAGTGGCAAGCTCAACGGCAAACCGGCGATCATCGTGCACGGCCGCAGCGATACCCTGATACCGGTCAACCACGCTTCGCGCGCCTACGTGGGCCTGAACGCGGCGGCGGAGGGCGCCAACAGCAAGCTGCGCTATATCGAGGTGAGCAACGCCAATCACTTCGATTCCTTCAGCAGCGCCTTGCCGACCCTGATCGTGCCGCTGCATGTGTACCTGAACCGCGCGCTCGACGCCATGTATGCCCACCTGCGTTCTAACCAGGCGCTGCCGCCGTCGCAAGTGGTGCGCACGGTGACACGGCCTGATGCGGCCACACCGATCAGCAATGCGAACCTGCCGCCGATCGCGCCGGCACCGGCGCCCGCTAATACCATTACCGTGGCGGGTGCGGTGGTGAATATTCCCGATTGACCTTGTTGGATCAAAAAAATGGCCACGTTTCACGTGGCCGTCTATTATTATTATTATTATTTCCTTCTTTATTGCCAGGCGCTGTCCGGTATAAGGGCCAGCCCCTGGAACACGGGTTTGGAAAACCAGTAACCCTGCATCAGCGAAATACCGCAGCTGGCCAGGAAGTCGCGCTCGGCACGCGTCTCAATGCCTTCGGCCAACACCTTGATATGCAGTTCGTGGCACAGGCTGGCGATCGAACGCACAATGGCCTGGCGCGGTGCGTGGCTGTCAACGTCGCGCACCAGGTCCATGTCGATCTTGATGATATCGGGCTGGTATTCGGCCAGCAGGTTCAGGCCTGCGTAACCGGCGCCAAAATCGTCGATGGCGGTCTGGAAACCAAAGCGCCGGTATTCGCGGAAGATATTGACCAGGTGAGGGCGGTCCTGCACCCGCTCGCCTTCCGTGACTTCAAAGATGATTTTATCGGTCGGGAAGTTGTGCGTGCGCGCCGCTTCCAGGGTGCTGCGGATGCAGACCTCGGGACGGTAGACGGCATTCGGCAAAAAATTAATCGACAGGAATTGCTGCATGCCCAGCCGCGCGGCGCCGGCTACCGCCTTGACGCGGCAAGCCTGGTCGAAGCGGTAGCGGTTTTCATCGGTTACCTGCGCCAGCACGCTGGCGGCGCTTTCGCCGTTCGGGCCGCGTACCAGCGCCTCATAGGCGTAGATGCTGCGCGTGTCCAAATCCACGATGGGTTGATAGGCATACTCGAAGGAAAATGGCAGCGGTTCGCTGTCATGGCAACCGGCACATCCCTGGTAAGGAAAGACGGTGGCGTCCGGATGGATGGAAATGGCGGTCTTCATGCTGCTAGTGTACCAGCGTCAGCGGCAGCTTCGGTGTGCTGCTTCACCAAGCAGCCGCATAAATGGCGCGTGCGTCTTGTAAAGCGACCGTGCGCGGGTTATTGCCCAGCAAGCGCGTCTGCAGCATGGCGGCTTCGGCCAGCGCGTCGAGGTCGCCTTCGACTATGCCCACCTCATGCAGGGTGCGCGCGATGCCCGTTTCCAACGCCAGCGCCTGCAGCGCGGTGATCAAACCTTCTGCGCGCGCTTCCTCGCTGCCGGTCGCTTGTGGTGCAACGATGGCCGCCAGTTCCGCATACAAGGGTGTGGCATGGCTGAGGTTAAAGCGCAGCACATGTGGCAGCACCAGCGCATTCGACAACCCATGGGGCACGTGAAACATGCCGCCGATCGGATAGGCGAGGGCATGCACGGCGGCGACGGGCGCGTTGGAAAATGCCTGGCCAGCCAGCATGGCGCCCAGCAGCATGGCTTGCCGCGCCACCAGGTCCTGGCCGTTGCGACACACGCGCAGCAGGTTGGTGGACAACAAGGACAGGGCTTCACGCGCCAGCATATCGGACAGGGGATTTTTCAAATGGGCTGTGGTGTACGCTTCGATCGCATGCACCATGGCGTCGATGCCGGTCGCCGCCGTCACTGCCGGTGGCAAGCCCAGGGTCAGGCTGGCGTCGAGGATGGCCAGGTCCGCATACAGCTGCGGCGCCACCACCCCCATCTTGCTGGTGGCGCCAGTGGTGACAATCGAAATAGGTGTCACTTCCGAGCCGGTACCGGCGGTGGTCGGCAGCTGCACCAGCGGCAGGCGCGACCCTTGCACCTTGCCGATGCCATACATGTCGGCCAGCGCTTGTTGGCCTGGCGCCAGCACCGCGATCAGCTTGGCCACATCCATCGAGCTGCCGCCACCGAGGCCGATCACCAGTTCCACGTGAAACAATCTGGCGTGCTCCACGGCGGCCACTACCACCGACTCCGGCGGGTCGGCCTGGACATCCGAAAACACCTGCACTGCGATGGCCGCGTCCCGCAAGCTGCGCAGCGGCCCATCGACCAGGCCGGTGGCAAGAAAGCCGGGATCGGTGACCAGCAGCACGCGGCGCACGGCGGGGAAGTGGTGGCGTACATGGAGACCTAACTGGCTGCTGGCGCCCGGTTCACTGATCAGATGGGGAACGGTGCGGAACTGAAAGGCGGACATGCGAACTCCCGGAGAAGAAGGTTCCACGAGCTTACTCCGCTTTTTGCGATAACGCATGTTCCACGTGAAACCATCTTGACGAACCTCAGCGTTGTTTCACGTGGAACAAAAAAACGATGCCTGGCTTGCTTGCTGAGTAAAAAATAGGCAAAAAATGGCCCGTAAAAAGTTATGGCTGCAAAAAGACTCTATAATCGGAGCTCACTCCTCGCAATTACCTATTACTCATGTTATTTCCTACAGAATTCGACGTCATCGTCGTCGGTGGTGGTCACGCCGGTACCGAGGCGGCCCTCGTTTCCGCCCGCATGGGGCAGAAGACGCTTTTGCTCACGCATAATATCGAGACCCTGGGCCAGATGTCGTGCAATCCGTCGATCGGCGGCATCGGCAAGGGCCATCTGGTCAAGGAGGTCGACGCCATGGGCGGCGCGATGGCGATTGCCACCGACGAGTCCGGCATCCAGTTCCGCATCCTGAATTCCTCGAAAGGCCCGGCAGTACGCGCCACGCGCGCCCAGGCCGACCGTATTTTATACAAGGCCGCGATCCGGTCGCGGCTGGAAAACCAGCCCAATCTGTGGCTGTTCCAGCAGGCGGTCGATGACCTGATCGTCGAAGGCGACCGCGTGGTCGGCGCTGTCACCCAGATCGGCCTGAAGTTCCTGGCGCGTGCCGTGGTGCTGACGGCCGGTACCTTCCTCGACGGCAAGATCCACGTCGGCCTGAACAACTACTCGGCTGGCCGCGCCGGCGACCCGCCGGCGATCTCCTTGTCCGCCCGCCTGAAGGAACTGAAACTGCCGCAAGGCCGCCTGAAAACCGGCACGCCGCCACGCATTGACGGACGCAGCATCGACTTTTCCGTGATGCAGGAACAGCCGGGCGACCTCGATCCGGTGCCCGTGTTTTCGGTCATGGGCAACACGGCCATGCACCCGCAACAGGTGCCGTGCTGGATCACCCACACCAATAGCCAGACGCATGACATTATCCGCGCCGGCCTTGATCGCAGTCCCATGTATACCGGCGTGATCGAAGGCGTGGGACCGCGTTATTGCCCGTCGATCGAAGACAAGATCCACCGCTTTGCAGGCAAGGAATCGCACCAGATTTTCCTCGAGCCGGAAGGCTTGACGACGCATGAATTCTATCCGAACGGCATCTCCACCAGCCTGCCATTCGACGTGCAGATCGCCCTGGTGCGCTCGATGAAAGGCATGGAAAACGCGCATATTTTAAGACCCGGCTATGCCATCGAATACGATTATTTCGATCCGCGCGGCCTGAAGGCCTCGCTGGAAACCAAGGTGGTGGCAGGCCTGTTCTTTGCCGGCCAGATCAACGGCACCACCGGTTACGAAGAAGCGGCCGCGCAAGGCATGCTGGCAGGCCTGAACGCCGCATTGCTGACGCAAGGCAAGGACTCGTGGACGCCAGGGCGCTCCGAAGCCTACCTGGGTGTGCTGGTCGACGACCTGATCACGCAAGGCGTGCAGGAGCCTTACCGCATGTTTACCAGCCGTGCCGAGTACAGATTGAGCCTGCGTGAAGACAATGCCGACATGCGCTTGACGGAAATCGGCCGCGCTTTGGGCTGCGTCGGCGATGCGCAGTGGGAAGCGTTCGAACGCAAGCGCGAAGCGGTGGCGCTTGAACTCGAGCGCCTGCGTTCCACGTGGGTCAATCCGCGCATCCTGGCGGCGGCCGAATCGGAGCGTATCGTTGGCCAGGCCATCGAGCGTGAATACTCGCTGGCGGACCTGCTGCGCCGCCCGAACGTGGCCTACGACACCCTGATGAGCATGACGGGCATGGCAGGACAAGCCCTGGCCGGCCCCGGCGTGGAAGACCCGGCGGTGCGCGAACAGGTGGAAATCCAGCTCAAGTACGCCGGCTATATCGAGCGCCAGAGCAAGGAAATCGAGCGTCACGAACACTATGAAAACCTGGCCTTGCCCGACGGTTTCAACTACCTCGATATCGGCGCGCTGTCGGTCGAAGTGCGCCAGAAACTCGACAAGCAGCGCCCGGAAACCCTGGGTCAGGCCTCGCGCATTTCCGGCGTCACGCCGGCCGCCATTTCGCTGCTGCTGGTACACCTGAAAAAGCGCGGTTTCGGCGCAGGTCAGGCCGAAATACAGACCACCAATTTACAGGACGAGGTTGTTGAATGAAGCAGTTTGACCGGGCCGCATTGGCCCAGATTTTAAATGATGGCATTACTGCGCTGGGGCTGGACCTGAGCGCTGCACAAGCGGAACAACTGCTCGATTACCTGGCGCTGCTGGCCAAGTGGAACAGCGTCTACAACCTGACCTCGGTGCGCGATCCGCTGCAGATGCTGACCCTGCACGTGCTCGATTCGCTGGCGGCCGTGCCTGCTTTCGCGGAGGCCAAAAACGTGCTTGACGTGGGCGCCGGTGGCGGCCTGCCGGGCATGGTGCTGGCCATCGCGCGGCCCGATATCAAGGTGTCGATGATCGATACGGTGCACAAGAAGACCGCGTTTTTGACGCAGGTGAAGGCCGAACTGGGCCTGGCCAACGTCACGGTGTACACCAAGCGCGTGGAGCAGCTGGAAGTGCAGCAGAAATTTGACGTGATCACCTCGCGCGCCTTTGCCGACCTGTCGGACTTCGTCAACTGGTCGAACCACGTGTTGGCCGAGGGCGGTCAATTCATCGCCTTGAAAGGGGTGGCGCCACCAGACGAGCGCGAGCGACTGCCGGCAGACTGGAAAGTGACGAAATTGACCCCGATTCAGGTGCCAGGGCTAAATGCAGAGCGTCATCTGGTGTATATAACAAGAATTTGAAGGCTGAAAAATAAACGATATAAATAATTTATACGGTATAAATTATATAAACAGTATAAATGATATAAACGATTTATATCATATAAATGGTATAAATCGAATAAACAGTATAAATCGTTTTTGGCGCAAGCCGGAACGCGACAATGAAGTTTGCATCCATTTACAACTAGAAGATACATGGCCAAAATTTTTTGTGTAGCAAATCAAAAGGGTGGTGTTGGTAAAACCACAACGAGCGTCAACCTGTCCGCCGGCCTGGCCAAACTGGACCAGCGTGTGCTGCTGGTCGACCTCGATCCGCAAGGCAATGCCACCATGGGCGCCGGCATCAACAAGGCCGGCCTGCATGCCTCGACGTATGAAGTGATGCTGGGCGAGTCCGATGTCAGGACGGCACGCCAGCGTTCGGAAGCGGGACGCTTCGATGTGCTGCCGTCGAACCGCGAACTGGCCGGCGCCGAAGTGGAGATGGTGGAACTGGACCGCCGCGAAAGCCGCCTGAAGGATGCGCTGGCCGAAGTCGATGGCGACTACGACTTCATCCTGGTCGATTGTCCGCCGGCGCTGTCGATGCTGACCCTGAACGGCTTGTGCGCCGCGCATGGCGTGATTATCCCGATGCAGTGCGAGTATTACGCGCTCGAAGGGCTGTCGGACCTGGTCAACACCATCAAGAAGGTGCACGCCAACCTGAACCCCGAGTTGAAGATCATCGGCCTGTTGCGCGTGATGTTCGATCCACGCATGACATTATCGCAACAGGTGTCGGCCCAGCTGGAACAGCACTTCGGCGACAAGGTCTTCAAGACCATCATCCCGCGCAACGTGCGCCTGGCCGAAGCGCCGTCGTATGGCTTACCTGGTGTCAACTTCGATCCGAGCTCGAAAGGCGCGCAAGCGTACATCGCCTTCGGCGCCGAAATGGTCGAGCGCATCAAGCATATGTAAGAAGCAGGCGCCCACGCTACATAATGTGAGCGCTTACTTGAAAACTGATTAGGACAGCATGGCTACCAAAAAATTAAAAGGACTGGGGCGCGGCCTCGACGCCCTGTTGGGCGGCGGCGACTTCGCCAGTCCCGAAGTGAATACACCGACAAGCTTGCCGGTAACGCAAATGCAAGCCGGCAAATACCAGCCGCGCACGCGCATGGACGAGGGCGCCCTGAATGAACTGGCCGCCTCGATCAAGGCACAGGGACTGATGCAGCCTATCCTGGTGCGCCCGATCGGCCAGGACACCCTGAGCGGTCTGGTCAAATATGAAATTATCGCCGGCGAGCGGCGCTTTCGCGCTTCGCAGCTGGCCGGCCTGACGGAAGTGCCGGTACTGGTACGCGATGTCGATGACTTGGCGGCGGCGGCCATGGCGCTGATCGAAAACATCCAGCGCGAAGACCTCAATCCGCTGGAAGAAGCGCAAGGCATCCACCGCCTGATTACCGACTTCAGTTTTACCCATGAGCAAGCGGCCACTGCGGTCGGACGCTCGCGCAGTGCTGTGTCGAACCTGTTGCGGCTGATGAACCTGGCAGCTCCCGTGCAGACCATGCTGATGGCCGGCGATATCGACATGGGGCATGCGCGCGCGCTGCTGGCGGTCGACGCGGCCAGCCAGATCACGCTGGCCCACCAGGTGGTGGCGAAACGCCTGTCGGTGCGTGAAACGGAAAAACTGGTCACGCGCACGGTGGAAGAAGCGGCCAACCCGGCCGAGCCACGCGTAAAAGAGAAGTCGGGCGATATCGCGCGGCTGGAAGAAGAACTGTCCGACGCGCTGGCGACACCCGTGGTTTTCAAGATGGGTAACAAGGGCCGCGGCCAGCTGGTGATCGATTTTGCCGATCTTGACGTACTGGACGGTTTGTTAAGCCGTTTGCGTGGTTAAATGGCGGGCTGATAATACAGTCACAAGCACGGCGGCAAGCGGCGCGGCAAGCCGCTTTGCCATATGTTGGTGCAAATCGCCGCGAAGTGTCGATAAAGCGTCTGTTTCATGCAGCAATCGCCCTGCTGCGGTGCGTCAACGTTTGACTCTGTGGAACAAAGCCAACTATAATCCCGTGTCTTTGCGTGTGTAGATTTTTCCGGGAACTTGGTAATTGAGTGATTCGAAGCAAAACATTGCCAAGCCGGTCTACAAAGTAGTTGCCTTGCAGCTAGCAATCGTGATCAGCTTCGCCACTGTTACCCTGTTTTTCGGTGGTAGTGTGAAGGGCTGGTCCGCCGCAGTTGGCGGTGCAATCGCCGTCATTGGCAGCATGACATATGCCATGCTGGTCGTTCGCGGCTCCAGCGACGCCAAAAAGGCTTTTCGTGCGCACGTGCGCGCGGAAGCGGTGAAAATGTTTATCACAGCAGTGCTGTTTGTATTGGCACTGGTGTTGTTTCAGTCGGCCGCCTGGTTATGGCTGATCTTGGGTTTCGCGGTGGCAACCTTAGCATACTGGTTTTCATTGCTCGCTGTTTAATCATTGGTTTTAGGGCCTGTTGTGCTCCGAAACGACAAATCTAAATTCATTATGACCACAGAACACGCTATTGAAGCGGGCCATGCTGCCCCGGCCAACGCCACAGAATACATCAGCCACCATTTGACGCACTTGAAAAGCGCCGATGGCGCTTTCAATCTGGACACCTTCTGGATCTCGGCTGCCCTGGGTTTTGTTTTTCTTGCCGTTTTCTACATGGCTTCGCGCCGCGCGACGGCCGGTGTTCCTGGCAAGCTGCAAAACTTCGTCGAAATGATCATGGAAATGGTCAATGAGACCATTAATGGCGCTTTTCACGCCAAAAGCAAGATCATCGCGCCGCTGGCCATCACGATTTTCGTGTGGGTCTGGCTGTTGAACGCGATGGACTTCCTGCCGGTTGACCTGCTGCCGAAGATTTTGACCTTGTTTGGCGTGCATAACCTGCGCGTGGTACCGACCGCCGACGTCAACCATACTTTTGGCATGTCGTTCTCGGTAGTTCTGTGCATTATCGCGTTTTCCGTCAAGGCCAAGGGCCTGGGCGGCTGGATCAAGGAATTGTTCACCGCGCCCTTCCATGCAAGCGGCATCATCGGCACGATCTTGTTGGCACCAGTTAATTTCTTGCTGCAAATGGTTGAGTTGGTTGCAAAACTGATCTCCCTGTCGCTGCGACTGTTCGGCAATATGTATGCCGGCGAACTGATTTTCATCTTGATCGCGTTGTTGCCTTGGTGGGCACAGTGGGCGTTGGGTGGTCCATGGGCAATTTTCCATATCTTGATTGTAACTTTGCAAGCTTTTGTGTTTATGGCGTTGACGGTTGTGTATCTGAGCCTTGCGGTTGAGAAGCATTAATCAGCAACTTTATATTTTGTTTTTTTGTTAGTACCTTTCGTTTTTAAATTTAGGAGAATTTTATGCAAGCTCTGATCGCACAAGTACAAAGCATGACCGTTCTGGCAGCAGCAATCATCATCGGCCTGGCCGCAATCGGTACCGCTTTGGGCTTCGCTATCTTGGGTGGTAAATTCCTGGAAGCTTCGGCACGTCAACCAGAACTGATGCCACAACTGCAAACCAAACTGTTCGTTATCGCTGGTCTGCTGGACGCCATCTCGATGATCGGCGTTGGTATCGCTCTGCTGTACACGTTCGCTAACCCGTTCCTGGCTCCATTGATGGCTGCTGTTGCTCAGTAATTCGCTCCAATCCTAGGAGAAACTTTTAGTCAGGAGCAAAGGTATGGACATCAATATGTCGCTCATCGGCCAGATGATCACCTTCGCGGTGTTGGTCTGGTTCTCGATGAAGTTCGTATTTCCAGCGCTGAATACAGCGCTGGATGAGCGTGCCAAACGAATCGCGGATGGATTGGCTGCGGCCGATCAAGGTCAGGCTTCGATGGCTGTCGCCGAGAAGCGTGCGCAAGAAGCATTGAACGGTGCACGTGAAGAAGCGTCGCAACGCGTTGCGGACGCTGAAAAGCGTGCCCAGCTGGTTGCTGAAGAGATCAAGCAAAATGCCCAGGCTGAAGCGGCGCGTATCATTGCGCAAGCCCAGTCCGACGCCGAGCAGCAACTGTCGAAAGCACGCGAAGAACTGCGCGCTCAGGTGGCTGACCTGGCGATCAAAGGTGCCGAGCAGATCCTGAAGCGTGAAGTCAACGCGACGGCACACGCCGAAATGTTGCAGCGTCTTGCTGTCGAGCTGTAATCATGGCAGAACTCGCAACCGTCGCCCGTCCCTACGCGGAAGCTTTGTTCCGCGTAGCCCAAGCAGGTAAGGAGTCAAGCAACCTCGCGGCGTGGTCCGAACTGGTGTCCGAATTGGCCCAGATCGGTAGCCACCCCGAGGTACAGGCGTACGCGCGCAATCCGAAAGTTTCGGAGAGCGACGTCGCCGCCACCATCCTGTCGTTGTTGAAATCGCCGCTCAACGAAGAAGTCAAAAACTTCGTCAATCTGTTGATCGAAAATGGCCGCATCAGCCTGCTGCCGGAAATCGGCGCGCAATTCCATGCCTTGAAAAATGGCCTGGAAGGTGCGGCTGACGCCGAGATCACGAGCGCTTTCGATCTGAGCGAAGGCCAAACGGCCGAGCTGGTCGCAACGCTGGAAAAGAAATTCAGTCGTAAGCTCAACCCTGCTGTCACAGTGGATCCATCGCTGCTTGGCGGCGTGCGCGTAGTTGTTGGCGACCAGGTGCTCGACACCTCGGTGCGCGCCAGACTGCAGCAATTGCACGCCGCACTGGTGTCGTAAGACACGCGCTTCGGCAGGCCAGCTTAGACAGACCCTTACCCCTCGCGCAAGCTGAGAGAAACACTTTTAGGAGTTAGTATGCAACTCAACCCATCTGAAATCAGCGAGTTGATCAAGAGCCGGATCCAAGGTCTTGATGGCGGCGCTGAAGTGCGTAACCAAGGCACGGTTATTTCCGTCGCCGACGGTATCTGCCGCATCCACGGCCTGTCGGACGTGATGCAAGGCGAGATGCTGGAATTCCCGGGCAATACCTTTGGCCTGGCGATGAATCTGGAGCGCGACTCCGTCGGTTCCGTGATTCTGGGTGCTTACGAGCACATCTCCGAAGGCGACACGGTGAAATGCACCGGCCGCATTCTGGAAGTACCGGTCGGTCCTGAACTGCTGGGCCGCGTGGTCAACGCGCTGGGCCAGCCGATCGACGGCAAAGGCGCAGTCGATGCGAAAATGACGGCCGCGATTGAAAAAATCGCTCCGGGCGTGATCGCCCGTGAATCCGTTTCGCAACCAATGCAAACCGGCCTGAAGTCGATCGATGCGATGGTTCCAGTTGGCCGCGGCCAGCGCGAACTGATCATCGGCGACCGTCAAACCGGTAAATCGGCCGTGGCGATTGATGCGATCATCAATCAAAAAGGCCAGGGCATGAAATGTATCTACGTCGCGATTGGCCAGAAGGCCTCGTCGATCAAGAACATCGTGCGCTCGCTGGAACAGCACGGCGCGATGGAATACACCATCGTTGTCGCCGCTTCCGCTTCGGAATCGGCCGCCATGCAATACATCTCGCCGTACTCCGGTTGCGCCATGGGCGAATACTTCCGTGACCGCGGTGAAGATGCACTGATCGTCTACGATGATCTGTCCAAACAAGCTGTTGCTTATCGTCAAATCTCGCTGCTGCTGCGCCGTCCACCAGGCCGTGAAGCGTACCCAGGCGACGTGTTCTACCTGCACAGCCGCCTGCTCGAACGCGCAGCCCGCGTGAACGCCGACTACGTCGAGAAGTTCACCAACGGCGCCGTCACCGGCAAGACCGGTTCGCTGACGGCACTGCCGATCATCGAAACCCAGGCAGGTGACGTGTCGGCCTTCGTGCCAACCAACGTGATTTCGATTACCGACGGCCAGATCTTCCTGGAAACGTCGCTGTTCAACGCCGGTATCCGTCCTGCGATTAACGCCGGTATTTCCGTATCGCGCGTCGGTGGCGCCGCCCAGACCAAGGTCATCAAAAACCTGTCCGGCGGTATCCGTACCGACCTGGCGCAGTACCGTGAGCTGGCCGCGTTCGCGCAGTTCGCTTCGGACCTGGACGAATCGACCCGCAAGCAGCTCGACCGTGGTGCGCGCGTAACGGAATTGCTCAAGCAAGCCCAGTACTCGCCACTGTCGATCTCGCTGATGGCCGTGTCGCTGTTCTCGGTGAACAAGGGCTTCATGGACGACGTGCCAGTCAAGCAAGTGCTGTCGTTCGAAGCAGGCGTCCACGCTTACATGAAAACCAAGCAAGCTGCTCTGCTGGCCAAGATCGAAGAAACCAAGCAACTCGACAAAGACAGCGAAGCAACTCTGTCGGCGGCCATTGCTGATTTCAAGAAATCCGGCGCATATTAAGCGGCCAGGCGGCGCCCGCCTCGAGCGAGGCGCCGCCCTACGCGCAGAAGGAGTAAGGACTCATGGCATCAAGCAAAGAGATACGTGGCAAGATCAAAAGCGTAGAGAATACGAAGAAGATCACCAAGGCGATGGAAATGGTCGCCGCGTCCAAAATGCGCAAGGCGCAAGACCGGATGCGGGCCGCTCGTCCCTACAGTGACAAGATTCGTAATATCGCCGCCAATCTGGCGAATGCCAATCCGGAATACACGCACCCGTTCCTGGCGGCAGCGCAAGGCACGCAAGCCAAGGCAGTGGGTTTCATCGTCGTCACGACCGACAAGGGTCTGTGCGGCGGCATGAACACCAATATCTTGCGCCAGGTGACGTCCAAGTCGCGCGAGCTGGAAGCAGCCGGCAACAAGATTGAAGCAGTCGCTATCGGTAACAAGGGTTTGGGTTTTCTGAATCGCATCGGCGTCAAGATCGTCGCCTCTGCCATTCAAACTGGTGATACGCCGCACCTGGATAAATTGATCGGACCTGTCAAGGTCATGCTCGAAGAGTTCCAGGCTGGCAAGCTCGACGCAGTGTACCTGTGCTACACCAAATTCATCAACACGATGAAGCAGGAACCAGTGGTCGAACAGCTGCTGCCTTTGACGGCCGACAAAATGGTCGCCGACAAGAGCGCGCACTCGTGGGATTACATCTACGAGCCGGATGCACAAAGCATCATCGACGAATTGCTGGAGCGCTATGTAGAAGCGCTGGTGTACCAGGCAGTCGCAGAAAATCTGGCGTCCGAGCAATCGGCACGGATGGTTGCGATGAAAGCTGCAAGCGACAACGCAGGTAGTGTGATCGGCGAACTCAAGCTCGTCTACAACAAGACCCGCCAAGCTGCGATTACCAAAGAACTCTCCGAAATCGTCGCCGGTGCGGCAGCGGTTTAAACGAATTTAACTATATTTGAAGGAACGAACATGGCTGATGGCAAAATCGTTCAGTGTATCGGCGCTGTGGTGGACGTTGAGTTTCCCCGCAACGCGATGCCTAAGGTATTTGATGCCTTGAAGATGGCGGGCTCGGAACTGACCCTGGAAGTACAACAGCAGTTGGGCGACGGCATTGTCCGTACCATTGCACTCGGCTCGTCCGATGGCCTGCGTCGCGGCATGATGATCCAGAACACCGGCAAACCGATCATGGTGCCAGTCGGTAAGGCAACCCTGGGTCGCATCATGGACGTGTTGGGTAACCCGATCGACGAATGCGGTCCGGTATCGCACGAACAGATCGCCTCGATCCACCGCACCGCTCCTGCGTACGACGAACTGTCGCCATCGCAAGAACTGCTGGAAACCGGCATCAAGGTGATCGACCTGGTGTGCCCGTTTGCAAAAGGCGGTAAAGTCGGCCTGTTCGGCGGCGCCGGTGTGGGCAAGACCGTGAACATGATGGAACTGATCAACAACATCGCCAAGGCACACAGCGGCGTGTCCGTGTTCGCCGGCGTCGGTGAGCGTACTCGCGAGGGTAACGACTTCTACCACGAGATGGCTGACGCGAAAGTGGTCGATCTGGAGAATCCAGAGAATTCCAAAGTGGCGATGGTCTACGGCCAGATGAATGAACCGCCAGGTAACCGTCTGCGCGTGGCGCTGACCGGCCTGACGATCGCTGAATCGTTCCGTGATGAAGGCAAGGACGTTCTGTTCTTCGTCGACAACATCTACCGCTTCACGCTGGCCGGTACCGAAGTATCGGCACTGCTGGGCCGTATGCCGTCGGCGGTGGGCTACCAGCCTACCCTGGCCGAAGAAATGGGCCGTCTGCAAGAGCGCATCACGTCGACCAAGACCGGTTCGATCACCTCGATCCAGGCCGTCTACGTTCCTGCCGATGATTACACCGATCCTTCGCCAGCAACCACCTTTGCCCACCTGGATTCGACCGTTGCCCTGTCGCGTGACATCGCCTCGCTGGGTATCTACCCGGCCGTCGATCCACTGGACTCGACCTCGCGCCAGCTGGACCCGCTGATCGTCGGTCAAGAGCACTATGACACCGCGCGTGCCGTGCAAACGACCCTGCAGCGCTACAAGGAACTGCGTGACATTATCGCGATTCTGGGCATGGACGAGCTGGCACCGGAAGACAAACTGCTGGTGGCCCGCGCACGTAAAATGCAGCGTTTCCTGTCGCAGCCTTTCCACGTCGCTGAAGTATTTACCGGTTCGCCAGGTAAATACGTTTCGCTGAAAGACACGATCAAGGGCTTCAAGATGATCGCCTCGGGCGAACTCGATCACCTGCCGGAACAAGCGTTCTACATGGTCGGCACGATCGACGAAGCAATCGAAAAAGCCAAGAAACTTAACTAAGTTAAGTCTGGGCCTAACCCCGCCCCTCACCGGGCGGGGTTCTTCAACCCGATAGGACACACATGGCACACACAATTCACGTTGACGTGGTTTCCGCTGAAGAATTGATTTTTTCAGGTGAAGCAGAATTCGTCGCGTTGCCGGGTGAACAAGGCGAGCTGGGCATCTACCCACGCCACACGCCCTTGATTACCCGCATCCGTCCGGGCGCGGTCCGCATCAAGGTAGTCGGCCAGGCTGAAGAAGAGTTCGTCTTCGTCGCCGGCGGCTTGCTGGAAGTGCAGCCTGACACCGTGACCGTCCTGGCCGATACCGCGATCCGCGGTCACGACCTCGACGAAGCGAAAGCGCTGGAAGCGAAGAAGCTGGCGGAAGAAAACATCCACAACAAGGATTCGGGCATCGACTACGCGCAAGCGCAAGCCGAACTGGCCAGCGCAATTGCGCAACTGGCCGCGATCCAGAAGCTGCGCAAGCATTAATTTACGCGCATGCAAAAAAAAGCAGCCTTCGGGCTGCTTTTTTTTTGCTGGTGGTGGTGGTGGTGGTGTCGGGTTACGCCGTGCCGGCTAACCCGACCTACGATGCTGTTTGATGTTGGTGGTATTGGATACGTGCCATGCGCAGGTCGGATTAGCGGGGCCGCCCAGGCGTAGCGTAATCCGACAACATCGTTGGCGCCACTGCTGGATCAGCTGCACATGCCGTACGCCTTGCGCTCGTCAAAATACCGGTACGTAAACGTGCGCACCGGATAGCGCTTGCCGGCCACCAGCATGTCCGGCATGTTCAGGTCAAAGCGCTGCGGCAGCTGGCGCGGCAGCTGCAGGCGCAAGCGCCATTGCGTGGCCTTGCTGTTGCCGACCGCCGAAAACATGATGGGCAGCTGCTCGATCACGTCGACGATTTCCGCCTTCTGGTCCAGGCCGCGCTGGTAGATGGTGGTCACCCTGGCATTCGCAAAAGGCGGTTTTTTCGGCTCTTCCAGCAGGAAGGACAACCTTGTAAAACTGGCCTGGGTGCCGACCGGTAAAGTGAAGATCAGCGCCAGTTCCGTGCCGCCGTCTTTCAGCGTGGTCGGCGGCGTGGCGTAGACGGAAATGCCGCGCGGCAGTTCGAAGCGCGAGCCTTCGGTCCATGTCTTGCAGTCAGGCGTGGTGGCCTGGTACAGGCTGGGCGCCGTATAGTCGTCGCAGGCGGACACCAGCAGCAGGAGTGGGAAAGCAAGCAGGGCGGAACGGCGCATGGGCGTGATCGATAAGAAGTGAGCCGACAGTGTAAGCGATCCACCGGCGATCAGCCAGCAATGGCCTGGCCCGGTGGCGCGCGCCGCGCCGTATGCAATGTGCAGTGCTGCGCTTGCAGCTGTGTACTGATGATATCGAGCGCCAGCTGCGGCCTGGCTGCGCCGCACATGAAGATATCGACGGCGGCAAAGCCGGCTTCCGGCCAGGTATGGATCGAGATATGCGATTCGGCCAGCAGCAGCACGCCGGTCACGCCGGCTTCCTGGCCAAAGCTGTGGAAGTGGCCATGCAATACCTGCGCGCCGGCTGCAACGGCCGCCTGGCGCAGCAGCGACTCCAGTGCCGCGCAGTCGCGCAAAGCGGCCGCATCGACGCCGGACAAATCGGCCAGCAGATGGGTGCCCAATGGCAGGTGCACGCTTGCCGTCATGTCACTTGTGGCTGCCGCCGCTCGAGCCGCCGCCATAGCTGCCGCCGCCGCTGCCGGTGCGCGAACTCCAGCTGCTGCCGCCGCCACTGCCGGCCACCTTGAACATGCGCACCCAGTTGGCGGCCGTGACGGAGAAGGTCACCATCAGCGCGTAGATCACGTATTTGCTCATTATGGGGTCTTGTTCTTGTCGAGAAAAAGGGCGGGCACGAACAGCGCCAGGCAACCGAGCATGCTCCACATCAGGGTGCTGGAAAACGAGACGAACATCGGAATCGCGTTCAACACCAGGGTGATGATGATGAAGACCTTGGCCACGCCGCGGTGGCTCATCTTGCTGTCCGAGGACGGCGTGACGCCGTGAAAGGCGGCGCCGAACCAGGCGCTCATCTGGTCGTAGGCGACCGGCGTGGAGCGCGACCAGGTCATCTCTTCGGCGGTCAGCTCGGCCGCCAGTTTTGTTTGCCCCTGTTCGAATTCATACACGTGGGTGGTGTCGCCGACGGCCACCTTCCAGTTGAAGGCGCCGGCCGCATACGTCACTTGCGAGCCGTAGTCATACAGCTTGGTATAGGTGGCGCCGTCGAGCGTGCATTTTTCGGCTTCCAGTGAGGCCCAGGTGGGCCAGTTCGGCAGCACGTTGGCGCGCGACCAGCCGTCGTCGGTTTCCACCAGCCAGAAAAAGCCGGCGTGCGCGTTGTACAGCAGGTATTCGTTCCACTCGGTGCCTTCGTCGTCGGCGCGGCGCATCATGCCGATCACGGTGAACTCGGTGTTGTTGATCCTGGCGCTGGCGCCCAGTTCCAGCGTGATGTCGGCTTCGTCTTCTACCTGTTTGCCCTTGGCCAGAACCTGCGCCTCGGGGCCGCTGGCGTCGAGCTGCGCATGGCAGGCCGGGCAGACCAGCTGCGCGGCGGCGCCCGGCACATACTTGATGCCGCTGCCGCAGGAAGGGCAGTCGAGCGCATCGAGCTTGCCGCGGTATTTGCCGGCGGTGCGCGCGATCGCGTCGGTGTCGCGCAGCAGCTGGCACTGCATGCCTTCCAATGTAACGGCCACGCCCTGGTACAGCACCGGCTGCGGGCCATCGGTATAGTCGAGCGTGGCGAAGCTGGCGTAGTTGCGCAAGTCCGCCACCTGGATGCGCCAGCCGCTGCCGACCTTGAACGGCAGTTCGCCCTGGCCGGCGATGCACTCGCCGCTGCGCACTTCGGCCGCCGTGTACGGCTCGCCATTGATGTTGTATTGCTGGCCCGGTCGCAGTTCGGCAAAGGCGGGCAGGGCGCCGTTGGCCTTGCGCTCGCGCGTGAGCGTGTACAGGCCGGACGAGTCGCCCAGCCACGCCGTGCTGGCGTCGTCGAACAGCACATACCATTCGTTCCAGGTACCGGCCGCATAGCGCTGCTGGATGCGCCCGATCACCGTGAAGTTGACGCCGTCATGCACGCCGGCCGTGCCGACCTGGATCGGCGTATAGTCTTCCAGCACGGCCGACATCTTGCCGATGTCGCGCACCGCGTCGGCGTCTTTCAGGATGGTGCCGTGGCAGTACTCGCACACGGCCAGCACGGAAGCGTGCGAGCGGAAGTGGACTTCCGCGCCGCAGCTGGGACAGGAAACAGTTTGCATGCAGTCGTATTTCGCCGATATTTAGCCGATCAGTTTTTTCAGCAGTTCCACTTTCGCGCCGTCGTAGTCGGCCGGCGAAATCAGTCCCTTGTCGAGCAGGCCCTTGAGCTTTTCCAGGCGCGCTTCGACCGGTTCTTCGACAGGCGCGGGAGGCACGGCTGGCGCCGGCGCGGGCTGCTGCAGCGCATTGCCCATGCCCTGCGCCATTACCTGGCCGATCGACAGTCCGGCGCCCAGGCCCGCGCCGACGCCGGCCAGGCCACCTTCGTTC
Source organism: Janthinobacterium psychrotolerans (assembly GCF_001677885.1). Classification (GTDB taxonomy): domain Bacteria; phylum Pseudomonadota; class Gammaproteobacteria; order Burkholderiales; family Burkholderiaceae_D; genus Janthinobacterium; species Janthinobacterium psychrotolerans. Next base: position 109,154 of record NZ_LOCQ01000053.1, on the reverse strand, counting down.
TGCGCCGCCAGCGGAATCGCGTTCGCCACCTGGAACTTGGTAAAGCCGCTCATCTTGTCGGCGCCCAGGCCGCCCTTCATGCCGGCCGAAATGCGCTCGTCCAGCGCCACCTGCAGTTCTTCGGGCAGGCTGATGCTGGCCACATTGAATTCATCGAGGCCCACGCCATAGCGGGCAAACGCCTGGCGCAAGCCGTCCTTGACCTCTTGCGCCATCAGCGCCTGGTTGGCGGCCATGTCGAGGAAGGGCACGTTGGCGCCACCGAGCGAGCTGGCCATGCTGGCCATCAGGATGCCGCGCAATTGATCTTCCACTTCGTCACGCGTGTAGACGTCGCGCGTGCCGGAAATTTCCGTAAAAAAGGTGCGGGCGTCGGCGATGCGGTACGAGTACATGCCAAAGGCGCGCACGCGTATCATGTCGAAGTCCTTGTCGCGGATCGTGATCGGCTGCGGCGTGCCCCATTTGCGGCCGGTCTGTACGCGGGTGCTGAAGTAATACACGTCCGACTTGAAGGGCGAATCGAACAGCTTGTCCCAGTTTTTCAGGTTGGTCAGCAGGGGCAGGGTTTGCGTGGTCAGCTTGTGCGTGCCGGGGCCGAACACGTCGGCGATCTTGCCTTCGTTGACGAACACGGCCACCTGCGACTCGCGCACGTTCAGAATGGCGCCGTTCTGGATCTCGAAATCCTGCATCGGAAAGCGCCAGGCCAGCACGCCTTCCTTCTCTTCATTCCACTGCAGTACATCGATAAACTGCTTCTTGATAAAGCTGCCGAGGCTCATGATGGTGTCCTTGCGAAGGTGAATACGGGGTCAGGAAATGCAGGCGGCGTTGATGGCGCCGATGGCCAGCGCGATGGCGCCCAGCAGGCCGCCAAAGGCGGTGTTGTTCGATTCGATCTGGTCCTTCGACATGCGCAGCAGCCGCGTGGTGACCAGGTAGGCCAGCAGCTGCACCACCATCGCGCCAAAGGCCCAGGCGAAGAACTGCTGGTAATTCGCCGTGTGCATCAGCGAGGAGGCGATGGTGGCCGAAAAACCGAGGATGGCGCCGCCCAGCGACAGCGCCGCCGCCTGATTACCCTGGCGTATCAGCAGCACCTCGTTATACGGCGTCACGCGCGTGTAGATGATAAAAAAAGCAATCAGCAGCACGGCGGCCAGTAAAAGGTGGATCAGATAGTTTAGGATGTCGTGCACGGCATTCCTCGCAAGTGGCGCGCCCAGCCGGCGCGATGGCCACGCTTCCAGATGAGCATTTGATAACGTCCAAGCATATTAGAACAAAACCAGCCCAATGAACAAAAAGATTCTGATTTTATCGGTGTTCGTGGTCGCTTCCTGCGGCCTTGCGTATGAGCTGATCGCCGGCGCCATGTCCAGCTATCTGCTGGGTGACTCCATCCTGCAGTTTTCCACGATTATCGGCTGCTACCTGTTTGCCATGGGGGTAGGCGCTCACTTTTCAAAGTACGTAAAAGACGAAGACGTGCTGTCGCGCTTTGTCGATATCGAGCTGGCCGTCGGCCTGATCGGCGGGCTGTCGGCGGCGATCCTGTTCATGACCTTTTCGTGGATGGCCGCGCCATTTCGCACCTTATTGTATGTGATGGTGTTCCTGATCGGCGCACTGGTGGGCATGGAGGTGCCGCTGGTGATGCGCGCGCTGAACACGCGGCAGACCGAATTTTCCGAACTGGTCAGCCGCGTGCTGACCTTCGACTACCTGGGCGCGCTGGCCGTCTCGCTGCTGTTCCCGCTGGTGCTGTCGCCCTACCTGGGCCTGGTGCGCACCGGGTTTTTGTTCGGCATGCTCAATGTCGGCGTGGGCCTGTGGAGTATTTATGTGTTCCGCGCCGAGCTGAAAAACATGAGCGGACAATTCCTGCGCGCCTGCGCCGTGATGCTGCTGCTGGTGACCGGCTTTGCCATGTCCGACCGCATGGTGGAATGGGGCGAGCATGGCCTGTTCGGCGACCAGATCGTCTATTCCACCACCACGCCCTACCAGCGCCTGGTGATCACGCGCTGGAAGGACGACACGCGCCTCTACATCAACGGCAACCTGCAGTTCTCCTCGCGCGATGAATACCGCTACCACGAAGCGCTGGTGCATCCGGTCATGGAGGCCTTGCCGTGGGCGCGCCGCGTGCTGGTGCTCGGTGGTGGCGACGGCCTGGCGCTGCGCGAGATCCTGCGCTATCCGAACATCGAGCACGTCACCGTGGTCGACCTGGACCCGGCCATGACGGGCGCGTTTACCACCCGCCCCGAGCTGGCCGAACTGAATAAAAAATCGTTCTCCGACAAGCGCGTTACCGTCATCAATGCCGACGCCGCCGTCTGGCTGCGCAACAACCAGGATATGTTCGACGCGGCCATCGTCGACTTCCCCGACCCGTCCAGCTTCGCGCTGGGCAAACTGTATTCGGTGCCGTTCTACGACCTGGTGAAAAAACACCTGGCGGCCAAAGGCCTGATGGTGGTGCAATCGACCTCGCCGTTCTTTGCGCCGCACGCTTACTGGACCATTAACTCGACCCTGCGCGAAGTGGGCATGCGCACCTGGCCGTATCACGCCTATGTGCCGTCGTTCGGCGAGTGGGGGTTTATCCTTGCCTCGCCGCAGCTCGATTACACACCGCCCACCAGCTACCGCCTGCCGATGCGCTACCTGAATGCCGACACCACGCGCGAAATGTTCATCTTCCCGCCCGACATGCAGCCGATGGCCATGGCGCCGAACCGTCTCAACACGCAGTCGCTGGTGCATGAATTCGAGCAGGACTGGAATCGGGTGATACGCTGATGCGGCGCCGTTCCTTCATGCTGTGGGCGGCCGGCGGCACGGCGGCCGTGGCCGCGGGCACCGGCAGCATCGCGGCGTATCTGCGCTGGCAGGAGATCACGCCCAAGGTGCTGTATCCGGGCCGCGCAGAAGGACACTATTTGCGTAACCTTTTGCGCGACCGCAAGGCGCTGCCGCCACCGTCGCGCACCCTCGTCACCGACGTGGCCATCTTCGGCTCCGGCATCGCCGGTTTGACGGCCGCCTGGCGCCTGAAAAAACTGGGCCACACGGACTTTTTGATGGTCGACGGCCCGCAACCGTATGGCAATGCGGCCGGCGGCCATTTCGGCGACCTGGCTTATCCCACCGGCGGCCACTATCTGCCCTTGCCGTCGCCCGAATCGACCCACGTGCGCGAGATCCTGCATGACCTGGGCATTATCTTGCGCGATCCGATGGCGGAAAAGCCGACTTACGACGAGCGTTATATTTTGCACGCGCCGGAGGAACGGCTGCTGTTCAACGGCCACTGGCAGGACGGCTTTATTCCCGTCGAAGGCGTGCCGGCCGAAGAACTGGCGCAGCACCGGCGCTTCTTTGCCCAGGTCGAGCAGCTGCGCCAGGCGCGCGGTATTGACGGCAAGCGCGTGTTCGTATTCCCCACCATCGCCTCTTCGCAAGACCCGGCCTGGCAGGCGCTCGACACCATCACCCTCAAAACCTGGATGGAGCGGCACGGCTATACCTCGCCCACCTTGCACTGGTATCTGAACTACTGCTGCCGCGACGACTACGGCACGCGCTACGACCAGGTTTCGGCCTGGGCCGGCCTGCACTACTACTGCAGCCGCTGGGGCCAGGCGGCCAACGCCGGTAACGGCGCCTGGCTGACATGGCCAGGCGGCATGCAGCCGGTCGCCACCGCGCTGGCACAGGCTTCCAGGGTCCAGCGCCATGCCGGCACGGTGGTGTCGCTCGCCACCACGGCGACCGGCGTCGAAGCGCTGTGCATGGAACTGGTCGACGGCCAGCCGCGTACTTATCTTGTCAAGGCGCGCAAGGCCATCTGCGCCATGCCGCTGTATGTGGCGGCGCGCGTGGTAAAAGACATTGCCAGCTATGGCTTTGACATCAAGCGCGATACGCCCGCGTATGCGCCATGGATGGTGGCCAATTTTCTATTGAAACGCTTTCCCCATGAACTGCCGCATGCGCCGCTGTGCTGGGACAACGTGGTGTACCAGGAGCCGGGCCTGGGCTATGTCGTCTCCACCCACCAGGATATCCGCGTGCGCCCGCCCGAGCAAACCGTCTTCAGCGCCTATGTGGCGCTGTCCGACCGCACGCCGGAACAGGCCCGCAAATGGCTCGATACGGCCAGCCCCGGGGAACTGCTGGCGCTGGCCAGCGTCGACCTGAAAACCGCGTACGGCCGCGACTTCGCCAGCTGCGTCGAACGCGTCGACATCACCGTGCGCGGCCACGCCATGGCCGCACCCTTGCCCGGTTTTCGCAACAATGCGGGCTTGAAAGCGCTGCGCGAGCATGATGGCGCGATTCTGTTCGCGCATGCCGACTTGTCGGGCTTTTCCGTGTTCGAGGAAGCGGCGTGGTGGGGCGACAGGGCGGCGCGGCTGGCGGCAGGGTCGCGCCGTATGTAACATTAAAAAACTGGCTGCAAAGCCCAACCGAGGAAACACCATGAGCAGTGCCCTGATCGTCATCGATTTCCAGAACGCCGTACTGAGCGCGCCGCCCGCCTGTCAGGCCGACATCATGCTCGAACGCATCGCCGGCCTGATCGCCAGGGCGCGCGCCGCCGGCGTGCCGGTGATCTATGTGCAGCACAACACGGCCGATTCGGACTGGGCAGCCGGTACGCACGGCTGGCGGTTCCCTGAGCAGATCGCGCCGCAGCCGCAGGACCATGTCAGCGCCAAAAACTCCTGCGATGCGTTTCGCCAGACCGGGCTGCAGCAGCACCTGGCGCAGGCCGGCATCAAGACCATTTATATGTGCGGCTATGCGACCGAGTTTTGCATCGACACCAGCGTGCGCCGCGCCGCCAGCCTGGAACTGGCGACGGTGGTGATCAGTGACGCGCATACCACGCGCGACCGCCCGCACCTGGCCGCGCCGGCCATTGTCGAACACCATAATCGGGTATGGCGCCAGCTGATCAATCCGGGCAATCCCATCACCCTGGTCACGGCCGACGCCGTGCCATTCTGATGATCGTTCGCCCATAAAAAAAGCCGGCGCATGCGCCGGCTTGAACCCCCTAAAGGCTCGAACCTTCTCTAGTTTGTTCTTCTCATTTGTTTTTATTAACCACGTCGATAAACACGGCGGCCAGCAGCACCAGGCCCTTGATCACTTGCTGGTAGTCGATGCCGATGCCCATGATGGACATGCCGTTGTTCATCACGCCCATGATGAAGGCGCCGATGACCGCGCCCATCACCTTGCCGACGCCGCCCGATGCCGAGGCGCCGCCGATAAAGCAGGCCGCGATCACGTCCAGTTCGAAGCCGGTACCGGCTTTCGGCGTGGCGGTGTTCAAACGTGCCGCGAAGATCAGGCCGGCCAGTGCCGCCAGCATGCCCATGTTGACGAAGGTGTAGAAGCTGACGCGTTCGGTCTTGATGCCCGACAGGCGCGCCGCTTTTTCATTGCCGCCGACGGCGTAGACGCGGCGGCCCAGCACGGTGCGGTTGGTGATGAAGGTATAGGCGACGATCAGGACCGACATCACGGCCAGCACGTTCGGGAAACCGCGGTACGACGACAGCAGGTAGCTGAAGTAGACCATCACGGCGGCGAACACGCCGTTTTTCAGCAGGAAGAAGGCGCGCGGCTCGTTTTCCATGCCGTGTTTCAGCTGCTTGGCGCGGCTGCGCAGCGAGGTGAAGATCATGGCCGCGGCGGCGATCACGCCCAGCAGCAGCGAGAAGCCGCGCAGGTTTTCACCACCGAACGGGTCCGGCAGGAAGCCCGAGCTCAGCATCTGGAAGCCTTCCGGGAAAGGACCGACCGACTGGCCAGCGAGCAGCGCCAGGGTCAGGCCCTTGAACACCAGCATGCCGGCCAGGGTGACGATGAACGACGGAATCTTGAAGAAGGCGACGAAATAGCCTTGCGCACCGCCGATGATGGCGCCGGCGATCAGGCAGATGATGCTGGCTGCGACAAAGTTCATCTCGTAGTTGACGATCAATACCGCCGCCAGCGCGCCGACAAAGCCGACCACCGAGCCGACCGACAGGTCGATATGGCCGGCCACGATGACCATCAGCATTCCCAGCGCCATGATGACGATGTAGCTGTTTTGCAGGACCAGGTTGGTCAGGTTCAGCGGCTGCATCAGCGTGCCGTTCGTCATGTACTGGAAAAAGCCCATGATGACGATCAGCGACAGCAGCATGCCGTAGTCGCGCATATTGTTTTTCAAAAAGCCGGCGTAGCTTTTCGCTTCCGGCGCGGCTGCTGCTGGCGCGCCGGCTGTCATTTTATTGTCCATTGTTCTCTCCGTGTGTGACGATCGCGCGCATGATTCTCTCTTGCGACGCTTCTGCTGCGCTTAGTTCTGCCGCAAAGCGGCCTTCGTTCATGACATAGATCCGGTCGCACATGCCCAGCAATTCCGGCATTTCCGACGAAATCATGATGATGCATTTGCCTTCGGCGGCCAGGTCGCTGATGATGCTGTAGATCTCGTACTTGGCGCCGACGTCGATGCCGCGGCTCGGTTCATCGAGGATCAGCACGTCGGGGCGCGAAAACAGCCACTTCGCCAGCACCACTTTCTGCTGGTTGCCGCCGGACAGGTTGACCACTTTTTGCGCCACGCTCGAGCAGCGGGTTTTGAGCTTGCGGCGGAAATCTTCGGCCACGCTGAACTCGCGCTGCTCGTCGATCACCATGTGCGTCGAAATCGCGTCCAGGTTGGCCAGGCTGGTGTTCTTCTGGATGTCTTCTTCCAGGATCAGGCCCAGGCCCTTGCGGTCTTCCGTCACATACGCCAGGCCGTGGGCGATCGCCTTGCCGATGGTGCTGACGTCGATTTCCTGGCCGTTTTTGAGCACCGTGCCGCTGATGCGCTGGCCGTAGGCGCGGCCGAAAATGCTCATCGCCAGTTCCGTCCGTCCGGAGCCCATCAGGCCGGCGATACCGATGATTTCGCCCTTTTTGGCATGCATGTTGATGCCCTTGATGACGGCGCGGTCGGCGTGCTCGGGATGGTAAACCTTCCAGTCGCGCACTTCGAAAATGGTCTCGCCGATGGTCGGCGTGCGCGGCGGATAGCGGTCGGCCATCTCGCGGCCGACCATTTTTTCAATGATGCGGTCTTCGCTGACCGGCTCGGCGCGGCAGTCGAAACTGTCGACGGTATTGCCGTCGCGCAGGACCGTGATCGCATCGGCGACGCGCGAAATTTCGTTCAGCTTGTGCGAAATGAGGATTGACGCAATCCCCTGGGCTTTCAGGCCCAGCAGCAGGTCGAGCAGCGCGGCGCTGTCGCTTTCGTTCAGGCTGGCGGTCGGCTCGTCGAGGATCAGCAGCTTGACGTCCTTGCACAGCGCCTTGGCAATTTCGATCAATTGCTGCTTGCCCACGCCCAGATTCGTGATCAGGGTGTCCGGGGACTCTTTCAGGCCGACTTTCTGCAGCAGTTCGCGCGTCTTGCTTTGCGCGTGTTCCCAGTCGATGACGCCCATGGTGGCTCGCTCGTTGCCGAGGAAAATATTCTCGGCGATCGACAGCTGGGGCACCAGCGCCAGTTCCTGGTGAATGATGATGATGCCGATTTCTTCGCTGTCCTTGATGCCGCGAAATTGCCGGGTCTGGCCCTGATAATCGATGTCGCCCGAGTAGCTGCCGTAGCCGTACACGCCACTCAGCACTTTCATCAGGGTCGATTTGCCGGCGCCGTTTTCACCCACGATGGCGTGGATTTCGCCGCTGCGCACGCGCAGGTTGACATTGTCGAGCGCAACCACGCCCGGGAACGTCTTGCGTATCCCGCGCATTTCCAGGATAGTGTTCGTCATATAACCTCTCTGGCACGGCCGCGCCACATGTGGCGGCCGTGCTGCAGTCTTTGCTTGATATTCTGTGAAGCGAAAGGCCCGGCGTCGCCGGGCCTTCAGTACCCATCTACGAAATTACTTTACTTGCGCTTCGGTGTAGTAGCCGCTGCCGGTGACCAGCACTTGCTTCCAGTTCGCCTTGTCGACGGTGACTGGTTTCAACAGGAACGATGGCACGACTTTCACGCCATTGTTGTAGGTCTTGGTGTCGTTGACGGTCGGCGTTTTGCCGTTCATCATCGCGTCGACCATGTTGGCGGTCACTTTGGCCAGTTCGCGGGTGTCCTTGAACACGGTCGACGACTGCTCGCCACGGATGATCGATTTCACCGACGGGATTTCGGCATCCTGGCCCGTCACGATCGGGAATGGCTGCTTCGGCGAGCCGTAGCCAACGCCTTTCAGCGACGACAGGATGCCGATGCTCAGGCCGTCATATGGCGACAGCACCGCGTCGACGCGGGCATTGCCGTAGTAGGCGCTCAGCAGGTTGTCCATGCGGGCTTGCGCCACGGCGCCGTCCCAGCGCAAGGTGGCCACGCGTTCCATGCCCATCTGCTTCGAACGCACCACCAGCTTGCCGCTGTCGATGTAAGGCTTCAGCACCGACATGGCGCCGTTGTAGAAGAAGTGCGCGTTGTTGTCATCTGCCGAACCGCCGAACAGTTCGATATTGAACGGGCCCTTGCCTTCTTTCAGCTTCAGCGCCGATTCGATATAGCCAGCTTGCAGCACGCCAACCTGGAAGTTGTCGAACGTGGCGTAGTAATCGATGTTTTTCGTGCCGCGGATCAGGCGGTCATAGGAAATGACCTTGATGCCCTTGTCGGCGGCTTTTTGCAGCACGTTCGACAGGGTGGTGCCGTCGATGGCGGCGATCACCAGCACCTTGGCGCCCTTGGTGATCATGTTTTCCACTTGTGCCAGCTGGTTCGGGATATCGTCGTCGGCGAACTGCAAGTCGGTCTTGTAGCCGCGTTCCTTGAATACCTTGACCATGTTGTCGCCGTCGGCGATCCAGCGCATCGACGATTTGGTTGGCATCGAAATGCCGACCGCGCCCTTGTCTGCGGCGTTGGCCATTGGTACCACGGTCATGCCGGACATGGCCAGCACCAGGCTCGCGCTCAGCATTTTCATTGTTGTTTTCATATTAGGTCTCCACCGTCTTTGAATAGTTGAATGGTCCAGCGTCGCGGTCTGTCGGCCGGCGTGATGCTGGTGGCCAATCCAGGCCACGGCTGATACTAGTTTGTCCAGTGAGACCTCACCAATCAATTTTTTCACTTATGCGATATCCAAAAAGATATCACCCCCCTTATTGATGCGGTGCCGCATGGATTTTCGTGGGCAGGCAAAGGGGGGCGACCTGTCCCTCGGACAGGGGTTTTTTGGTGCGTCGAAATACCAATAATCATCATGCAATTTGGTGATTTTCGTAATTGCGGTGGTGTGGGACGGCGCGCAGAATCGGCCTCACCTGAACCTTGCTCCCTTTTGCCGAAAGCTGCCATGTCGCCGATTTCCCCTGTTTCCCTGCTGCCGCAAGACCTCGCCGACGCCACCCTGGTCGGCCGCATCTGGCGCGACGGTCCCTGCGTGGTGGCCGTGCGTGGCGGTGAAGTATTCGATATCACGTCGTCCGTGGCGACCGTGTCGGAGTTGCTGGAGCGCGACAATCCGCTCGATTTCGTGCGCCAGGCCCAGGGCGAGCCGCTGGGCCCGGTTGCCGGCCTGCTGGCCCAGGCCCTGGCCGCCCCGGCCGGCCAGCCAGTGCTGCTGGCGCCGTGCGACCTGCAGGCGGTCAAGGCCTGCGGCGTGACGTTTGCCGTCAGCCTGCTCGAGCGCGTGATCGAGGAACAGGCCGGCGGCAACGCCGACAAGGCCAACACCTTGCGCGCCGCCCTGCAGGCCACCCTGGGCAGCGATCTGTCGGCATTGAAACCGGGTTCGGACGCGGCGCAGCGCCTCAAGGAGCAATTGCAGCAGCGCGGCGCCTGGTCGCAATACATGGAAGTGGGCATCGGCCCCGACGCCGAAGTATTCACCAAGGCCCAGCCGATGTCGTCGGTCGGCTGCGGCGCGCAAGTGGGCCTGCTGCCGGCGTCGGCCTGGAATAACCCGGAGCCGGAAATCGTGCTGGCCGTCAACAGCCGCGGCGAGGTGCTGGGCGCGACCCTGGGCAACGACGTCAACCTGCGCGATATCGAAGGGCGCAGCGCGCTGCTGCTGGGCAAGGCCAAGGACAACAACGGCTCCTGCGCCATCGGCCCCTTCATCCGCCTGTTCGACGACCGTTTTACCATCGACACCGTGCGCGACGCCGAAGTGTCGCTGCTGATCGAAGGCCTTGAAGACGGTTTCGTGCTGGAAGGCGCCAGCTTCATGCGCGAAATCAGCCGCGATCCGCTCGACCTGGTGCGCCAGACGGCCGGCCAGTACCACCAGTATCCGGACGGCTTCATGCTGTTTTTGGGCACCATGTTCTCGCCGGTCAAAGACCGTGGCGCGCCGGGCGGCGGCTTTACCCACCACCTGGGCGACCGCGTGACCATCGCCAGCCCGGCCCTGGGCGCGCTGGTCAACGAAGTCCAGCATTGCGACGCGATCGCGCCGTGGCAGTTCGGCGTGCGCGCGCTGTACGCCAGCCTGGCGCAGCGCGGCCTGCTCTGACCATTCAACTTACCTTTTACCTCATATAAAACGAGAGACCACCATGCTGCATGCAACTTACCCTAGTCTGGCCGGCCAGCGCGTCATCATCACCGGCGGCGGCACCGGCATCGGCGTGGCCATCGTCGAAGCGTTTGCGCGCCAGGGCGCCCATGTCACTTTCCTCGATATCGCCGAAGAAGCCTCGCGCGCCCTGGAAGCCAGGCTGGCCGACCTGCCGCAGCGGCCCGTGTTCCGCTATTGCGACCTGACCGACCTGGCCGGCCTGGCCGCCACCTTTGCCGAGATCGAAGCGACGTTCGGCGCGGCCGATATCCTGATCAACAACGCCGCCAACGACGACCGCCACCAGATCGAAAACGTCACGCCGGCCTACTGGGACGAGCGCATCGCGGTCAACCTGCGCCACCAGTATTTCTGCGCCCAGGCCGTGGCGCCGGCCATGCGCGCCAAAAAGCGCGGCGTGATCCTCAACCTGGGCTCGATTTCCTGGCACCTGGCGCAGGCCAACCTGTCGATCTACATGACGGCCAAGGCCGGCATCGAAGGCCTGACGCGCGGCCTGGCGCGCGACCTGGGCGTCGACGGCATCCGCGTCAACTGCATCATCCCCGGCGCCGTGCGCACGCCGCGCCAGGAGCGCCTGTGGCATACGCCGCAAGCCGAAGCCGTGATCCTGCAAGGCCAGTGCCTGCAGCTGCGCGTGGAGCCGGAAGACGTGGCGGCGCTGGCGCTGTTCCTGGCGTCGGACAACGCGGCCAAGTGCGCCGGGCGTGAATACTATGTCGACGCGGGCTGGTACGGCGCATGAGCGAGATGAATATTCCACCGGCCACCGCGCCGCGCCGCTTCCGCTCGCAGGACTGGTTCGACAATCCCGACCATATCGACATGACGGCGCTGTATCTCGAGCGCTTCATGAACTATGGCATCACGGCAGAAGAACTGCGCTCGGGCCGGCCCATCATCGGCATCGCGCAAAGCGGCAGCGACATCAGCCCGTGCAACCGCATCCACCTGGACCTGGCCAAGCGCGTGCGCGACGGCATCCGCGATGCGGGCGGCATACCGATGGAATTCCCGCTGCACCCGATTTTCGAGAACTGCCGCCGGCCGACGGCGGCGCTGGACCGCAACCTGGCCTACCTGGGCCTGGTGGAAATTTTGCACGGCTATCCGATCGACGCCGTGGTGCTGACCACCGGCTGCGACAAGACCACGCCGGCGCAGCTGATGGCCGCCGCCACGGTCGATATTCCCGCCATCGTGCTGTCGGGCGGCCCCATGCTCGACGGCTGGATGGACGGTGAACTGGTCGGCTCGGGCGCGGCCATCTGGAAAGGCCGCCGGCAACTGTCGGCCGGCCTGATCGACAACGACAAATTCCTGCAGATCGCCGCCGCCTCGGCGCCATCGGCCGGCCACTGCAACACCATGGGCACGGCCTCGACCATGAACGCGCTGGCCGAAGCGCTGGGCATGTCGTTGACCGGCTGCTCGGCGATTCCCGCGCCGTACCGCGAACGGGGCCAGATCGCCTATGAGACGGGGCGCCGCATCGTGGCCCTGGCGCATGATGACGTGCGTCCGTCGAGCATCCTCACGCGCGCAGCATTTCTCGATGCGATCATCGTCAACGCGGCCATCGGCGGCTCGACCAACGCCCAGCCGCACCTGATGGCGATGGCGCGCCATGCCGGGGTCGAACTCCATTCGAGCGACTGGATGGCGCACGGCTATGACGTGCCGCTGCTATTGAACATGCAGCCGGCCGGCAAATACCTGGGCGAGCGCTTCCACCGCGCCGGCGGCGTGCCGGCCATCATGTGGGAACTGCAGCAGGCAGGCTTGCTGCACGCGAACCGGCCTACGGTCACCGGCAAGACCATGGCGGAAAACCTGGCTGGCCAGGAGACCAACGACCGCGAGATGATCCGCCCGTTTGCCGAGCCATTGAAAGAAAAAGCCGGCTTTCTGGCCCTGCAGGGCAATCTGTTCGATTTCGCCATCATGAAAACCAGCGTGATTTCGCCGGCCTTCCGCGAGCGTTATCTGTCGCGCCCCGGCAGCGAGGGTATTTTCGAGGCGCGCGCCATCGTGTTTGACGGTTCGAGCGACTATCACGCCCGCATCAACGACCCGGCGCTCAATATCGACGACAGCTGCATGCTGGTCATGCGCGGCGCCGGCCCGGTCGGCTGGCCCGGTTCGGCCGAAGTGGTCAACATGCAGCCGCCCGACGCCTTGCTGAAAGCCGGCATCCAGAACCTGCCGACCCTCGGCGATGGCCGCCAGTCCGGCACGTCGGACAGCCCGTCGATCCTGAACGCCTCGCCCGAAAGCGCCGTCGGCGGCGGCCTGGCCCTGCTGCGCACGGGAGATTTGATTCGCGTCAACTTGCAGGAAGGCCGCTGCGACATGCTGGTCGACGAGGCCGAACTGGCGCGCCGCGCACGGGAACTGCCGCCGCCGGTGGTTGAAACCGCCACGCCGTGGCAGGAAATCTACCGCGCCAGCGTGGGCCAGCTGGAAACGGGCGCCTGCATGGAGCTGGCGCTGAAATACCGCGCCGTGGGCCAGACCCTGCCACGGCATAACCATTAGCAGGCAGGTCGGGTAGGTCGGGTTAGCGCTGCGCGCGTAACCCGACACCACCACGGTCATCAAATTTTTCAGCAGCACCCGTAGTTCAAAACGTCGTTAATAAAATCCAACAAGGAGACACACAATGAACAAGATCATCAGCGCCGCCATCATGACCGCCATGCTGGCAATGACCAGCAGCGCCGCCCTGGCCGACGCCAAAAACCCGAAAATCGGTTTCTCCATCGACGACCTGCGCGTCGAACGCTGGACGCGCGACCGCGATTTCTTTATCGCCGCCGCCGAAAAGCAGGGCGCCAAGGTCTTCGTGCAATCGGCCGACGCCAGCGAGCAGCGCCAGATTTCGCAGATCGAAAACCTGATCTCGCGCGGCGTCGACGTGCTGGTGATCGTGCCGTTCAACGCGACGGTCCTGAACAACACCGTCAAGGAAGCCAAAAAAGCCGGCATCAAGGTGCTGTCGTATGACCGTCTGATCCTGAACGCCGATATCGACGCCTACATCTCGTTCGACAATGAAAAAGTCGGCGAAATGCAGGCCGAAGGCGTGACCAAGCTGCAGCCAAAAGGCAATTACTACCTGCTGGGCGGCTCGCCGACCGACAACAACGCCAAGATGCTGCGCGAAGGCCAGATGAAGGTCCTGAAACCGTTCATCGACAAGGGCGACATCAAGATCGTCGGCCAGCAATGGGTCAAGGACTGGAGCGCCACCGAAGCGCTGTCCATCGTTGAAAACGCGCTGACGGCCAACAACAACAAGATCGACGCCATCGTCGCCTCGAACGACGGCACGGCCGGCGGCGCCATCCAGGCGCTGGCCGCGCAAAAACTGGCCGGCAAGGTGCCGGTCTCGGGCCAGGACGCCGATCTGGCCGCCGTCAAGCGCGTGATCGCCGGCACCCAGTCGATGACCGTCTACAAACCGCTGAAAACCATCGCTTCGGAAGCGGCGAGACTGGCCGTGCAGCTGGCGCGCAACGAAAAGCCGGCCTACAACTCCAGCTATGACAACGGCCTGAAAAAAGTCAGCACCGTGCTGTTGAAACCTACGCCGCTGACGAAAGCCAATGTCAATATTCTCGTGGATGACGGCTTCTATACCAAGGCGCAGCTGGGTAATTAATTGCCTCTGCAAATGTCGGGTTACGCGCTGCGCGCTAACCTGACCCGCGCCGGCTCCGAATACGCCGGTGGTGGTGTCGGGTTACGCGCCTTGCGCTATCCCGACCTACGCTTGCCCGGATCGGCCGTAGGTCGGATTAGCGACGCCTTGGCGTCGCGTAATCCGACAATCGCCGGTGCCGAAATACGCCGGTGGTGGTGTCGGGTTACGCGCCTTGCGCTAACCCGACCTACTCTTCCTTGGTGAATGTGAGATCAGGATGTCTGAATATCTGCTTGAAATGAAAGGCATCGTCAAACAGTTTGGCGGTGTCCGCGCGCTCGATGGCATCGACCTGCAGGTGCGGGCCGGCGAGTGCATTGGCCTGTGCGGCGAGAACGGCGCCGGCAAGTCGACCCTGATGAAGGTGCTGTCGGGCGTGTACCCGCACGGCACCTGGGACGGCGAAATCCTGTGGGATGGCAAGCCTTTGCAAGCCGGCTCGATCCGCGATACCGAGGCGGCCGGCATCATCATCATCCACCAGGAACTGATGCTGGTGCCGCAGCTGTCGGTGGCCGAGAACATCTTCATGGGCCGCGAGATCACCATGGCGGGCGGGCGCATGAACTACGGCGCCATGTACAAGCGCGCCGACGAGCTGCTGCGCGAACTGAAGATACCCGAACTGAACGTGGCGCTGCCGGTGATGAACTATGGCGGCGGCCACCAGCAGCTGGTCGAAATCGCCAAGGCGCTCAACAAGAATGCGCGCCTGCTGATACTCGACGAGCCGTCGTCGTCGCTGACGGCGTCCGAAATCGCCGTACTGCTCGACATCATTCGCGCATTGAAGGCGAAGGGCGTCACCTGCATCTATATTTCGCACAAGCTCGATGAAGTGGCGGCCATCTGCGACACGATTGTCGTGATCCGCGACGGCAAGCATATCGCCACCACGCCGATGGCGCAGATGAATGTCGAACGCATCATCGCGCAGATGGTCGGCCGCGAAATGAACCAGCTCTATCCGCACCGCAGCAAGCAGGACGCGATCGGCGAGGTGCTGTTCGAGGCGCGCCACGTGACCTGCATCGACGCCGACAATGCGCAGCGCAAGCGCGTCGACGATGTGTCGTTCAGTTTGCGCCGCGGTGAAATTCTCGGCATCGCCGGGCTGGTGGGGGCAGGGCGCACGGAACTGGTGTCCGCGCTGTTCGGCGCCTACCAGGGGCCGTGCCAGGCCGAAGTCTGGCTCGATGGCAAGCAGATCGACAGCAGCACTCCGCTGAAAGCCATCGCCCATGGCCTGGCGATGGTGCCCGAAGACCGCAAGCACCACGGCATCGTGCCCGACCTCGACGTGGGCCAGAACATCACCCTGTCGGTGCTGGGCCAGTTCGCGCGCGCCACGCGCATCGACGGCAACGCCGAGCTGACGGCCGTGCGCGGCGAGATCGCCCAGCTGGAACTGAAAACGGCCAGTCCGTCGCTGCCGATCACCAGCCTGTCCGGCGGCAACCAGCAAAAGGCCGTGCTGGCCAAGATGCTGCTGACGCGCCCCCGCGTGTTGATCCTCGACGAGCCGACGCGCGGCGTCGATGTCGGCGCCAAGTATGAAATTTACAAGCTGATGCTGGCGCTGGCCGACCAGGGCGTGGCCATCATCATGGTCTCGTCCGAGCTGGCCGAGGTGCTGGGCGTGTCGGACCGCGTGCTGGTGATGGGCGAAGGCCGCCTGCGCGGCGACTTTATCAACCATGGCCTGAGCCAGGAGACCGTGCTGGCGGCGGCGCTCGACCAGCGTCCGGCGCCAGGCGCCACCACTGCAAACAAGGAACCTGCCGCATGAATACGCATAGCGTGAAACAGCTTTTCACCCAATACAAGATGCTGGCCCTGCTGATCGCGGTAGCGCTGATCTGGGCCTTTTTTTCGTGGAAGACCGAAGGCAGCTTCGTCACGCCGCGCAACCTGTCGAACCTGCTGCGCCAGATGTCGGTCACCGGCATCCTCGCCTGCGGCATGGTGCTGGTAATTATCGCCGGCGAGATCGACCTGTCGATCGGCTCGCTATTGGGCCTGTTGGGCGGCATCGCCGCCGTGCTTGACGTCACGCAGCACTGGCCGCTGGCGCTGAACCTGATGGCGGTGCTCGGCTGCGGCCTGGTGATCGGCCTGTTGAACGGCTACCTGACGGCGTACCGGGGCATCCCCTCGTTTATCGTCGGTCTGGGCGGCATGCTGGCCTATCGCGGCATCTTGCTGGGCATCACCGGCGGCATCACGGTCGCTCCCGTCTCCGAGCCGATGGTCTACCTGGGCCAGGGCTACCTGCCGGCCACGCCAGGCGTGGTGCTGGGCGTGTTCCTGTTCGTGCTGGCGGCCTTCCTGACCTGGCGCGGGCGTGTCAGCCGCACCCAGCATGGCCTGCCGCAAACGGCGGTCTGGGTCGACACCCTGCGCGTGGCCGTGATCGGCGCCGTGCTGTATGCGTTCGTGCGCACCCTCAATGGCTATGAAGGCATCCCGCTGCCGGTGCTGCTGCTGCTGGCGCTGCTGGGCCTGTTCAGCTATATCACCAGCCAGACCGTCTTCGGCCGCCGCATCTATGCCGTCGGCAGCAATATGGAAGCGACGCGCCTGTCGGGCATCAACGTCAAAGCCGTCAAGCTGTGGATCTTCGGCATCATGGGCCTGATGTGCGCCTTGGCCGGCCTGATCAACACGGGCCGCCTGGCCGCCGGTTCCCCTTCGGCCGGCACCTTCAGCGAACTCGATGCAATCGCCGCCTGCTTTATCGGCGGCACCTCGATGCGCGGCGGCTCGGGCACCGTCTATGGCGCGCTGATCGGCGCGCTGGTGATGGCCAGCCTGGACAACGGCATGTCGATGCTCGACGTCGACACGTATTGGCAGATGATCGTGAAAGGCAGTATTCTCACCCTCGCCGTCTGGGTAGACGTTAGTACAAGGGCGGGACGCCGGTAAAAAGACCGATGCGTGACCGGCAGCCAGGGACGAACATACGTCCCGGCCGCCACATGGAGGAGACACCCACATGAAGATGCCGACCGCGCACCGGATCGCGCTGCTGTTCAATGGCAACAAGATCTATGACCGCGACATCATCGCCGGCATTGCGGCCTACCTGAACACCACGCGCGTGTCGTGGGACCTGTTCCTGGAAGAAGACTTCCGCTGCCGCCTGCCCGGCATCGAGCGCTGGCAGGGCGACGGCATCATCGCCGACTTTGACGATCCGGCCGTCTGCGCGGCGCTGGCCAACAGCCATCTGCCGGTGGTGGCCGTCGGCGGCTCGTATGCGCTGGACAGCGGCTATCCGGCCGGCATACCGTATGTGGCGACCGACAACTTCAAGATCGTCAAGCTGGCCTACGACCACCTGGTCGAAGCGGGCCTGATGCGCTTTGCCTGTTTCAGCCTGCCCGAGGCGGACGTGAACCGCTGGGCGCAGGAGCGCGAAACGGCCTTTTGCACCCTGATGGAGCGCGACCATATGCGCGCCGACGTGTACCGCGGCGTGGCCACCAGCGCGCCGTCGTGGGACGAGGCGGTCGAGCAGCAGATCGCCTGGCTCAACAGCCTGGAAAAACCGGTCGGCATCATTGCCGTCAGCGACGCGCGCGCGCGCCAGCTGCTGCAGGCCTGCATGCATGCGGGCATCGCCGTGCCCGAACAGGTGGCCCTGATCGGCATCGACAACGATCCGCTGGCGCGCATGCTGACGCGCATCCCCTTGAGTTCCGTGATCCAGGGCGCCGAAGAGATGGGCCGCACGGCGGCGCACCTGCTGCACCAGATGTTGAATGGCGCGCGCCTGGCCGACACCCGCATCCTGGTGCCGCCGGCCGGCCTCAATGTGCTGGCCTCGACCCGGCACCAGCCGTTCCAGCATCCGCAGGTGATGCAGGCGCGCCATTTCATCCGCCAGTACGCCTGCCAGGGCATCAAGACGGAACAGGTGGCCGATTACGTGGGCGTGTCGCGCTCGACCCTGGAAGCGCATTTTCGCCATGAGCTCGGGCGCAGCGTGCACGACGAGATCCTGCACTTCAAGCTCGACGCGGCCAAAACACTCCTCACGCGCGAACCGGGCCAGGTGGCCGACGTCGCCGTGCGCTGCGGCTTTACCACGGTGCAGTACATGCACGCCGTCTTCAAGCGCGAACTGGGCTGCACGCCGCGCGAATTCCAGCTGCGCAGCCGCTCGCCACAGGCGGCGTCCCCATGAGTGTTTCCAGCAGCAGCCATACTCTTTGCAACAGCCGCGGCATGCGGGTGCAGGTCAACCCGCGCGACGCCAGCCTGCAAGCGTGGTGGGCGCCCGACCGCTACGGCCGCCTGGCCGATGTGCTCGATCATGCGATGGCCGATCCCGCCGGCAAGGCCGGGTCGCCGCACTGGCAGTGCGAGGCGGCCAGCGACGCCGGCCTGGAGCTGCGCCTGGCGCAGGACGGCCTGTGCGTGCGCCTGCGCTACCGGCTGGAAGACAATGGCGGCCTGCGCATCGACTGCGAGGCGGTGGCCATCGCGCCGGCGCGCATCGGCCTGGCCGCGCCCGCGTTCAACCTGCATGGCGGCGGCATGGTGGCCGACCATGTGCTGCGCCTGGCGGCCGACCGTTATTTGCCGGCGCTGCCGGCCGCCGATGTGACCGACGTGGCCGGCAGCGCCTTCGATTTTCGCCAGCCGGCGCCGCTCGGCGCGCGCCTGGCCTGGCCCGGCGCCCGGCCGGCCGGCACGGTGGGCTTCGACCATGGCTTCTGCCTGGCCGCCGACGGCCTGCTGCGCGAAGCGGCGCGCGTGGCCGACCCGGCTTCGGGCCGCGAGCTGCGCTTTTTCACCACCCAGCCAAGGCTGCATCTGCAGTCGGACAGCCGGCGTTTTTGCCTGGCCACCGAGGCGCTCGATATTGCGTGTGGCGCTGCGACGCGCCACACTTTCGTGTATCGTCTGGGGGTACAGGATATCGATGCGTTTGACATATCAGAATCGGTATCGGTAGCGTTAAATAAGTGATTGGTCAGATATGCCGCGCGGTTCTAACATAGGGCAGTTTTTAGCCCCTCTTTTTACCGACGCTGCGAAACTTGCCCATGAATATAATCACCATCGATGCCGGCACTACCAATACGCGTACCCTGTTATGGCGGGACGGCGCCGTCATCGCCCAGGCGTCACAGGAAATCGGCGTGCGCAATACGGCCATCGATGGCCATAACGGCGCGCTCAAGCAGGCGCTGCGCGACAGCATCGCCGCCGTGCAGTCGCAGGCCGCCATTGGCAGCGCCGACGTCAAGCTGGTGCTGGCCTCGGGCATGATCACCTCGCCCATGGGCGTCAAGGAAATACCGCATCTGCCGGCGCCGGCCGGTCTGGCGCAGCTGGCGCAGGGCATGCAGGCATGCGACCTGCCTGACGTGCTGGCCCAGCCGCTGTGGCTGGTGCCGGGCGTGCGCAACCAGCATAGCACCATCGGCCTGCACAATGCCGAAGCGATGGACATGATGCGCGGCGAAGAGACGGAAGTAATCGGCTTGCTCGACCGCCTGCAATTGCAGGATGCGGCGACCCTGATCATGCCCGGTTCGCATACCAAGCTCGTCAGCGTTGACGAGCAGGGACGCATCCTCGGCTGCGCCACCACCATCGCCGGCGAACTGCTGCAGGCGATTACCCAACACACCCTGATACGCCAGTCGGTCGACGGCGACTTTGCCGAGTCGCTGGTGCCGAAAATGCTGCTGGCCGGCGCCGCCGCCGCGCAAAAGACCGGCCTGGCGCGCGCCTGCTTCAGCGTGCGCACCCTCGGCCAGTTCGGCGCCGTCGAGCGCAATGAGCGCGCCAATTTCCTGATGGGCGCGGTGCTCAGCGGCGACTTGCTGGCGCTGCGCAACAGCAGCGCCATCCAGATGCGCCCCGAGACCACCCTGGTCATCATGGGCAAAGCCATGCTGCGCCAGGCGCTGGCGTTGCTGATCGAAGAACACGGATTTTTTTACGGCAAGCGCATCGTCGTCGACGATGGACAGCAAGCCAATCTGGCGGGCCATGGAGCCCTTTTAATTGCCGCCGCGCGCGGCTTGATTTCACAGCAGGAGGCCGCGTGAGCGAGCAAAAAAACAAACGAGTATTACGCTCCCAATCGTGGTTTGGTGGCGACGACAAGGACAGCTTCATCCACCGCAGCTGGATGAAAAACCAGGGTTTTCCCAGCGACGCTTTCGATGGCCGTCCGGTCATCGGCATCTGCAACACCTGGTCCGAACTGACGCCATGTAACGCCCATTTCCGCGACCTGGCCGAGATGGTCAAGCGCGGCGTGCTTGAGGCCGGTGGCTTTCCGGTCGAGTTTCCCGTGATGTCGCTGGGCGAGACCAACTTGCGCCCGACCGCCATGTTGTTCCGCAACCTGGCCAGCATGGACGTCGAAGAATCGATCCGCGCCAACCCGATCGACGGCGTGGTGCTGCTGACCGGCTGCGACAAGACCACCCCGGCCCTGCTGATGGGCGCGGCCAGCGTCGACCTGCCGACCATCGTGCTGTCGGGTGGCCCGATGTTGAACGGTAACTACCGCGGCAAGCCGATCGGTTCCGGCACCGACGTGTGGAAGTTCTCGGAAGATGTGCGCGCCGGGCGCATGACGTCCGCCGAATTCAAGCAGGCCGAATCGTGCATGTCGCGTTCCGCCGGCCACTGCATGACCATGGGCACGGCATCGACCATGGCCAGCATGGTCGAAGCGCTGGGCGTGACCCTGCCGGGCAACGCCGCCATTCCCGCCGTCGATTCACGCCGCAAGCTGCAGGCGCAGCTGACGGGCCGCCGCATCGTCGACATGGTGCACGAAGACCTGAAGCTGTCGAAAGTGCTGACCCGCGACGCGTTTGAAAACGCCATCATGGTCAACGGCGCCATCGGCGGCTCGACCAATGCCGTGATCCACCTGCTGGCCATTGCCGGCCGTATCGGCGTCGACATGCGCCTGGCCGACTGGGACCGCCTGGGCCGCGACATTCCGTGCCTGCTGAACCTGATGCCGTCGGGCCAGTACCTGATGGAAGACTTCTATTACGCTGGCGGCCTGCCCGTCATCATCCGCGACCTGCTGGGCAAGCTGCATGGCGAAGCGCTGACGGTGACCGGCGCCACCATGGCCATCAACGTGGCCGAAGCGGAAAACTTCAACCCCGAAGTCATCACGCCGCTCGAGCAGCCGTTCAAGGACGAAGGCGGCATCGCCGTCCTGCATGGCAACCTGTCGCCGCGCGGCGCCGTCATCAAGCCATCGGCCGCCTCGCCCGAACTGATGCAGCACCGCGGCCGCGCCGTGGTCTTCAACAGCATCGAGCATTACAAGGAACGGGTCGACGATCCGGAGCTGGACATCGACGCCAGCTGCATCATGGTGCTGCAGAACTGCGGCCCGCAGGGCTACCCTGGCATGGCCGAAGTGGGCAACATGGGCTTGCCGAAGAAACTGCTGGAACTGGGCGTGCGTGACATGGTCCGTATTTCGGACGCGCGCATGAGCGGCACGGCATATGGCACCGTGGTGCTGCACGTGGCGCCGGAAGCGGCCGCCGGCGGTCCGCTGGCGCTGGTGCGCGATGGCGACATGATCGAACTCGACGTGCACGGCCGCCGCCTGCACCTGGAAGTGTCGGACGAAGAACTGGCGCGCCGCCGCGCCGAATGGAAGCCGATTGCGCCGACCATGCGCGGCGGCTACCAGTCGATGTACATCAAGCACGTGATGCAGGCCGATGAAGGCGCCGATCTGGACTTCCTGGTGGGTTGCCGTGGTTCCGCTGTGCCGCGCGAGTCGCATTAAGAGCGTAGGTCGGCTTGGCGCAGCGTAAGCCGACATTCAGCCGGCGAAGCATGTCGGGTTACGCCGTTCCGGCTAACCCGACCTACTTGTTTTTGCCGCTGAAGTAACAAGAAAAGGAAAAAATATGGAGACAAAAGCTGAATCACAAGCTGAACTGCTGGTCGACTCCCAGGATTTCCTGGGCGAGGGCGTGCGCTGGTGCGAACGCAGCGGGCGCGTGTTCTGGACCAATATCGAAGGCTGCAAGCTGCATGCCCTGACGCTGGCCACCGGCGTGCGCGAGACCTGGGTCATGCCCGAGCGCCTGGCCTGTTTTGCCCTGACGGACGACGCACATTTGCTGCTGCTGGGACTGGCTTCGCGCCTGGCCTGGTATGACCTGCGCAGCAGCGCCGTGACGACTTTGCACGTGGTCGAAGCGGACATGCCGATGACGCGCCTGAACGATGGCCGCTGCGACCGCCAGGGCCGCTTCGTGTTCGGCACGCTGGACGAGCGCCCGTGCCGTGATGCCATCGGCAGCTTCTATCGCCTGAACCTGGACCTGAGCCTGGAGCGTTTGCCGCTGCCGAACGTGGCCATCTCGAACAGCATCTGCTTCAGCGTCGATGGCGCGGCCATGTACTTCTGCGACTCGATCCAGGGCGTGATCTGGCGCTGGGACGATTATCTCGGTGGCGATGCCAGCCGGGTCAAGGTATTTGCGCATCTTGCCGGTGAGCCTGGCGCACCGGATGGCGCCACCATCGACGCCGACGGCTGCCTGTGGAGCGCACAGTGGGGCGCCGCGCGCGTGCTGCGCTTTGCGCCGGACGGTACGGTCGAGCGGCAGGTCAGCCTGCCGGTGTCGCAGCCGAGCTGCGTGAGCGTCGGCGGCCCCGGGTACAACGAGGTATTCATCACCACGGCGCAGGAAAACCTGACGCCGGAACAACTGGCGGCAGAGCCGCAGGCCGGTGGCCTGTTCCATGCACGGTTTGATGACGTGCGCGGCCTGCCCGAAGTGCGTTTCAAGGCATTGCCAGTCTGACCAACCAATCAGGAGTATCAGCATGTTGAAGCAAACAGTTTTTCAAGGCATCCTCGAACGCGGCATGGTGGGCATCGTGCGCGCCGACTCGCCGGAAGCGGCGGTACAGATCGCCGAGGCCTGCATCGCCGGCGGCGTGACGGCGCTGGAAGTGGCGTTCACCACCCCCGACACCCTGGGCGTGCTGCGCACCCTGCGCGAGCGCCACGGCAAGGACGTGCTGCTGGGCGCGGGCACCGTGCTCGATCCTGAAACGGCGCGCGCGGCGATCCTGGCCGGCGCCCAGTTCATCATTTCGCCTGGCGTCAATGTCGAGACCATCGCCGTGTGCCAGCGCTACCAGGTACTGGCCATGCCGGGTGCCATGACGCCGACCGAAATCGTCACGGCCCTGCAGGCCGGCGCCGATATCGTCAAGGTCTTCCCGGCCGAGATGTTCGGCCCGTCGTATATCAAGGCCTTGCGCGCACCGTTGCCGCACGCGCCGTTGATGCCGACCGGCGGCGTGACGGTGGAAAACCTCGGTGTATGGTTTGCCAGTGGCGCCATCGCCGTCGGCATCGGCAGCAGCCTGAGCGGCCCTGGCGCCAAGGGCGATTACGCCGCCGTCACTGCGCGCGCGCGCGAGTTCGTGGCGCAGATGGCGGCCGTGCGCAAATAAGGCAAGGCAAGGCAAGGCGAGGGCGTCAGGCTGGCTACCGCGGCGGCCTGAATCTGCTACGCTAGGCAGGCAATGTCGCACGCCCGCCCAAGCCCAGCCCATGTCCACCACATCTTCCATCGCCCGCATCCTGCAAGACGCCCGTATCATCGCCATCGTCGGCCTGTCCGACAAACCTGACCGCGCCAGCCACCAGGTGGCCGAATATTTGCTTGAACACGGCTACCAGGTCGTGCCCGTCAATCCGGCGCTGGCCGGCCAGGACGTGCTGGGCCAGCGCGCCCATGCCACCCTGGCCGACGCCGCCAGCGCGGTGGCGCCTGCCCGCATCGATATCGTCGATGTTTTCCGCAAGGCCGAAGACGTCTTCCCGATCGCCGTAGAAGCCGTCGCCGTCAAGGCCGGCTGCCTGTGGCTGCAGCTCGACGTCGTCAACCAGCAAGCGGCGCAGATCGCGCGCGCGGCCGGCCTGGACGTGGTGATGGATCACTGCACGAAAATCGAGCACCGCAATTTGCAGGCGGCCGCATGAAGGCGCGCACGCAGTTCCGCGCCGGCAAAGACTTTCACCTCGACGAAGAGCGCGCCGGCAAGCGATTGCTGGGCGCCGCCACCAAGGCCGCCAACAAGAAGCTGACTCCGGCGCAATGCAAGGCGCTGGACCGCGAGGAAACCGTGGCCCTGACGGCGCAGATCGCCGAGTGCCAGAGCATGCTGTACGCGCAGCGCAAGCAGAAAGTGCTGCTGGTGCTGCAGGGCATGGACACCTCGGGCAAGGACGGCACCGTCAAGGCCATCTTCAGCAATATCAATCCGATGGGCATCCGCGCCGTGGCCTTCAAGGGCCCGACCGATATCGAACTGGCGCACGACTACCTGTGGCGCGTGCACCAGCATGTGCCGGTGAAAGGCGAGATCGCCATCTTCAACCGCAGCCATTATGAAGACGTGCTGATCACGCGGGTGCAGGACATGATCGACAAGGCCGAATGCCAGCGCCGCTACGCGCACATCCGCGATTTCGAGCGCATGCTGAGCGAAACGGGCACCGTCATCCTGAAGATCTTTTTGCATATCTCCAGGGACGAACAGCGCGGCCGCTTGCAGGAGCGGCTCGACGATCCCGACCGCCAGTGGAAGTTCGACCCCAACGATATCGCGCAGCGCAAGAAGTGGGACGCCTACCAGCGCGCCTATGAAACCACGCTGCGCGAGACCGACGCCGACCACGCGCCGTGGTATGTGGTGCCGGCCAACTCCAAGACCCAGCGCAACCTGGTGGTGGCCTCGCTGCTGCTCGAAACGCTGCAGGCGATGAAGCTTGGCTATCCGGCGCCGGACCCGAAACTGTCTTCCTACAAGGTGGAGTAAAACCTAGCGCGAACCGCGGCGCGCGGCCAGGCGGTCGAGCATGGCCTTGACCGCCTCGATCTGCGTGCCGCTCTTGCGGTAAAAGTCCGGCGCCAAAGGATTGATGCTGGTATAGCCCCAGAAGTCCCAGCAGCCTTTCGGGTTGTAGGGGTAGACCGGGCTCGGTTCGACCTGCGGATACAGCACCACGATCTTGTTGGCATCGGCCACCTGGTTGTAGCCGGTGCGCGTATAAAACCGCTCGCCGATCGCCTGCGTGGTCTGCAGGCAGCCGTGGAACACCACGTGCACGCGGCAGCTCTCGCTGTGGCAGGCGGCGGGAATATAGGCGTAGCCGGTATTGCCCATGCTCGAATACGAACTCCTGATGAAGCCGCGCTGGTTGAAGGCGATCAGCTTGCCTTTCAAGGTGGCCGATGGCGGTTGCAAATCCGGGTACAGGTGCTGCAGGATGTCGCGCGCCTGGACGAAACCGCAGTTGTTGATGAACGGCGTCTGCGTGCTGGCGCAGGCCGAATCCTGCAGGCTGTCGGTGACGATGGCGTGGCCGGCGGCCACCGTGTCGGCAAAGCGGAGATTGGCCGCCGGCGTGCCGGCCAGCTGGTAGAACCGGGCCACCTGCTCGACCACCGGCCGCGTCACGGTCTGGTCCCGGGTGCCGCTGAACAGGTAGATGCGCTGGCGCTGCAGGTTTGCCGTGTCATCGATCAGCTTGTCGCGCGCAAAATCCTGCGCCGCGCGCAGCAGGCCGGCCGCGTCCGGCGGGGCGACCTGGGCGTCGCCCGGATTCATGCAGGTGCTCAGGGCATTGTTCAGGTAGGCGATGTAGGGAAAGCGGCCCGGCTGGCTGGCGCAGTAATACGGCCCGCCGGCGACAATGCCGGCGCCGCTGACGGTGGCCGAATGGATGACGGCAAACTGCGCCGCCATATAGCCGCCCGAGGACAGGCCCGACACCGTGGTCTGGCGCAAATCGACCTGCAGCGCGGGCAGGGCCGCCGTTTCGCCTTTCGGGGCCGCCGGCTTGACGGTGCTGGTCATGGCGTAGGCGCCGGGCGCGAACAGCATGCTGGCGGCGAGCAGGACGTTGATGGCTGGTCGGGTCATGGCGTTTCCTGGTAGTGGAGTAGGCCGAGCATAGGCAAAAAAAATGTCCCTTGGGCAAGCACTGCCCTGGACTTGATATCGCTCAATGGCCGTCGCGGCAGGGCTGCGGCATACGCGCGCGCAAGGATTGGCATAGAATGCTTTTTTATCTTTCATCATGGTGCCCGCATGTCCAAGACTATTGCCCAGCTGTTCGCGTTGACCGCCCTGTGTGCGGGCCTGCCTGCTTTCGCCGCCCAGCCTGCCGTGGTGGCCGCCGCCGCCGCGCCTGCCGCCGTTGCCCCGGCCGCCTGCCCGGCCATCCTCAAGCAGACCTTCAACCGCCTGCAGGACGAAGCGCCACAAAACCTGTGCCAGTACGCGGGCAAGGTCGTGCTGGTGGTCAATACCGCCAGCTATTGCGGCTTTACCAAGCAGTACGAAGGCCTCGAAGCGCTGTATGCCAAATATGGCAGCAAGGGCCTGGTGGTGCTGGGCTTCCCGTCGAACGACTTCGGCAACCAGGAACCGGGCAACAGCAAGGATATCGCCGACCTGTGCTACAACACCTATGGCGTGAAATTCCCGATGTTCGCCAAATCGGTGGTGTCCGGCGCGACGCCGAATCCGTTTTACGCCGACCTGATCAAGCAGACCGGCAAGACCCCGGCCTGGAACTTCCATAAATACCTGATCGACCGCAATGGCAAGGTGCTGGAAAGCTTCCCCAGCAAGGTAACGCCGGACGACAAGAAACTGGTGGGCGCGGTGGAAAAGGCGCTGGCGATGTAAGTTTTTCAAGGCCGCGCTTGTCAATCCGCCATCGCTGTCCTAAGCTGGATGCTGGAGTTTTCTACCATCAGCGAAGGAGAACATCATGGCGTATGTCGATGGATTCGTGGTGCCGGTACCGAAGGACCGGCTGGAAGATTACCTGGCCATGTCGCGCGCCTGCGGCGCCATCTGGCGCGAACTGGGCGCGCTCGAGTTTCGTGAATGTGTGGCCGACGATGTCAAGCCGGGCCAGTGGACCTCGTTTCCGCAGGCGGTCGACCTGCAGGACGGCGAACTGGTGGTGTTTTCCTGGATCGTCTATGAATCGCGCTCGCGCCGCGACGAGATCAATGAGCAGGTCATGAACGACCCGCGCATGAAGCCGTACATGGACCCGCAAAACATGCCTTTTGACGGCAAGCGCATGGTTTATGGCGGGTTTGACATGCGCATCGATATTTAAACCAGCTGCGCCGTCATCGCGCCGCGCAGCGCATTGCACACCACGATCTGCTGCGCGCTGGCCAGCATGGCGCGCGTGATCACGGCTTCGTGCGCGTCCCAGGCCGGGTCGCTCAGCATGGCCGCGCGCTGCACGCCGGGCAGCAGGCCGCAGTCAAGTGGCGGCGTCAGCCAGCGGCCGTCGATCTGCACAAACACATTGCTGCGCCCGCCCTCGGTCAGCTCATCGCGCTCGTTAAAAAACAGCATGTCGAAGCAGCCCTGCGCCTCGGCCGCGCGCCAGGCCGCGTCGTAGCGCGCGCGCACGCTGCTTTTATGGCGCAGGAACAGTTCATGGCTGTCGGTCGCCTCCGGCGCCAGCATCACCCTGACGGTGGCGGGCAGGGGCTTTAGCGCGCCGCTCTGCACGCTCAATACGCCATCCCCGGCCAATGCCAGGCGCAGGCGAAACGGCGCATCGTCAGGCCGTGCGGCGCACGCCGCCTGCAGCGCGGCGATCGCCGCCGCTTCATCCCACGCAAAGCCGAAGTAGCTGGCCGAGGCGCTCAGGCGCGCCAGGTGGCGCGCCTGCTGGCGGCAGCCGTGCAGGCGGCTGGCATGCAGGGTTTCGAACAGTTCGAAGTCGTTGCTCAAGCCCGTCAGGAAGCGCGCCTTGAGCTGGCATTCCGCGTATTCGTCGGCCGCCACGCTGTCGTGGACGATGCCGGCGCCCACCCCCATTTCGCCGCGGCGCTTGCCGCTGGCAGGGTCGGGCGGCTGCAAGGCCAGGGTGCGGATCGGCACCGACATGCAGAAGTCGCCCACGGCGTGGCTGGAGTCCGGTGCGGGCGGATCGAACCAGCCGATCGCACCCGTGTACACCCCGCGCGGATCGGGTTCAAGTTCGGCGATGATTTCCATGGTGCGCCGCTTGGGCGCGCCGGTGATCGAGCCGCACGGATACAGCGCCTGGAAGATGGAAGCCAAGGTGGCATCGTCACGCAGCCTGGCCTGCACGGTGGAGGTCATCTGCAGCACGCTGCTGTAGCGTTTGACCTCGAACAGGGCCGGCACCTTGACCGTGCCGGTTTGTGCGATGCGGCCGATATCGTTGCGCAGCAGGTCGACGATCATCAGGTTTTCAGCGCGGTTTTTCGGGTCCTGCGCCAGCGCCTGCGCGCGGCGCGTGTTTTCTTCCGCTTGATCGTCCGGCGCGGCCGGCGCCGTGCCTTTCATCGGCCGCG
This sequence comes from Janthinobacterium psychrotolerans, assembly GCF_001677885.1. Taxonomy (GTDB): domain Bacteria; phylum Pseudomonadota; class Gammaproteobacteria; order Burkholderiales; family Burkholderiaceae_D; genus Janthinobacterium; species Janthinobacterium psychrotolerans. Next base: position 80,421 of record NZ_LOCQ01000053.1, on the reverse strand, counting down.
CCAGCAGTTCGCCTTGCGCATGGCGCACGAACAGCTCGGGCGACAGCGACAGCAGGGCGCCGCCATCGGGCAGCATGATCAGCGCGCCATACGGCACCGGCTGGCGCGCGCGCAGCCGCGCATACAGGGCGGCCGGCGCGCCAAAGGCGCCAAAGCGCAAGCGGTAGGTGTAATTGACCTGGTAGGTGTCGCCGGCGGCGATATAGTCGTGGATGCGGGCCAGCGCCTGCGTGAACTGCGCCTGGTCGACACTGGCGGTGATATGGGCAATCCCGGCCCGGGTGTCGGCTACGGCGACTTGCGCCGCCAGCCACTGCGCCACCTCGTCCTGCGACAGCTGCTGGCAGCTGTCGAACAGCAGCACCTGCGCCAGCGGCGGCGCGTCGTGATCGGCCACGCGCGGCGGCATGGCCAGCAAGTGCGCGCCCAGTTCGTAGCTGCACACGGTGATGGCGTACAGGCCGCGTTTTAAAGCCGCTTGCAGGCCGTCGAGCAATGCCGGCCACTGTCCGCCTTCCTCGCAGCGCAGCACGCCCGCCAGGCCCGTGTACAGGCGCGAGCCGGCGCCGGGGCTGGCGGCGTCGTCAAGCAGGGCGTAGCAGTCGGTACTCATGACACCTGCGGCGATGGAAAATCAGCCCAGCAGCATGGCGATTTGCAGCGCCGCTTCCTGGGACGGATTGATCTTGAAGCCACTCTTGGCGTAGCGGTGCCAGCGTCCGATCACAAAGCTGACCAGCAAGGTGGCGCGCGCCGCCACTTCGCTTTCCTTGCCATGGCCTTCGGAGGCGGCCACGCGCAGGGCCTGCTTGAGCGACAGTTCCACGCGGTCGTAGAACTGGTTCATGCGCACTTGCAGGCGCTCGTCTTCGTTGACCAGCGCGTCGCCGATCAAGACGCGCGTCATGCCCGGATTGCTGATGGCGAAGTTGAGCAGCATGCCGACCATGTCGCGCGTCTGCGACAGGCCGTCGCTGTGCTTTTCCGAGATCTGGTTGATCAGGCCGAAGACGCTCGACTCGATGAATTCGATCAGCCCTTCGAACATCTGCGCCTTGCTGGCGAAATGGCGGTACAGGGCCGCTTCGGAGACGGCCAGCCTGGCGGCCAGCGCGGCCGTGGTGATCTTTTCGCCTTTCGGCTGCTCCAGCATTGCGGCGAGGGCCTGAAGAATTTGTAGCCTGCGTTGGCCCGGCGGTGTGCTTGCCATGTTTTCTCTTGTAGTTAAAAAATGCTGCCTTGAGGGGAGTTCGAAACCGCCGCTAGCGGCCCGCTGTCCGGGATCAACCGGAGGGCGGAGAAGGTCCCCTTCAGCGCAGGCGATGAAGGCGGCGTGCCAAATGCCGGACAGATTTTACTTTGACATCGACGTAAGCGGGGCGATTTAACGCTTTGGGCAGCCGCGCCGCGCCGATCGGATCGGCCATTTTCAGGTATTGCGTGACCCACGCCGTACGCAAACCGATCTTTTTGGCGCCCTTCAGATTGGCCAGCGTATCTTCAACCAAAATACAACGGCCAGGCTGGATGTGGTGCTTGCGCATCAGTTTGCGCAGCATCAGGGTCGACGGTTTCGGCCGCAACTGGCGGTGCACCTGCATCGCTTCGATCGCCACGTGATGGGTAAAATGCCGGCGCAGCCGCAAATGGCGCATCACGTCGCTCGAATAGCGCAGCGGCGCATTGGTCAGCAGGATCTTGCGCCCCGGCAGGCGGCGCAGCAGGGCGCCCAGGCCGCGCTCGGCGCGTATCATCGACGGCAGGTCGGCAAAGGCATGCGTCTCGCTGAGAAAATGCGCGGCCCGCACCTGGTGGTGCTTGACCATGCCCAGCAAGGTGGCGCCATAGCGGCGCCAGTAGGCCGCGCGCGCCGCATTGACGATGGCGTCGTCGGCCGGCGTCACGCCATCGCCGAGCACCCGCGCGAGATAGGTGTTCATATTGGCGGTAATGAGCGGGAAGATGGCGTGCGAGGCGTTGTGCAGGGTGTTGTCGAGGTCGAACAGCCAGACCGGCGAGGAGCGATTAAGATGGAGCGCGGGCACGAGAGTGTTTACCAATATGTGAAATTAACGATCAGGAAAACCATGCGACGCCAGATTATAGTGATGTTCTGCGGATTATTCTTGCTGCCCCTGCCGGCGGCCTTTGCCGAAGCACCGCCAGCGGCCGTCCACCGCGGCGCGCTGTTCAAGGTGCAGGACAGCATGGGAGACAATCACCATACCCTGTATTTGTTCGGCACCATCCACGTCGGCGCGGCCGATTTTTATCCATTGGAGCCCACCGTCACGCGCGCGCTGCAGGACGCCGGCGCGCTGGCGCTGGAAATCGACCCCACCGGCGACCCGCGCGTGGCCGCCAGCGCCGTGCTCAAATACGGCATGGACGCGCCTGGCGGCAAGGCGCCTGCCGACTGCCGCCAGGCGCTGGCGCCGCGCGTCGCGCCGCTGTTGCAAAAATATGGCATTGCCGCCGAGGCGGCGACGCCGATGAAGCCGTGGATGCTGGCCAGCGTCTTGGCCATCAGCGAATTTTCCACTCTCGGCTACCGCGCCGACCTGGCCGTCGACAGTTATCTGGCGCAGCAGGCCAGGCAGCGCGGCATCCCGGTGCTGGAACTCGAATCGATGGAAAGCCAGCTGGCGCTGTTCGCCGGCATGGCGCCCGCCGACCAGTGCCGCTTCCTCGAAGACAGCCTCGCGTCCATCGAAGACAAGGACCAGAAAGAAGAAGCGCGCGAAATCGCCAACGCCTGGCGCACGGCCGACGCCGCCGCCTTCGAGCGCCTGGCCGCCAAAGCCGCCACCGACCCCTCCTTCGCCGCCCGCTTCGTGCAAAAAGTGCTGCTCGACGGCCGCAACCCGAAACTCGCCGACGGCATCGCCAGCCTGCTCAAACGCGAAAAATCCAGCGTGGCCGCCATCGGCGTACTGCACCTGGTCGGCCAGCAAAGCGTCCCCGACCTCCTGCGCAAGAAGGGCCTGAAGGTAGAGCGGGTGTACTAGAGTTTGAATTGAAGACAGTAGCTTAGCCGCACAACCGTACGCGGCTAAGTAGATGAAAAGTGTTCAGGGCAAGGCGCCTTGACGAAGACAGTACGAATGTACGGCGAGGAAAGGCAACGCCGCCATGGACATTTTTCAGATACGGATCGAAGCTGATGGTGCCCTTGACGTGGATCGAACACGTGGCCTCTCCCTTACCAAGGGAGTGCTCTACCACTGAGCTACAAGGGCAAATTGAAAGCGGCGCCAGGTGAGTGCGCCGCCGTACTGCTCGCGATGGGCTGCGAATTGTTTAGTGCGAACGGATCATAGTACCAAAAGCCTGCTCGGTCAACACTTCCAGCAACAAAGAGTGCTCGATACGGCCATCGATGATGTGCACGGTGTTCACGCCGGACTTGGCGGCGTCCAGTGCGGACGAGATTTTTGGCAGCATGCCGCCCGAAATCGTGCCGTCGGCGAACATCTCGTCGATCTCGCGCGCCGACAGGTCGGTCACCAGGTTGCCCTGCTTGTCCTGCACGCCGGCGATATTGGTCATCATGATCAGCTTTTCCGCTTTCAGGATTTCCGCGATCTTGCCGGCTACCACATCGGCGTTGATGTTGTAGGCCTGGCCGTCCTGGCCGAAACCGATAGGCGAAATGATGGGAATGAAGGCGTCGTCCTGCAGCGCCTTGACGACAGCCGGATTGATGGCGTCGATCTCGCCGACAAAACCGATGTCGAGAAATTCGCCCGGTTTTTCGCGGTCCGGCATCTGCATGCGGCGCGCGCGGATCAAGCCGCCGTCCTTGCCGGTCAGGCCGACAGCCTGGCCGCCGTAATGGTTGATCAGCATGACGATATCTTGCTGCACTTCGCCGCCCAGCACCCACTCCACCACTTCCATGGTTTCTTCGTCGGTGATGCGCATGCCCTGCACGAAAGTGCCTTGCTTGCCGATTTTTTTCAGCGCATTGTCGATCTGCGGTCCGCCGCCGTGCACCACCACCGGGTTCATGCCGACCAGCTTGAGCAGGATGACGTCGCGCGCGAAGCCGTGCTTGAGGCGCTCGTCGGTCATGGCGTTGCCACCGTATTTGATGACGATGGTCTTGCCGTGGAAATTGCGGATGTAGGGCAGGGCCTCGGCCAGAATCTGCGCCTTGATTTGCGGCGATACCGCCGTCAAGTCGTCATTCATGTCCAGGTTCAATTTAGCGAGTTGATTCATGGCGAGTCCGGAAAATAGATAGGGGGGATTTTACAGGGAAGACGAAAATCCTGGAGGCATTATAGGACGATCTTGTTGTATTTTCCCTGACGATCCTATAGTCTGGCCCGATATGCGCCTCAACCAGCCTTTTTACCGCCAGTTACACCTGCGTCGCGCCTGCCTGGCGTGTGTCACACAGTTGGTAGTTAATTACTATTCATGAGTCTTTGCACGCGTTGCGGCGCCACTTTCACCTGCGGCCAGGCCGATCCATCGGCCAGCGGAGCATGCTGGTGTGCGGCCTTGCCACCTGCCGTGCCCGTGCCGCTGCCCGGTGGCACGGCCACCGGCTGCTGGTGCCCGGACTGCCTGCGCGCGCATATCGCCAGCCTGCCGCTGCCAGCGAAATAAGCGCCGCCACTGTCCGTTTCCTTTGCATTTGAGCTTGCCATGGCCATGGCAAGCGCCCCAGACTGGCGGCTTTGAGAGTTTCTACTAGGAAATAGTCATGCGTTTCAGGGATATCCGCATCGGCGTGCGCATCAATGCGGGCTACGCCATTCTGATCGTGCTGATGCTGGTGGTGATCGTGCTGTCGGGCAGCCGCATCTACGCCATCAGTGCCGAGACCGACGATATCCTGCAGCGCGACTGGGTCGCCGCCAAGGCCACCAGCAAGATCCACGCGATGGCGCGCGAGGCGGCCACGCGCATCGTCAGCCTGCCGCTTTCGCAAAGCACAGTGCTGCGCCAGGAAAACCAGGCCCGCCTGGAAGCGATCAAGGAGGGCATCGACGGCCAGATGCGCATTCTTGAAAGCCTCGACGCTCGCCCTGAAGAACGCCAGTTGCTGGCGCAGATCCGCCGCGCGCGCGCCGACTATTTTTTAGCGCTCGAGCAGATCCTTGCGCAGGTGGCCAGTGGCGAGCATGCGGGCGCCGAAAAGACCTTGCATGCGCGCGCCCTGCCGGTGTTGGAGCAGGTGCTGCTATACGTGGGCCAGCTCGACGGCCTGCAGCAGCGGCAGATCGTCGACAGCGCGGCGCGCATCCGCAGCGATATCGATACCTCTTTGCTGCTGATGGGCGGCATCGGCCTGGCCGCGCTGCTGGTGGGCCTGGCGTTTGCGTGGTCGGCGCGCTCGATCACGCGCCCGCTGGGCCAGGCGGTGGCGATCGCCACGCGCGTGGCCAATGGCGACCTCAGTTCCGTGATCGACGTCGATTCGCGCGACGAGACGGGCGAATTGATGCAGGCGCTGAAAAACATGAGCATCAGCCTGGCGCTGGAGCAGGACCTGCGCCATGCGGTCGAGGTGGCCGAAGACGCCACCAAGATGAAGTCCGATTTCCTGGCCAATATGTCGCATGAAATCCGCACGCCGATGAACGGCATTATCGGCATGACCCACCTGGCACTGCAGACGGACCTCACGCCGACCCAGCGCAACTATCTCGACAAGGTCGAATCGGCGTCGAAAAACCTGCTCGCCATCATTGACGACATCCTCGATTTTTCCAAGATCGAGGCCGGCAAGATGACGTTTGAAAAAGTCGATTTCTACCTTGAAGACGTGCTGGCGCAGATCGCCGACCTGTCCGTGATGCGGGCCCAGGACAAGGGCCTGGAACTGCTGTTCGACGTCGCCGCCGACGTGCCCAATGCGCTGCAGGGCGACCCGCTGCGCCTGGGCCAGGTGCTGATCAATCTCACCAACAACGCCATCAAATTTACCGACCAGGGCGAGATCGTCGTCACCATCCGCCTGCAGCAGCAGGATGACCATGCGGCCGTGCTGCGCGTCGATGTGCGCGATACCGGCATCGGCCTGACACCCCAGCAGCGCAGCAAACTGTTCCAGGCCTTTACGCAGGCCGATACCTCGACCACGCGCCACCATGGCGGCACGGGCCTGGGACTGACCATCAGCAAGCGCCTGGTGGAGATGATGGACGGCGAAATTGGCCTCGACAGCGTGGCCGGCGTGGGCAGCACTTTTTATTTCACGGCGCGCTTCGGCCTGGCCGCCGTGCGCCGCGACCAGCTGGCGCACTTGCAGCCGCTGCCGCAATTTGCCGGCCTGCGGGTGCTGGTGGTCGACGACAACGCCAGCGCGCGCGAGATCTTTGTCGGCATGCTGGCCAGCCTCGGTTTCGAGGCGCGCGCGGTGCACGGCGGCGCGCCGGCGATCGCCGCCGTGGCGCAGGCGCGCGGCGAAGGCCGTCCGTTTGGCCTGGTGCTGATGGACTGGAAGATGCCGGACATGAACGGCCTTGACGCGCTCGACGCCATCCGCGCCGAGGCGGCCGGGATCGACGCCACGCCGGCCTGCATCATGGTCACGGCCTACCACCGCGAAGCGCTGCTGGAGGCGGCGCGCCGGCGCGAGCTGCCCCTCGATGGCGTGTTGAACAAGCCGGTCAGCGCGTCGAGCCTGCTCGACCAGATCGCCTTTGTGTTTGGCGGCGCCACCGGGCAAAGCCGCAAGACGCAGCGCCAGAGCAGCTACAAGGAAGACGAGCGCGCCCTGCGCGGCGCCTGGCTGCTGCTGGTGGAAGACAACGAAGTGAACCAGGAAGTGGCACAGCACATACTCGGCGACGCCGGCATCCGCGTCGACATCGCCGGCAATGGCGCCATCGCGCTGGCGAAAATCGCCGAGAACCAGTACGACGGCGTGCTGATGGACTGCCAGATGCCGGTCATGGACGGCTACCAGGCCACGCGCAAGCTGCGTCAGGATCCCCGCTATTCCAGCTTGCCGGTGATCGCCATGACGGCCAACGCCATGGTCGGCGACCGGGAAAAATGCCTGGACGCCGGCATGAACGACTTTATCGCCAAGCCGATCGACGTGGCGCAGCTGTTCGGCACCCTGGCGCGCTGGGTGGCCCCGAGCGCGCCGCAGGCCGCGGCCGTGGCGCAGGCGCAACCGCAGCTCGACGAGGCCTTGCCGGCGGTACCGGGCCTGAAGATGGCCGAGGCCTTGCGCCGTGTGGGCGGCAATGCCGGTTTGATGCGAAAATTGCTCGACCGTTTCGTGGAAACCCAGTTCGACGCCATGCTGCGCATCGCCGTCGCGATCGAGAACAACCAGCTGGAAAAGGCGATCCGCGAAGCCCATACCCTGAAGGGACTGGCCGGCAATATCGGCGCCGGCGGCCTGGCCGACAGCGCGGCGCGGGTCGAGCATTTGCTCAGCCTTGGCTCGCACGACGGCTTGCCGCAGGCGCTCGAAGCCTGCACGCAGGCGCTCGACGAACTGGTGCCGAAGATCGCGCAGGCGCTGCAGGGACGCGTCACGCCGGCGCCAGGCCTGGCGGTGGCGGTGGACCGCGCGCAGCTGGAGTCGCGCCTGCGCGAGCTGTCGCAGCTGCTGCTGCAGGACGATGCGCAGGCCGTGAAACATCTCGACGGCATCGCCCCCATGCTGGTGGCGGCCGGCCAGGCCGAACATGCGCGCCAGCTGAAACGCATGCTGGGCCAATACGATTTTGAAGGTGCGCTGGCGCAGCTGGGCGAGGTGGCCGCCGCGCTGGACATGACACTGCCTTCGCTGCAGACAGGACAAGCATGAAAGCACTGAACAGCAAGCCGACCATCCTGGTGGTGGACGACACCCCCGACAATATCGACCTGCTGCGCGCGGTGCTCGAAGACGACTACCGCACCAAGATCGCCGTCAATGGCGAGCGCGCGCTGAAGATCGCCGCCGGCAGCGACCAGCCCGATTTGATCCTGCTCGACATCATGATGCCGGGCATGAGCGGCTACGACGTGTGCCGCGCGCTGAAGGCCGATCCGGCCACCGTCAATATCCCGGTCATTTTTGTCACCGCCATGAGCGAGGTGGCCGACGAGCAGCTGGGCCTGGCCCTGGGCGCGGTCGACTACATCACCAAGCCGATTTCGGCGCCGCTGGTGCTGGCGCGCATCAAGACCCAGCTGGGGATGAAGCACATGCAGGATTTTTTGCGCGACCAGAACCATTACCTGGAAAGCGAAGTGGAACGCCGGGTGCGCGAAGTGGCGGCGCTGCAGGACGTCACCATCCACGCCATGGCCTCGCTGGCCGAAACGCGCGACAGCGAAACGGGCAACCATATCCGCCGCACCTCGCATTACCTCAGGGCGCTGGCCGAACAGGTACGCCATTTGCCGCGCTTCCGCGAGTTTTTGACCGACAAGACCATCGAACTGCTGTTCAAGACGGCGCCGCTGCACGATATCGGCAAGGTCGGCATTCCCGACCATATCCTGCTCAAACCGGGCCGCTTCGAGCCGCATGAAATGGCCATCATGCAAACCCATACCACCCTGGGGCGCGACGCCATCCTGGCCGCCGAGCGCGAGCTGGGCATCGAGGTCGATTTTTTGAAGCATGCCAAGGAGATCGCCTACAGCCACCATGAAAAATGGGACGGCAGCGGTTATCCACAGGGCCTGGCCGGCGAACAGATTCCCATTTCTGCGCGCCTGATGGCGCTGGCCGACGTCTACGACGCCCTGATCAGCTGCCGCATCTACAAGGACGGCATGCGCCATGAAGAGGCGGTAAAAATCATTCTTGATGGGCGCGGCACGCATTTTGACGCCGACATCGTCGACGCCTTTCTGCAGATCCAGGATCAGTTCCAGGCCATCGCCAGCCGCTACGCCGACGGCGTGCGCGAACTGGCGGACAAGCAGCGCCAGGTGGCGGCGTTCAGCCCAGGGTCGTAAAGAAGCGCATCATTTCGCGGCTGGCGTCCGGTCCCTTGCCGTCGGTATAGCTGCCGCTGTCGCTGCCGCCGGACCAGGCGTGGCCGGCGCCATGGATCACCCAGTATTCGCCCAGCGGCGAGCCGTCCGCCTGGCTGTGGGTGGTGCGCGTGTAGCTGTGGCCATTGGGCACGGCGCCGCCGATCGAGTCGCTGGTGGCGTCCTGGCCGCGTACCGCTTGCGCAATGACTTCTTCGCCATTGCGCAGGTTGACGGTGGTGTCGCGGTCGCCGTGGAAGACGATGATGGGCACGCCGCCTTCGGGCGCCTGGCGTTTGGACATGGCGCCGCCTTTCATGGCCGACAGCGCCGACGGCAGGTCCTGCGCCGAGGCGAAGGGCAGGCCGGAATGGACGCCCACGCCGGCAAACAGTTCCGGATACAGGGTGCCGACGATGACGGCCATGGCGCCGCCCGCCGACAGGCCGGCGACAAACACTTCGCGTTCATTGACCGGGTATTGTTCGATGATCTGCTGGGCGATGCCGGCGATCAGCGAAGGCTCGCCCTGGCCGCGCTGCTGGTCGATCGCATTGAACCAGTTCCAGCAGCGCGAGCTGTTGGCGCCCTGGGTTTGCGCCGGGTAGACCACAAAGCACTGCTTTTCCTCGGCCACCGCATTCATCTGCGTGCCGGCGGCGAAGTCGTCGGGGTTTTGCGTACAGCCGTGCAGCATCACGATCAGCGGCATGGCCTGGCCGTGGTAGCTGCTGGGGATATACAGCTTGTAAGCGCGCGTGCCGGCATGGTTGGCGTAGCTGCCGTCGATGAACTGCGCGCCTTCGGGCAGCGGCGCGCGCGTTGCCGCCGGGCCGCCAAAGCCGGGGATGCCCGACGGCTGGAAGTTCGGCATCTCGAAGCTGGGCATGTCGAAGCTGTGCTGGCCCAGGCCGGCCGGCACGCCCAGGCGCGCCATGAAGTCCTGGGCGAAGTCCTGGGCCGCCTGCACGGGCGAGGGCGGCACCGGCGCCGCTTGCGCCTGGGGCGCCTCGGGCTGGGGTTGGGCCGCCTTGGCCTGGGCCTGACTGTTTGCCGGCGGCGGATTGATATCCTGCATCGGCCGCTGTTGCGGCGTGGTCGTGGTTTGCGGCGCGGGCGTGGCCGTACCGGCCGACGGCATCAGGCCGGCGGCCGACAGCGCGTTCTGGATCGCTTCGGTGGCGGCGTGCGGGCCGCTGCCCATCAATTTACTGGTCGCGGCGCGCATCTGCGCCATCATGTCGTGCGGTAGTTTCATGGCAGTCCTTAACTGTTGCATGCGCAACTGGTCCGGCAGCTTGCCGCAACCGTCGCGCTAGTGAATTCGCCCTGCGAGCGCCGTCTTGACGACGGTGCTGGCATGCAGGGCACCTAATACAAAAATCGATTCGATGGTGGCCAGGGCCAGTTCCACCGAGACGTCGCTGCCGATGCTGGCCAGCCCCAGGACCTGGATCTGCAGGCGCTGGCCTGCCGCCTGGATCGCCTCGAGGTCGGCGCGCGAATAATGCTGCATGCCCAATACCAGGCTGCGCCGCGCCACCGTCTGCCTGACCACTTCGGCGTGCGTACCGAGCTGGTTGCGTATCGCCGTACGGATCAGATCCGTTCGGTTGGAATAAAATCCCTCCTGCACCAGTAAATCAATCTGGCCCAGGTCGATCAGGCCCAGATTGATGGTGATTTTTTCCGATTCCCCAATTTTGGGCTTGCTCTCTTGCGTGGCCATAGCGCTCCATAAACTCCATGTGGCATCCAATTGCCATCTGTATGGATGGTAGTATAGGCCTGAAATAATACCAGTCAAGTCTTTCCCGTCTGATTTTGGCACGGGTTCTTGTCCTACAGAATGTGAAATACGCGTAAAAAAGTGTGCACTCTTGCATATCCGGCAGTCTTTTCCGGCCACGCCGCCGTCGCCCGTTTCGCGGCATAATGCAGTTCCCGTACAAAGATGCCCTTCATGATGGTCGATACCGCGCCAGTTGTTCCCCCAGCCCTGTCCACGCCGGTCCCGGTCCCGGTGCCGTCGCCGTGCGTCAGCCTGTGCAAGATGCACCGCAACAGCGGCTTGTGCGAAGGCTGCCTGCGCACGCTCGACGAGATCATCGCCTGGAGCAAGGCCGATGACGACTTCAAGCGCGCCGTCTGGGCCCAGCTGCCAGGACGCGAGTCCCGGCTCGACGTCGAGCCCGATTACTGAGGCCGCCATGACGCTGCTGCCCGACTCCATCGAAGTATTCGAGCGCGGCTGGCTATCGTCGAACAATATCGTGCTGCACGGCCGCGACGAGGTGGCCATGATCGACAGCGGCTACGTCACGCACGCGCCGCAAACGCTGGCGCTGCTGCGCCACAGCCTGCAGGGCCGGCCCCTGGCCCGCCTGTTCAACACCCACCTGCATTCCGACCACTGTGGCGGCAACGCGCTGCTGCAGGCCGAATACGGCTGCCACACGGCGATACCGGCATCGGAAGCGGACAAGGTGCGCGCCTGGGATACCGAGGCCCTCAGCTTTCGGGCCACCGGCCAGCAGTGCCCGCGCTTTTCTTTCGACGCCACCGTCGCTCCCGGCGACAGCTTTATCCTGGCCGATATGATCTGGCAGGCGCTGGGCGCGCCGGGCCACGATCCCCATTCATTGATCTTTTACTGCGCCGCCGAAGGCATCCTGGTGTCGGCCGACGCGCTGTGGGAAAACGGCTTTGGCGTGATCTTTCCGGAACTCGAAGGCGCGTCGGGTTTCGCCGAAGCGCGCGCCACCCTGGAGCTGATCGCGGCGCTGGAGGTGGCGGTGGTGATCCCCGGCCACGGCAGGGTGTTTGGCGATGTGAAAGGGGCGCTGGCGCGGGCCTTTTCGCGCCTCGAGTACCTGTCGTCCGAGCCCGCGCGCAATGCGCAAAACGCGGTCAAGGTGCTGCTCAAGTTTCTGCTGCTCGAACGCCAGCGCATCGTGCTTGCCGACGTGCCCGTGCTGCTGGCCGATATGCCGCTGCTGCACCAGGCGAACCGGCGCTTTTTGCGCCAGGAGGTGCCGGCCCTGGCCGAGTGGGCGGTGGCGCAGCTGGTGCGCGCGGCGGCGGCAAGAATCGACGGCCCCTACCTGCTGAACCAGGGCTGAAAACGGCGGCACCAAAAATAGAGCACGATCGTACTTTTTTTAATCTATAATCGTCGTTCTGGTATTTAATCTGTTCGTCCGATCAACTTTTCAGCGAGTCCGCCATGGCATTGCCTGTAGCGTTGCAAAACCTGTCCCTTCCCGTTATCGCCTCGCCGATGTTTATCGCCAGCGGTCCGGCCCTCGTCGCGGCGCAGTGCAAGGCCGGCATCGTCGGCTCCTTCCCGGCCCTGAACGCGCGTCCGGCCGAGCTGCTCGATACCTGGCTGACCGAGCTGCAGGCCGAACTGGCCGCCTTCCAGGTGGCCAACCCTGACAAAAAAGTCGGGCCGATCGCCGTCAACCAGATCGTGCACCAGTCGAACGACCGCCTCGCGCATGACGTCGAAGTGTGCGTCAAGCATCGTGTGCCCATCATTATTTCGTCCTTGCGCGCGCCGCCGAAGGAAATGCTCGACGCCATCCACAGCTATGGCGGCATCGTGCTGCATGACGTGATCTCGATCCGCCATGCGAAAAAGGCGCTGGAAGCCGGCGTCGACGGCCTGATCCTGGTGGCCACCGGCGCCGGCGGCCATGCGGGCACCCTGTCGCCGTTCGCGCTGGTGGGCGAAGTGCGCAAATTCTTCGACGGCCCGCTGGCGCTGTCGGGCTCGATCGCCACCGGCGACGCCGTGCTGGCCGCGCAGGCCATGGGCGCCGACTTTGCGTATATCGGTTCGCGCTGGCTGGCGACGAAAGAATCGAACGTCAGCGACGGCTACCGCGACGCCATCGTCAATTCGAGCGCGGCCGACATCGTCTACACGAATCTGTTTACTGGCGTGCACGGCAACTACCTGAAAAAATCGATCGAAGCGGCCGGGCTGGACCCGGAAGCGCTGCCGGAAGCGGACAAGACGGCGATGAATTTCGGCTCTGGCAGCGCCAAGGCCTGGCGCGACATCTGGGGCGCCGGCCAGGGCGTGGGCCTGATGGACGATGTGCCGACGGTGGCCGAGATGGTGGCGCGCTTGACGGCCGAATATGAGTCGGCACGGGCGCGGTTGAAGCTGTAAAACCACAAGGCGTAACAACGGCGGGCCGGAGACGCGGGCCTGAGAAAATGCCGATGGCGGCGTTGCAGCTCCTTGCCGTACATGCGTACTGTCTGCGTCGCTGCGCCTTGCCCTCGACATTTTTCAGGCCTGCTTGGCCCGGTACGCCTGTGCGTGCGACCGCGATTTCAAAATTTTTTGCTGGTGTGCTTGTGGGGCAGGGACGCTCACGTGACGGCTCAGGATCAGAAGCGGTCGCCGAGACCCTTTTCACCCCGGCACCTCGGTTATTCCTGCTTCAGATCCTCGGGCTTGAGCGCCCACAGCCCAGGCAGGTTGCGCCAGTAGCCATACGCATCCATGCCGAAGCCGACCACGAAGCGGTTCGGGATCACCAGGCCGACGATATCGGCTTGCACCGGTTTTTTCTTGCCGATCGCCTTGTCGGCGAATACCGCCAGGATGACTTCGGCGGCGCCCATGTCGAGCAGGCGCTGCTTGACGTGGGCCAGCGTTTCGCCTTCGTCGAGGATATCGTCGAGCACGATCACCGTGCGGCCCGCCACGTTCGAGCGCGGGATGACTTTCCACACCACTTCGCCGCCCTTGTCGTCGTCGCCGTAGCGGCTCACATGAATGTAGTCGAACTCCAGCGGGAAGCTCAGCTGCGGCAGCAGGTTGCCGGTAAAGACCACGGCGCCGCCCATCACGCCCAGCACCAGCGGGAAGTCCTTGGCGCCTTCGGCGTTGTAGCGCGCGTTGAGCACATCGGCCATGCGCGTGATCGACGCCTGCACGGCGTCCTGGTCGAACAGCAGCTCCGCGTTCTTGAGCAGATCGCGGGCACGATTGTGATGAAATTCTTGCATGGACTCTTGCATGGCGATGAACAGGGCTGATGGTTAATGCCGATATTATCCCGCAATTTGGCCCATGCGTGCTAGGTGTAGTCGCGCACGTCGTCGATGATTTTCCCGTCCAGCGGCAGGCTGCCGCGCGCCACCAGCCGCACCTCGCCGCGCAGCTTGGTCAGTTCGCGGATGGTCGCGATAATCTCTTCCACTGCCGCGCCATCGTCGAGCCGCTCCACCTCGCAGTGCAAGGTCATCTCGTCGTTGGCCATGCGGCCCGACACCACCAGGCGCGCCTTGAGGATCTGCGGATGGCGGCGTGCGATCTCATGCACCTGCGACGGGTGCACGAACATGGCGCGCACCTTGGTGGTCTGGTCGGCGCGGCCCATCCAGCCGCGGATGCGCGTATTGGTGCGCCCGCAAGGCGAGGCCGGTGCGTCGACCAGCACCGCCGACAAGTCGCCGGTGGCAAAGCGGATCAGCGGATAGTCGGCATTGAAGACGGTGACCACCACTTCGCCCACTTCGCCTGGCGCCACCGGCGTGCCGCTGCCCGGATGGACGATTTCCAGCAGCACGTTTTCATCGACCACCATGCCGGCATTGAGCTTGCCGCCGCTAGCCGTTTCATAGGCGATGCTGCCGATATCGGCCGAGGCATAGGTCTGGAATACATGTGGCACGCCGTTGGCGGCGAACCAGCTGCGCAGGGATTCGGGCAGCGCTTCGGCGCCCATCAGGGCGTGTTTCACGCTGCTGATGTCGGCGCCCATTTCGCGCGCCTTTTCGATGATCAGCTTTAAGAACGACGGCGTGCCGACATAGGTGTCGGGTTTCAGGTCCGCCATCGCCTGCACCTGCATTTCCGTCTGACCGATGCCGGCCGGGATCACGGTGCAGCCGATGCGCGCGGCGCCGCCTTCGACCATGAAGGCGGCCGGCGTGAAGTGATACGAAAAACAGTTCTGCAGCAGGCCGCCGGCGCGCACGCCGGCCGCATACATGGGCCGCGCAAAGCGCCACCAATCCTGGCCGCGCCCTTCCGGATCGAAAATCGGGCCGGGCGAGACGAATACGCGCGACAGCGCATTTGCCGGCGTGGTGTTGAGGCCGCCAAACGGCGGCGCGCCGTGCTGCAATTGCTTCAGGTCGGACTTGCGCGTGACGGGCAGGCGCGCCAGCGCTTCGCGGCTGGTGATGCCGGCCGCGTCGACGCCGGCCAGGATGCGCCCCCAGCCAGGCGCTGCTTGCGCGCGTGCGATCAGCTGCGGCAGGCCCGCCATCAATTCGCTTTCGCGCGCCTCAACGGTGCGTGTTTCCAGACTGTCGAGCGTATCGTTCATGTCAGTCAATCTCCAGTATCAATGCGCAATATCAGTGCGTGTTTGTCCGCGCGCCCGGCTGTGCGTGACCGCCAGGCGCGTTGCAGATGAGGTGTTTGTCGATCAGGCCAGCCAGCGTTTCCTGCGGCGGTAGAATTTCATGTCGCGAAAGCTCTTGCGCCCGGCGCTCGACACGCCCAGGTAGAATTCCTTGACGTCTTCATTGCTGGCCAGGTCCTGCGCCTGGCCTTCCATCACCACGCGGCCGTTTTCCAGGATGTAGCCAAAGTCCGCATAGCGCAGCGCCACATTGGTGTTCTGCTCGGCCAGCAAAAACGACACGTTTTCCTTGTGGTTCAGGTCCTTGACGATGCCGAAGATCTCTTCGACGATCTGCGGCGCGATGCCCATCGACGGTTCGTCGAGCAGTATCATCGACGGCCTGGCCATCAGCGCGCGGCCGATCGCGCACATCTGCTGTTCGCCGCCCGAGGTGTAGCCGGCCTGGCTGCTGCGCCGCGTTTTCAGGCGCGGAAAATAGTGGTAGACCTTCTCCAGCGCGTCTTTCAGTTCGCCGCGCGAAATGCTGCGCGTGTAGGCGCCGGTCAGCAGGTTTTCCTCGATCGTCAGATGGCCGAAGCAGTGGCGTCCTTCCATCACCTGCGACAGGCCGCGCTTTACCAGTTCGTTCGGCGTCAGCTGGTCGACCCGCTCGCCCTTGAACTGCACTTCGCCCTTGGTGACGTCGCCGCGTTCGCCGCGCAGCAAGGTCGAGATGGTTTTCAGGGTGGTCGACTTGCCGGCGCCGTTGGCGCCCAGGAGCGCCACGATCTTGCCCTGCGGGACCTGCAGCGACACGCCTTTCAGGACCAGGATCACATGGTCGTAGATGACTTCGATATTATTGACCGACAAATAGGGCGGTGGTGCGTCCGGTGTTTGCGTGGCGGTGGATGTCATGGCTGCTTCGTTTTCATATGGTGTTGGTGCTGTCGGATTACGCCTTCGGCTAATCCGACCTACGGGATGCGGTGTCGGTCGGCGTATATCGGCATCGTTCGGCATATTCGGGCGCAGGTCGGATTAGCGCCTTGCGCGTAATCCGACACCACCCGGCAGCCGCTTACTTCATGCAAGCCGGCGTGATCTTCTTCTCTTCCGCGTACTTGCCCGACGATTCATCGACCAGCTTGCGCACCAGCGCCTTGTCGCCGACGATCCATTTCGGCGTGATGGCGGACCATTTCTTGCCATCCCACTGCTGCACTTTCACGGCGCCCGAACCTTCATGGTCGTCGCAGCTGGTTTTCACGGTGGGGAACATGCCCAGCGCGCCGACGGCTTTCTGGCGCGCGTCGTCGACGTTCAGGTTTTCCAGGCCCCAGCGCATCTGCTCGCCCGTGACCGGTTTGCCCTTGCCGAATTTTTCCTGTGCCGTGCGGATCGCCTCGACCCACAGGATGGCGGCTGTCACGCCGCGCATGTGGTAGACCGAACCGATGCGCGACTGGTCGGCCAGGTTGCCCTTGCCGGACGCGTAGAGCTTTTTGCGGATATCGTCGAGCACCGGGTAGGTGCCCGGCGTATTGAAGGTCATCGCGCTGTAGCCCTTGGCGGCGTCGCCCGACGGGATCGTGTCTTCTTCCGAGCCGGCCCACCAGACGCCGAGCATTTTTTCACGCGGAAAACCGTTGCGCTGCGCCGTCTTGATGGCCACCGAATTCATCACCCCCCAGCCCCACAGGATCACGTGATCGGGTTTGGCCTGGCGGATCTGCAGCCATTGCGACTGCTGTTCGCTGCCCGGTGGCGCGACGGGAATCTTGATCAGCTCGAAGCCATACTGTTTCGACAGCGCCTCGAGCACCGGCATCGGCTCCTTGCCGAAGGCCGAGTCGTGGTACAGGTGGACGATCTTCTTGCCTTTGAGCTTGTCCATGCCGCCTTCCTTGTCGCCCAGGTATTTGATCATGCCGGCGGCCTGGCTCCAGTAGCTGGAGATCAAGGGGTACACATACGGGAAGACCTTGCCGTTGGCGGCGTCCGAGCGGCCGTAGCCGATCATGGTCATCGGGATCTTGTCCTGCGCCACGCGGTCGAGGATGCCGTAGGCGACGCCGGTCGACAGGGTCTCGACCAGGGTGGCGCCGCCCTGCTTGGTTTTCAGGCGCTCGTAGCACTCCACGCCGCGCGAGGGGTTGTATTCGGTTTCACATTCTTCCCAGCTGATCTTGACGCCATTGACGCCGCCGGCCTGGTTGACCAGGTTGAAGTAGTCGATGATGCCGCCGTAAAAGCCCGAGCCGCCGGCCGCATACGGCCCCACACGGTAGGACGGCAGGGCGATGTACTGGTCCTGGGCTTGCGCCTGGGCTGTACCGGCGATCGTGAAGCCTGCGGTGGCAAAGGCGGTGGCCAGCATGAGCGATTTGATGTGTTTCATTGTGTCTCCTCTTGTTTTATTGATTTTCAATTCAACCGACATCGACTGCAAAACTAGTGCGGGAAAGGCCAGAGCCGCAATTTCTCTTTCGCGATCTGCCACAGCCTGGCCAGGCCGTGCGGCTCGACGATCAGGAAGAAAATGATCAGCGCGCCAAACACCATCAGTTCCAGGTTCGAGGCCACGCTGGTGGGCAGCGACAGGCCGTGGGCGACGATGTTCAAAAACACCGGCAGCAGCACGATAAAGGCGGCGCCAAGGAAGGAGCCGAGGATGGAGCCGACGCCGCCGATAATGATCATGAACAGGATGCGGAACGACAGGTCGAGGTTGTACGCTTCCGGCTCCACCGTGCCCAGGTAGGCGTAGGCATACAGGGCGCCGGCCACGCCGCAGTAGAACGAGCTGACGGCAAACGCCAGCAGCTTGGTGCGCATCAGCCTGAAACCGATCACTTCGGCCGCCATGTCCATGTCGCGCACCGCCATCCACGAGCGGCCCACGTTGGAGCGGATCATGTTCTTGGCCAAGAGCGCCATGCCCGCCACGATGGCCAGCACCAGCAGGTATTTGCTTTGCGGCGTATCGAACTGGTAGCCGAGGATCTGCATGCCCTGCACCGTCACCACGCCCGAGGAGCTGTAGTTGGTCAGGTACGGGATCTTGGTCAGGCACCAGACGACAAAGAACTGCGTCGCCAGGGTCGAGGCGGCCAGGTAGAAGCCGCGGATGCGCAGGGACGGCAGGCCAAACGCGATGCCGACCATGGCAGCGCACAGGCCGCCCAGGATGAACGACACCAGCAGCGGCAGGCCGGGCAGGCGCGCCATGAAGTTATACGAGGCAAACGCGCCGACGGCCATAAAGGCGGCGGTGCCGAGCGAGAGCTGGCCGGCGTAGCCGGTCAAAATGTTCAGCCCCAGGGCCGCCAGCGCGAAGATCAGGAAGGGGATCATGATCGCCGACAGGATGTAGGGCGAGGCAAAATACGGCAGCAGGAACACGGCGGCGATCAGGGTCGCCGTCAGCGCCAGGCGGTCCTGGCGGATCGGGAAGATCTGGTTGTCGTCCTGGTAGCTGGTCTTGAATTGTCCGGCTTCACGGTAGATCATGGGGTGTGTCCTTTGCGGCTGTGGGGGTGTTTGTCGGATTACGCCTTCGGCTAATCCGACCTACGGATCTTTGTCTGGGCTTATATTCGGCGGATGATTTTTTCGCCGAACAGGCCTTCCGGGCGCACCAGCAGGAACAGCAGGGCCAGCACATACGGGAACCAGCCTTCGATGCCGCCGCCCACCATCGGGCCGATATACACTTCGGCCAGCTTTTCGGACGCGCCGATGATCAGGCCGCCGACGATGGCGCCTGGCACCGAGGTAAAGCCGCCGAGGATCAGCACCGGCAGGGCTTTCAAGGCGATAAAGGTCAGCGCGAACTGCACCCCGTTGCGCGCGCCCCACAACAGGCCCGCCACCATCGCCACCAAACCCGCCACGCCCCATACCACGGCCCAGATGCGCTGCAGCGGAATGCCCACGGCCAGCGCCGCCTGGTGGTCGTCGGCCACCGCGCGCAGGGCGCGGCCGACCTTGGTTTTCGAGAACAGCAGCGCCAGGCAGATCACCAGCAGCGCGCAGATGCCGGCCGCCACCACGTCGAACTGCGAGATGATGATGTTGAAGTTATCCATCAGGAACTGCATCGGCACGTCTTCGATCGGCAGGTCCAGCTTGTGTACCTGCGAGCCCCACATCAGCTGCGCCAGACCTTCGATAAAGAACGCCAGGCCGATGGTGGCCATGAACAGCGTGATCTCGGGCTGGTTCACCAGCGGGCGCAGCACCACCCGCTCGATCGCCATGCCCAAGACGATCATGGCGACCATCGTCAAGGGGATGGCCAGCCACAGCGACAGGCCGAACTTGTCCATGATGCCGACGCAGGTGAGGGCGGCGAAAAACACCATCGCTCCCTGCGCAAAATTGAATACGCCCGAGGCCTTGTAGATCAGCACGAAGCCGATCGCCACCAGCGCATACATCACGCCCGACAGCAGGCCGCCGATCAGTACTTCAAAGAAAAAATTGATATTCATTGTTATCCCTGGTCTGGTGCTAGTGGGCTACACCCAAGTAGGCGTTGATGACATCCTGGTTGCTGCGCACCTCGTCCGGCGTGCCGTCGCCGATCTTGCGGCCGTAGTCGAGCACCACCACCCGGTCCGAGATATCCATCACCACGCCCATGTCGTGCTCGATCAGTACAATGGTCGTGCCCAGCTGGTCGTTGACGTCGAGGATGAAGCGGCACATGTCCTGTTTTTCTTCCACGTTCATGCCGGCCATCGGTTCGTCGAGCAGCAAAATCTCCGGTTCGGCCACCAGTGCGCGGCCCAGTTCGACGCGCTTTTGCAGGCCGTAGGGCAGACGGCCGACCGGGGTCTTGCGGATCGCCTGGATCTCCAGGAAGTCGATGATTTCCTCGGCCTTCTTGCGGTGTTCGATTTCTTCGCGCCGCGCCGGTCCCCAGTACAGGGCCTGCAGCAGGAAGTTCGATTTCATTTTCAGGTTACGGCCCGTCATGATGTTGTCCAGCACCGTCATGCCCTTGAACAGCGCGATATTCTGGAACGTGCGCGCGATGCCGGACTTGGCGGCCTCGTAGCAGTCCATGCCGCGCCGGTGTTCGCCGCGGTAGATGATCTCGCCCTGCTGCGGGCGATAGACGCCGTTGATCACGTTGAGCATCGAGCTTTTGCCGGCGCCATTGGGGCCGATGATGGCGCGTATCTCGTGCTGCTTGACGTCGAACGAGATATCGGTCAGCGCTTTCACACCGCCAAAGGACAGCGAGATATTTTTCAGGTCCAGGATCACGGGGCCGGTCTTGCGCTGCGCGCCGAAGTGGACGTCGGGTTCGTTCATTAGCATCGTGCCGTGCTCCATCATGCCGCCAGGCCCAGGGCCGGCCAGGTTTTGCTGCTCCAGATCTGCAGGTCGGCGCTGGTGGAACCAGTGCGGCCATCCTCGAACTTGACCTGGGTCTCGATGAACTGCGAGGTCTTGCCTTCGTACAGCGCTGCGATCAGCACCGCGTATTTTTCGGCGATGAACTTGCGGCGCACCTTGCGCGTGCGCGTCAGTTCGTCGTCATCGGGGTCGAGCTCCTTGTGCAGTACCAGGAAGCGGTGGATCTGCGTGCGGTCCATCAGCGGATCGGCCGCCAGTTCCGCGTTGACCTGCTCGATGCAGTCGCGGATCAGGCCATAGGTCTCTTCGCGCGCGGCCAGGTCGGTATAGCCGGCGTACGCGATGCCGCGCCGTTCGGACCAGTTGCCGACCGCTTCGATATCGATATTGATAAAGGCGCAGACCTGGTCGCGGCCATGGCCAAAGGCCACCACTTCCTTGATAAAGGGGAAGAACTTGAGCTTGTTTTCGATATAGTTGGGCGCGAAGATGGCGCCGCAATTGAGCTTGCCGACATCGGCCGCGCGGTCGATGATTTTCAGGTGGCCTTCGCTGTCGAACACGCCCGCGTCGCCGGTATGAAAATAGCCGTCGGCGTCGATTACTTCAGCGGTGGCCTCGGGGCGATGGTAGTAGCCGCTCATGGTCGCCTGCGACTTGACCAGCACTTCGCCATTGGCCGCCAGCTTGACTTCCACGCCAGGCGCCGGCAGGCCGACGCTGTCGAACTTGATATTGCCGTCCGGTTGCAAACATACGTAGGCGCAGGTTTCGGTCGAGCCGTACAGCTGCTTGAGGTTGACGCCGATCGAGCGGTAGAAGCGGAACAGGTCGGGGCCGATGGCGGCGCCGGCGGTGTAGGCCACGCGCACGCGCGACAGGCCCAGCACGTTTTTCAGGGGACCATAGACCAGCACATTGCCCACTTGGTAACTGAGGCGATCAGCAAGCGAGACCTGCTTGCCGTCCAGTATCTGCGCGCCGCAGCGCTTGGCCACGTCCATGAAATGGCTGAAGATACGGCGCTTGATGCTGCTGGCGTCTTCCATCCGTATCATCACGCTGGTGAGCATGTTTTCAAACACGCGCGGCGGCGCAAAATAGCAGGTCGGACCGATTTCGCGCATGTCGATCATCACCGTGTCGCCGGACTCGGGGCAGTTGACGGTGAAGCCCGCCACCATCGCCTGCGCCAGCGAAAACAGGCAGTCGCCGACCCAGGCCATCGGCAGGTAGGACAGGATGTCTTCGTTGTCGGTCAGCTTGTCGAAGGCGACGCCGCCTTCACCGGCACAGAGCAGCGCAGTATGGCTCTGGCACACGCCCTTCGGTTTGCCGGTGGTGCCCGAGGTGTACAGGATCACGGCGGAATCAGTGCCGCGGCCCGCTTCCACGGCCGCTTCGAAAAAGCCCGGATGGTCGCGGTCGTATTCGCGGCCCAGCGCCTGCAGGCCGGCAAACGAAATCAGTTCGGGCTGGTGGTAGTGGCGCATGCCGCGTTCATCGTCATAGGCGATATGGGCCACGTGCGGATACAGGGCTTTCAGTTCAAGCAGCTTGTCGACCTGTTCCTGGTCTTCGACGATGGCATACTGGATATGCGCGTCCTGCAGCACATAGGCCATGTCGGCGGCCGGCGCATCCTGGTACAGCGGCACCGGCACGCCACCGAGGCTTTGCGCAGCCAGCATGGCCCAGTACAGGCGCGGGCGGTTGTCGCCGATAATGGCCAGGTTCATGCCGCGCTGGAAACCGATGGCGGCCAGGCCACAGGCCAGCGCCCGCACCTCGGCGTTGACGTCCTGCCAGGTCCAGGTTTGCCAGATGCCCAGGTATTTTTCGCGGAAGGCCGGTTTGTCGGGACGAACGGCGCCATGCTGCACCAGGCGCCGGGGAAAAGTCGGCATTGCTGTGTTGTTTTGCACCAGTGTCTCCTGTTGCGTGTCTCAGGCGCCACCTCGTTGTGTGGCACTCTGTGTTTTTATGTGTAAGGCGTTTGTGCAATGATAGTAGCTTGCGTAGGAATGACGAGTTGTCTTTTCGGGGACATTTGCCCACTTTTCGATGGTGCATCGCACAAATGAAATCAGCCGATATCAGTCTCAAAAACGCCGTGCGCGCGGCCAACTGGGCGCAGTTACTTGACGCAGATCAATTGGCGCGCGTGGAAGCCGATACCGTGGAAGCGTTCGTGCCGAAAGGCGGCTTTGTCTGCCGCAAGGGCGAGCCGGCCGAGTACTGGATCGGCGTGATCAGCGGCATGGTCAAGATGAATAATTTTTCCGCTTCCGGCAAGGCCATGACCTTTATCGGCGTGCCGCCGGGCAGCTGGTTTGGCGAAGGTTCCTTGCTGAAAAACGAGATCCGCAAATACGACACCATGGCCCTGCGCGACACGCGCGTGGCGCGCCTGCCGGCAGCGACCTTTCACTGGCTGCTCGATACCAGCCTGCCATTCACGCGCTTTTTGCTGATGCAGTTGAACGAGCGCCTGGGCCAGTTTATCGGCATGGTGGAAAACGACCGCCTGCTGGACCTGAACACGCGCGTGGCGCGCTGCCTGGCGTCGATGTTCAACTCGCATCTGTATCCTGGCGTGGACACCCTGGTGCAGCTGTCGCAGGAGGAGATCGGCCTGCTGTCGGGCTCCTCGCGCCAGCGCGCCAACCAGGCCTTGCAGGTGCTGGAAAAACAGGGCTTGTTGCGGCTCGATTACGGCGGCATCCGCGTGCTCGATCTTGACGGTTTGCGACGCTACGAGGCCGATGATGCCACTTGACTCCACCCGCGCCGCGGCGCTGCGCGCACGTCTTGAGGGCGCCCCGGTCGACCATGCGCGCTTTACGGGGCCGCCCGTCGATGTCACCGGCTGGACGCCGCAGGAGCTGGGCGTGGTCTGGGGCGCGCTGCACCGCGCCGCCGGCTTTGGCCATGGCGATCCCGAACGCCGGGCGCTGGCGATGACGCTGCTCGAACAGGTGGCCAGCCTGGACCTGGCGCCGGCCCTGGAAGGCGAGGTATTTCTCGACGCGCTAGCCGCGGCCCATGTGCGCGACTGGGACTATGCGGTCGGCTGCCTGGCCTGCCTGCATGGCGCCCCGCCCGCAGGCAGTGCGCCGCTGGCGCTGCGCATCCTGGGCGAGTCGAAGCACTGGCGCGAGCAGCACTTTGCCGCCTGGCTGCTGGCGCGCCTGGCCGGCGGCGACGCCCCGGCGCGATTCGCGCAGGAGATGGAGAAGGACCATGCGCAATCGCCGATGCCCTTGAGCTTGCAGGAACTGATGGTGCTGCCGCAACTGGCGCAGGCCTCCCTGCTGGCGCTGGCCGGCTCGCGCTACAGCGGCCACTGGAACCGCGACAGCATCGGCAAGCCTGACCCGGCCGAAGTGCTGGCCGATGACGCGCCGTATATCGAGTTTGCGCGCACCATACTGGAGTCGGCGGCGCGCCATATCGCGGCGATCCATGAAGGCAGCGTGCCGTATGCGGCCGACGCGGCGTTTTCCAGGCATGACTCGCCGGTGCTGGCGCGCGCCGCGCGGCTGGCGTCCTACCGCGACGAGGCCTGGTTCGGCCCGGTGATCGCCACCTTGCTGCCGTTGGTGTGCGTGGCGCCCGGCAAGGCCAACAGCGCGCCATCGCAGTCGCTGGCGATGGCGCTGGGCCATGCGGTGGAAACCATCCCCACGCCGGAAAGCCTGCTGGCCTTGCGCACGGCGCTGGAACAGGTGCGCCATGCGGGTATCCGGAAAAAACTGGAACGCAACCTGAAGCCGGCCGAACGGGCGCTGGCCGAGCGGCCCGATATCGCCTGGCGGGTCGGCATGCCGGGCCCGATGGGCAAGCGGCGCCAGGCCATGCTGGCGCGCCGCCTGGAAGCGGGCTACGCCAGCGATGTCTGGCTGCCGCTGGCGCAGTGGCGCGCGCTGCTCGGCGACGCCGATATCGACGCGGTGGCGCGCGCCTTGATCTGGCGCGGCAGCGATGGTGTCGATGGCGTCGCCTTCATGCTCGACGGGCAGGGCGCCATCGATGCGCGGGGCCAGCCGCTGGCCTTGCCTGAACAGGGCGGGATCGGCCTGTGGCATCCCTTGCATGGCGGCGCTGAAGAGCGCGCAGCCTGGCAGGCGCTGGTCACGCGGCGGCGCCTGCGCCAACCCGTGCGCCAGACCTACCGCGAAGTGTATCTGCCGCCCGACGATGGCAGTGAACCGTTTGCCGGCCATTGGCTGTCGGTGCGCACCTTGCTGGGCCTGGCGCGCCGCGAGGGCTGGCGCCTCGATGACGAGGAGGGACTGTCACGCCAGTTCGGCGCCTGGCGCGTGACCTTGCTGCTCGAGGGACGCATTTACCCCGGTGCCGAAGGTGCTTGCACCTCGGGCGCACTGGTGGCGCAGGAGCGGGTCGCCAGCCGCTGGCAGCCGGTGGCGCCGGGCCAGATGGCGCCGGTGGCGTATTCCGAAGCGTGCCGCGCGGTGGATTTGCTGGTGAGCGCCAGCGCATTTGCGCTGGTCGAGGAAGAAGCGTGCGCGCAGCGCCAACAGCGCCTGGCTTACCTGTCCAGCCTGGAAACGGGGCCGATGGTGGGCATGCGGCGCGCCGTGCTGGCGCAGGTGTTTGCGCAGCAGATCGGCGCGGGCCGCATGGCGCTCGAAGCGCGTCATCTGATGGTGGGCCGGCACGCGATTCACCTGGCCACCGGCAGGGTCACCCTGGACGGCGCCGCAGTGGCGGTGGACGTGCCGGGGCCGGCCAAAGCCGGCAAACTGGGCGCCGTGCCCTGGCTGCCGCACGACGAGGCGCTGCTGGAAAAAATCGCCGGCCTGGCCGGCCAGCTGCTCAAGGGCTGAGATGGCGCATATGCTGATCCTGGCGGCCGGCAGCGCCGGCGATGTCTATCCATTCATCGTCATCGGCCAGGCGCTGCGCGCGCGCGGCCATGCGGTCACGCTGGTGGCCACCGCCAATTTCCAGGAACGGGCCGAGCGCGCCGGCCTGCGCTTTGTCTCGGGCCTGAGCCAGCAGGAACTCGACGCCAGCGTGCAGGACCCCGAGCTGTGGCATCCGGTCAAGGGCTTTGCCACCATCTGGAAGCATATGGCGCGCCATTTGCCCGCCGCCTATGCGCAGCAGCTGGCGCTGGTGCAGGCAAGCACCGAGCGCACCATCATAGTCGCCAGCACGCTGGGCCTGACGGGGCGCCTGCTGCAGGAAGCCCACGGCCTGCCGTTGACCACCGTGCACCTGGCGCCATCGTGCTTCCTGACGGCCGGCGATACGTCCGTGCGGCGCGGCCTGAACTGGCCGCGCTCCTTGCCGCGCCCGGTGGTGCGCCTGATATTGAATCTGGTCGAGCGGCTGATGCTCGATCCTGTCGTGCGGCCCGCCATCAACGGCCTGCGCGCCAGCCTGGGCCTGGCGCCTGTGCGGCGCGTGATGAGCCGCTGGCTGCATTCGCCGCAGCAGGTGGTGTGCGCCTTTCCCGCCTGGTTTGCCGCGCCGCAGGCCGACTGGCCGCCGCATACGGTGTGCACCGGTTTTCCGCGCATGCCGGCCAGCGCAGGCCAGCTTGATCCGGCCCTGCAGCGCTTTATCGACGCGGGCGACGCGCCCATCGTGGTCACGCCCGGTTCGGCCATGGCCCATGGCGCGGGCTTTATCGGCCGCGCGCTGGAAGCCGCCGCTGCGTTGAATCTGCGCGTGGTGGTGGTCACGCCATATCGCGAACAACTGCCGGCTACCTTGCCAGCGACCGTGCACCATGCGGCGTACGCGCCGTTCGACCTGCTGGCGCCGCAGACGGCGGCGTTCGTGCACCACGGCGGCATCGGCACCAGCGCCACCGTGCTGGCGGCCGGCAAGCCGCAGCTGGTGGTGCCGTTTGCCTTCGACCAGCCCGACAACGCCGCGCGCCTGCGGCGCCTGGGCGTGTCGTTGACTGTGTTGCCCAAGGCGCCGCTGCGCGCCTGGAGCGCCGCCCTGGGCCGCCTGCTGGGCGACCCCGCCATCGCGGCGGCCTGCGCCACGGTGGCGGCCGCCATGGCCGCTGAAGTGCCTGCGGCCGAACAGATTGCCGACCTGATCGCGCGGCAGGCGGTGTGAGTACAGCATCGCCGGCAATCGGAGTATCATGAACGCTTCCCAGCACAGCACCTTTTCGCCGCCATGCAGACACCCGCAGCCAGCCACTCTCACAGCAACCCCGCCTCCCGTTTGACCCTGCTGCGCGCCGCCATGCGCGCGCAACAGATCGATGCGCTGGTCGTGCCTTCGGCCGATCCGCACCTGTCCGAATACCTGCCGGCCCACTGGCAGGGCCGTCAATGGCTGTCCGGTTTCACGGGCTCGGTTGGCACTTTGGTCGTCATGCAGGACTTTGCCGGCTTGTGGACCGACGGCCGCTACTGGGAACAGGCGGAAACAGAGCTGGCCGGCAGCGGCATCGTTCTGAAAAAAATCCCCTCCGGCGCCAGCGTGCTGTTTATCGACTGGCTGGGCAGCACCATGCAGGCCGGCCAGACGGTGGCCGTCGACGGCGCTGTGCTGGGCCTGGCCAATGCGCGCCTGCTGCGGCAGGCGCTGGCGGCGGACGTGACCCTGCGCACCGATATCGATCTGCTGGACGCCGTGTGGGCCGAGCGTCCAAGCATGCCGGCAGCGGCCATCTTCGAGCATGGCGCGCCCTATCCGGCCTTGCCGCGGGTGGAAAAACTGGCGGCCTTGCGCGCGTCCATGGCGGCGCATGGCGCGAGCCACCATGTGGTTTCCACGCTCGACGATATCGCCTGGCTGTTCAACCTGCGCGGCGCCGACGTCAGTTACAACCCCGTGTTCCTGGCCCATGCGCTGGTGGGGCCGCAGCGCGCCACCCTGTTTGTCGCCGACGGCAAGCTGCCCGCCGACCTGCGCGCGGCCCTGGAAGAGCAGGGCGTCGACGTGGCGCCGTATGCGCTGGCCGCAAGCGCGCTGGCCGCCTTGCCGGCCGGCGCCAGCTTGCTGCTCGATCCGCGCCGCGTCACTTACGGCACGCGCCAGGCGGTGGCCGATGGCGTGCGCGTGATCGAGGCGATCAACCCCACCACCCTGGCCAAGTCGCGCAAGACCGACAGCGAAGCGGCCCATGTGCGCGCGGCGATGGAGCAGGATGGCGCGGCGCTGTGCGAGTTTTTCAGCTGGCTCGACGCCACCCTGGCCGACCCGCAGCGCACGCCATTGACGGAGATCGGCGTCGATGAACGCCTGAGCGCCTGCCGCGCGCGCCGCGCCGGTTTTGTCAGCCCCAGCTTCGGCACCATCGCCGGCTTCAATGCCCACGGCGCCATCATGCATTACCACGCGCAGGCGGGCAGCGAAGCGACCATCGAGGGCGATGGCCTGCTGCTGATCGACTCTGGCGGCCAGTACCTGGGCGGCACCACCGATATCACGCGCGTGGTGCCGGTGGGCGCCATCACGGCGCAGCACAAGCGCGATTTCACGCTGGTGCTGCGCAGCATGATCGCGCTGTCGCGCGCGCAGTTCCCGCGCGGCGTGAAGTCGCCCATGCTGGACGCCATCGCGCGCGCGCCGCTGTGGGCCGAGGGCATCGATTTCGGCCACGGCACCGGCCACGGCGTGGGCTTTTTCCTGAATGTTCACGAAGGGCCGCAGTCGATCTCGCAATCGGCCATGCCCGAGCCGCAGACGGCGATGGAGGCCGGCATGATCACCTCGGTCGAGCCGGGCATTTACCGCCCGGGGCAGTGGGGCATCCGCATCGAAAACCTGGTGCTGAACGTGGCCGCGCCATCCTCGCAGTTCGGCGAATTTTTGACATTCGAGACCCTGACCCTGTGCCCGATCGATACGCGCTGCGTCGAACGCAGCCTGCTGCGCGACGACGAGGCGGCCTGGCTGAACGCCTATCACGCCACCGTGCGTGCGCGCCTGGCGCCGCACCTGGCCACCGATGCGCCTGCGCTGGCGTGGCTGGAACAGCGCACGGGAGCCATCTGATGCGATCGACACGCGCCACCTCCGCCATCGAGCGGCTCAAGGAACGCACCGGCAACCGCCTCTACACCATGGCGCGCACCGGCGACGAACTGTTTTTCCTGACCGAAGGTCCGGGTTTGCCGCCCTTGTGCGCGCCGCTGGAACTCGATGCCTTTGTCGCCTTTGTCAATGGCCTCGGGCCGCAAAAGGCGCGCCGGGTCAGCAAGCTCGATGTGGCGTTTGAAAAGCAGTTGACCAAGAAGCCGTAGGCGATGCCGACCATCGACTTCCTGCGCGCTTACTGGTCGCCGGCCGAGCTGGCGACCAATGGCGTGATCCTGCTGAACCTGCTTGGCGCGCTGGCGCTGGGCCTGCTGGTCGGCTACGAGCGCTCGTATCACGGGCGCGCGGCCGGCATGCGCACCTACGGCCTGGTCTGCATGGCCTCGGCCGCGCTGACGGTGCTGGGCGGCTATCCGGAATTCTGGTACGGCGGCCATGGCAGCATCGTCGGCAGCGACCCCACGCGCGTGATCCAGGGCATCGTCACCGGCGTGGGTTTTTTGGGCGCCGGCGTGATCATGCGCGAAGGCTTCAATATCAGCGGCCTGACGACGGCCGCCTCGATCTGGGCTTCTTCGGTGATCGGCATCATGGTGGGCATCGGTTTTTACCTGTCGGCCATGGGCCTGGCCTTCCTGTGCGCGATGGCGATGATTTTTCTGTCAAAATTGGAGAACTGGCTGCCCTCGCGCCATGCCGTGGCCATCACCATGCGCTTCAAGCGCGACTTCGTGCCACGCGAAGATGCGCTGCGGCGCATGGCCGCCAAGCGCGGCTACGACATCGCGGGCGGCTCGCTGACCATCGGCAGCACCGACGGCATGCAGGAATGGCGCTTTGTCGCCATCGCCCACGGCAAGAACACGGGCGCCAGCCTGTCCGCCATGTCGGCCGAGCTGGCCGCTTTCGACGGCATCGCCGGCTTCCAGCTGTCGCATGCCCGCAACTAAGACATAGGTAATCACATGATCATGGATGCTCAGGCAAAGGATGTACTCGATTTCTGGTTTCTCGCTCCCGACAACCCGGCCCACGGCCAGTCGCGCGCCGAATGGTTCAGCAAGGATGACGCCTTCGACGCGCAGATCCGCGAGCGCTTCGGCGCACTGATCGACACCGCCATCGATGGCGGCCTGCGCGACTGCGCCGCCACGCCGCGCGGCGCACTGGCGCAGATCTTGCTGCTCGACCAGTTCACGCGCAATGTATATCGCGGCACGCCGCGCGCGTTTGCCGGCGATGCGCAGGCTTTGGCGCTGGCCAGCGCGCTGGTGCAAAGTGGCCAGGACCAGGAACTGGAGCCGACCCTGCGCGCCTTCGTCTACATGCCGTTCGAACATGCCGAAGACCTGGCCATGCAGGCGAGGGCGGTGGAACTGTTCCAGCTGCTGACGCAGTCGCGCGACGGCTTCGAGAGCATGCTCGACTATGCCCAGCGCCACCAGGAAGTGATTGCCCGCTTCGGCCGCTTCCCCCACCGTAACGCCATCCTGGGCCGCGACTCCACCCCCGAGGAGGCCGCTTTCCTGCTCCAGCCGGGCTCCAGCTTTTAAGCCATCATGAATGTCACCTTGAACATTATCGGCGCCGGCCATGTGGGCCGGGTGCTGGGTCGCCTGTTCGCCGGCGTGGAAGGCATCGCGGTGCAGGACGTGCTGACGCGCTCGATAAGTACGGCGCGCGAGGCGGTCGGCTTTATCGGCGCGGGCACGCCCGTCGACAGCTACGCCGCCTTGCGCCGCGCCGACGTCACCATGCTGGCCGTCTCGGACGACCAGATCGTGCCGGCCTGCGCGGCGCTGGTGGCCGAGGGGGGGCAAAGCGGCGCCATCGTGTTTCACTGCAGCGGCGCGCTGGCGTCGAACCTGCTGCTGGTGGCAAGCCAGGCTGGCGCCTCGGTCGCCAGCGTGCATCCGATCCGCAGCTTTGCCGACCCCGGCCAGGTGGCCGGCAGTTTCGACGGCACGTATTGCGGCGTCGAAGGCGACGCGCTGGCGATGGCGTTTCTGACGCCGGCCTTGATCGCTATCGGCGCGCGCCCGGTGCCGATCGATCCGGCCGCCAAGACCCTGTATCACGCCGCCGCCGTGTTCGCCAGCAATTACCTGGTGACCGTGCTCGATGCATCCTTGCGCGCCTACCAGGCGGCCGGCATACCGGAAGCGGTGGCGCGCGAGCTGGCCGGCCCCTTGGTGACGGAAACGGTGGCCAATGTGCTGCGCCTGGGTGCGGCGCCGGCGTTAAGTGGTCCGATCGCGCGCGGCGACATGGCCACCGTGGCGCGCCAGCGGCAGGCGGTGGCGCACTGGGATGGCGCTACCGGCGCCTTGTACGAAGCGCTGGTGGCGCCGACGCTGGCGCTGGCGGCGCGCAAGCGCGCACTGCAGTCGTAGCTGGCTCAGGCCGTCTGTATGCGGTTGCGGCATGTTTCCTTGTGACCGTCACCGGCAATGGCGGCTCCGGCAGGCCGAAGTGGTGGCCGGCGACGGTCGCGCGCAAGGCGAAAGTATGCAGCAGCGCTTGTCTTGGTGCAATGTTAACAGCTGATCTGGCGCGTAACAGCAGGCGGTCAGCGACCAGATAACCACAACTTGCCAAATAAAGATGCCGAGTTGTCGACAAAGATGCCGATTGGAAATAACATTTCATGCTGGGAATCAAGCGCACCGCCCCAGTCATGGCGCCGCCTCAGGCGCGAGACAGCACGCGCAGGGAGTGTTCCATGTTATTTTTAAAGACGACTTCAAGCAGCAAGGCACCGGGCGTCTATGACGTCGATATCGCCGCCAAGCCACCCGGCAAGACTTTCGGCGTATTTCTCGCTACCAACCCCGAGCAGGCGCCGCAAGCCTTGCTGGACCAGTTGAAGGCGCTCGGTTTCGAGAATACCTACAGTTCCGCCTATCTGCACAAGGATGGCTGCAAGGTGCTGGACCTGCATTTCCAGAAAGACGGCACCGATATCTTCAAGGGCTGGAAAAGCGAGGAATGCACGCAGAACCTGGCCGCCATTACCGAGCTGTTCGCGCAGCATGGCATCGTGATCGCCCCCCGCATCATGACCATGGCCGAAGCCTATGCATAAAGGTTATTTCTCTTAAGTTTCGCTTAAGTTAGTCTATCTTTGCTCATTTCTACCTTATTTTCAGTTTGACTGCCTGGCTTACATCTCGTCACATTTCTTACGCAATGGAGACGGACGTGTGTTTTTCACAGTGATATCGTGACCACATCGCATTTCGCTGGAACTGCGAATCCAGGCAATTCAACTTATTTAAGAGAGAAACATGATGAAAAAGATCCTGTTTGCAATGATCGCTTCTGTCACCGCCATGTCCGCCATGAGCGCCGCCCATGCGGAAGGCCCGTATGTGGGCGTCGGTGTCACCGCCAACCGGTATGACTTCAAGGTGCCTGGCGCCACCAGCGCCGACAACCACAGCGGCGCCAAGGCCGGCGGCAAGTTTTTTGCCGGTTACGACCTGAACCAGACCTGGGCGGTGGAAGGCGGTTATGCCGACTTCGGCAGCAAGGACTACAGCTACGTCAATGGCGCCGGTGGCAGCGGCCAGGTGAAAAGCGATTCGCACGGCTATTACCTGGCTGGCAAGGCCACCATGCCCGTGACGGACAAAGTCGGCGTGTTCGGCAAGCTGGGTGTCGCCCGCGTTGACAACAGCCTGAGCGGCTCGGGCCTGTCGACCGGCATCCGCGGCGAGAACAAGACCGGCGTCTATGCCTCGCTGGGCGCCCAGTATGCGGTCAACGAGAAAGTCTCGCTGACGGCGGAAGTGGAACACTTCGGCAAGAGCGCCGAGCAGGGCCACAAGGCCACCGGTCTGGCCTTGGGCGCCCGCTACAACTTCTAAGTTGCCAGCTGCGTGCTGAAAAAAAAGGCAGTCACCGCGAGGTGACTGCCTTTTTGCATTGCTGAGTATAAAAAACTTACACGGTCAGCGGCTTGTAGCGGATGCGTTTCGGCTTGGCGCCTTCTTCGCCGAGGCGTTTTTTCTTGTCGGCTTCATATTCCTGGTAGTTGCCATCAAAGAATTTGACTTGCGAGTCGCCTTCGAAGGCCAGGATATGGGTGGCGATACGGTCGAGGAACCAGCGATCGTGGGAAATGACCATCACGCTGCCGGCAAATTCCAGCAGCGCGTCTTCCAGCGCGCGCAGGGTTTCCACGTCCAGATCGTTCGACGGTTCATCGAGCAGCAGGACGTTGCCGCCCATCAGCAGCGTTTTCGCCAGGTGCAGGCGGCCGCGTTCACCGCCGGACAAGTTGCCAACGATTTTTTGCTGGTCGCCACCTTTGAAGTTGAAGCGGCCCAGATAGGCGCGCGACGGCATTTCGAAGCGGCCGACGGTCAGCATGTCGGCGCCGCCGCACACGTCCTGGAACACGGTCTTGTTGTCCGACAGCGAGTCGCCGCGATTCTGGTCGACAATCGACACACGCGCCGTCTGGCCGATGGCCACTTCGCCGCTGTCCGGCTGTTCCGTGCCGGTGATCATCTTGAACAGGGTCGACTTACCGGCGCCGTTGGGGCCGATGATGCCGACGATGGCACCGGCCGGAATCGTGAAGCTCAGGTCGTCGATCAGCAGGCGGTCGCCGAAGGCTTTCGACACGTTCTTGAATTCGATCACTTCATTGCCCAGGCGTTCGGCCACGGGAATGAAGATCTCCTGGGTTTCGTTGCGCTTCTGGTATTCGTGCTCTGACAGCTCGTTGAAGCGGGCCAGGCGGGCTTTGGACTTGGCCTGGCGCGCTTTCGGGTTCTGGCGCGACCATTCAAGTTCCTTCTGCAGCGCTTTCTGGCGAGCGGACTCCGTTGCCTCTTCCTGCTTCAGGCGCGCCTGCTTCTGCTCCAGCCAGGTCGAGTAATTGCCTTTCCATGGAATGCCGTGGCCGCGGTCCAGCTCCAGGATCCACTCGGCCGCGTTGTCGAGGAAGTAGCGATCGTGGGTAATCGCCACCACGGTGCCCGGGAAGCGCAGCAGGAATTGTTCCAGCCAGTCGACCGATTCCGCATCGAGGTGGTTGGTCGGCTCGTCGAGCAGCAGCATGTCGGGTTTCGACAGCAGCAGCTTGCACAGCGCCACGCGGCGCTTTTCACCGCCTGACAGCACGCCGATTTTCGCATCCCATGGCGGCAGACGCAGCGCGTCGGCGGCCATTTCCAGCTGCAGATTCAGGTTGCCGCCGTCGGAGGTCGAGATGATCGCTTCCAGGCGCGCCTGTTCATTGGCCAGGGCGTCGAAATCGGCGTCTTCCTCGGCATAGGCGGCGTACACGGCTTCGAGCTTGGCTTGCGCTTCGAACACTTCGCCCAGGCCCGACTCCACTTCCTGGCGCACGGTTTTTTCCGGATCGAGCTGCGGTTCCTGCGGCAGGTAGCCGATATTGAGGCCCGGCATCGGCACGGCTTCGCCCTGGATGTCGGTATCGATGCCGGCCATGATTTTGAGCAGGGTCGATTTACCGGAACCGTTCAGGCCCAGCACGCCGATCTTGGCGCCCGGGAAAAAGGACAGGGAAATATCTTTCAGGATCTGGCGCTTGGGCGGGACGATTTTGCCCACGCGATTCATGGTGTAGACGTAATTAGCCATTGGAAATCTCGGGTGTTATACAAAGACGAACAGGATACGGTAAACGCCTGCTTCCGGCCAGCGCTGGATCGTGCGTCAGGCTGACAGGCGGGCCCGGCGGGTCACCCACAGCCCTTCGCAGGCATACAGCGCCAGCGCGGCCCAGATCACCATGAAGCCCAGCATGCGTTCCTGGGTAAACGATTCATGGAAGACCCATACGCCGATCAGGAGCTGGCCGGTGGGGGCGATATATTGCAGCAGGCCCAGCACGGCCAGCGGCAGGCGCCGCGCACCGGCCGCGAACAGCAGCAGCGGGATGGCCGTGATCGGCCCCGAGGCCAGCAGCAGCGCGCGCGTGGCGCCGGACTCGGTATTGACGAAGCCGCTCTGGCCATGCCAGGTCAGCCACAGCATGTACGCCAGCGCCAGCGGAAACAGAATCATGGTTTCGAACGACAGGCCTTCCAGCGCGCCCAGCGCGGCCGTCTTGCGCAGCAGGCCGTAGCCGCCGAAGGTGGCGGCCAGCAGCAGCGCGATCCATGGCACTTGCCCGGCCTGCCAGGTCAGCCAGGCCACGCCGCAGGCGGCCAGCGCGATGGCCAGCCATTGCGCACGGCGCAGGCGCTCGTGCAGCAGCAGAAAGCCCAGCATGACGTTGAGCAAGGGGGTAATGAAGTAGCCGAGGCTGGCGTCGACCACATGGCCGTTGTTGACGGCCCAGATATAGATGAACCAGTTGGCCGACAGCAGGAACGCGCTGGCCACGAAACCGGCCACCACCTTCGGCTGGCTGGTCAGGGTGCGCAGCCAGCCCCACTGGCGGCGGATGGTCAGAACGATGCCGAGGAACAGCAGCGACCAGACCATGCGGTGCGCCAGGATTTCCTGCGGTGCGACTTCTTCCAGGGCATGGAAGTACAGTGGAAACAGGCCCCAGCACAAAAAAGCGAGGGAGGCGTACAACATGCCTGGATTCATGATGGGCTTCACAAAGAGAGTAGACAGTCTGTCATTATCGCTGAAATCAATATGGCCTGCCGGGCGGCACCGGGGCAGCGTAGAATGGCAACACATCAAGGGCCGCGACGCCGCGCACAAGTGCGCCGGGGCCAACAACAACGACCTTGGGGCAGCTGCGGAATCATGCAAAAATACTCT
The DNA here is from genome assembly GCF_001677885.1 of Janthinobacterium psychrotolerans. Classification (GTDB taxonomy): domain Bacteria; phylum Pseudomonadota; class Gammaproteobacteria; order Burkholderiales; family Burkholderiaceae_D; genus Janthinobacterium; species Janthinobacterium psychrotolerans. The sequence continues at coordinate 44,935 of NZ_LOCQ01000053.1, read as the reverse complement.
TGCTATTTGCTAATACCTATCATATTGTGCGATGCAACAAAACAAAAACGGGTGCAACCTTGACGTCGGAACATAAAAAAAGCGGCCTGGCCGGCATGACGCTGGCGGCCGTGGGCATCGTTTACGGCGATATCGGCACCAGTCCGCTGTACACCCTGAAAACCGTGTTCGACCCGGCCCACGGCCTGGCGCTGACCCACCACAACCTGCTGGGCATCGTCTCGTTGATCTTCTGGGGCCTGACCCTGATCGTCTCGCTCAAGTATGTGACCCTGGTGCTGCGCGCCGACAACCGCGGCGAGGGCGGCATCATGGCGCTGATGGCGCTGGTGCTGTCGTCGGTCAGCAAGCTGTCGCGCTGGCACTTTCCGCTGATGGTGATCGGCGTCTTCGGCGCCACCCTGTTCTATGGCGACAGCGTGATCACGCCAGCCATCTCCGTGCTGTCGGCGATCGAGGGCCTGGAAGTGGCCACGCCCGCCTTCAGCCCCTATGTGGTGCCGCTGACGATGGTGGTGCTGGTGGCCCTGTACTCGGTGCAGTCGCACGGCACGGCCGGCATCGGCCGCTATTTCGCGCCCATCATGGTGCTGTGGTTTGCCGCGCTGGCCATTATGGGCGTGCTCAACATCATCAAGTCGCCGCATATCCTGGCCGCCCTGAACCCGATGCATGCGGCCACCTTCCTGATGAATAACGGCTTCGTCGCGTTTGTCGCGCTCGGTGCGGTGGTGCTGGCGCTGACGGGCGCCGAGGCGCTGTACGCCGACATGGGCCACTTCGGCAAGCAGCCGATCCGCCTGGCCTGGTTCCTGATCGCCTTTCCGGCGCTGGCGCTGAACTACCTGGGCCAGGGTGGCTTGCTGCTGGCGCATCCGGAAGCGGTATCGAATCCGTTCTACCAGCAGCTGGGCTCCTGGAGCGTGTACCCGCTGGTGATCCTGTCGACCATGGCCACCGTGATCGCCTCGCAGGCGACCATTTCCGGCACCTTCTCGATGACCAAGCAGGCCATCGCGCTGGGCTTTTTGCCGCGCATGCGCGTGCGCCATACTTCGGAAAGCGAGATCGGCCAGATCTACATCCCGGCCGTCAACTGGCTGCAGCTGTTCGTGGTGCTGCTGGCCGTGGTCGGTTTCGGTTCCTCGGAAAACCTGGCCGCCGCGTATGGCATCGCGGTCACCGCCACCATGCTGTGCACCACCATCTTGACGTTCTTCGTGATCCGCTACCGCTGGAAGATGAACCTGGCGCTGTGCTGGGCCGCGACCGGCTTTTTCCTGGTGATCGACGTCAGCCTTGTATCGGCCAGTGCCTTGAAACTGTTTCATGGCGGCTGGTTCCCGCTGCTGCTGGGCTCGATCCTGTTCATCGTCATGCTGACCTGGAAGCGCGGCCGCCAGCTGGTGTTCGACAACTTGGAAAAACATGCGATTCCGCTCGACGATTTCCTCGCCTCGCTGTTCATCGCGCCGCCGCTGCGGGTGCCGGGCACGGCGATCTTCCTGCGCGGCGAAAGCGACGGCGTGCCGCATGCGCTGCTGCACAACCTGCTGCACAACAAGGTGCTGCACGAGCGCGTGATCTTCTTGACGGTCTTCATGCACGAGGAGCCGTGGGTGCCGCGCAACGAGCAGGTCAATGTGCTCGACCTGGGCCACCAGTGCTACCAGGTCAATGTGCATTACGGCTTCAAGGATGAACCGGACATTCCCGCCGCGCTGGCGCTGGCGCAGGGCGCAGGCGACGGCGGCGAGTTCGCCTTTGAAATGATGGAAACATCGTTCTTCATCGCCCGCCAGACCATTATCTCGACGCCGGGCTCGGGCATGATGCCATGGCGCGAACACCTGTTCGTCACCATGTCGCGCAATGCACGCACGGCGGCCGACTACTACCAGATCCCCAGCAACCGGGTGATCGAGCTGGGCACGCAAGTGGAAATCTGAGACGGCGGGCCGCTGTGGTGATCCTGCCAGTGTTGCAGGAACCACGCATCGGCCTGCCTGCTTACGTCTGCTTACAAGTTGCTCCTGTTACTCCTGTTAAACTGCAGCCCGCACGGTCCGCATCGCACGGGCTTGCGTCACACTCCAATCTGTAAAGGGAAACCATGAAATCGGTATTTCAGTTGATCGCCTCTGTCGCTTGTGCTTTTGCCCTGACCGCTTGCGGCAGCGCCGCGAACGAAAAAAAGGATGTCGTCATCGATCCGGCCACGCAGGTGAAGGAATTGGTCGTCACCGACCTGACGGTGGGCACGGGCGCGACGGCGGCCTCCGGCGACACCCTGATCGTCACCTACACGGGCTGGCTGTACAACTCGGGCAAGACCGACAACAAGGGCACCCAGTTCGACGCGACCAAGCCCGGCGCCGGCTTCCAGGTGGTGCTCGGCAAGGGCACGGTCATTCCAGGCTGGGACCGGGGTCTGGTCGGCATGAAGGTCGGCGGCACGCGCCGCCTGACGATTCCATACGATCTCGGCTATGGTCCGAACGGCAGCTTGCCGGCCATCCCCGCCTATGCCGGCCTGGTGTTCGATATCAGCCTGGTGACCGTCACCAAGCCTTGATGCCGCCACTGGCGTAGAGACAACAACGGGCGGCCTGCGGGCCGCCCGTTTTGCATGGCGCCGGCGCCTCAGGCGGGCGCCAGTTCCTGGAAGTAATAGGTGGCGCCACCCAGATCGGCTGGCGCGTCATAGCGCAGCACCTGCGTGCGCCTGAGCGCCACCGGCGCGCCGAAGGCCGGACCGTCATAGACAAAGGTGTGGAACTCGCCGTTTTCGCCGCAGGCATCCACGCCGGGCGGCAGGTCGGCCAGGAAGGCGGCGTCGAATTCGCGCCCGCAAAACTCCGGCGCCAGATGCGTGCCGTTGATGCACACGACGATCGCCTTGAAGCCGGCCGCCAGGAATTCCCCGACCAGCGCCAGGCGGTCCTCGCCCCACAGCGGCAGGTGCGCCTGCAGGCCGGCGCTGGCACAGACTTTTTCTTCCCAGTCGCGGTGCGGCTGCAGGTCGATATCGCCAAACAGCGCGTGATCGATACCGTCGGCCTTGGCCGCGCGCAGCATGGCGACGAATTGTTCCTCGTAGCTGGCCCAGCTGGCGTGATAGCGCTGCAGGCGCGCGCCCAGGCTGGCCGCCTGCGCTTCGAGCAGCTCGGGCGGCACGCCGTGCGAACGCGACTTGCGCCCGTCCTCATCCATGGCCGTAATCAGCAGCGGCACACTGATGCCGGCGGTGCGCGCGCGCCACAGTGCCAGGCAGGAATCCTTGCCGCCGCTCCAGGAAATCAGGGCGGTCGTCATACGGTTTGCGCCGCGCGCAGCATGTCGATGTGCTCGATGCCGTCTTCATCGTAGGGCGCGCTGACGGTGACGAAACCGAACGACTGATAAAAGCGCTCCAGGTACTGCTGGGCACCGATGCGGATCGCATGGCCGGCATGCAGGCGCACGGCGCGCGCGATGCCTTCCGCCAGCAGCTGCTTGCCGGCGCCGGTGGTGCGCGCCTCGGGCGCCGTCAGCACGCGGCCCAGCGACATCTCCCCATATTTGGCGCCCGGCGCCAGCACGCGCAGGTACGCCGCCAGTTGCCGCTGGCCATCGCCATCACCCTCGTGCCAGCCCAGCAGATGCATGGCGGCCTGGTCATGGCCGTCCAGGTCCTGGTACAGGCATTGCTGTTCCAGCACGAACACGCGCTGGCGCAGCGCCAGCACCGCATACAGGCCGTGGGGGCCGAGTTCGTCAAAGGTTTGCCATTGCCAGGTGATCATCGCGCGTCCAGATTGTCAGGGAAAGAGCGTCATTTTAAAGGCTCCGACGCAAAAAAGCCGCGCTGCCTCTGAGGCAGCGCGGCTTTTGATTAATCATCCTCTGGCTTGCCGTGCTCTCACACGATGGTCAGGGTGACGTCGATATTGCCGCGGGTGGCGTTCGAGTACGGGCAGACGATATGCGCGGCGGCGACCAGTGCTTCGGCGGCGGCGCGGTCCATGCCTGGCAGCGAGATTTTCAGTTCCACTTCGATGCCGAAGCCCGTTTCGATGGCGCCGATACCGACCGTGCCGGTGATCGACAGGTCTGCCGGCAGCGCGATCTTGTCGCGGCCGCCGACAAATTTCATCGCGCCGATAAAGCAGGCCGAGTAGCCGGCCGCGAACAGCTGTTCCGGGTTGGTGCCGGCGGCGCCATTGCCACCGAGTTCTTTCGGCGTGGTCAGTTTCACGTCGAGCACGTTATCGGACGAAACGGCGCGGCCTTCGCGGCCTCCGGTGGCGGTAGCTACGGCGCGGTACAGGACTTGTTGGATCGACATGGTAGTGCTCCTTGAGTTAAATAGTTAACGACTAAATAGTGTGCTACTTGTGGGCGATGACCCGGGAAGCCCATCTGAAACATCTGCAATGCGGCGTCCATGTACACAATATATATCGCGCGCTATTTAATTGCAAGCGATTTTTATAAAATCGTGCGGCTCCCAGGCTTTATTTCCTGCTTCCGTCGCCCGTTCATGCCTTCCGTCGCATAATGACTCCCGCTGCGCGCGCCAGCCGCTATTCTTGGCTCACTTCAACGCCATCAGGACCCCATCATGACCAGTTTCTTCTTCATTTTCCGCCTGGCGCTGGCCAGCCTCGCCGCGTATGCGCTGATCGCGGCGATCGCGCTCAATGCCGTGCTGCCGGAAGGTGTCCACTTCGAAGGCTTCATCGTCGCCAGCGCCAGCCTGCTGGGCGCCTTTGCCGCCCTGAATGCGTTTTCGCATGTGCGCCGCGTGCGCCTGATCGCCGGCCAGGTCAATGGCGCCACCCTGTCCTGCCGCCAGCGGCGCCAGATCGAAGTGCCGTTCGAGGCCGGCGAAACGTTCGACCTGATCGACGCGGCGATTCGCGAACTGCCGGGCAGCGAGATGCAGGAAAGCGCGCGCGACAGCCTGCAGGTGCAGGCCCGCGTGCGCCGTCCGGCGCCGTATACGCAAGCGGGTGCGCCGCGCTGGCATCTGCTCAATTTTTTCGAGCCGCGGCCGAACCAGATCCTGGCCACGGTCACGCCGAACGGTGAAGCGGGCAGCGTGACCCTGATCTGCGAGCCGGCGCGCACCGCCTGGACCGACTGGTTCCTGGTCGACCATGGCACCAACCTGGAAAACGCGGAAGCGGTGACGCGGGCCATTACGCGCCGGGTGGCGCAGCGCCGCCGTGGCGAGCAAGCCGAGGCGCGCCAGACGGTGACGGAAAAAGAACTGACGGTGGCCAAACTGAGCCTGCTGCACGCCCAGGTCGAGCCGCATTTTCTGTACAACACCCTGGCCAGCGCCCAGCTGCTGACGCGCAGCGATCCGGCGCGCGCCGACGAGATGCTGGGCAATCTGATCGAATACCTGCGCCACTCCCTGCCGCGCACCGAGAACGCCATGTCGACCCTGGGCGTGGAGCTGGAACGGGCCCGCGCCTATCTCGATATTTTGAAAATTCGCATGGGCAGCCGCCTCCAGCTGCAGATCGAAGTGCCGCAATATCTGAGGCAGGTGGAGCTGCCACCGATGATGCTGCAGACCCTGGTGGAAAACGCCATCAAGCACGGGCTGGAGCCGAAAAGCGGCGGCGGCACGATCTGGATCCTGGCGCGCGCCGGCGAGGGCACGGTCGCCATCACGGTGGCCGACGATGGCCAGGGCTTCAGCGACCATGGCGGCGGCACCGGCATCGGCCTGCGCAATGTGCGCGAACGGCTGCGCCTGACCTATGGCGACGCGGCGCTGTTTGGCATCGTGTCGAATTTCCCCGGCGGCGTGGCCGCCACCATCACCGTGCCGGACAGCTCGGCCAGGGGAGCGGCATATGGCTAGGTCTTTAACGTGTGTGGTGGCAGAAGACGAAACCCTGCTGCGCGAAGCGCTGCTGACGTTATTGTCGCAAGTGTGGCCCGAGCTGCGCGTGGTGGCCGCCTGCGACGACGGCGGCGCGGCGCTGGAGGCGATCGCCACCTTCCAGCCCGATGTGGCACTGCTCGATATCCGCATGCCGGGCCTGAACGGCCTGGAGGTGGCGGCCGGCGCGCTGGACGCCAGCCCCGGCACGCAAGTGGTGTTCATCACCGCCTACGACCAGTATGCGATCGCCGCCTTCGACAAGGGCGCCGTCGACTACCTGTTGAAACCGGTGGCGCTGCCGCGCCTGCAAGCCTGCCGCGAGCGCATCGAGGCGCGCGCCGCAAAAGGAGCGGCGCCCGATGCGGCTCTGGCGGCGCTGCTGCAGCAGCTGACGGGGGCACTGCCGTCGGTAGCCAAGGCGCCGCCGCTGGTGTGGCTGACCGCCAGCAGCGGCAAGGACACCAGATTGATCATGGTCGACGATATCGCCTATTTTCAGTCCGACACCAAGTACACGGCGGTGATGACGGCGGACGGCGAATCGCTGTTGCGCAAACCGATACGCGAGCTGCTCGACGCGCTTGATCCGGCCGTCTTCAAGCAGATCCACCGCTCGACCATCGTCAACATGAAGGCGGTGGCATCGGTCACGCGCGACGAGATGGGCCGCGGCCTGCTGCGCCTGAAAACGCGGCCGGAGACGCTGACGGTGAGCCAGCCGTTCATGAACTTGTTCAGAAATATGTAATAAGCTAACCATGGTGTCGGATTACGGCCTGCGGCCTAATCCGACCTACGCTGCGATACGTAGGTCGGGTTAGCGCGCAGCGCGTAACCCGACACACCACCACAGTCTATTCCGCCGTCTCGAACCCTTCGAGCACATTGACCACATTGATGCCCAGCTCCTTGACCGCATAGCCGCCTTCGAGGATAAAGGCGGTTGGCAAATTCAGGTAGGCCAGTCGTTCGCCCAGGCGCAGGTAGTCGCCGCTTTGCAGGGCGAAGTGCGACAGCGGGTCGCCGGCATAGGTGTCCACGCCCAGGGACACCACCAGCGCGTCGGGGGCGTACATGGTGATGCGCAGGCAGGCCGTTTCCAGCGCCGTGAACCACTGGGTGGTCGGGCAGCCGGCCGGCAGCGGCAGGTTGACGTTGTAGCCGAGGCCAGCATCGATTCCGGTCTCGTCGGCGTGGCCGAGATAAAACGGATATTCCTGGCGCGGGTCGGCGTGCAGGGAGACGAACAGCACGTCGTTGCGCGCGTAGAAAATGCTCTGGGTGCCGTTGCCGTGGTGGTAATCGAGGTCGAGGATGGCGACCCGGCGCGCGCCGTCGTCAAGCAAATGCTGGGCCGCCAGCGCCGCGTTATTGAGAAAGCAGTAGCCGCCGAAAAAATCGGCGCCCGCATGGTGGCCTGGCGGGCGCGTCAGGGCAAACGTGGCCCGTTCGCCCAGGCGCAGCGCGTGGGCCGCGTTGACGGCGCAGTCGGCGCCGGTCTTGGCGGCGGTCCAGGTGCCGGCCGTCAAGGGCGTGCCGTTGTCCATCGAGTACAGGCCCAGCCTGGCCGTGAAATTGTCCGGTTCGATATCGCTGCGCAAGGTGCGCACCGGCCAGACGGACGGCACGGCGTCGCGGTTGGCGTTGTCGGGATCGAGCGCCAGCCAGTCGTGCCAGGCGTGGCGCAAGAAGTGCAGGTAGCGCGGCGTGTGGATGCGTTCGAGCGACGTCAGCGGCACGCCGTGCGGCGTGACGATGCGGCCCAGGTTGCGCCGCCCCAGCTCGGCCACCACCATGTCGGCCCGTTCCGGGACTTCGAAGCAGGGCACGAGTTCGCCACGGAACATTTCGTAGCGGGCCCGATGCTGGCTGTGCAGTTCGTTATAGAAGGTCAGCATCGGGCGCTTTACGGAAGGTTATCGAGTCAGGTGTGGGAGCACAGGGTGCTGGCGCGGTAGGAGGCGACGTAGTCGTCGAAGCTGCCTTGCGGCGCCGCTTCCATGGCGCGCTGTTCGGCCAGCGAATCAAACGCCAGCTGGTCGAAGTATGCGCTCTGTTCGGCCGTCGGTGGCTGGGCGCGGAAAAACGCCGCATGGCGCTCGCTTTGCCGCAGGCCGAAGGCGGCAAACGAGCCGCCGCTGGCGCGCAGTTCGCGCAGCACGCGCGCCGATGGCGTCGCGTCCGGGTCCGCCAGCTTCGCCGCTTGCGCGGCCAGGCTGTCGGCGTGTTCGGTGCCGCCATGGCGTGCGTCGAGCAAGGCCGCCACCGGCGCGATGCGCGCCAGCAGTTCTTCGCCCCAGGCTTGCAGGCTGATCTCTTCGCCGTCGCGGCGCAGGGTCAGGCCTGGCTTGCGGCCTTCCTTGACGGTGCGCGCGAAGTTGGCCGTATGGCAGGCGCTCTGTTCGTTTGAGATCGGTGCGCTCTCGTCGAGGGCGCAGAACAGCAAGAAGGCGTCGAGGAAGCGGCCGGTCGGCAGGCTGATGCCGACCGGCTCGAACGGGTCGACATCCATGCAGCGCACTTCGATATATTGCACGCCGCGCAGGCACAGCGCCTGGATCGGGCGCTCGCCGGTGCGGATCACGCGCTTGGGGCGGATGGTCGAATAGTATTCGTTCTCGATCTGCAGCACATTGGTCGACAGCTGACGCCATTCGCCGTCTTTCCTGGTGCCCAGTGCTTCATAGGGCGCGTACGGGTCGTTGACGGCGTGGGTCAGCGCATTGACGTAGTCGTCGAGGCTGTTTTCATGCGGACGCAGGCCGGACTGGGCGTCGTTCTGGTAACCGAGGTCGCTCATGCGCAGGCTGGTGGCGTACGGCAGATACAGGGTGTCATCGGACAAGGTGTCGAGCTTGTGCGCGCGACCGCCCAGGAAGCCGGACGCCAGCGCCGGCGAGGCGCCAAACAAGTACATCAGCAGCCAGCTGTAGCGGCGGAAGTTGCGGATGGCGGCCAGGTAGCTGGCCGACTGCACATCCCTGGCCGACGCGGCACTGGCCGATTCATGGCTGGCCAGCAGCGGCCACAGGCCTTCGTCGAGCGAGTAGTTGTAATGGATGCCGGCGATGCATTGCATGGCCTTGCCATAGCGCAGCGCCAGGCCGCGGCGATACACATGCTTGAGCATGCCCATGTTCGAGCTGCCGTAGTTGGCGATCTCGATATCTTGTTCGGCCGGCAACTGGCCCGGCATCGACTGGCTCCACAGCAGCTCGTCGCCGAGGCGGCTGTAGGCATGGCGGTGCACGGTGTCGAGTTGTTGGATCGTGACGGCGATGTCGGCTTCGGCCGGGGTGATGAATTCGAGCAGCGCTTCGGCGTAGTCGGTGGTGATTTCGGGGTGGGTCAGCGCCGAGCCGAGCGCAATCGGATGCGGCGTGGAAGCCAGATGGCCGGCGTGGTCGACGCGCAGGGTTTCACGCTCGATGCCGCGCAATCCGCCCAGCAGCGCGCGGTTGGCATCTTCGGTCAGCAATGCCAGGCGGCGTGTCAACAGGTTGGGCAATTTGAGCTTCCTTTCTTGTACAGCAAATAAATGTGGTGCTGAGATTAACCGAAAATGCGCAAATGCGTCGGCGGCCTCCCAAAAAGCGCCGTGCCGCCCGCTTGTCGCCCGGGGAAGCGCGGCGCAGGTGGCGGTCAGGAATCGCTTTATATTTTAACAAACTGAGCGCTCAACGGCGCGTCGCGCGGTCAAGCCGATGGGATGCGATGGAAAATATGTCAGCCGTGGCGGGCGCCACTCACGCGTTCGATATCGGCCAGGTCGCGCCAGCTTTGCGACTGGTTGAAGTTGGCCTCGGCCAGCAACTGGCGTACCGCGGCGGCCTGGTCGTAGCCGTGTTCCATCAGCAGCCAGGCTTTCGGCGCCAGATGGCGCGCGGCGCCGGCGACGATGCTGCGCAGCGCCGACAGGCCGTCGGCATGGTCGGTCAGGGCGCTGCTGGGTTCAAACCGCAGATCGCCTTCGGCCAGGTGGCGGTCGCCGCTGGCGATATATGGCGGGTTCGAGACGATCAGATCAAACTTTTCCGTGCCCAGCGCGCTGAACCAGTCGCTGGCCATGAAGGTGATATTGACGCCGTTGGCGCTGGCGTTGCGGCGCGCCACGGCCAGCGCCGCGCTGCTGACGTCGAGCGCCGTCACTACCGCGTCGGGCCGGGTGTGGGCCAGGGCGACGGCGATGGCGCCGCTGCCGGTGCCCATGTCGAGCACGCGCCCACCGGGCGGCAAGCGTTCCAGCGCCAGTTCCACCAGCACTTCGGTATCGGGGCGTGGTATCAGCACGGCGTCGCTGACGGCGAACGGCAGGCCGAAAAATTCGCGCTGGCCGACGATATAGGCCACCGGCTCGCCGCGCAGCCGGCGTTCCAGCAGGCAGGACAGACGCTGCGCCTCGTCGCCGGTCAGCACGCGTTCCGATTGCGTGATCAGGCCCACGCGCGACAGGCCCAGCGCATGGCCGAGCAAGATGCGGTTATCGACCGCGTCGAGCAGCGGTCGCTGTTGCAGGGCGCCGACGGTGCTGCCGGCGGGAATCAAGGTTGCTGTCATGGTGCTTTCGTTTATTTTTTGCGGCGCAGCAGCGTATACAAAAGGCCGAGCGCAAAGAGGGCAAACCAGACAAACGCCCATTGCGGTATCGACAGGCCGACGAAGGCCTCGCCCGCGTTTTCGCAGGCGCCGTACGATTCGAACATGAAGGGCATGGTTTGCGCCGTGAAGATCTTGTTCAGCGCCGTTTCCACCGGATCGATGCCGCAGGAATAGCCGGGATGGGCCAGCACATACAAATGCTTGCCGGCCACGCCCAGGCCGCCCAGCGCGGCCAGCAGGCCGATACCGGCGCCGATCGTCGGGGTTTTCGAGGCCGCGCCGATCAGGCAGCCGATGGCAATCGCGATAAACAGATAGCGCTGGATCACGCACAGCGGACACGGCGCCATGTTCATCACATGCTGCAGATACATGGCCACGCCCAGCATGACGAAGCACAGGAAAGCGATCAGGAGTAGGACGGTGCGTGAATTTTTCATGGGCGACACGGTGAGGTGGATGGAATTTTAGCCATGCATTTTCGCACAGGCGGAAAATGTTGCTGCTTAACCTCTACTTAAACCGGGTGGTTCAATCGCCGAGAGCAGCCAGTAATTCAGCCTGATGTTCAGCGGCGAGAGCATTGGTCAGCTCGGTCAAATCCCCATCCATGATGAAGTCCAGTTTATACAAGGTCAGGTTGATGCGGTGATCCGTCATGCGCCCTTGCGGGAAGTTGTAGGTACGGATGCGTTCGCTGCGGTCGCCCGAACCGATCAGACTCTTGCGGGTGGCCGCTTCTTTCGACTGCTGCTCGCGCAGCTGCACGTCCTTGATGCGCGCCGCCAGCACTTTCATGGCCTGCGCCTTGTTCTTGTGCTGGCTGCGGTCGTCCTGGCATTCGACCACGATACCGGTCGGCAAGTGCGTAATCCGTACGGCCGAGTCGGTCTTGTTGATGTGCTGGCCGCCGGCGCCCGAGGCGCGGTAGGTATCGATGCGCAAGTCGGCCGGATTGATATTGACGTCCTCGACCTCGTCCGCTTCCGGCATCACGGCCACGGTGCAGGCCGAGGTGTGGATGCGGCCTTGCGTTTCGGTGGCCGGCACGCGCTGCACGCGGTGGCCGCCGGACTCGAATTTCAATTTGGAATAGGCGCCATTGCCGACCAGGCGCACGATCACTTCGCGGTAGCCGCCCAGGTCGGAGTCCGAGGCCGACACCAGTTCCACCTGCCAGCGGTTGCGCTCGGCAAAGCGCGTGTACATGCGCAGCAGGTCGCCGGCGAACAGGGCCGACTCGTCGCCGCCGGTGCCGGCGCGAATTTCCAGGAAAATATTGCGCTCGTCGTTCGCGTCCTTCGGCAGCAGCATGGTCTGCAATTCGCGCTCGAGCTGCGTCATGGTGGTTTTCGCCGCCTCGATTTCTTCCTGGGCGAATTCCTTCATGTCGGGGTCGGCCAGCATTTCCTGCGCCGTGACGATGTCGTTGCCCGCTTCCTGGTAGGAATGGTAGAGCGCCACCAGCGGACCGAGCTCGGCATGCTCGCGCGTCATCTTGCGGTAGCTGTCCATATTCGACGTGGCGTCCTGGTGCATCAACAGTTCGTCGAGTTCAACCAGGCGGTTCGCCAGTTGATCGAGCTTGGACAGCATGGATGGTTTCATAGCGCTTCGAAGTAAAAGTGAAGGAGGGCGCAGCGTGGGCGCGCGGGACAGCGATGGCCGCGTGACGGCCAGCGGGCTGCGCTAACGGCGCGGACGGAACAGTTTTGGCAGCAGGGTGGCCAGTTGCTTGCGCTCGTCGCCTTGCGCGCGGTGCAGGGCCTGTTGCGGGCCATGCATGAACTTGGCCGTCAGGCCTTTCGACAGCGCTTCCAGCACGGCGTCGATATCGGCGCCCTTGGCCAGCATCTTGCGCGCGCGTTCGACTTCCATCTGGCGCAGGGTTTCGCTGCTTTCATGCAGATCCTGGATCACCGGCACCATGGCGCGGTCGTCGACCCAGCTCATGAACGACTGCACGCGCGTCTCGATAATGGCTTCGGCTTGCGCCACGGCCGCCTGGCGGCTTTCCAGGCCGGTCTGCACCACCTTGCCCAGGTCGTCAACGGTATACAGGAACACGTCGTTCAGGCGGCCCACTTCCGTTTCGATATCGCGCGGCACGGCCAGGTCGACCATGAACATGGGTTTGTGGCGGCGCGCCTTGATGGCGCGCTCGACCAGGCCCAGGCCCAGCAGCGGCAACGAGGACGCCGTGCAGGAGATGACGATGTCGAACTGGTGCAGTTTTTCCGGCAGGTCGGCCAGGCGGATCGCGCGGCCGTTGAAGCGGTGGGCCAGCGCCTCGCCGCGTTCCATGGTGCGGTTGGCAATGGTGATGCTGTTCGGGTTTTGCGCCGCAAAGTGCGTGGCGCACAGCTCGATCATTTCGCCGGCGCCGATAAACAGCACGTTCTGCTCGGCGATCTTGTCGAAGATGCGCTGCGACAGGCGCACCGCGGCGGCCGCCATCGACACGCTGTGGGCGCCGATCTCGGTGGTGCTGCGCACTTCCTTGGCGACTGAAAAACTGCGCTGGAACAGCTGGTGCAGATAGGTGCCCAGGCCGCCGACTTCATCGGCCGTGCGGATGGCGTCCTTGATCTGGCCCAGGATCTGCGTTTCGCCCAGCACCATCGAATCGAGTCCGGAGGCGACGCGGAAAGTGTGGCGCACGGCGTCGTGCTGCGGCAGCATGTACAGGTGCGGGCGCAGCTCGCTGTAGCTGAGCTTGTGATAATCGGCCAGGAAATGGGCGCCGGCGTCGAGCGGATTGGGCACCCGGCTGGCCGCATACAGTTCGGTGCGGTTACAGGTCGACAAGATGGCCGCTTCGTCATTGTCGCGCAGGTCGATGCGCTGGAACCAGGTGCGCGCCGCCACCACCGCCTGGCCCAGATGCTCAGGCGAAAACGCCAGCTGTTCGCGGAGCGACACTGGTGCGGTGGTGTGATTGAGGCCGACGGCTAGCAGTTGCATTTCAGGACGTGGGGATGGCGTGTGCCGACATTATAACGCTTTGTGCCCGTTGCTTGAGCAGGTCCGCCGCGGCTCAGGCATTTGCCGGCTGGCTGCTCAGCTTTTCCAGGCGGTAACCGTAGCTGTAGACGGGCACCAGCCGGTAGCCGTGCTCGGGTTTCAATTGCAGCTTGTTGCGCACGCGCGAAACGTGGGTGTCCATGGTGCGAGACGGCAGGGCTGTTTCGCGCTGCCACACGGCTTCATGGATATAGGCACGCGACAAGGGCCGGCCCAGGTTGCGGAAAAACAGCAGCGCCAGGGCAAATTCCTTGTGCGTCACGTCCAGCGGTTCGCCATCCATCAGCAGGCGGCCGGCGCGCGTTTCAAAGGTGTAGTTGCCAAACTGCAGTTGCTCGGCGCTGTTCTGGGTCGGATAGGCAATGCGCAGCAGGGCCTGCGCGCGCAGCGCCAGTTCATTGCGCCGCAGCGGCTTGACCAGGTAGTCGTCGGCGCCGGCCTTGATGCCGGCGACAATATCGTCCTCGCCCGCGCTGTTGGTCATAAACAACACCGGCGCCTTGGGCGCCAGTTTTTCGCGTGCACGGCGCAGCACTTCGGCGCCATCGAGATCGCTGCCCTGCCAGTCGAGGATCAGCATGTCGCAACTGTCCTTGCGCAATTGCCCCAGCATCTCCCTGGCGCTGCGGAAATCATGGCAAGCATGCCCTGCCGCAGTGAGCACCTGGCAGATCAGTTCTGCCTGGCTAGGGTCGCTATCGAGTACGGCAATTCGCATAATTGACTGGAATGTGTAACAACAAACAGACGGGCCGCGCTGCTTATCGTAATGTTAAGGAATGCTCTCATGAAATATAACAGAGATTGCAACTGTGTCCAGTGAAATCGAAAAGCCCGGGCTTTCCGCTACACTTGGGTTTGCCCTTACCGCGTGGAGAAACCGTATGCCAGACAATACCGATACCGATTGGAACCTGATCCCGGGCAGCCTGGCCGAAATCGAGCAGGCGCGCGAGCGCTGCCGCCGCCTGGTGGGCCGCCGCGCCATCATGTCGGCCGGCACCTCGGCGATTCCGATTCCGGGTATCGACCTGATGTCGGACGTGGGTCTGCTGTCGATGCTGATCAACGATATCAACCATGAATTCGGCCTGACGCCGGAGCAGATTGAAAAACTGAACCCGCAGTTCAAGCTGATGGCCTATCGCGTGGCGATCGGCATGGGCGGCATGCTGGTAGGGAAACTGGTGACGCGCGAACTGATCATTCACCTGCTCAAGCGCAGCGGCGTCAAGCTGGCCAGCAAGCAGGTAGCGCGCTTCGTGCCGTTCGCCGGCCAGGCCGTGGCGGCCGCGCTCGGCTACGCCGTGTTCCGCCAGATCGGCAACCAGCACGTCAGCGCCTGCGCGGCGGTGGCGCAGGAGTTGATCACGATACGGCCCAGCTGAGGAAAACCTCAGGCGTCCGGCAGCACCACATTCACGTCGAGCACTTCCAGGTTGCCCTGGCGGTCGAGCGAGATCTTGATGTCTTCGGCGTTGACCTTGGTGTACTTGGAAATGACTTCGATCAGTTCCTTGTGCAGCGCCGGCAGGAAGTCGGGGCCGTCACGGCCGCTGCGTTCGCGCGCGATGATGATCTGCAGGCGTTCCTTGGCCGCGCTGGCCGTTTTCGGTTTGGGGGGAAACAGGAAAGAAAGCAAGGCCATATCACTTCGTCCCAAAGATGCGCTGGAGGAAACCAGGCTTTTCATAGTTGGTGAAGCGCAGCGGCACTTCTTCGCCGAGGAAGCGCGAGACCACGTCTTCGTAGGCTTGCGCCACGTCGGTGCCCTTGAAGTGGATTGCCGGGTTGCCCTGGTTCGAGGCGGCCAGCACCTGTTCCGATTCCGGAATGATGCCCACCAGCGGGATACGCAGGATTTCCTGCACGTCCTGGTAGGACAGCATTTCTTCCGATTCCACGCGTTTCGGCGCGTAGCGGGTAATGAGCAGGTGTTCCTTGACCGGTTCGCCGCCAGTCTGCGCGCGGCGCGACTTCGCTTGCAGGATGCCCAGGATGCGGTCCGAATCGCGCACCGACGACACTTCCGGGTTGGTGACGATGATCGCTTCGTCGGCAAAGGTGAGCGCCATCAATGCGCCATGCTCGATGCCGGCTGGCGAATCACAGATGATGAATTCGAAGCCCATGTTGATCAGGTCGTTCAACACGCGTTCCACGCCCTCCTCGGTCAGCGCGTCCTTGTCGCGCGTTTGCGAGGCCGGCAGGATGAACAGGTTGTCGCAGTGCTTGTCCTTGATCAGCGCCTGGTTCAGGGTCGCTTCTTTATTGATCACATTGATCAGGTCATAGACCACGCGGCGTTCGCAACCCATGATCAGGTCGAGATTGCGCAGGCCCACGTCGAAGTCGAGCACGGCTGTCTTGTGGCCGCGCAGGGCCAGGCCAGTGGAAAAACTGGCGCTGGAGGTGGTTTTACCGACACCGCCCTTGCCGGACGTCACAACAATAATTCTTGCCACAAATAATCCTTTTCAGATATCTCTCAGAGTTGTGCAGCTTAAGAGCGGTTTACGGGGGTGACCGGTTTCACAGAGTGTATCTCGATTCTGTCGCCAGCCAAGCGAATTTGCGCCGGACCCGCTTTCATCTCCGGCGTAAAACCGTCCTCGAAAGTGCGGTATACACCGGCGATCGACACCAGTTCCGGCTCCATTGCCAGCGCGAAGATGCGCGCCTGCGGATTGCCCGAGGCGCCGGCCAGCGCGCGGCCATACAGCGAGGAATACACGTGGATGCTGCCGTCGGCGATGATTTCGGCGCCGTTGTTGACGACCGCCGTGATGATCAGATCGCAGCCGCGTGCATAAATGCGCTGGCCGGCGCGCACCGGCGTATCGATCACCATCACCTGTGCTTCGGCGCCGGACTCGGCCGCCAGGGTCGGGCCGTCCTTGGCCGGCGCATCGTCGCGCGTCTTGCCGCTATCGAGGCTCAGGCCCTGCGCCAGGATGGCGTCATGCATCCCGGGCGTGGCATTGCGCACGGCGACGGCGTTCAAGCGGTATTTTTTCAGCAGGGCCACCAGCGCGGCCCAGTCGACCGGCGTGTCGCCAGGCGCCAGGTCGGCCACGTCGAGCACCGCCAGGTCGTCCTCGAAAAAGTCGGCCACGCCGCCTGTCATGTCGCGCAGCGCGCCATCGAGCGCCTGCGGATCGGCGCCATGCACGATGGCCGAGACGGCAACGACAGTGGAAATCTTGATTTCGATGGGCTTCTGCGGCAGGCTTTTGGACATAAACGTTGTTCAGAGTGAAACTGCGGAAGGCCCGGTGACCGATAGGTGCACATGGAAAGCAGTAAATTTCTTGCATTCTACTGCAAAAAAAACGCTCTCAGGGGCCGCACGGATGCTATTCCGTGGGGCAACATGTGCTTCATATCAAAAAACCAGGGCGCCGCCCCGGCAAACCGGTGCGCCGCCCTGAAAGCCGCCGTGCATGCGGCCTGAAGGCCGTTCGTCTTTTACGCCGCTGCCGGCCTGCCGCGCATCTGCCTGGCCGCCTGCACCATATTGGCCAATGCCGCTTCGGTTTCCTGCCATCGCCGCGTTTTCAGGCCGCAGTCGGGATTGACCCACAAGTGAACCGGCGCAATCACCAGGCAGGCGTCCCACTGGCTGCGGCGCAGCGGCAGGGTCGTCGCGCACGAACCATCATTGCAGCATGGTGAGCGGCCCCGTCAGCATGCCTTTTATCGGTTTGCTGGTCAGGCTTTGCGACTACACCGTCCAGGCCACCGTCATGCATGCGGGGCGCTGCACGTCGCCGTAGATGACAGGCGGCTTGACGCAGCGCGCGCCGTACGATTGCACCCAGCCCAGGCGGGTAAACAGGAAACCGTCGAGCTGCTCGCCGCAGTATTCCACCATGTCGTTGCACTCGGCTTCGCCATGCACCAGCACGTCCAGGCCCAGCGCTTCCCACCGATACGGGGAAAACCAAGAATGTGGGAGTGGATGGTCATGATGTCATCGAGATTTAATGTGGATGGGCTAGAGTGTGCGGCAATCTGATTTATAATAAAAACGAAACATTTTAACGATTTACATGAAAAAAATTCACGATAACAAGGGCCCATGCTGGAAATTCGTCACCTGCGCACGCTGAGCGCCTTGCGCTCGTCCGGCAGCCTGGTGCGCGCCGCGCAACTGCTCAACCTGACGCAGTCGGCGCTGTCGCACCAGATCCGCCTGCTGGAAGACCGCTACCAGGCGCCGCTGTTCGAGCGCAAGTCGATGCCGATCGCGTTCACCGCCACCGGCAGCCGCCTCCTGGCCCTGGCCGACAAACTGCTGCCCGAAATTGAACTGGCCGAACGCGACGTGGCGCGCCTGTCGCAAGGCGACACGGGCCAGTTGCGCGTGGCGCTCGAATGCCATACCTGTTTCGACTGGCTGATGCCGGTGATGGATGCGTTTCGCCAGCGCTGGCCGGAAGTGGAGATCGACCTGGTGTCGGGCTTTCACAGCGAACCGGCCGAGCTGCTGCGTTCGGGCGAGGCCGACCTGGTGATCGGCTCGCCGTATGGTCCCGATTTCACGCAGTTTCCACTGTTCCGTTTTGAAATACTGGTGGTCATGGCGCAAAAGCACCGCTTGCAGGCGCAGCGCCGCCTGGCGCCGTCGGACTTCACGGGCGAGACCCTGATTACCTATCCGGTGCCGGAAGAGCGCATCGACCTGATCCGCGAAGTGCTGCGCCCGCACGGCATCGCCTTCGAGCGCCGCACGGCCGAACTGACGGTGGCGATATTGCAACTGGTGGCCAGCCGGCGCGGCATCGCCGCTTTGCCGAACTGGGCCATCAAGAATTACGTCGAGTACGATTATGTGGTGGCGCGGCCGGTGGGCGAGCATGGCCTGTGGAGCGACCTCTTCGTTTCCGTGCCGCCGGCGCTGGCAGACAAGGCCTATGTGCGCGACTTTGTCAGCGTGATACGTGAACAGTGCGCCGCCTCGCTGGACGGTATCAAGTTGTTGTCTTGACGATCGTTCATTTGGAAACAATCCAACAGCGAGCTTGAGTTAGGTCAAGGGATTGCAAGGGCCCGCCGCTTAAAGTGGAGCACTGTGCGGCGCAACATGCACCGCTGTCATTCGAGGAGGTATGCAATGTTTTCATTTTCCGAGCAGCTGTCCCAGGCCGGCAAGGCCGTCTACGCCGCCCAGCTGAGCAGCGCCCAGGCCCTGGCCGAAGCGGCGTTTCAAGGCGGCGCCAGGCTGATCGGCCTGCAGTTCGATGCAGCCCGCTCTTCCCTTGCCGCCAGCACGGTGGCGGCGCAGCAATTGCTGTCGGCGCCGAACCCGCAAACGCTGTTGCAGCTGTCGCGCACGCAGTCGCAACTGGCCATGGAACGCATCGGTTCCTATGGACGCCAGGCAAAAGAAGTTGTCCACGAAAACCAGGAAAATCTCACTGACGTGACAAAGGGTGAGTTTGCTGCATCGCGTCAAAAATTTGGTGAACTCATGCAAGCGGTGAAGGAGACACCGTTCCCTCTGATAAACCCGTTCAATAATTTTTTAAAAAGCCCTTTCGGCACTGCCGATGAAGGGTATGATAAAAACACGCGTCCCGGTCATTGACAGGGATCGCGCGGCCCGGCAGCGGCTATCCGCCGCGCCAGGCCGCCTGCCACCACCGCCAGGCCGGCCGCCATCGTTGCCGGCCACGCCAGTGGGGCGACTGAAGCAAAGGCGCATGCAATGATGCAGCTTGTTGCGCCTTCCCGGATTTCATCAACACCTTGGCTGTCATGGCCAGCATATCGGAGAATTAAATGGATGATGTCGTAATCGTGGCCGCTGGCCGTACCGCAGTGGGCAAATTCGGTGGCAGCCTGGCCAAGATTCCTGCGTCCGAACTGGGCGCACATGTAATCAAGGGCTTGCTGGCCAAAACCGGCATCGACCCCAACCTGATCGGCGAAGCGATCCTGGGCCAGGTACTGACGGCCGGCGTCGGCCAGAACGCCGCGCGCCAGGCCGTCATCAAGGCTGGCCTGCCGAGCGCCATTCCGGCCTTCACCATCAACAAAGTGTGCGGCAGCGGCCTGAAAGCCACCCACCTGGCGGCGCAGGCCATCAAGTGCGGCGACGCCAACATCATCATCGCCGGCGGCCAGGAAAACATGAGCGCTTCGCCGCACGTGATGAACGGCTCGCGCGACGGTTTCCGCATGGGCGACTTCAAGATGACCGACACCATGATCGTCGATGGCCTGTGGGACGTCTACAACCAGTACCACATGGGCATCACGGCGGAAAACGTCGCCAAGAAATACGAAGTGTCGCGCGCCGAGCAGGACGAATTCGCGCTGCAGTCGCAACTGAAAGCGGAAGCGGCGCAAAAAGCGGGCAAGTTCAAGGATGAAATCCTGCCGCTGGAAATCGCCAACAAAAAAGGTACGGTCGTGTTCGACAGCGACGAATACATCAAGCCAGGTTCGACCCTGGAATCGCTGGCCGGCTTGCGCCCTGCATTCTCGAAGGAAGGCAGCGTCACCGCCGGTAACGCCTCGGGCCTGAACGACGGCGCCGCCGCCGTCATCATGATGTCGGCATCAAGCGCCAAGGAACTGGGCCTGAAGCCGCTGGCGCGCATCAAGGCCTACGCCTCGTCGGGCCTGGACCCTGCCGTCATGGGCATGGGTCCGGTATCGGCTTCGCGCCTGTGCCTGAAAAAAGCCGGCTGGACGCATGAGGAGCTGGACCTGATGGAAATCAACGAAGCGTTTGCCGCGCAGGCGATTGCCGTCAACAAGGAAATGGGCTGGGATACCAGCAAGATCAACGTGAACGGCGGCGCGATCGCCATCGGCCACCCGATCGGCGCTTCGGGCGCCCGCATCCTGGTCACCCTGATCCACGAAATGATACGCCGCGACGCGAAAAAAGGCCTGGCGGCCTTGTGCATCGGCGGCGGCATGGGTGTAGCACTCGCCATTGAGCGGGATTAATCGCGGCGAACCAGCTCCGGCAGGCGGCGCCTGCCGGTAGCGATGACAGAATCTAAATAGCAGCACGACACTGAGGGGATGAAAATGGCAAGAGTTGCATTGGTAACCGGCGGCATGGGCGGTTTGGGCGAAGCGGTGTGCTTCAAGTTGGCGGCGCTGGGCTATCGCGTGGTGACCACGTATTCGCCAGGCAACACCAAGGTCGATGCATGGCTGGCGAGCACCAAGGATCAGGGCTATGACTTCAAGGCCTATCCTTGCGATGTGTCCGACTACGATTCGGCCGCCGCCTGCGTGGCGACGGTGGAAAAGGAAGTCGGCCCGGTCGACGTGCTGGTCAATAACGCCGGCATCACGCGCGACATGACCTTCAAGAAGATGGACAAGCCGAACTGGGACGCCGTGATGGGCACCAACCTGGACTCCGTGTTCAACATGACGAAACCGGTCTGCGACGGCATGGTCGAGCGCGGCTGGGGCCGCATCATCAATATCTCGTCCGTGAACGGCCAGAAAGGCGCTTTCGGCCAGACCAATTATTCGGCCGCCAAGGCCGGCATGCATGGTTTCACCAAGTCGCTGGCGCTGGAAGTGGCGCGCAAGAACGTCACCGTCAACACCATTTCGCCAGGCTATATCGGCACCAAGATGGTGATGGCGATTCCACAGGAAGTGCTGGACAGCAAAATCATCCCGCAAATCCCGATGGCGCGCCTGGGCAAACCGGAAGAAGTGGCCGGCCTGGTGGCCTACCTGGCATCCGATGAGGCAGCTTTCGTCACTGGCGCCAATATCTCGATCAACGGCGGCCAGCACATGTCCTAAGCCGTATCGCAGCACCATCGAAAGGCAGCCTCGGCTGCCTTTTTTGTTTTCAGGTAGGTCGGATTAGCGGCGAAGCCGCGTAATCCGACAACATTGTTGGCCTGTATGCTCACCAGGAGACCTGGTTGGCGCATGCGCTCAACCCGTCACCAGCCGCCCCGCCAGCAGCACAAACACGGTCGGCAGCACGAACTTGCCATAGGGCGAAGGCTTGCCGCGCATGCGCCGCGCCAGGCGCGCGGCCAGCACGGCATACACGGCGTCGAACAGCAGGCCGACCAGCACCAGGGCGGCGCCCAGGCGCAGGTATTGCAAGCCCATGCGCTCGCCATTGGCGACCACGAACTGCGGCAGGAACATGCTGCAAAACAGCAGCGCCTTGGGATTGAGCAAATTGGTGAGAAAACCGCGCACCAAACTGGCGCGCGCGCTGTGCGCGGTGGCCGGCGCCGCCGTTTCCTCGGCATCACGCCTGGACAGCGCCGCTTGCAGCAGCCGCGCCGCCAGGTAGAACAGATAGGCGGCGCCGGCCCATTTGACCCACTGCAAGGCTTCCGGATGGGTGACCATCAATGCCGCCAGGCCCGCGCCGGACAGGGCCACATGCATGGCGCGCGCGCCGGCAATGCCCAGCGCGGTGACCAGGGCCGTGGCCACGCCGCGCGCCGCACCCGTCGCCAGCACCAGCGCCATGTCGGGGCCTGGCAACAAAAACGCGCCGGCCAGTGCCAGCAGGTACATCAAAAAGGTAGAATCGGACATGGCGGCGGCAAGCATTCAATGAGATAGAGCGGCACCGGCAGCGGTGCGCGCAGCGTGTCATTATCTTCTTGCCCGCTTGAAATGTGCTTGCTATTCCTGCCTGCCATGTTCTAGTATCTGGGTGGATTCCACCCGTAATAAAACAATAAATAGATGAAAATTTCAGAAGTAAGCCTGGATGCCACTGATTTGCATATACTCAGGCTGTTGCAGGAAGAAGGGCGATTGTCCAATGCGCGCCTGGCCGATCGCCTCAAGCTCAGTGAAACGCCGGTCTGGCGCCGCTTGCGCCGGCTGGAAGAAGAAGGTTTTATTACCGGCTACCAGGCGCTGATCAACCGCAAGAAGCTGGGCATCGGCCTGGTTGCTTTTGTGCGTATCGTGTTTGCCAACCATGGCAATGAACAGCCGTCGCAGTTCGAGCAGGCCATCATGTCGATTCCTGAAATTTTGTCGTGCCACAATGTGGCGGGGGAAGCCGATTATTTCTTGCAAGTGGTGGCGCGCGACCTGGAAGCGTATGGCGAGTTTGTCTCCAACGTCTTGCGCCGTTTGCCCGGCGTGGCGGAAATCCAGTCCAGCCTGTCGATGCGCGAAATCAAGTCGTCGAACCGCCTGCCCCTGCCGCTGGCCTGAACCCTGTCCATCCTGATGAGTACCGCCATGTCCGAATCCCTGTCCCCTCTTTTTCCCGCCTTGTTGCCGAACCGGCATGGCATGCTGGCCGTCGATGACTTGCACACCATTTATTGGGAAGAGTGCGGCAACCCGGACGGCATTCCGGTGCTGTTTCTGCATGGCGGGCCCGGCGCCGGCCTGTCGCCGCAGCATCGCCGCTTCTTCGATCCGCAGCGCTACCGCGTGATCCTGTTCGACCAGCGCGGCGCCGGCAAGTCCACGCCGCTGGGCGAATGGCGCAACAACACCACGCAACTGCTGATCGACGACATCGAACAGCTGCGCGCCCAGTTCGGCATTGAGCAGTGGCTGGTGTTCGGCGGCTCTTGGGGCTCGACCCTGGCGCTGGCCTATGGCGAAGCCCATCCGGAAGCCTGCCTCGGTTTTGTGCTGCGCGGCATTTTCTTGTGTACCCAGGCCGAGATCGACTGGTTTATCGAAGGCGTGCGCTGGTTTTATCCGGAATTGTACGACGAATTTGCCGCCCTGATTCCCGAAGGCGAGCGCGGCGACCTGCTGGCCGCCTACGTTAAACGCATCCTCAGCGGCGACCCCGAGGTGTACTGGCCTGCCGCGCGCGCCTGGAGCCGCTTCGAAGGGCGCCGCGTCTACCTGATGCCGCAGCCGGAGGATAGCCCCAACGATGCGCTGGACCTGGGCGTGGGCCGGCTCGAATCGCACTATATGGCCAACCTGGGCTTTCTCGAGGAAGACCAGCTGATCCGGCAGTTGCAGCGCATCGCGCATCTGCCGGCCGTGATCGTGCAGGGCCGCTACGACGCCATCTGCCCGCCGCTGTCGGCGTACCGTTTGCACCAGGCCTGGCCCGGTTCGCAGCTCGAGATGATCCCGGACGCCGGTCACGGCGCGCTGGAACGCGGCATCGCCTCGGCGCTGGTGAACGCCACGCAACGTTTCCAGCCGGGCCGCGGCTTCGTATAGCCGGCACGGGCGCGGCCCCCTACCTTGGCACCGCCCGCGCCTGCTACACTAGCACCTGTACCGGCGCCGGTGTCGGCGCCAGCGTGAACCAACCCCTTTATCCATGAACATACAGATCGGCGACATTGGCCACATTATCCAGCTGGCGATTGCGCCTGTATTCCTGCTGACCGGCATCGGCACCATGCTGGTGGTGCTGACCAACCGCCTGGGCCGCATCATCGACCGCACGCGCGTGCTGGAAGACCGGCTCGATATCGGCTATAACGACTTTTACATGGACGAGCTCGATACTCTGTACCGGCGCACCCATCTGATCAATTACTCGATTTCCCTCAGCACGGCATGCGGTTTCTTCGTCTGCATCATTATCGCCATGCTGTTTTTGGGCGATATTCTGAACCTGACGCTCGATAAATACATCGCCGTGTTTTTTGTGCTGGCCGTGATCTGCCTGATCGGCTGTTTCACTTACCTGCTGCGCGAGATTTATCTTGCCGCTACCGCCCAGCGCATCCGGCGCCATATCCGTCCGCCGCGCTGAGTGCCGCGCGCCGGTCCTGCCATTCCCCTATTTGAAGATTGAGTCTCAGCATGCACGATTACCAACGCCCCCCCACCTTGCACCGCTACGGCCAGCGCAGCGAACTCGAACTGGCGCTGAGCCTGGGCCAGTTTCGCCTGACCCCGGCCGGCAACTGCCTTACCCTGAGTTTTTCACAAGTGTGGGACAAAAAACTGTTCGACCTGTTCGCGCCGGCCGACAGCTGCCTGATCATCCATAACACCGAAGAATTCGGCGAGCGCCTGCACCGCGCCGTGCAGCGCACCCTGCCCAGCTGGGCAGGCATCGACGGCCTGGTCGAATACGGCCAGCGCGCCGCCCTGGGCGCGGCATTCACCAAGACGCGCGAAGAGGCGGTGGAGCAGGAGTGGCTGTTCGCCTGGCGCTCGATGCAGCCGCAGGCCAGCCTGAACCCGGTCACGGTAAAGCTGGGCAACCTGGAAAACTACGCCGAGATCCGCGACAAGGATACTTACCTGGCCTGATTATTTTGCTGGTGGCGGCGCCGGCTGGCTGTCGATGCGTGCCATCACCGCGCCCATCATGCGCTCGATATCGCCGCGTATCATGGTCGTGCCCAGCATGCCGGGCACATAGAAGCCCGGCATCAGCCGGCTGGAAAAGACGATGCGCGTGCCGCCCGTCTCGGGCATGGGCGTCAAGGCCCAGCGCGATTCATAGTGGCGCATGTCGCCTGAAATCAAATCGATGTCGATCGCCGTCATCGGCGTTTCCGTGGCCCGCACCACCAGGTGGATCGGGTGGTTCATGAACAGGAAGCGGGCCGTGCCCTGCTGCTCGATCACCACGTCATTGCCGTTGCGCGACAGCACCCGGCAGGAACTGAGGTCGGGCACGAATTCGCTCATGCGCTCGTAGCCGGTCAGGGTTTTCCAGACCACCGCCGGCGCCGCCTGCACCACGGCAGTGGCGTTGACTTCATACATGCGCTCGGCGTCGACCTCGACCCGCCTGACCTCCACTTTCAGGCGCGCCGTGTCCAGGCGCGGCGCCTGTGCCAGCGCTGGCGCCGACCAGGGCGCGGTGCACAGCAGCAGCAGGCAAAAATAAAGTCGCATCATCAGGCTAGCCTACGGGAAACTGTCGTCCGGCACAAGCTGCGCGCGGCGCCAAGGTGCGCTTGCGTACATATTTAGAATCCCCGGTCTACAGAAAAGCGCTGCGCGCGTCCGCAATGCTTGCTACCGTACGCCTGCTGGACGTCGCCGCCGCACGTCCCTTTCACCGGGCCTGACATGAGCACCTATCCCCACCTGCTGGCCCCGCTCGACCTGGGCTTTACCACCTTGCGCAACCGCGTCATCATGGGTTCCATGCACACGGGCCTGGAAGACCGTTTTTATCATTATGGCAAGCTGGCCGCCTTTTACCGCGAGCGGGCCAGGGGCGGGGTGGGGCTGATCGTCACGGGCGGCATTTCGCCGAACCGGCAAGGCTGGCTGCTGCCGTTTGGCGGCACCCTGAATTTTATCGGCGACGTGTTCAACCACCGCAAGGTCACGCGTGCCGTGCACGAAGAAGGCGGCAAGATCGTCATGCAGATCCTGCACGCGGGCCGCTACGGCTACCAGCCCTTCGTGGTGTCGGCGTCCAGCAAGAAATCGCCGATATCGCCGTTTCGTCCGCGCGCACTGACCGAGCGCGGCATCGAATGCACCATTAGCGCCTATGTGCGCTGCGCGCGCCTGGCACAGCAGGCCGGCTACGACGGCGTCGAAGTGATGGGCAGCGAAGGCTATCTGCTGAACCAGTTCTTGTGCGCGCGCACCAATCTGCGCACCGACAGGTGGGGCGGCGAGATCGCCAACCGCATGCGCCTGGCCGTCGAGATCGTGCGCCGCATCCGCGCCGCCGTCGGGCGCGACTTCATCATCATGTACCGCCATTCGCTGCTCGACCTGGTCGAAGGCGGCAATACCTGGGACGAGGTGGTGACGGTGGCCAAGGCGCTGGAACAGGCTGGCGTGACCATCCTCAACAGCGGCTACGGCTGGCACGAGGCGCGCGTGCCGACCATCGTCACCTCGGTGCCGCGCGCCGCCTTTGCCAGCGTGGCCGGGCGCCTGCGCCGCGAGGTGGGCATCCCCGTGGTGGCCTCGAACCGCATCAACATGCCGCAGGAGGCGGACGCCATCCTGGCGCGCGGCGACTGCGACCTGGTGTCGATGGCGCGCCCCTTCCTGGCCGATCCGGATTTCGTGGCCAAAGCGGCCGCTGGCCGCAGCGACGAAATCAATACCTGCATAGCCTGCAACCAGGCCTGCCTGGACCATACGTTTGCGAATAAACGCGCCAGCTGCCTGGTCAATCCGCGCGCCTGCCATGAAACGGAGCTGGTGTACGCCAAAAAAGCGGTACCGAAAAAAGTGGCGGTGGTGGGCGCCGGCCCGGCCGGCCTGTCGGCCGCCACCGTGGCTGCCGAATGCGGCCACCAGGTGACCCTGTTCGACGCCGCGCCCAGGGTCGGCGGCCAGTTCAGGGTCGCCATGCAGATTCCCGGCAAGGAAGAATTCGCCGAAACCATCCGCTACTTTGAACGCCGGCTGGCGCTGCTGAACGTCGACGTGCGCCTGGGCCAGCGCCTCACGCGCGAGCAATTGCTGGCCGGCGGCTTTGACGAGGTGATTGTCGCCACCGGCATCAAGGTGCGCCTGCCAGCCATTCCCGGCATCAGCCACCCCAGCGTGCTCACCTACCTGGACGTGCTGCGGGACAAGGCCCCTGTCGGCCAGCGCGTGGCGGTGATCGGCGCCGGCGGCATCGGCTTTGACGTCAGCGAATACCTGCTGCACGACCCGGCGCACCCGCTGCCGCAGCCCATTGCCGCCTGGGCCGGGGAGTGGGGCGTGGACCTGAATGCGGCCACCGGCGGCAGCCTGGCGCCGGCGCAGCCGGCCGAGCCGGTACGGCAACTATTCCTGTTGCAGCGCAAGGCCAGCAAGGTCGGCGCAGGCCTGGGCAAGACCTCCGGCTGGGTGCACCGCGCCGCGCTGGCCAGGAACGGCGTGTGCATGCTGGCCGGCGTGACGTATGACAAGATTGACGAGCAGGGCTTGCATATCACCATCGGTGGCGTGCCGCGCCTGCTGGCGGTCGACAACGTGATCATCTGCGCGGGGCAGGACAGCCTGGTGGAACTGATGCCGGCGCCGGGTGCGCAGGGCGGCCCGCGCTTTCATGTGATCGGCGGCGCCGCGCTGGCGGCCGAGCTCGACGCGAAGCGGGCGATACGGGAAGGGGCGGCATTGGCGGCGCGGTTGTAAGAACGTCAAACCGCGCCGGGCCATCTCAATGGCCGTGGCCTTTGTTTTCCCCATCAAAACTGTGCAGCACATGGTCGATCATGCCGTTGGCCAGTTCGTGTTCGCCGATAAACACCTTGCCGGCGTTTTCCGCGCGCAGCAGTTCGGCTTCTTCCTCGCTGTGGGTACGCACCACGGTCAAAATACCCGGATTCAGCGCGCGCGCCGTTTCGATCATGGCGCGCACGTGGAAGGTGTCCGGCGTGGCGATCACCAGCATGGTGGCGTGCGTGATATGGGCCTGGATCAGCACGGCCGGCTCGCCCGCGTTGCCGGCCACGGCGGGAATGCCGTCCTTGCGCAGCTGGTCGACGATGTCGCGGTTTTCCTCGGCCACCACGAAGTGGATGCCGCGCTCCATCAGCGCGGCCGCGATGCGGCGGCCCACGCGGCCGTAGCCCACCAGCACGATCTGGCCATGCAGTTTTTCCTGTGGCACCGTCATCGGCAGCTCGGCCAGCGGGTCATTGGTGCGTTCGAACTTGCGCGCAAAATCGCTGTTGCCGATCACGCGCAGCAGCGGCTTGGCCATGCTGAACACCACCGGGTTGAGCGCGATCGACAAAATCGCGCCGGCCAGGATCAGGCTCTGGCCTTCCTGCGGCATCAGGCCCAGCGACAGGCCCAGCGCGGCCAGGATAAACGAGAACTCGCCTATCTGCGCCAGGCTGGCCGAGACGATAATGGCCGTCTTCGGCGGATAACGCAGCGCCATCACCAGCAAAAAGGCGGCAATCGACTTGCCGAAGATAATGATGGCGCACACGGCCAGCACCTGCAGCGGCTTTTCGATCAGGATATTGGGCTCGAACAGCATGCCGACCGACACAAAGAACAGCACGGCGAACGCATCGCGCAGCGGCAACGATTCTTCGGCGGCGCGGTGGCTCAGTTCCGACTCGCGCAACACCATGCCGGCAAAGAAGGCGCCCAGCGCAAACGACACGCCGAACAGCTTGGTCGACGCATAGGCGATGCCGACGGCGGCGGCGATCACGCACAGGGTGAACAGTTCGCGCGAGCCGGTGCGCGCCACCTGCCACAAGATCCACGGGAACAATTTGCGGCCGACCACCAGCATGAAGATGATGAAACCGGCCACCTGGCCCAGGGTAATGGCCAGCGTGCGCCACAGGCTGACTTCTTCCGAACCGGGCGCGACCGTACCGCCCAACGCGCCCGCAAACGCCGGCAGCAGCACCAGCACCAGCACCGTCACCAGGTCTTCCACCACCAGCCAGCCGACGGCGATGCGGCCATTCAGGGAGTCGAGGATGCCGCGCTCCTCGAGCGCGCGCAGCAGCACCACGGTACTGGCCACGGACAAGGCCAGGCCAAAGATCAGGCCGCCACCAAGGCTCCAACCCCACCAGTGGGCCAGGCCCATGCCCATCGCCGTGGCGACGGCGATCTGCAAGACGGCGCCGGGCAGGGCGATTTTGCGCACATCCCATAAATCCTCGATGGAAAAATGCAGGCCGACCCCGAACATCATCAGCATCACACCGATCTCCGCCAGTTGCCCGGCAATCTGCGCATCGGCCACGAAACCGGGCGTGGCCGGTCCGATGACGATGCCGGCGGCCAGGTAGCCGACCAGGGCCGGCAGCTTCATGCGGGCGGCAATGAAGCCAAAAACGAGGCCAACCCCGAGGGCGGCGGCAATGGTGGTGATCAGACTGATGTCGTGGGGCATGCGTTTGGGGTTCCTTATGAGGGCGGACAGAAGAAGATGTTGCTCAGCGACCAAGTATAAACGCTGGAAAGCCCGCTCCGGAGCATTTCCTGCGGCTTTATCGCAAAAAACTTGCGCTTTATCTTCGTCCAGGTGGCCGCGAACGCATGCCTATCCACCTGGAACTGCACCCAATTGCAGTGATCGGGTGTTTTTCAAGCCACGCTGGTTCAGACCTTGCGCACCACCACGCAGCCGATCGAGTAGCCGGCGCCGAACGAGCAGATCACGCCCAGGGCGCCTGTTTCCAGATCGTCTTGATGTTTATGGAAGGCAATAATGGAGCCGGCTGACGAGGTATTGGCATAGGTGTCGAGGATCACCGGCGCCTCGCCCGGTTCGGCGTCGCGGCCCAGGACCAGGCGCGCGATCAGCAAATTCATGTTCAGGTTGGCCTGGTGCAGCCAGTAGCGGCGCACCTGCGGCACTTCCACGCCGGCCTTGGCCAGGGTCGCCTTGATCATTTCGGCGGCCATCGGGCACACTTCCTTGAATACCTTGCGTCCTTGCTGGCGGAACAGCTTGTCGGCCTGGCCCACGCCGGACTCGTCAAAACGGTTCAGGAAGCCGAAGTTGTTGCGAATGGCGTTAGAGAAGCGGGTTTTCAGTTCCGTGCCGATGATGTCGAACTGGTGTTCGGAGACGGCCGTTTCCTTCGCTTCGACCACGATGGCGGTGCAGGCGTCGCCAAAAATGAAGTGGCTGTCGCGGTCGCGCCAGTTCAGGTGGCCGCTGGTAATTTCAGGATTGAGCACCAGCACGGCGCGCGCCTGGCCGCTTTGCACGGCCGCTACCGCCTGCTGGATGCCGAAGGTGGCCGACGAGCACGCCACGTTCATGTCGAAACCATAACCGTCGATGCCCAGCGCATCCTGTACTTCGACCGCCAGCGCCGGGTAGGCGCGCTGCATATTGCTGCAGGCCACCAGCACCATGTCGATATCGGCGGCGGTGCGCCCGGCGCGCGCCAGGGCGTCGCGTGCGGCGGCGACCGCCATTTCCGCCTGGATCGAGATCTCGTCGTCAGCGCGCTCGGCAATGCGCGAGACCATGCGCGCCGGATCGAGGATGCCTTCCTTTTCCATCACATGGCGCGACTTGATGCCGGACGCCTTTTCGATGAACGCCACGCTCGACAATTCCAGCGCCGTCGCGGTGCCGGCGGCGATCGCCTCGGCGTTATCGGCATTGGCTTGTTCCGCATAGGCATTGAAGCAGGCGACCAGCTCTTCGTTGGAGATCGAAAATGGCGGCGTGTACAGGCCGGTACCGCTGATGACGACTTGTTTCATGGATTCGCTTTCAAATTGGCAATCGGCGCGATGCCGACAAGTGAAGCAAATTTTACACAAACAGGGTCTGCTTGAGACAGTTTCGTTGCGGGGAAGGGCGGGATAGTTTGCGCGAGGCGGCGCGAAGGGAATAAAGGCAGGGGCAAGCCCTGCCTTGCAGGTCATTATTTCTTTGAGTCTTTTTTCACATCCGCCTGCACCACCACCGGCTCCGCCTTGGCCAGCTTGACCGGCAAGCCCTTCAGATGGTTCAGCGCCTGGAGCAGCTGGAAGTCATCCTTGCTGCCAAATTCGAGCGGCTTGCTGTTTTTTTCCAGCGCCATGATGCGCAGTTGCTCTTCCATTTCGTCGTTGACGGGCGCAGCCTTCGCGCTTTCCTTGTCGCGGTCGTTGCTCAGGTGCTTCTGCAAGTCCGCTTCGCGCATGCGCAGACTGTTCAGGCCGTCGCCTTCGGCCGTTTCGTCGACCAGCAGGTCGGGCACGATGCCCCGCGCCTGGATCGAGCGCCCTTTCGGCGTGTAATAGCGGGCCGTGGTCAGTTTGACGGCGGTGTCGGCCGTCAGCTGGCGGATGGTCTGCACCGAGCCCTTGCCGAAAGTCTGCGTGCCGATGATGGTGGCGCGCTTGTAGTCTTGCAGGGCGCCGGCGACGATTTCCGAGGCCGAGGCCGATCCTGTGTTGACCAGCACCACCAGCGGCACGTTTTTCACCGCCGCCGGCAGTTTCGCCAGCGCATCGCCCTCGGAGCGGAAACTGTAGTATTCGGGGCTGCCATAAAACACCTGTTTTGACTCGGCCACCTGGCCATTGGTCGAGACGATGGCCGCGTCCTTGGGCAGGAATGCCGCCGATACGCCGATCGCGCCTTGCAGCACGCCGCCCGGATCATTGCGCAGGTCCAGCACCATGCCCTTGATGTGCGGATCTTGCTGGTACAGCGCCGTGATCTGTGCCGCCAGGTCGTCCACTGTCGGCTCCTGGAACTGCGACACGCGCAGCCAGGCGTAGCCCGGTTCCACCATTTTCGACTTGACGCTCTTCTGGTGGATTTCCTCGCGCGTGATGGTGAATGACAGCGGCTGCGGTTCATCCTGGCGCGCGATGGTCAGCGTGACCTTGGTGCCGGGCTCGCCGCGCATGCGCTTGACGCTGTCTTCCAGGCTGACGCCCTTCACGGGCTGGCCATCGAGGCGCGTGATCAGGTCGCCGGCCTTGATGCCGGCGCGGTAGGCCGGCGAATCCTCGATCGGCGAGACGATCTTGATATAGCCGTCGTCGCTGACGCCGATTTCAATGCCCAGGCCAACGAACTTGCCTTCCGAGCCTTCACGCAGCTCGGCGTAGGCTTTTTTGTCCAGGTAGGCCGAATGCGGGTCGAGCGAGGCGACCATGCCGGAAATGGCCTCCGTCAGCAGTTTCTTGTCTTCCACAGGTTCCACGTAGTCGGACTTGATCAGGCCAAACACGTCGGCCAGCTGGCGCAACTCCTCGAGCGGCAAGGCCGGCTCGACGCTTTTTTGCGCCATCGCCGAAAACTGCAGCGACACGGCGATGCCCGCCACCACGCCCAGGCCGATCAAGCCGGTATTTTTGAGTTTGCCCATGAATTCTGCCTTCGTCTTGTGTGCTGCCGCGGCGCCAGTCCCCATGGAGCGGCGCCATTCTGAAAGTATAGTCCTGAATCACCGCTGGCGCTGCAGGCGCGCAGGTCATGGCAGTGTAGGCGCAAAAAGGGCCGCGCAAGCTTGCCAAATGTAGCGCTTGTGTACAGCCGTGTAGCGATACTCTTGAGGGGAGTAAGCATTTGTAAGAGTCGAAATAAAGGGTAGCCGGCCGCCCTATAGTCAATCCGCATTCTCGACACGAAGTGGTTTTGCCTGCGTCTTCGGACGCAGGTTTTTTTTTATCCGGAGCATTCAAAGTGAGCACCCTGACAAGCTTGATGAATCTGCCTGCCCTGCGCCTGTGCGCCGCCCTGGTGCTGGGCATGGCGGGCGCCAGCGCCTCGGCCGTGCCGATCGCCGAGATGCGGCTGCAGGACCTGCTGCCGATGGCGCCCGACTTCAAGGCCGAACTGAAGCTCAATGCCAATCAGCAAATCCTGTGGCAGCAGGTGGAGAGCAAAACGCGCCAGCTGCTGCGCGAGCGGCAGTCGCGCCGCGAACGGCTGCAGGCCGGCGTGCGGCAGGCGCTTGCCGCCCCCAGTGTCGAGCTGCGCGAGCTCGTTGCCGGCATGGACAATGAAAGCACCGTCAGCCTGGCCGAAGAAAAGCAGCTGCGCGACTGGTGGCTGAGCGTCAATGATGCGCTCGACGAACGCCAGCGCCAGGCGGTGGCCGTGTTTATCGCCGGCCAGATGGCGCGCGTGATGGATGCTGCAGCGCCGCATGCCGAGCCGCGCGCACGCGAAGGCGGCGAGCCGGGCGGACGCAAGGGTGGTGGCAAAGGCGGCATGGGCGCCAGCGTGGGCAGCGGTGGCGCGAACCTGAATGTTTTGGGGATGTGAGGTTCACAGGGGCATAAAAACACATCGGAGTGGTCAAGCCGGGGAGCGCGTGCTACATTCTTTGACGCGCCCGGCGCGGCGGGCTATCCGCCCGTTCTTTCTGACCAGCCCCAACCAGCCCCATAAGGACTTTCGTGAAACGATATCTCTTGAGCAGCCTGACCCTGACCCTGTTGGCTGCGTTTGCCCACGCCGCCCCCACCCACAACCCTGTCTCCGGCATCGACGTGCAATACATCGACCCGGCCGTGCGCGTGCAGGACGACTTCTTTACCCATTTGAACGGCAAGTGGCTGGCCACGACCGAGATTCCGGCCGACAAGTCCAGCTGGGGCTCGTTTGCCAAGCTGCGCGACGACACCACGCCGCAGCTGCGCGGCATTATCGAAGCGACGCAGCAGGACAAGAACAAGAAGGCCGGTTCCGAAGCGCAGAAGATCGGCGACCTGTACACCAGCTACATGGATGAGGCCCGCCTCGACGCGCTGGGCGTGAGACCGCTGGCAGGCGAGCTGAACCGCATCCGTTCGCTGCGCGACAAGAAAGGCGTGCCGGGCCTGATCGCCCACCTGAGCAAGAATGGCATCGCTACCCCCTACGCCATCTATGTGGGCCAGGACGCGCGCGAATCGACCAAGTATGCCGCCTACGTGAGCCAGAGCGGCCTGGGCATGCCCGACCGCGACTATTACCTGGAAGCCAAGCAGGCAGGCGTGAAGGAAAAATACCAGGCGCACGTGGAAAAGATGCTGGCCATGGCTGGCGACAAGCATGCTGCCGCGCACGCCAAGGCCGTGGTGGCCCTGGAAACGTCGCTGGCCGAAGTGCAATGGACCAAGGTCGACAACCGCGACCCCGTCAAGCGCTACAACAAGACGCCGATCGCCCAAGTCAATGAGCTCACGCCAGGCTACGACCTGAAAGGCGGCCTGGCCGCCGCCGGCATCGCCAACAAGGTCGATTACGTGATCGTCAACCAGCCGAGCTACCTGGCCGGCTACAGCAAGGTACTGGCTGGCGCCGACCTCGATACCGTGAAAGCGTATTTCGAGTGGCAGTTGCTGCGCAGCTATGCCGCCTATCTGTCGAAGAACTTCGTCGACGAGAGCTTTGGCTTCTATGGCACCGTGCTGAGCGGCGTGACGCAGAACCAGCCGCGCTGGAAGCGTGGCGTGGCCGCCGTCGACAATGTGCTGGGCGAAGCCGTCGGCAAGCTGTACGTGGCGCAATACTTCCCGGCCGAGCGCAAGGAACACATGCAGGAACTGGTAAAAAACGTGCTGGCCGCCTACAAGGAAAGCATCGACACCCTGGACTGGATGAGCCCGGAGACCAAGAAGGAAGCGCAAGCCAAGCTGGCCAAGTTCACGCCCAAGATCGCCTACCCGAACAAATGGCGCGATTATGCGAAGCTGCAGATCGCTTCCAACGACCTGGCCGGCAACATGATGCGCGCGGCAAACTTTGCCACGGCACGCAATGTGGCCAAGCTGGGCAAACCGATCGACCGCGAAGAGTGGGGCATGACGCCGCAAACCGTGAACGCCTATTACAGCTCGACCATGAACGAAATCGTGTTCCCGGCATCCATTTTGCAGCCGCCGTTCTTTGACGCCAACGCCGATGACGCCGTCAACTATGGCGCGATTGGCGCCGTGATCGGCCATGAAATCAGCCACGGTTTTGACGACAAGGGCAGCCAGTCCGATGGCGATGGCAACCTGCGCGACTGGTGGACGCCGGCCGACCGCAAGAACTTCGCCGCCAAGGCCGATGCGCTGACCAAACAGTACGATGGCTACAGCCCATTGCCGGGCTACAACGTCAACGGCGCGCTGACCCTGGGCGAAAACATCGCCGATAATTCCGGCGTGGCGATCGCCTACAAGGCCTATAAAATTTCGCTCGGCGGCAAACCTGCGCCGGTGATCGACGGCCTGACGGGCGACCAGCGCTTCTACATGGGCTTTGGCCAGGTCTGGCGCAGCAAGATGCGCGAAGCGCAACAGATCGTGCAGATCAAGACCGACCCGCATTCGCCGGGCCAGTACCGCGCCAACGGCACCATGGTCAACCAGCCGGGCTTCTATGAAGCGTTTGACGTGAAGCCGGGCGACAAGATGTATGTGGCGCCTGAAAACCGCGTCATCATCTGGTAGGCGTCATTTTGTCGGGTTACGCCCTACGGGCTAACCCGACCTACGTACCTGACGTGTGAATTGTGGAGCATCGTAGGCCGGATTGGCGCTTGCGCGTAATCCGACATTCACCGCCAACAATATCGCGCGTTATGTTGTAACAACAGAAAAGACCACCCCGCGTGGTCTTTTTGCATTCCCTGCAAAGTTTTTTATACCGTTTCCACCGGTATGCTACAGTCGAAAACCGGGCCAGAAGCCTAGGGCGTTCTGACCCTTCTATTCCACCCAATACAAGGACTACCGTGAATCGACATTTGTTAAGTGCATTGACCTTGAGTTTGCTGGCCGGCGTCGCGGGCATGGCCAACGCTGCCGATACCAGCAAGAAAGCCGCGCCTGCCACCGCCGCCACCGCGCCTGCGGGCCTGGCCTCCGGCATTGCCATCGAATATATCGACCCGGCCGTGCGCGTCCAGGATGACCTGTTCCAGCACCTGAACGGCAAATGGCTGGCCGAGACCGTGATTCCCGCCGACAAGTCGAGCTGGGGCAGTTTCGCCAAGCTGGCCGATGACACGCAAACGCAATTGCGCGGCATCGTTGAAGGCGCGGCCGCCGACAAGGCCCGCGCTCCGGGTTCCAATGCACAAAAAATCGGCGACTTTTATGCCAGCTTCATGGACGAAGCCAAGCTGGAAAGCCTGGGCCTGAGCCCCTTGAACGCCGAAATGGCAAAGATCGCCGCGCTGCAGGACAAAAAAGAACTGCCGGCCGTGATCGCCCACTTCAGCAAACTGGGCGTGACGTCGCCGTACGATTTCGCCATCCACCAGGACGCCAAGGATTCGACCAAGTATGTGGCCGACATCGTGCAAAGCGGCCTGGGCCTGCCGGACCGCGACTACTACCTGGAAGCGGCCAAGGCCGACACCCTGGCCAAGTACACGGCCCACGTGGAAAAAATGCTGGGCCTGGCCGGCGACAAGAACGCCGCCGCCAACGCCAAGGCCATCGTGGCGCTGGAAACGGAACTGGCGCGCGTGCAATGGAGCAATGTCGAAAACCGCGACCCCGTCAAAGCCTACAACAAGGTGGAACTGGCGAAACTGTCGGAAGTGGCGCCCGGCTACGACTGGAACCGCTACCTGGCAGACACCGGCATTGCCGGCAAGGTCGGTTATGTGATCGTCAGCCAGCCCAGCTATCTGAAAGGTTTCACGGCGATTGCCGACAAAACCCCGCTCGACACCTGGAAAGCGTATTTCCAGTGGCACTTGCTGCACGCTAACGCGGCCTACCTGCCGAAAGCCTATGTCGATGAAAACTTCGCGTTTTACGGCACCACCCTGACGGGCGTGACGGAAATGCGTCCGCGCTGGAAGCGTGGCGTGGGCGCCGTCGAAGGCGCGCTGGGCGAAGCCGTCGGCCAGCTGTACGTGGCACAATATTTCCCGGCCGACCGCAAGGTGCGCATGGAAGCGCTGGTGAAAAACCTGATGACGGCCTACAAGCAGAGCATCGACAAGCTTGATTGGATGAGCCCGGTCACCAAGAAGCAGGCACAGATCAAGCTGTCCAAGTTCACCACCAAGATCGGCTACCCGAACAAATGGCGCGATTATTCGAACCTGACGGTGGCGCCGGACGATTTGATCGGCAATATCCAGCGCTCGCACCTGGTCAACTACAACCGCGAACTGAACAAGCTGGGCCAGCCGATCGACCGCGACGAGTGGGGCATGACGCCGCAAACCGTGAACGCCTATTACAACCCGGAAATGAACGAAATCGTCTTCCCGGCCGCCATCCTGCAAGCGCCGTTCTTTGACGCCAAGGCCGACGACGCTGTCAACTACGGCGCCATCGGCGGCGTGATCGGCCATGAAATCAGCCACGGCTTCGACGACCAGGGCGCCCAGTACGACGGCGACGGCAATCTGCGCGACTGGTGGACCAAGGCCGACCACAAGAACTTCGCGGCCAAGACCGCGCAACTGGTCAAGCAGTACAACGGCTTCAGCCCGGTCAAGGGCCACCATGTGAATGGCGAGCTGACCCTGGGCGAAAACATCGCCGACAACTCGGGCGTGGCGATTGCTTACAAGGCCTATAAATTGTCGCTGAACGGCAAGAAAGCCCCTGTCATCGACGGCTTCACGGGCGAGCAGCGCTTCTACGCGGGCTTTGCCCAGGTATGGCGCATGAAGATGCGTGAAGCGCAGCAACTGGTGCTGCTGAAAACCGACCCGCATTCGCCGGGCGAATTCCGCGCCAACGGCACCATGCGCAACCAGCCGGGCTTCTACCAGGCCTTCGGCGTGAAACCGGGCGACAAGATGTATCTGCCACCGAAAGAGC
Organism: Janthinobacterium psychrotolerans; assembly: GCF_001677885.1. Lineage (GTDB taxonomy): Bacteria > Pseudomonadota > Gammaproteobacteria > Burkholderiales > Burkholderiaceae_D > Janthinobacterium > Janthinobacterium psychrotolerans. Next base: position 7,338 of record NZ_LOCQ01000053.1, on the reverse strand, counting down.
GCGTCATCATGTGGTAATGCCTGAACGGTAATCTTCGAAGCCGCCCCGCTGTCTGCAGCCGGGCGGCTTTTTTCATGTTGTAAATCGGTCGGAAACGAATATTTTTTTGCCAAGCTTGATTTTTCGCGGATTGACTTTGCTTGTTGGAAAGTCTATACCTCGCTCAAGCATGGCGCCGCATCGGGTGGCGCCGGCGTCTTTTTATCCATACGCTCAAGGGGCCTATCTTGAACAATCTGTTCCGTACCAGCCAGGCGCGTTTTACCGCCTTGTTCAGCCTGATTTTCCTGCTGCTGCTGGGACTGACCCTGGCGGTGATTCATTTCTTTGTCACGCCGGATTTGAAGCGCACCGAGTCGCTGGTGGTCGCTTCCAGCGTGAATGCGATCGCCACCCGTATCGGCGAGCAATTGCGCCAGGTCGAGGCCCAGTCGCGCAGCATCACCCAGACCATCCCGCTGGTCGACAGCGCCACCATCGACGTCGTGCTGCCCGGCCTGGTCGACCAGTATTCGGACCCGAACGTGTTTGGCGGCGGCATCTGGCCCTTGCCGAACCAGCGCGAACCGGGGCGCGAAAAATTTTCCACCTTTGTCGCGCGTGATGGCGCCAACAAGCTGGTGTTCAACACGCACTGGAATTCGCCCGAGTCGCTGAAATATTTCGAGCAAAGCTGGTTCCTGGGCGGCCTCAAATCGCCGCGCGGCCATTGCACCTGGGCCAATGCCTACCAGGACGACGCCAGCCCGCAGCCGCGCACCAATTGCGCCATGCCGATCTACAAGGGCGACCAGCTGTTCGGCGTGTCGACCATCGACGTCACCTTGGGCTTTTTCAACCGCCTGGTGGCCGACATGGAGAAAAAACTCGATGGCCAGATCCTGATCGTCGAACGCGACGGCAAGATCGTCAGCAACAGCACCTATATCAAAAGCGATATCGTACTGAAAAAAGTGGCGGACCTGGCCGGCTCCTCGCCGATGGCGGCCGAACTGGCGCGCCTGCTGCCGACCCTGGACAAACAGACCAGCATTGAATCGGATTACGACAGCGCCGGCGAAGCGCGCACCATGCTGGTCACGGCCATTCCCGGCAGCCCGTGGCTGCTGGCTACCTCCTTGCCGACCAGCACGCTGACCCAGCAAAGCCGCCGCATCCTGGGCAAGCTGGGCGCGGTGCAGATCCCGGTCGCCATCCTGCTGTTCGTGATGTGTGTCGGCGGCATCCGCGTTTTCATGGGGCGCTTGAGCGGCCTGAAGGACAATATCGATGCCTTGTCCGCTGGCGACGCGGATCTGAGCCGGCGCCTGCCGGCCGGCGGCGGCAGCGAGTTCGACGCCGTCGCCACCAGCTTCAACGGCTTTATCGGGCGGCTGCAAACCATGATCGGTGAAATCGGCCGCAGCACCGGCTCGATCGCGCTGGCCTCGCGCGAGATCGCCAACGGCAACCAGGATTTGTCGAGCCGCACCGAAAGCCAGGCCAGCGCGCTGGAAGAAACCGCCTCGTCGATGGAGCAGCTGACCAGCACCGTCAAGCAGAACGTCAGCAGCGGCACCCAGGCCAACCGGCTGGCGCTGGACGCCTCCAAGGTGGCCGCGCAAGGCGGCGCGGTGGTGACGCAAGTGGTGCAGACCATGGGCGCGATCGAAGCGTCGTCGAAGAAAATCGTCGACATCATCAGCGTCATCGACGGCATCGCCTTCCAGACCAATATCCTGGCCCTGAACGCGGCGGTCGAAGCGGCGCGTGCCGGTGAACAGGGCCGGGGCTTTGCGGTGGTCGCCTCCGAAGTGCGCAACCTGGCGCAGAGGTCAAGCCAGGCGGCCAAGGAAATCGGCGCCCTGATCGCCGAATCGGTGCACAACGTCGACGCCGGCAGCAAACTGGTCAGCCAGGCCGGCGCCACCATGAGCGAGATCGTCGCCGGCACCGACAAAGTGGCCGCCATCCTCGGCGAAATCATGCTGGCCAGCCAGGAGCAGGATATCGGCATCGGCCAGGTCAACCAGGCCATCGCCCAGCTCGACGACGCCACCCAGCAGAACGCCGCGCTGGTCGAACAGGCCGCCGCTGCCGCCCACTCGATGCAGGAACAGGCCGGCAAGCTGGAGCAGATCGTTTCCGCCTTCAAGGTGTAGGGACGAAAAAAAACCACCGGCAAGCGTCGGTGGTTTTTTCATGCAGCGGTATTACTTGGCTGGCGCTGGCGCTGATGCGGGTTCGGCTGCCGGTGCCGCGCCATCGGCGGCTGCGGCCGGCGCCGGCACTTCCGGCTCCTTGAACTTGCCGCCCGAGGCATTGGCCATGTAGACCACCGCGCGCGCCACTTCGACGTCGTCCAGGTCCGGATTGCCGCCCTTGGCCGGCATCGCGCGCAAGCCTTCGAGCGCGTGTTTCAGCACCGTGTCATAGCCTTGCGCCAGGCGCGCCGTCCAGGCGCCCGCATCGCCAAACTTCGGCGCACCGGCCACGCCGGCGCCATGGCAGGCCACGCAGGTCGAGGTGTACACCGCTTCGGCGCTTTGCAGCACTTTCGGGCCGCTGGCGTCCTTGAAGGTAAAGCCGGTATTGGCCACCGGACTCAATCGTTCGGCAATCGCCTCGGCCGACTGGCTGTCCGAGCCTTCGCCGGTCAGCTTCTGGGCCGTGACAAACTGCACCAGCAGGATGATGCCGATGACGGTAATCAGAAAGAAGCCGGCGACGGCGGCCAGCAGTTGTTTAGGCGTTTTAATCGCTGATTGTTGTTCGTTATGTGCGTCGCTCATGATGTCCTTAGTCCAGATTCAAAGCCGTGGGCCATGTATGTTGGCATTTTTACATGCCGCAATGTAAACCTTTATACAACCCCCGATTATAGGCACAAAAATTGAGCAGTGACATGCATTTGCCAGCGATACGACAGTTTCCGTAGACGCAGGTAAAGAAAAACGGTATCCTTCGCTTCACTTCAGAAATTCCCCCTACGCGGCTGTAGCTCAGTGGATAGAGTATTGGCCTCCGAAGCCAAGGGTCGTGGGTTCGATCCCCGCCAGCCGCACCAGCATTCATGCGCCTTTCAAGCAGATTAGCGTAATGGAACTTAGCTTCAAATCGTTTTTGGGAAAAGTTTTGGGAAAAATCCCGTAGAAACCTTCCTGATTTTGCGTACGCGGAGACAGCCAATTTTTTCCTATACGTAACTCCTACAACTCTGGAGTTACGTCATGTCAAAAAAACAAAACGGTCGCCTGGAAAAGCATATCTACGTGGAAGAGCGGAGCGGCTCGCTCCGCTTCAAGGTGGTTGTCCCTCCGTTCCAAGATTCTGCAACCTTCTCAACAATGGATGAGGGCGCGCGTTGGGCTCGTCGCCGACGAGTAGAACTCTTGGAAAGTAGAGCCTCCAACAAGGAACTGGCCTCGCCAGAACGGGTCCATGTTGTGTCGGCATCTTCCGGTTTCCCACATGCCCCCAAGGCCCCGCTTCCCATCAAACTGTCGGACGTGTTCGACTCGTATCAACAGAATGACCTTCCAAAGCTTACAGGCAAGGATGCAGAGGCATCGCGTCTGGAAAGGCTGCGCAAATGGTTTGGCGAGCGAACTGTCGATCAATTGGATGAGACCCTCATCGACAAATGGAAGGCGAGCCGCCTTGCCGGCAAATTGGGCTCCGGACGCGATCCAAATCGTGCGGCTACCATGTCCACTTCCGACGGTGCAAAGCCGCTTACAAAGCATCAGCGTTACGCGCGCAAAAAGGCGGGGAAGGAAGTGCCAAGCCTGCCGATCTATCCTGTCAGCACCCAAACCGCCCGGCATGAGCTGAACCTGCTACGTCGGTCGGTGACGAAATACTTAAATAAAGAAAACCGTTGGCCTATCTATGGGGCTTGGTGGCAAGCCCATTCCTTGATGCGGATGCAGCTTCCAGACTCGGCAGAACCCCGTAATCGGCGCGTATCGGATGATGAATTGCTGAAAGTGTTTAACAGTATCGAGGACATGACCTTGAAGTCGGCCATTCTGTTTTCGATACTGACGTCATTGCGTCGTGGTGAAATCGTATCGTTGCAATGGGAAGATGTCGACTTCCAGAGGATGGTGGTACGCCTGAGAAAGCCTGGATTCCTTACCAAGACGAAGGTTCATGCGAGAGAGGTTCCGCTACTGCCTGGTGCTGTAAAGCTTCTGCAAGACCTGATCCCCCAAAAAAGTGGTCGTATCTTTCCCATGCCTGCAACTGACCTTAGTCATGGTTGGCGCGATGCAGCTGACAGGGCCGAAATTTATGATGCCCGGCTCCATGATTGCCGGCGCGAAGCGATTAGTCGGCTTGTAGAGACTTGCCAGCTGAGGATGCATGAAGTCGTTTTGTTTTCCGGACATTCTGATATGCGTACCCTGGAAAAGCATTACCTGCGTTTGGACTCAGGCCGTATGGCGGCACGGCTGGCAGAGAACCCGGATGCGATCAACATGGCGCCTTCCCTGTAACGTACGTACATCACGAATTTTCTTCCTATACTCCAATTTGGGGAGAAAATATGTACCTGACCAAGAAGGAAGTCGCCGAAGTGCTGCGTGTTTCCGTTCGTACCATCACTACCTATATGCAACAAGGCGCGATTCCCAATCCGAAAAAGATCGGGGGGATTTTGCTCTGGGAGGAGGTGGAATTGCATCGCCGTATCAAGCATGCTTCGCCCAGTGCAGTCGAGCCAGAGCGCGTCAAGCGCGGTCGCCCAAGAAAAGTGCGGTTTGCATAATACTGGTAGTAGTTGGCAAGTATCTCCTGCGCCGCCGATGGCGGTCGCGATTGACCTGCGTAACGAGCGCGACTGGACGTTGAGTTTGGCAGCGCCGTGCCGGCCTGCTAGCTAAACTGATACGTGCCCTATGATGCAATTGTCGGCCGATGCGATCTGGTTGGCGGCGGCGGTGAACTTCGGTGAAGAACCACGCAAGCAGGCACTGAGCAAGCCGCCACGCCCTTAGTCGGCCGCTGCTGGCTGAATTGCCGCGCATCGAGCACTGCCATGAGCTAACAAAGGTGGTGCTGTATTGGTTAAGATTGGCGAAGACGTTAGTAAACAGCTCAATGTCGAGCCGGCACGTTTCCTCGGCCATTACCACGTTCGTCCGCAGTAGCCTACCGTCCCTGTGAGATGGCAACGGCAGCGCCGATCCTAGTCGCCGTCATCAATGGCGGCATGGTCGCCGTGGGCCTGCTGGCCTGGATTGACGCCAGCTAGTACCTCGCCTACCTGCCGCTGTAACGGATCGAGCAGATCCCGGCGTGCCAATGGGGGGCGCTGGCCGCATACATAAATCGGCCTTGATCATTTTGTGAGCATTTTATTTAACTCCCTTATTTAACAGGAGTTTTCGCAAACTTTGGATTCTCGTCTCTTTTTATCTTCGATCCTGGCTGTATACCTCCTCAGAGCACTGCAACACTACCTCATGTCGAGGCAGTGGTAGTAGCCTACCAGGAGCTAAAGAATGAAGAAAATTGAAGCCTGTCTTGTCGATGCCTGCTGGAATCACCCTGGCGTTAGTGCCAGTGAAAGTGACTTCGCATGAGCCGCCGTCCTCCTTTTGAACCCATCCGCTATGCGTTGCAGTTGTCGCGTTCTGGTAAATTCGCTACCTCAGACAACCTTTTTCTCAAGTGGAACGACAAACATTGGGAAATCGTCAGCTACGATGACGCCTTGCGGAAGGCGTTGAGTTGGATTATTGAGGACGGCGATATTAGTAACGCCAGCGCAGCCAACGCCAAGGCGGCACATCAAACGGCACTGATCCAGCTTCCTGCCCTCCAAGAACCCACTCACATTAGCGTCATCCCCGTGGGTAATGGCTATCTGCATCTCGATGGCAGTCCGGTGCTGAAGTCACATGACAAGGAGCTTGGACTCCGACACACTCTCGGTTGTGATTACTTGCCCAGTGCGCCAACACCAAAAATGTTTGAGAATTTGCTGACGCGCATCTTACCCGACCCAGCAGTACGGAACAGGGTTCAGGAATACATTGGTTACACTTTACTTCCCGATGCACGCTTCCAACTCGCCCAGATTTGGATTGGCAGTGGGGCGAATGGCAAGGGTACGCTGGCGAACATTGTGCAGGCCCTCCACGGCCGGGCTGTCGCAGCCTCTCCCAGTAAGCTAGATGGATTCCAAGCATCAGTCACACTTGGTGCGTCACTCATTTATTGCGACGAGGCCCCTCCGCAGAACTGGTGCGAACAAACTATCAAATCAATGATTGCTGGTGAAACAGTGCAGATCGACCGTAAGTACCAGAGCCCCATTACGACACGTATTATCGGGAAGTGGCTCATTCTTGCGAACCATGTACCATCGGTGAAAGATCAATCAAATGGATTCTGGCGACGGTTCGACATAGTCCCATTCGGCGTGGAGATTCCAGCCAGCGAACGCGACCCAAAGCTGGCCGATCGCATCATCATGTACGAGCTGACGGGGGTGTTGAACTGGGCGCTGGAGGGCCTTCAACGCCTGCTGGAGCGTGGCCGATTCGAAGCTGCACTACCGTCTGCGATGACCGCTGCAACTCAGGCTGCTCGAACAGAGACAAATTCAGTGCACGCTTGGGTAAGCGAAGCATCGATTGAACGCACGACGACTACGGCTACATCCAAGTCAACGGTTTATACGGCTTATGCTAGCTGGTGTAAGGAAAACGGCATGTTGTCTGTTGCATCGCCGAAGTTCTGGAAACGTTTGCCCGACTCGTTAGGAGAGATTGTCGAAAGCCGGGCGACCACGGGAGCCGGGCGTATTCGGACCTGTAATATTCTTTTACCTTGACCACTTGGTCAACCATGCTGGTCTGAAAAGCGGCCGTTAAAACCGGCTGCTTTTCTTCGTGACCAGATTGACCAGATTCTGCTCCAAAATCATAGCATCAACGCCACATCACTTCTGCTTTACGTCCGTGTGGGCTGAGTGAGGTTGAAAGAAAGTTGTATCTGAAACCCGGTCATCGTGGTCACTTGAAAAGTTCTGGACCAGCAAAGCGGATTTTGTGACCAGGTTGACTCCCAAAGCTAGTCGCTAAGCTCTGGTGGTCAACCAACTCATAGACGATCCTCATGCATTGTCAACGGAGTTATTCTGAAAGTTGGACCACCTATGCATAAGCCAGCTTGCAGCGACTAGCACAGCGTCAAAACAGCTTTTGGAAGTGATATAGTGCGTATTTCGGTGAACGCGCCCACCCATTCCGGTCTATCGTGCCCACTTGCGCATGAGATGGTGTTACGCGGTTAAATTGTAGTCGGTGCGGTCACGATGGGTCGATATTTCTCTCCTTTTTGGCT
>NZ_LOCQ01000054.1 GCF_001677885.1 Janthinobacterium psychrotolerans | reverse complement strand
GCATCGAGCGCTTGAGCTGCCTGGCGAAGCGGCGGTAGTTTTCGCAGAACTGCGTGTAGCCGTAGGTCTGGCGATCGGCATAGTCGGCGCGGTGCTCCTCCCACAGCAGCATCAACGTCATGCCCTTACGGCGCAGTTCCTGGTGCAGGCGGCCATAATCGGGCTGCACATAGTCACTCGCCTTTTGGGCGCCGACCAGCAGGCGCCGCTCCAGTGCCGCCTCGTCCATGCTTTGTACAGTGAGCCAGTCCAGGCCAGCTGCCGCAGCCAGGCCGGCGTACTTCGTGACCACACCTTTAGACAGGCCAAGTGCATTGGCAATCTGCTGGTGCGACAATTTGGCGTCAAGTTTGAGTCGTAGTACGTCCTTAATTTTACGCATATTGATCCTCGGTGCGGGCACGCCATCTCCAGTCAAAAGCTGGGAGCCTACCCGTTCGGTTGCAAAATGCGTAACGTCATCACTGCGCTGTACAACACCATTCCGGCATCGTGACCAGCGATTCCGGTATCGTGACCGCTGATTCCGGACAATGCCCGAAATCGGTCACGTTCGCCCGGAATGGGCGGTCACGTTCAAACGGAATGGCTGGTCACGATGCCGGAATCACTGGTCACGTTCGTCCGGAATACCCAAGTGAGCATCGGAGGCCATAAATCGCGACGCGCAGTAGGTTATGTTAGGTGTTCTAAAGAGTAACAATGAAGAATAATTTTGGTATGATTCCATCTTGGGTTATCATACTTTTCGAAAAAGATCCAGTCCCTCGGAAACGCAGTTGCTTAGAAAGAAAGAGTCGATGGAGCTACTAGTTGAAAAAAATATCAAAAATGCATTGAAGATGCCGGTAAGCTCCGGTGGGCAAACCATCGGCGAGTACGAGCCTCGCGCGTATCCGCAAGTTATCAAATACATGGGATCAAAAGCCCAAATCTTGGATTTCGTCGGTGATGGGCTTTCTGCAGTCAGTGCTCACGGTCGCCCCTTGGTCGATCTTTTTGCAGGGGCATGTGCTATTACCGCTGGTTTTGGTGATAGATTTAAAGTGGTATCGAATGACATTCAGGAGTATTCGTCCGTCATTGCCAGTACATATCTCAAGCGGGCTGAAAGTATCGGTAACTTCGATTTGGTCGCTCTGGCGAGCGTAATTGCAGAGCGAAACATTGCGGAGCTACCAGCCACGATGCACTATCCTGCGACATCGACGCTTGCATCATTCAACAAAATTGAGAAGTGCAATCGATCTTTGCTGATGAAGGAGTTCAGCACATCGCATCATCTTTTTACGCAAATATACTCCGGGACTTGGTGGAGCGCGGAGCAATGTATATGGATCGATGCCATTCGAGAGGTGTTGGATGGACTATACCAAGATGGGCATATCCTCAAGGCCGACTTCAATTTTGGGCTAACCTGCTTGCTCCATGCTATGGCGTATACTAGCCAAGGAACGGGACATTACGCTCAGTACCGCGATGCGAAGACGGTCGAGGGTATGGCAGATATCAATAAATATCGCCGCACTTCTGTTCCAGTAATTTTCCGACGTAAGTTTGATTTGTTACTCGCATGGCACTTGAAACACGTGGTTGACCTAGACCATGAGTTGGTTGCGCTCGATTATCGCGTGTGTCTTGGAAAGATTAAGAAGTCTGTCGTTTACGCCGATCCTCCATATGCATTTGTTCATTACTCGCGCTTCTATCATGCAATGGAAACGCTTGTTAGATACGATTATCCAGAGCTTCAATTCATGAAAGACTCGGTTGTTAAGGGGCGCTATCGAGTAGATCGTCATCAGTCACCGTTCTGCATCAAGACGCAGGTTCAGGGGGCGTTCGTTGATATGTTTGAAGGGGTCAAAGACTCTAAGAGCGATTTGCTGTTGAGTTATTCGAATACTGGCATGATTAATATTGATGAGCTTATTGGACTTGCGAACAATACATTCGGGCGAGGTTATCGTGTTTGGTTTGAAGAGATGAACCACACGCACATGACGATGGGGAGAAGTAAGGACCGGTCTCGCAAAGTCATGGAGTCACTGATTATTGCGAAGAAGCTTTAAAGTAGGCGTGCGATATATTTTTTAATCCTTCTTTTTTGTAATTTATCTAGCAGAATTTCATATTCAATTTCACAAAATATTCCTGGCGGTTCCAATGCGAAGCGGAGCAAAGCCGGCATAAATTTTTGGTGATCTGAGATTGGGTTTTGCTGGCAAGTAGCCATTATGGGTATTGACGCACGTTACACATTTTCTCCCTCGAAATAGTCAGAATCGATTCGTTTTATGTCGAAACTGCTTACTGGCGATACTCCGACGTTGTGATCGACCATATAAGAAGTGAGCTGCTCCCCATCAACTAAGATGATCTTCGTAGAGATAATTTTCGTGTATTCCATTGCCTCGCGGGTAAAACAGGATGTCGTGATGAAGATGCCTTTGTTTGCTCGCTGTCCCTGCAATGCACCCGCGAATTTCTGTATTTCGGGGCGTCCAACGGTTCCCTCCCAGCGCTTGGCTTGTACATAAATCACATCCAAACCCAGTTTGTCTTCCTTAATCATTCCATCAATGCCACCGTCGCCGCTTTTTCCCATTGCACTTCCAGCATCGCGACGAGAACCCCCATATCCCATGGCGACAAGTAGATCGATCACTAGTCGCTCAAAGAATGCAGGAGACGACATTTTGATTTGCTCTAGTAGTTCGGCTTCTAGATTGCCGCGCAGGCGTTGATAAGCTTGGGAGAATAGTTCTTCCGGAGTGGAATCTGACTGACGTTCAGCCAATTCAAGGTTTGAGGCTTTGGGATTTGCGTCGGAAGCTTTTGATTCAAATCGTAGTTCACCACGGCGCAATTTAAAATCCAAGTACTCAGGGTATTGCTCAAGGGTAGAGTTATCGATCCTTGATGGCTTTTTTGCAAGAAGTTCCATGCCTCTTGTCGTTATTTGAAAAAAACCCCGTTTTCTGGATTGTAGGAGTGTTGCTTGTTTGAGATATGTGCGTGCCCAGCCAACGCGATTATCAAATAAAGGCGCAGTGCCGCTCGGTAGCATGATATTGCGTTCTTCGTCCGTGAGCGCGAATTCCTCTGCTAGGACTTCGACTGCATCTCTGAATCGACGCTCCATGCCATCTTTTGCGATTCGAAGGAAGGGGAGCATTAATGTTTGATAGTCTGGGATTGTCATGTTCGACGCTATTGCGCAAATAATTAACTTGCATCAAGGATAGCACCTTGTGTGAGAGAAAAACCATTTCTTGGTAGGCATAATGATACGTTATTTCTGCAAGACAAGAGATAGCGGCATCGGCTAGATGTCAAGACCCGCCTGGTTATAAACACGTTTAACGAATAATTCTGGCTTTTTTCGCCTGCCATTTCTTCATTGCCTGAACTGGCGTTTCGTTGTTGAGAGCACGCTGTGGGATGTTGTGGTTATAGATTTTCAGGTAATTGCGCAGTGTTGATTCGAGCTCGGCTCTGGATGCGAAACGGGTCTGATTGACGACCTCGCTGATGCGGCCGTTGAAGCGTTTCACTATGCCGTTGGTCTGCGGATGACGTGGCGGGATCAGACGATGTTCGATCGCCAGCTGTTTACGTAGGACGTCAAACGCGTGCTTGCTGCTGGGAATCCGGTCGCCCGTTTCCGTTTCTTTTTCTTGCTGCTAAAGCGGTCGGTGAACTGGCTGCCATTGGTCCTGAAAAATGGCAGGCTGCGAGTGGGAATATGATCACCCATATATAAACACCTACGCACAGAGCCCACACCCTCGACATGCTCCTGCATTTTCACTTACAGTGTGACGCCTATATCCTGAAGACCAGCATGAAAGTTCGGTTTCAAGAGGGAGGTCAGAAGGTTAAAAGGCTCCTCACGCACCCTTGCATCCTAGTTCACGCTCTGCATTGAACACGCCATTGCATTTTCATCTACACCATTTGGCCAACGTCTCGTTACTGCTATTTGGAGGACGACTTGTATGTCAGTCGCGCCTCCTGAGGGCGCGGCACTTTTTTCCTTGGCGACGACGTTAATTTTGCAGTAAAGCACTCAACTCATCTTTGTATGGCAAGATTGGATTGTATAAGCGGTGGAATGCGCGTCCAATGGCTCCAGAGAATAAAACCATTTTAGGATTTTGCGTGCCACCGTGAATAACGTGATCTATGGCAATCCCAGGATAAGGGTCAACGTAGTGAATAGCAGTAACCCCGAGCTGATAAGCTTTTTTAGCGCACAGTTCGCATGGGCTAGCAGTCGTAAACAGAAGGCCCCCTTCAATGCCCCTGCCACCATACTTGGAAATCTGTAGGAAGGCGTTTTCTTCCGCGTGCAACGACCGTGTATGAACTTGATTTTTGACACCTGTTAGTGTGTTATATTCCGATTTAAAGCAATAAGAAATATTCCGCCCTGTTTTTTTAATGGGGATATACACATCAATATTTTTTTTCAAATGATCAAGATATTTTTTATCATTTTTCTCGTACTCACTGTAGGCTTTCTGATCTTGGCCAGCAATGAGATCGTCACGATTTCGTAGCACGCAAGGAACTTGACCATAGGGAGCGTCGTTCCATCCGATAGCCTGCACCGAAAAATTCTTATCGGTAATCGCAGCACCTACCTGTCTTGATATGCAACCGGAATTCAGTTTAGCCGTATAAGCCAACTGCATGCATCGCTCTACCGAAGTGGGAGTTACAATACCTGGCCGTTTCATTAGGGAAACGAATCTAATGATTTGATCAGAAAGATTCGAGTATTTTGAAACTTCATTATTTTGATCTGGATTACTAATGTAAATATCTGCACGCTGGATGCAAGCCTGAATATCTTGGACAGAATAAGTAGTAGTATTATTCAGATCTCGCGCAACATATTCCTCTTTGTCAATAATTTTTACGTCGTCATCCGAAAATTTTAGCGTATAAAGCCGCTGCTTTCTCTGGTTGTCAGGGCATGAAACGGCAGCTAAATAAAAGGCAGCATATCGATCCTGAAAAAACATCGCTTCAAGATTGCTACGAATGGCGTCGATTACGATCAGAGTACTTTTCTTTAATTGCTTATTGGAAGTAATTATATGCTTAATGATTGTATTGATTTTTTCAGCTAGGGTGAAGAATTTCCCATCAACAAGGCTCGCGTTTAGTGCAGATCCGGACAATCGAATATTTTTACCGATTTCTTGATACAATTTGATGAAGGCGCTCTCGCCGAGTACGACACGCAATTCTGCGCAAAGGTTCGGTAGCGTCATTGTGTAGAACTGAATGGTCAGCTCTGGAATCTTCGACGTTCTTTCTTCATTTAGTGACGCCTCAATTTTTTTAAGGGACGTTTCTAGCTCGCCGAAGTTGAGTTTTTTTTCATCCTTCAAAAGTTCGCGCAGCTTGAACATGATATTAACAACGCCTTCCTCAATCAGGAATAACGTTATAACGGAACGTACTTGGATCAATTCGAATTTCTGCCAAGTTACGTCGAAGTGACGTTTGATGATTTTTTGCTTACGTGCTTCATTGTTGGGGGGTGAATCACTTCCGTGCAATGAGTGTCGAATTTCGTTTTGTTCCGAGCACAGAATTTGCGCGACTGTTGAACAACCGCTTCCAGTTCGACCGGTCAATCCAATAATTATCAGTTCATCATCCTTGCGGTAGATGGTGTCAATTGCAGAATGCAAGTAATTTTGCATGTTATCCCAGTGTTAAATGTTTATCGGTATTATTTAACAAATTATTAGTGATCGCTCTCTAACAACAGGTTAATGCGTCACTCAGGCATAAGCCTACTGATCTGACTGCAGCGCTCTTTCTGATAGGATACAGATGTTTCCTATACTTGGGTGGTATCCCGATTTCCATAGCATCAAACACATCACTTCACGAACGTAATTTCATTAAAGACACTGTTTCTATGCCATAGGTGGCTAGCCTCGTGAGGCAGAAGAGCTGCTAGCAGCCCTAAACTGAAAAAAATTGCAGACTGAATGAATCGTGGGAGGCAGAGAGAGTGTCCTCATCACATTTTTGTCTACATATACTCGGTCACAAGCGTCCAAGAAGTAGGCGTTGCATCCTCGGGAGCGTAGGCCAGAAGCCAACGCTTGTGAAGTCCGTAGGTCGCGTGAGCACATCTGCTCAGCCAACTATCGCAATTTCCCCTACACCTGATTGCCTGTCGGCTGTAATCCCGCGTGGTGATTAGGGAGCAGTGAGTAGGGTACAAGTTGCAGACGCTCTTTACGTACGGCCCCGACAACCTGCCGGATTTCCACTTATAAGCGGGACGCCCATCTTCCGCAGTACGCGGCGTTTAAGCCAGAAATTTTGATCGCTTATGCTGTATGGTCTCGTACTTGCAATGTCATATCAACAAAAATTATCAGGAAGCCATCTTCAGCGAATGGATTTTGCATTTCGTAAATCGTACAGATATGCATTGCCGGAAAGAATTTCCTTTGCTAGAGTAAAGAGTGTAATACACTTATCTTCATGAAATAGTGAAACACTAAAAATTGCCATTCTTTACCATATAGAAAACAGGATCGCAGCCTAAGCAAATCCTATAGTCGATATCGAAAAATATTGAATAATGAAAATACGGGAATATGGAAAATAATTATATGTATTTATTTGAATGTGAATATGGATCACGTATAAAAGAAAGGGAATTTGTCAAAGGTGTTTTGAATAATTTCGATAAGGATTATGCAACAATGGTAGGGGCGGTGGTCAATAATAATCCATATTGCCTAGAATTTTCGATTATTGTTAACCTTCAAGGAAATCCCGTAATATTTGAAAAATGGCTTCGTGAAAATTATCCAGAAAAAATGAGGCGTCACAACGTTTTTTTGGAAAACACATTTTCTTTCAATATGCTGACATTTATTGATGAGGCAATGGTAGATTCCGCTTTTTGTGATGAATCAGGATTTCTATTTCATTGGCCTGAAAGAGAATATCTAGAATCAAAACATCCTCAATATAAATCTATGAAGAAAAATGAATCAAAAGTTTTTATTAGCCATTCCTCCAAAGACAAGGAGTTTATTGTCAATCCTTTAAATGCTTATTTGCAAGCAGAGAGTATTGGTACGTGGTTAGATAGTTATGAAATAGACTATGGTGATAGCATCTATATAAAGGTAAATGAAGGAATTGAGAATGCAAATGTTGGAATTTTTATATTGACCGATAATTTTTTCGATAGCTCTAGTGGTTGGCCTATAAATGAGTTTTCATCTTTCTTTATGGAGATGATGAAAAGTAAAAAAAGGTCCTTATGATCAATGCGGGAGTAGATCCTGATAAGATGCATGTGATGATGAAAGCTTACCGTTACTTAACATGGGATGATGGCAAAGCATTGCCAGAGATAGCAAATGCTATTAGAAGAAAACTAAGCAACTAAATGCACAGAGAAACGCAATGTATTAATTTAGAATTTGTACGAAGTTTAATGCGTAAAGCTAGATTTTTAGACCTTCTGCTAGTCGCAACTACCTGGCTCATTCGTCCCTGCACCCAGTTACTGGCGTACCTTAGAAGTGCTGGGATGCAGATATTCTGTTAGTCGTAAAAGAGCTGAAATATAATATTCTTAATTGGTTTGCTGTGTCTCTGCATTTCCAACCATATCCATGTGCCAAATTTTGTCGAGCCGTACACCGGCATTCTTTTCTATGGGGAGGTTAGACGGTTTGAATGCTCACTACATACGTACGGCACCCACACCCTCGACAAGCTGCCGCATTTCCATCTACAGCGCGATGCTTACATCCTGCAGACCTGCATGAACGCTCGGTTTCGAGGGATAGGCCAGAAGGTTTTATAGCGGTTGATGCGTATGTCAGAAGGGGATGTTTTGGGGTATATGGAAATTTCAAATTGCCATAATCTAGGATATATGCGGGTTCTGAGCTAGGATGTGAATCCCCCTCTCTTTTTTTTCGGCTGCACGCTTCGAATCTACACACTGCTTGCGGGTACGCGGCAGCCTCGCGCGCCTGCAGTGCGCCTGTGTGGTTCTGATTAGCTTTCGACTGAGCATACTTTTACGGCGCCCAGCGCATCAGTCTGTTTCCGCGTGGCAGACTTGGCCCTCACTGCCACTTTGACTAAGCGCAGCTCAAGCGACGCATGCGTCCAATCCAACTCCCGTATCCCTCCTAAAAAAGTTAATGAATATCATTCCCATTTAGCGTACACTTCCTTGCCAGCCAGAAATCCCCGCAACGCCAAAGAGGAGGTATCCAGCCAAAAACAAGCCTGAAGAGACTTTATGACCGGATACGCTTTACGGGATACGCTCCCGCAGCGGCGCGTGGCTGCACGCCATCGCCGCACTCCCCTTTTGGTTCGCACCTCGCTGGCCTGCGCCATCTCGACCCTTTTCCTGGCGCCGGCATTTGCCCAGGAAAATAGCAAACCGCCGTTCTTGCAGACGCTGCCGCCCGTCGAGGTGACCGAGCAGGCTCTGGCCGACCCTGGCACATCGACGACGCTCAGTGGCGACGCCCTCGAGCGCGCCAACAACATGAAGGATGTGGTGCGCAACCAGCCTTTGGTGTCCGCGCCGGGCACGGCGGCGGGCACCACGCGCAACCGCAGCAGCTTTGACCGTTCCGGCACGACCGGCTACAACATTCGCGGCATTGAAGGCAACCGGGTCGGCATGGATGTCGACGGGATTGAAATGCCCGATGCCACGACTCGACCTTATGTGAGCCGGGCCGGGGTCAATTCGTTTGGGGTCGGTCGCGACTTCATCGATCCCGAGATGTTCACCTCGGTCAATATCCTCTCCGGCACCACCTCGGCCACGCGCTCGGCGGGTGGTATCGGCGGTGCCGTGAGCTTCAAGACCAAGTCGGCGGACGACTATCTGCGCGGCGACAAGGTGTCGTATTTCGGCGGCAAAGTGGGCTACGACTCGGCCGACCGCTCGTGGAACGAGAGCGTGACCGCCGCCGGCAAAAGCGGCAACCTGGATGGACTGGTCAGTTATTCGCGGCGCGACGGGCATGCCACGCGCAACAACAGCGATAGCGTCGACAGCATGGCGAACGACTGGCATTCCGATGCCTTGCTGCTCAAGGGCGCACTGCGCATCGATGCGGCCAACCGGCTCGAACTTTCTGCCGATTTGTACCGGCGCAAGAACGACACGTCATTCTTCGGCTGGGATACCACCAGCAGCTTTATTACCGAAAACTCGCAGCAACACAGCGACACCAGCCGCAACACGCTGCAGTTGATGCACCAGTGGACGCCGAACAACGCCTGGGCCGACCAGGCCGATACGCGCCTGTATTTCCAGAGCACCGGGACGAAAGACACGACCGACACGCAGACGGTGGCGACCAAGGCCGGTGTGCGCAATGTTTCCGAAAACAAGACGCGCACCTGGGGGCTGTCGAGCGTGGTCAACAAGCGGCTGGGCCGGCACTATCTCAGCTATGGACTGAACGCGTCGACGCAGGATGTGGAGCGGCCATGGAATGTGGCCGGCTACATGAAGCCGCAACCGGACACCACGACCGTTCGCGCGGGACTGTTCGTGCAGGATCACATCGGCTTCGACCTTGGCGGCCATCGCCTGGTGCTGATCCCGGCGCTGCGCGGCGACTACGCCAGGATCAAGACGCGTGACCTGGACAACTTTGTCTCGGGCGTGTTGACACCCGCCGACGTGGAAAAGATGTACGGCACCCCGAGCACCACCATCTGGAGTCCCAGCCTGGGCCTGAGCTACGACGTCACGCCGGCCATGGCGGCGTATGCGCAGTACAAGCGCAGCGGACGTGCGCCATCGGCCGGCGAGATTTTCGGCTCATGGAACCTGGCCAGCAACTATGTCGCCAACAATCAGTACGCGCTGATCGGCAATCAACACCTGAAACAGGAAACCAGCGATGCTTTTGAGATCGGCCTGAAGGGCAAGCCCACGCCGGGCGTGACCTTGAACACGTCGCTGTTCTACACGCAGTACAAGGATTTCATCGCCTACACCCGCTACGGGCGCGCGATGTTTCCGGCCATGTTTGCCAAGGTGCCGGCGCATATCGGCACCATCTACCAGGCCGAGAACCGCGACGATGCGAAAATTTACGGCTTCGAACTGAGCGCACGGCTCGACCACGGGCAATGGAGTTCGCAGGCCAAAGGCATCTATACAACCTGGGCCATGGGCCTGAGCCGCGGCACTGCCAAATCCAGCTATGCCGGCGACAAGGACGTTCCACTCGAGTCCGTGTTGCCGCGCAAGGCCATCATCGGTGCCGGCTACGATGCGCCGATGAAAGCGTGGGGCGTGAATCTGACCGGCACTTTTGTTGGCAGCAAGCAGGCCGTGGCGACCAGCCGCGATGCCTACAATAACTCGGGGCCGGCGCTGGCCGATGCCACGACGGCACTGTTCCGCGTGCCGGGCCATGCGTCTTTCGATCTGATCGGCTACTGGCAGCTCAACAGAAACATGCGCCTCGATGCCGGCATTTACAACCTGGGAGACAAACGTTACTGGGATTATTCCAGCGCACGCAGCCTGCAGCCGTCGGTCGCGCGTGACCGGCGCGACATCGAACTGCTGACTGAACCGGGCCGCACCGCAGCGCTGTCATTGAACCTGGCGTTCTAGGGTGTCCTGCCGGCCCGATGCCGGGCCGGCGGGATGCTCCTTGACGCTATCCACATCTTATTTACAAGAGGTATGCATGCAACAGCAGAAAACCACACACGGCGCACGCGCCAGCCGTCTCGCCATGGCGGCCATGGTGGCGGCCCTGATGGCCGCCTGTACGTCGGCGCCACCGCCAGCGGAACAGCAGTCAGCAACACAGCCGCCAAGCGCGGCCGCAGGACCGGCGGCGCCCGCCGGCGGCCATGGCTTGTCGGCATTTATCGGCGGTTTCGACGCCAACCGCGACGGCGTGGTGACACGGCAAGAATACGACGCGGTACGCACGCAGCGCTACACGGCAGCCGATACCAATCACGACGGCGTGCTCGGCGAAGATGAATACGTGGCCGAATTCGCAGGACGCCTGCAGCAGCAGTACGCCGGCCGTGCCCAGGACGACAAGTACGCCGGCTCGATCAAGCAGGCCCATGTGCGCTTCAAGATTCTCGATACCGACCATGACGGCAAGTTGACGCTGGCGGAAGAAAACGCGATTGCCGGGAAAACCTTCCAGCGCACCGATAGCAATGGCGACGGCAAGATCGATCAGGCCGATGGAGAGAAGAAATGATGCGACCATTGTTGCTGCGCGCGCTCGTTGCCACCTCGTCTTTTGTCATGCTGACGGCACACGCCCATACACCCTATTTGTTGCCGAGCAGTTTCGATGTGCAGCCGAAGGAGACGATCGGGGTCGATGCGGGGTTCACCGAGAAATTCTTTGTCCCCGCCGTGGCGTTTGGCGAGACGGCGTTTTCGATCATCACGCCGGAAGGCGCGCGCATCGCGTTCGGCGACATCCATCAGTTCAAGCAACGTACGATTGCCGAACAAATACTGCCCGACGAGAAGGGCACGTATCGCCTCAGCACCGGACCCCGGCTGGGCGCCGTGTTTCGCACCTGGGAGCGCAACGGCAAGACCGAGTCCGCACGCGATCCGAAGCAGGTCATTCCGGCGGACGCCAGGCTGCTGAGCCACTATCAGTCGCTGTCTGTTGCCGAGGCGTATGTCACGGCCGGCAAGCCATCGACCAAGGCGCTGGCGCCAGTCGGCAAAGGACTGGAAATCGTCGCCATCACGCATCCGGGCGATCTGTACGTCAACGAGAAATTCGACTTCGTGGTGCACTATGACGGCAAGCCGCTGCCGAAGCAGAAGGTCAGTGTGTATCGGTCGGCGATGGATCTGGCCAGCCAGAGCACGGTGCAACATCTGTCCACCGATGCCGACGGAAAAGTCGCGTTGCCATTGACGAAATCCGGACTGTATCTCGCCCTGGTGCGTTACCAGTCACCGGCGCCGGCCGGCGCAGCCGCGCCGATGTACGGCAACAATTACACCTTGACGTTCCGCGTACTGGATCAGTGACTTCATCGATGTTGTCGGATTACGCGCTCGCGCTAATCCGACCTACGGCCGCATATGTTCAACCGGCGTAGTTCGTAGGTCGGGTTAGGCGGGGCCGCCGAGGCCGCAGGCCGTAACCCGACACCTCCAACGCCAACGATGTTGTCGGATTACGCGCTCGCGCGCTAATCCGACCTACGCAGAAAAATCAGAACTGATTCATGGTGTTATCTTTGCCGGCCGCCTTCAGCGCCGCTTCGCCGCTGAAATAATCCTTGTGATCATCGCCAATGTCCGAACCCGACATGTTCTGGTGCTTGACGCAGGCAATCCCCTGGCGGATCTCCTTGCGCTGCACGCCGGCCACGTAGCCCAGCATGCCCTGGTCGCCGAAATACTCCTTGGCCAGATTGTCGGTCGACAGCGCCGCCGTGTGGTAGGTCGGCAGGGTGATCAGGTGGTGGAAGATGCCGGCTTCGCGGGCCGCGTCGGCCTGGAAGGTGCGGATCTTTTCATCGGCCGTGGCGGCCAGTTCGGTGTTGTCGTATTCCACGCTCATCAATTGGCCGCGCTCGTAGGCGGATACGTCCTTGCCAGCGGCTTTCATCGCGTCATACACCTGCTGGCGGAAGTTCAGGGTCCAGTTGAACGATGGGCTGTTGTTGTAGACCAGCTTGGCGTTCGGGATGACCTTGCGAATTTCGCTGACCATGCCGCCGATTTGCGAGATATGTGGTTTTTCGGTTTCGATCCACAGCAGGTCGGCGCCGTTTTGCAGCGAGGTGATGCAGTCCAGCACGCAGCGTTCTTCGCCGGTGCCGGCGCGGAACTGGAACAGGTTGCTCGGCAGGCGTTTCGGGCGCAGCAGCTTGCCTTCGCGCTTGATGATCACGTCGCCATTGCCCAGCGCGTCGGCCGAGACTTCTTCGCAGTCGAGGAAGGCGTTGTACTGGTCGCCCAGGTCGCCCGGGGTGGTGGTCACGGCGATCTGCTTGGTCAGGCCGGCGCCCAGCGAATCGGTGCGGGCGACGATGATGCCGTCGTCCACGCCCAGTTCCAAAAAGGCGTAGCGGATGGCGCGGATCTTGGCCAGGAAGTCTTCATGCGGCACCGTCACTTTGCCGTCCTGGTGGCCGCATTGTTTTTCGTCCGACACCTGGTTCTCGATCTGGATGCAGCAGGCGCCCGCTTCGATGAACTGCTTGGCCAGCAGGTAGGTCGCCTCTGCATTGCCGAAACCGGCGTCGATGTCGGCGATGATGGGCACCACGTGGGTGATGTGGCCGTCGATCTTGGCCTGGATGGCGGCCTTGGCGTCACCTTCGGCGGCGTCGAGCTGGCGGAACAGGCCGCCCAGTTCGCGCGCATCGGCCTGGCGCAGGAAGGTATACAACTCCTTGATCAGGGCCGAGACGGCGGTTTTTTCATGCATCGACTGGTCCGGCAGCGGGCCGAATTCCGAGCGCAGCGCGGCGACCATCCAGCCCGACAGGTAGAGGTAGCGGCGGTCGGTGCTGTTGAAGTGCTTCTTGATCGAGATCATCTTCTGCTGGCCGATAAAGCCGTGCCAGCAGCCCAGCGACTGCGTGTATTTCGACGGGTCGGCGTCGTAGGCGGCCATGTCGGCGCGCATGATGCTCGCCGTGTATTTGGCGATGTCGAGGCCCGTCTTGAACTTGTTCTGGGCGCGCATGCGGGCGGCGGACTCGGGATTGATGGCGTTCCAGGCGCTGCCTTGTTGCTCTTTCAAACCTGCAACTGCCTTGATGTCGTCTTGGTATTGGGACATGTGAATCTCCTGAAAAAAAGCGAAGTAAGAAAATCGTCGAGTGTGCCGCCGCGTCTTGTTGAAGCAAACTGCATGACTAAATAGTAGGCCATTTTTATGAAGTTCATCAAGTCTTATATAAGACATATAACTTAAACTTTATCCTTTATTTTCAATGACTTGATTATTAAATTTCATGATACGAAACCAATTTTCAAAAAGCGAGACACATGAGGCAGGCGCCGCGCCAGCAGTATTTCGCAATGTGAAATGAAGTTTCGGAATTTGGTGCGGTGCAGCGATTATGCCGCAGTTGTGCCTGTCATTGCTTGCTCAAGCGCTGACTCGGCTGGGGCCGGCTGACGTCGAGTGAGACGGACGGGCGTCAGCGCGCTGCAGCAATGGCGCCAAGCTGGCATGGTGATAGTCGCTGCGGCTTGAGCGTCACCATAGGATGGAAGGAGGGGGAGGGCGCCGCCGGTTGTTGCCTGAGCCGGCGCCGGCAGGCAGGGCTGTTTGCCAGCCCCGCCCGGATAGACGTCAATGCGCCGTGTGGTGACCGTTTCTGACGAACAGGGCCGTGAGCATGCCGACCATGCACACGCCGATCACATAATAGGCCGGACCCAGCACATTGTTTTTCAGCATCAGGGTCACGACGACCGGTGTCAGGCCGCCAAAAATCGCATACGAAATGTTGTATGAAAACGACAAGCCCGAGAAACGCACCTGCGCCGGGAAGGCCTGCACCAGTACGCAGGGCACGGCGCCCACCACGCCGACGAACAGGCCGGTGACCGCATACAGCGGCAGCAGCAGGTCGGGGCGGCTGCCGACGGTGGTGTAGAACACCCAGGTGGCAATCGCCAGCAGCAGCGAGCCGGCCAGGATCACCGGTTTCGCGCCCAGGCGGTCGGCCAGCCAGCCGGCGATCACGCAGCCGAATGCCAGGCACAGGGTGGCGCAGGTATTGGCGACCAGGGTGGTGCGCGCGTCGATATGGTGGATTTTCTGCAGCAGGGCCGGTGTCATCAGGATCACCACGACGATGCCGGCCGACAGCATCCAGGTCAGCAGGATGGACACGGCCACGGCGCCGCGATGGCTGCGCAGCACCGATTTCAAGGGCATTTCGGTGGCCAGCGCCTTGCGCTGCTGCATTTCCGCAAACACCGGGGTTTCATGCAGCCAGCGGCGCAGGTACATGGCGCCAAAGCCGAACACGCCGCCCAGCAGGAACGGGTAGCGCCAGGCGCCGTCCAGCACTTCGGCCGGCGTATAGACGGTGTTCAGACCAGTAGCGACCAGCGAGCCGAGCAAAATGCCGACCGTCAGACCGGCCGTCAGGATGCCGCAGGCCAGGCCGGTGTAGCGGCTCGGCACGTGTTCCGATACGAACACCCAGGCGCCCGGCACTTCGCCACCGACGGCGGCGCCTTGCAGGATGCGCATCAACAGCAGCAGCAGCGGCGCGGCCAGGCCGATCACGGCGTAGGTCGGCAGCAGGCCGATCAGCAGGGTCGGCACGGCCATCAGCAGGATCGACAGGGTGAACATGCGCTTGCGCCCCAGCAGGTCGCCAAAGTGGGCCATGACGATGCCGCCCAGCGGACGCACCACGTAGCCGGCGGCAAAGATGCCGAAGGTCTGCAGCAGACGCAGCCAGTCAGGCATTTCCGGCGGGAAGAACAGCTGGCCGATGGCGTTGGCAAAGAAGACAAAGATGATGAAATCGTAGAATTCCAGCGCGCCACCGAGGGCGGCCAGCGACAGGGTTTTGTAGTCTTGTTGGGTGAGCGGGCGTGCGGAAGCAATATCAGAGGAGGCCATGTGTCTCTTTTATGTGTTTTATGGGAGGAACTGCCATCCGTAGCATACGCATTTCCCACCGTTGAGTAAACGTTACGCCTGCGTGCCAAGCGGCGGTGTCGCTGGCACGCCGGATTGGTAGAGCTCGCTCCAGCCCAGCCGCTCTTCCAGCCAGTCGTCCACTTCCGAGCTGTCCATATGGATCAGCATGGCGCCCAGTTTGAGATTGCCCCTGGCCAGCGCCAGCACGGCGAGCATGGCGTTCTGGGCGCTGGCGGTGACGTCGCCTTGCAGGTCGCGCGCGGCGATGTGCGCAAGTTGCGCCCAGGCGGCGCGGTAGCTCTCTTCCAGCCAGGCGGGCAGGGGCGGGTTGCGGCGGCGGTGGCGTTCGATCTCGATCAGCGCGATCAGGGCGTAAAAATCGTCGCCGCGCTGTGCCGCTTCACCGCAGATCTGCAGCAGTTGCGGCACGGCCGCATACGAGGCCACGCCGACGTCGCCCTGGTGATGCAGCTCTTCCCACAACTCCTGCCAGGCGTCCTCGCCCGCTTGCAAGGCTTTCAGCGGCAGCGATGCGTCACAAGGCATGCGGTAGCCGCCTTCGAGGGTGGGCCAGAGGGGATCGTCGAGTGACAGGAGCATGGGTTTCCTTTGTACAGTGTTCGCCTGAGCAAACGTCAACTATACAATCGATGTGCAATCGTGGATTTTCTCAAGTGTGAGGCACTATGTTATCGACAAAACTGATCGACTTTTTCAAGCAGCAAGGCTGGTGGTATGACGACGCCAGCGCCGACTATGCGGCCGAGCTGGAGCGCCTCGGTGTGGAGGCGGACTCGGCGTTCGGGCAGTTCTGCCTGCATGTGGAAGATGGCCCCACCTTCATACAACGCGGCAAGGAGCTGTACCAGGTCTGCTGGTTTGCCAAAAATACCAACTATGCGCTGGCCCTGAAGAGCTGCCACGAGACGCTGGGCCTGCCACAGGAATATCTGCCGCTCGACAGTTTCGAAGGCGGCGGCGGATATTTTTATCACCGCACGACGGGCCAGGTGCTGGCCTTGTCGCTGGGCCGTGAACTGCACGATTTCAAGGAAGGGCGTTTGACGCCGCAATGGCCAAGCTTCAATGATTTTCTGATGCATTATTTCGAGTTGCCGGCATGACCGCCACCTTCGACGACGTCGTGCGCGCCATACGCGCCAGCCAGTCGATACCCGGCCACGTCATGATCACCGGCGCCACCTTGCTCGAAGACGAGCTGGGCATTACCGGCGACGACGGCTGCGACTTGCTGGCAGACCTGGAGCGCAGCTTTGCCATCTCGTTTGCCGGCAGCGACGGCAGCTTGCGCGAGGCTTTCGGACTGGACCAGGATCAATTCCTGTTCCACGGCGAAGGCTGGAATCCGCTGGCGCTGTTTCGCAAGGAAAACGTCAAGCCCTTGACGGTGGGCCAGTTGCATCAGGTGATCGTGGCGCGCCAGGGCTGGACATCGCCCGCGCAGTTGCTGGCGCTGGCCGCCTTTTATCGCGACGCGCAGCACCATCCTGGCGCCATTTCCGACGCCCTGTTTGTCGACACCGTCAGCCGCGCACACTGGCCCGGCAACTGCCAGGATTGTGCGCAGGCCTCCCTGGCCATCGTCGCGCACGGCTGCGTATTGCGGCCGCACCTGACGCGCGAACTGATTGCGCTGCCGGTTGCCGCCTTGCTTGCGGCCGGGCTCGACAGCGGTGAGGCGATCATCGCCTGGGGCACGGCTTGCGCCGCCAGTACGCAACCTTATGTCGCGTTCACGCCGGAAGGCCGGCGCTGGATGGAACGGCAGTGGCCTGGCTTGAGCGTCATGCTGGCAGAGGAATATGCGCAGCAGTGGCAGGCACTGCTGCAGGACGACTGAAGCCGCAGTGGCCAAGGGGAACCGGATTATTTCAGCAGCCGCTGCATCATGATGTCGAAAAAGCGCGGCTGGCTTGACGCCAGGCAAACTTGGGCGTTCGGCGGGCCTTTAATCTCGCGCGTAAAACCGTCATCGGTGACGTCCATGCGCAGCGGCACGGTGGGGCAGCTTGCCGGGTCGATCAGCCAGGCGACGGGCACCACGTCGAACAGCGAGGGCATATTGCTCGACCATGGCTGGTAGCTGTCTATCCATTGATGGTAGAGCAGGGTGACGGCGTCGGTTAGCGGTGAGCCGTGGCCGAAGATGGCATTGCGTTCGACTTCGTCGAGGCGGATCTGGGTCGAGTCCAGCGGCATCATGACAATCGGCACGCCGGCGCCGAACAGCGCCTGCGCACCGGCAATATCGGAGACGATGTTGTATTCCTTGTCGGCCGGGCGCACCGGCACATATTGCGATTTGCGGTAGCCGGCACGCACCGAGCCGCCCATCATCACCACCTGTTTGACCTTGCCAAACGCGGTTTTGTCGCGGGCGATGGCCGCGCCGAGATTGGTCAGCGGCCCCAGCGCGAGCAAGGTGACTTGCCCCGGCTGGCGCGCCACTTCGCGCAGGATAAAGCTGGCGGCGTCTTCGGGCGGCTTGGCCGGCGCCTGGCCGCGCAGTGCATAGCGCGCCTGGGTGAATGGCGTGGGGTTGGCGGTGGCCACGCCTTGGGCGACGGGAATGCCGGCATGGCCTGTTTCACGCAGAAAACGTTCCAGCAGGCGCGTGCGCAAGGCCGTGTCGCCCCAGGCGGTGGTGATGCCGATAATCTCGATATCGGGACTTTGCAGCAGCAGCGCCAGCGCAAAGGCGTCGTCGATATCGTCGCCGATATCCATGTCGACAATCACTTTATGGGCAGTGGTAGCGGCGGCTGGCGCCGCGCTCGCAAGGCTAGGCGTGAGCATGCTGGAAACAAAAATAGGCAGCAGCGCCGCGCGGCGCAATAACAGGGAAATGCAGGACATGGCAAACCTGGAGGAGTGAACAAACAGCCGCGATTTTAGCAGCGTGCGCTGTGCCAGCGCATGATCAGTTGCTAATAATCAAGTATCGCCTGTCCCTCCCATGGCATTGTCGTTTCTCCAAGGCATAAACCGGAGGCGGCGATGGATGACGGCGGCGACGATTTTTCCAGGTATTTCGAGCAAGACCAATTGATGGGCGAAAACCGTCCCTTGCGCCTGCGCCTGGCCTCCACGCACGGGCTGCCCGCTGGCGCCTTGCTGCCGCAAACCGTGTTTGGCCGGCAAGCCATCTGCGGCGGCATCGCGTATCGCCTGCTGTGCGTGTCGCGCCATGCAGGCTTGCCGCTGGCCAGCCTGATCGCCTTGCCGGCCGCGCTCGATATCGTCACCGATCGGGGCGAACTGTGCAGCGTGTGCGGCATCGTTACCGAGGCCAGCGCCGGTGACAGCGATGGCGGGTTGGCCAGCTATCAGCTGGTATTGACCGACGTGTTTTCCATCATGGACAAGCGCGTCAATACGCGCGTGTTTCGCCGCCACAGCGATATCGAGATCGTGCAGCTGCTGCTGGATGAATGGATACGCAGCAATAGCGTTCTGGCCCATGCCTTCCAGTATGCGTATGCCGATTTTTTTCAAACGCAAAGCTATCCGCAACGCGAGTTCGTGATGCAGCATAACGAGTCCGATGCGGCCTTCGTGCGCAGGTTGCTGGCGCGCAGCGGCGTCGGCTGGTTTTTCCGTGCCGGAGAGCATGGCCCGGCCCATGCCCCGGCCGCACCGTCGCACACCCTGGTACTGTTCAACCATGTCGATGGCTTGCGGCAAAATGCGGCGGGCAGCGTGCGCTACCATGCCGAGCGCGCCACCGAAGAGCGCGATACCCTCGGTGCCTGGAGCGAAGTGCGCACCTTGCAACCTGGCAAAGTTACGCGCCATCGCTGGAATGAGGAGCACCCGCGCGGGCGCGCCTTCATGTTGGCCGAGATGACGGCACAGGGCAGGGGCGGCGTGCACGGCAATGCGCTTGCCGCCACCCTCGACGATTACCTGGTGCTGCCGCCACGCGCGGCGCAAACGGGCGCCTCGGACCACGACGCGTTGTGCCAGCTGGGCATGCTGGCCATGCAGCGCCACGACTACGCCAGCCATTGTTTCCATGCCGAAGGCAGCGTGCGCGAGCTGTGCGCGGGCGAGTATTTCACCTTGCTTGGCCATCCCGATATCGACCGCCTGCCTGCGCTTGAACGCGATTTTGTCGTCACTTCGCTGCAGGTGGCGGCGCAGAACAACCTGCCGCCAGCGCTGGCCGCGCGCGTGGCGCGCTTGTTCGAGCGCAACCGCTGGCTGCAGCAAGCTGATGCGTTGACGCAACGTGATTTTGATGCCGTGGTGGCGCACGGTCCCTTGCGCATGCATGTGGTCCTGGCGGCGGTACGGCGCGGCGTGCCCATCGTGCCCGCCTACGATTCCCGCACGGACCTGCCGCCGCTGGCCATGCAAAGCGCGGTGGTGGTCGGGCCTGCCAACGAAGAGGTCCATTGCGACGCGCATGGCCGGGTCAAGGTGCGCTTTCCCGCCACCCGCGCTGCCGACCATCGGCATGCGAACGGCACCGGCG
Source organism: Janthinobacterium psychrotolerans (assembly GCF_001677885.1). Taxonomy (GTDB): domain Bacteria; phylum Pseudomonadota; class Gammaproteobacteria; order Burkholderiales; family Burkholderiaceae_D; genus Janthinobacterium; species Janthinobacterium psychrotolerans. The sequence goes on along the minus strand of NZ_LOCQ01000054.1, from coordinate 226,885 downwards.
CGGGCGACACGGACGCCGATTCGGCCTGGGTGCGCGTGGCGTCGAGCTGGGCCGGCAATGGTCCGGGCAGCGGCCGCCAGTGCGGTTTCCTCGGCTTGCCGCGGGTGGGCAGCGAAGTATTGCTGGCGTTTCCGGGCGGCGACCCGGACCTGCCGGTGATTGTCGGTCAACTGTATAACCATGGCGCGCAGCCGGTAGCCTTGTCGGACGCGGGCGAGCTGCCTGGCAACCGCTATTTGTCGGGCATGAAAAGCCGCGAGATCAAGGGCGCACGCGCCAACCAGCTGCGCTTCGATGACACGCAGGGGAAAATCAGTGCCCAACTGGCCAGCGACCATGGCGCCTCGCAGCTGAACCTGGGCTGGCTGGCGCGGGACCGCCACAACGGCCAGGGCGCGGCGCGCGGCGAAGGCGCCGAACTGCGTACCGATGAGCAGCTGGCGCTGCGGGCCGGCAAGGGCATGCTGCTGTCGGCCTGGCAGAAGCTCGATGGTGACGGTGGCCAGATGGCGCGCGGCGAGATGCTGGCGCTGATGGAAAATTGTCTGGACCTGTTCCGTTCGCTGGGCAACTATGCGGCTACTCATGAAGGCGGCAAGCCGGAAGAGCAGGCGCAGCAGGAACTGCAGCAGAGCCTGAAAAGCTGGGAGGGCGCCAGCAATACCGAGCCACGCGCCGAGCCGGGTGGTGAGCCCGTGATCGCCATCACGGCGCCGGCCGGCATCAGCTTTGCCAGCTCCAAGGCCATCATCAGTTACGCCGCCAGCAATATCGATACGGTGGCGCAGCAGCATCTGCAATGGGTGGCGGGCCTGGGCTGCAGCGTGAACGCCGGCAAGGGCATCTCCCTGTTTGCCCATGCCGACGGCCTGCGCGCCATCGCCCATCACGGCAAGCTGCTGCTGCAAAGCCAGCACGACGACACCGATATCAATGCCGGCAAGAATCTCAAGCTGACGGCCAGCGAGGGCAAGATCACGGCCATGGCCGACGAGATCGTGTTGATCTCAAAGCACGGCGCCTTTATCCGCATCGCCGATGGCATTACCTTGGGCAGCAAATCGCCACTGAAGTTCAACGCGCCCAGTTTTGCCTTTGGCGACGCGCAAACCATGGCAGTGCAATTGCCGGGCTTTGCCGATGCGAAGGCCGACCAGCAATTCCAGTTTGAATATGAGGACGGTGACGGCAAGCAGGAAGCGCAGCTGGCGCCGCAATCACCGTTTGAAGTGCAACTGGGCGATGGCTCGACGGCGGATGGACACAGCGATGCGGCCGGCAAGAGCGAGCGGATCGAGCGTGACGCCATGCACCTGGCCGGCATCGAAGTGTTCAATAACAAGGATTGACAACAGCGGAGGCGGCGATGAGCATCTATCCGAAAGTACCGTATGTGGTGGGCAAGGACGTGACGTTGCTGCAGTGCGAGCGCACCGTCTGCAAGAAAGTGAAAATACGCCGCAATTTGCCGGGCAATATCATCGTCGTCCATGGCGTCAACGACCTGGGCGTCAGTTACAAGGCGGTGGAACACGGCCTGTGCGAGGGCTTGAAAGAGCGCCTGGGACGCGGCTTCACGCCGGCGTCCTACCGCATGCCGGTGGCGGCCGACAAAGACAAGCTGGAAGAAGACCCGGACGCCGTGTTTTTCAAGCGCAGTTTCAATGAAGAGACGAACAGCCCGGTGATTCCGTTTTACTGGGGCTACCGTGAGGTGTCTGACAAGACCGGCACCATGAATGGCCAGTATGTCGACCGCCATGGCAACCGGCTGGACAAGGATCTGTCGAAAGAAGGCGGCCCTTTCGGCAACGCCACCAGCAGCCTGCCTGACATGTGGCGCCGGGGCATACATGCGCCGCTCGATCCGGTCGGCGATGCCCTGCGGCCATTGCGCACTGCTCCCGGCCGCATGTATATGGTGCTGGCGGCGCAGCGCCTGGCCGCGCTGATTTCCATGATTCGCGATTACGATCCCGGCGACACGGTCAGCCTCGTCGCGCACAGCCAGGGCTGCCTGCTGTCGCTGCTGGCGCAGGCCATGCTGATGGAAAAGGGTCTTGCGCCGGCCGACACGCTGATCCTGATGCATCCGCCGTACAGCCTGGTCGATAACATTCCCTCTTTGATGAAAGTACTCAGTTCGCTCGATGGCGGCGAGGATGCGGCCATGCTGCCGCATTACCACTTGCTTGACGGTATGCAGACGCTGTCCGCGCGGTTGAAAACCTTGGTCAATATTGTGGCCGGGGTAGGAAAGGGGGCCGGCAAAGCGGCTGCGCCGGCGTTTGCCGAGTTGAAAGACGACAAGCATCGGGGCATGGTCGGCAGCGGCTGGAAGGCGGAAGCGGACCGCGACAACCGGGGCAAGGTGGTTCTGTATTTTTGCCCTGAGGATATGACGGTGGCGCTCGATAATATCCAGGGCATGGGCTGGGATGGGGTGGCCGATATTGCCACCGGTAGCGAGGTCGCGACCGAGGATAAAGTCTACGATGATGACGGCCAGCGAGGCGTTATCAGCAAGCAAGTAGTGCGTGATCATGTGCGCAAACCGCTGGAGGAATTGGGCCAGCATTTTTATCAGCGCGTATTCAGTAACAAGGAACGGCTGGATACTGGGACGGGAAAAGTTGGCGTGTCGCTGGTGGGAAAGCCACCGCCGTTCGATTTTCCGTTACGTTTGGCGAACGAAAACGAGCAATCGCATGTGGAAATGTCCCAGCGCGCAAACCGTGCTTCGCACAAGCCAGTGGCCTGGCCGATCAACAACAAACTCAGCAAGACGGAACAGCGCAATGGCATCCGTACCATCACGGGCGAAGCATTGCACAAGCCGGTGCCAGCCGACCTGCGCGGCATGTCGCAAATCGATCCCGTCGATATCCCGGCCACCTCAATGATGAAAAACCGCAAGCCGGCCGACCAGGGACCCGCTGGCGAAGTCGACCCCTGCGAAGCGACGATCGCTCCGACCAGCGGACGCGGCATGCAAGTGCGCAGCGAGTATCGGCCTGATCCGGGAGGCTATGAGAAGTATCCTCAATATGAAGAGCCTCTCAATGACCGGGACTTGGCATTGATGACAGCCAGCTACAACAAGGAAATGGGGCTGGACAAGAAACCCGCACTGGATCGGCGCACGGTGGTTTCCGCAACACGGTATCCCGATAGCAAAGTGCTGGCGCAGATTGCGGAAAGCCCGAATGAATCACGGCTGCGCTGGCAGCGTGAAGTGAGCGCCAAATCTTTTCACAGCTCGATCATCGGCAGCGCGAAAAATCATAGCCAGGTAACGGCGTATGACGTGGCCATCGGCAGCGGCAAAGCCAGTTCGGATCCGAAGTTTTATGCGTATTTGTGTGCGGTGGCGGATTGGCGGGTGAAAACTCCCAAGTCAAGTGACAAGCCGAGGGATGGAATACTGTTGGCCGATAAATTTCGTACTTTGCATGCCGTGTATCTGGCTGTCGAACCACCATGGCGTAAAGAAATCATTGACGGAAATATCGACTATTACAACAGCGGCGTCCTGCCTGCGGGACTGCCATTGCTGTCAGGGAACCTGTGGAAGATCGTCATTTCTCAGACAAAGAATATGAAGGTGGTGACTGAAAAGCCGGTGAAAAAATAAGCAGGGATATCGATCGATGCAATGTTACTCAAAGGTGATGATCATGATGCTGCGTTTATTCTGGTTTCTATCGTTAGTGCTGGTGTTGATTGTAGGAGTGTTATGGATAGGTGCTGCCGCAAAGAGCGACACCCGTCGCCAAATATCGCAAAAGCTGTCGGCAGAAGCGAATACCACTGCCGGTAAGCATGTGCAACGCGAGTACGTACTGGAAGTGATCGGGCTGGGTGTCACGCTGGACAAGTACCGGCAAGGCAAGTTGTGGGATGCCCTGCAACAAGGAAGTCCTTTTGTCACCATCCGCGAGCAGGATCCCAAGAAATATCCATGGACAGGGACGGACAAGGACGGCAGGGGAGGTAGCCGAGCCTATGACGCACTGGAAAACGGCATCAATTTCACGCCCATCTGCTGGGGAATGCCGTCGTTTTATGCCGGTACGCCCATACTTGATCCTGCTAAACAGCCGACTCCGGCTGATCCGATGGCGGGATTGGTGGCCGGGGCTGTGACCGGCGGATTACCCATGCATCTTTTCTCGACCGCATCCTGGAAGCTCGACGAGCATCCCGATGATCTGTTGAACGAAGTGTTCGCGTTTTTTGATGCGCATCCGGATGTGCCTTATGTCGTGATGCATTCCGAAGACAGCGTCGGTACCCGGGATGGGAATCGCAAGCCAGGCGATCCGATGAAGCTGATAGATGGCTATTACATCCCGGATATGCCCGATGCCACTGCGGTGTTTGTCCTGGCGCGCAGGGAGCGAGTCGCATCGATGCTGCCCTATGTATGGGACGATCCTGAGAATAAATTCGTCAATCAGCAGTTGAGGGCCATGTATTTTGAATTAATGAATTCCTTGGCCTCACCGCCAGACACCAGATGGTCCAATATCCCTGTGCCGCGCCAACCCACCGTCCCCGAATGGCTGGCCGCCACCGCCAAATTCGCCCAGCGTTCCGATATCCGTGGCGCCGGCCTGTACCAGTTCAATGCCATCAACCCATGGATCCACCGGCCGCCGCAAACCTGGAAACCGACGCCGTGGTTTCCGATTCCGTGGAACCGCGCGCAGATGGAAACCTTCGACCGCCTGCCGTCATTCGGCTTCGTGCACCGGCCCGTGTTCGTCAAATTCAAGGACGAGAACGGCAAGCAGGTGACGCGCCGTGACGAGCGGCAGAAAATCTTCAATGCTGGCTGGCAGGAAGCGCTGCAGACCTTGCCGGAAACCGAACGCAGCAAGGGGGCGGCGCGCATTATTGCCGCCACCGGCAAGCAGCCGGCGCAGCAATTGATGTTGGAAAGCATGCTGCACGATTACGCGGCGCAGGGCGGGCCGGAGCTTGACAGCAGCAAGTCGGCCCAGTTCATCAACACCGACCATCGCCTGGGCAATACGGGTGCGGCCACCTTTTTCGTGCAGATGGCCATCGGTGTGATGGGCAGCTACCGCGACGGCGGCGCCAGCGCGGCCATCAACCTGCGCGACCGCGATGCGGCGAGCATCATCTTTATTACGCCGCCGACGGACGCCGTGCGCAAGGAACAGGAACCGCGCGAGATCTTCCGCAGCCGCGTCACGCCGGCGGTCGACCCTGCCAACTATGCGGCGCCATCGGTGGAATCCCTGCTGGAAGAGCAGGCGACGAAATAGGAGGCTGCCATGCGCAACGTCATTCGTCTCGGCGACGCCACCACGCACGGCGGCAAGGTGGTGTCCTGCGCCGCCAGCCACTTCACGGTGGGCGGCATCGCGGTGGCCTGCGTGGGCGACCTGTGCAGTTGCCCGGTCAAGGGCCACAAGGGCTGCACCATTTCCAGCGGTAGCGAACGTCACACCATCAATGGCATCGCGGTGGCGTTCGAAGGCGACCGCACCAGCTGCGGCGCGACCCTGATTGCCGGTGGCGCCACTTATGGTGACACCTGATCCAGCTGCCGCTCCTCTATAATTCCTCGACCGACCTTTCAAGGAATTGCATGCAAGTTACTACCCTGCATCCACTGGCGCTGCTGGCCTTGCTGGCCTGTGGCGTTTCCGCCAGCGCCGCCGAGCGCGCGGCGCCGCAGACCCGTACGGCAACCAGCGAGGAACGCCAGTCGTTCGCGCAGTTTTATGCTGGCCGTCCTGCCACGGCGCGTACCCTGTTCGAGGTTACGCGTGATGCCTCCGGACGTGGCTGGACCGTCAGCGCCACCACGGAAGCGCCGCCGCACCGGGGCCAGGGTGCGCTGTGCCGCACGCATCGCACCAGCTTTGTATTGAAGGGCGCAGGCAAGCAGGCGCGCTGGGAGGAAAGTGGGGTGGCCTATTACGCCTGGCTCGACCGTGGCGCCTGCCGGCCGGTGGCCGAGCCGGTGCGTCTGCTGCAGCGCGTGCCCGATGCCGAGCTCGAAGGCGTGTTGCTGTACCAGAAGCCGCTGTTGGCGCGCGCGCGCTTGTTGATGGCGGGCAACACCGAATGCGCGCCGCTGCGGGCCTTGAACTTCAGCCTGGCGGCGGTCGATGTGGGCGCCCCGCGGCCGCAAGCCCAAGAGCAATATGCGCTGGTGTTCAGGAGCGATCGCGACAGTTACGCCCGCATCTGGCTGCGCAGAAGCGGCCAGCAATATGACGCCTGGACGGTGACTTGTCCGCCGGTGCTGTAAACTGCGCGTCTTGTTTTCTTCTCTTTGAATGCCCGCCATGAATCCGAACTCCACTTCCGCCCGCAGCTGGGGCACCGTCGTTACCCATAGCGACGAGATGGCCATCATCTATCGCTATGTCGACACCTTCCATGACGACTGGGACCTGTCGTCGCAGCCGGACCGCATCATCATCGCCTGGCGTTATGAAGACGAGACCGGCATGCCGTCGCCGAACGAGCGCGAGCACATGGAAGAGCTGGAAGTGGCGCTGGCGCCGGTGGTCGAAGAAGAGGGCTTTGCCACCCTGGCGCTGGTGTCGACCGGCGAGAACCTGCGCGAATGGATTTATTACACGCAGTCGGGCGAGGAATTTTTCAACCGCCTCAATACGGCGCTGGCGCCGCGGCCGAAGTTCCCGATTGAAATTCGCAGCGCGGCCGACCCGGCATGGTCCACTTATGCAGGGTTCATGGCCGCTCTGCCACAAGGCTGATCAGCTCAACGCTGCGACGACGATGCGCGTGGCTGCGGTGATGATGTCCTGATTGATCGGCGCATCTTTCTGTTCGCGCGTGTAGTAGATGGCGATCACCAGCGGCGCGGTGGCGTCGCCGGACGGGTAGGCCACGCCGATATCGTTGACGCTGCCGTAGGCGCCCGAGCCTGTCTTGTCGGCCACCTTCCAGCCGGCAGGCACGCCGGCGCGGATGCGCTTGTCGCCGGTGGTGTTGCCGCGCATCCAGGTGTCGAGTTGCTGGCGCTGCGCGGCGGGCAAGCTGGTGCCCAGCAGCAGGCCGTACAGGCTCTTCACGGTGGCCTCCGGGCTGGTGGTGTCGCGCACTTCGCCGGGGATGGCGCTATTGAGTTCGGTTTCCCAGCGTTCCAGCTGGAACACCTCATTGCCGATGCTGCGCGCATAGGCCGTCACCGCCTGCGGGCCACCCAGTATTTTCATCAGGAAGTTTGCCGCGCTGTTGTCGCTGGTTTGCAAGGTGGCGGCGCACAGCTCGGCCACGCGCATGCCGGTGGCCACATGTTTTTCCGTAACCGGTGAATACGTGACCAGTTCCTTGGCTTCATAGCGCACCAGCTGGTTCATCAACTGCGGCTCGCTGGTGCTGCGCGCCAGCACGGCTGCCGCCAGCATGGATTTGAAGGTGCTGCACATGGGAAAGCGCTCGTCGGCGCGATGGCTGATGCGTGCGCCACTGCCCGTGTGCAGGGCCGACACGCCCAGGCGCCCGCCGGCGGCCTGCTCCAGCGCCGCCAGTTGCGCTTGCGCGTCGGCCACCGTGGTGGCCCTTGGTGCGGCATGCAAGAGTGCGCTCGGGCACAGCATGGCCGCGCCAGCAAGGATAATGATATGGCGGCGGGTGAGGTTCAGTTGTTCGGTCATGGTCGGGTTTTGCCTTGGTTGGTCGAGATGGTGGCCAGTAACTCGCCGATGGCGTGCAGACTGGCCGGCTTGGTCAGATGATGGTCGAAGCCGGCCGCGCTGGACTGGCTGCGGTCGTCTTCGGCGCCCCAGCCCGTCAGGGCGATCAGCACGGCGTGCGCGCCGGCCGGCGTCTGGCGCAGCGCGCGCGCCACGTCGTAGCCGCTCATGCCCGGCAGTCCGATATCGAGAAACACCACGTCGGGCAGGAATTGCGGTGTCACGGCCAGCGCCTGGGCGCCGTCGTGCGCGACCTCGGTGGCATGGCCCATGATGGCCAGCACGTCGGCCAGGGTGTCGGCGGCGTCGACATTGTCATCGACCACCAGCACGCGAAACGGCACGGCAGCGGTGTTTGAGCCCTGTGGCGCGCCGTGGCCCCGCGCTGCGGGTGTTGGCGGTGCCAGCGGCAAGCGGATGGTAAAGGTGCTGCCCAGGCCTGCACCGGGGCTGGCCGCGCTGGCGCTGCCGCCGTGCAACTCCGCCAGGCGGCGCACCAGCGACAGGCCGATGCCCAGCCCGCCTTGCGCGCGGCCCATGTTCTGGCCCACTTGCGTGAACATTTCAAATACGGTGGGCAGGGACGCGGCCGGAATGCCCATGCCGCTGTCGCGCACTTCGATCACCGCCTCGTCGCCATGGCGGCGCGCCGTCAGCACGATCTGGCCTTTGACGGGCGTGTACTTGGCGGCGTTGTTGAGCAGGTTGCCGACCACCTGCGCCAGGCGCGTCGGGTCGGCGTCCAGCGGCAAGGCCTGCTCATCGATGTTCACCTGCAATTGATGCTGGTTGGCCTCGATCAGCGGCAGGCTCGTTTCCACCGCGCTGGCGATAATGGTTTTCAGGTCCGTGCGTTCGCGCTTGAGTTCGATCTGTCCGCGCGTGATGCGTGCCACGTCCAGCAGGTCATTGACCAGGTGCACCATCTGGTTGACCTGCCGCTCCATCACGTCGCGCACGCGCGCTACCGTGGCCGGCTTGTCGGACGCCAGGCGCATGATTTGCAGGCCGTTGCGTATCGGTGCGAGCGGATTGCGCAATTCGTGCGCCAGGGTGGCCAGGAACTCCGTCTTGCGGCGGTCCATTTCCGACAGGTCGTCGGCCAGCTGGCGCAGTTGTTTCTCGGCACGCTTGCGCTCGCTGATGTCGGTAAACAAGACCGTCAGTTTTGTACTGCCGGGCCCGCCCAGGCGCGCCGCAAAAATTTCGAACCAGCGCTCCATGGCGTGCGCTTCGTTTTCGTAGCGCATCGGATGACCGCTCTTTACCACCTGGTCATAGATGTCGAACCAGTGTTGATCGTGATCGGGCACGAAGCTGCGGATGGTCCTGCCGATGGCGTTCTCCAGGCCCGACTGCTTGACGAAAGCCGGGTTCGCTTCCAGGTAGCGGAAGTCGACCGGCTTGCCCTCGTCGTCATACAGCATTTCTATCACGCAAAAAGCCTGGTCCATCAGGTCGATCAGGGTGCTGTAGCGCTCTTCGCTGTTCGACAGCGCGTCTTCCACCAGGCTCTGGCGTGTAATGTCGAGTATGACGCCCGGAAACTGCAAGGGCGTGCCGTCGGCGCCGTATTCGGCGCGGCCGCGCGCCAGCACCGAGTGGTACTGGCCGTCGCTGGCGCGCACGCGGTAGCGCGACTCGAACGGCTGTTGCGACTGCAGCGCCTGTTTGATCTGTTTGCCGACCCGGTCGCGGTCATCGGGGTGGATCACTGCCACATAGCGCGCCAGCGGCGCCGGACCCGCGTTGCCGGTGTCGACCGGAAACAGGCGCGCCATATTGCTGTCGACAGTGACCTTGTCGGCCACGATATCCCAGTTCCAGGTGGCGACGTCGCCAGCGGCCAGGGTCAGGCGCAAGGTTTCCTCGTTGTGCTTGCTGGCGCTGATGTCGAGCGAAATGCCGGCCAGGCCGATCACCGTGCCCGAAGCGTCGCGGGTGCAGGTGCCACGCAGGTGCGCCCAGTGCAGCGAGCCGTCAAGCCAGCGCACGCGTACTTCCACTTCGAAGTCGCCGGCGCTGGCGATCGCTTCGCGCACCACGGCATGCCAGCGCTGGCGGTCCGGTTCCAGCATGGCGGCGCTCAGTTGTTGATAACCCACGCGGCTGCCCTCTGCAAAGCCGAAGTTGGCCATGCAGGTGGCCGAGCAGTCCATGCCGCCGCTGCCCAGGTCGATATCCCAGGTGCCCATGCGGCCGCCCTGCATGGCCAGCCGCAAGCGCCGTTCCGCCTGCCGCGTGGCGGTCACGTCGGTATGCGAGCCGACCCAGGCGCTGACGGCGCCGTCGCTGCCATACACGGGCAGGATGCGGGCGACCACATTGCGGTAGCCGCCATCGGCATGGCGCAAGCGGTATTCGGTGGTGCGCACGTCCGACGGGTGCGGATAGGCGGCGTCGGCGATGGCGCGGTCGTCAGGATGCACGGCGTTCAGCCAGCCCTTGCCCATCAGCTCCGTCGTGCTCTGGCCCGTGTAGGTGCGCCAGGCAGGCTGGTCGGCATCAAAATGGCCGGCCTTGCCGGTACTCCAGGCAATGTCGCAATGGGCGCCCAGCAGGGTGCGCGCGCGCAGGGCGTTGTCGGCCAGCTGGCGGGCAGCTTCCAGGCGCGCGCTGATGTCGCGGCAGATGGCCAGCACAGATTGTGCGCCAATGCCATCGGCTGGCAGGCGGTGCAGCATGACTTGCCAGCCATTACCAGTGGCGCCGCCAAGCAAGGTCGCCTCGCACTGCGCCTGGCCGGTGCTGCGCGCCATGTGCAGCGCCGCCAGCGTTTGAACATTGTCGCTTGGAGTCCAGAGCCGGTCCCAGCTGTTGCCATGCAGCAAGCTCTGTGCGCTGGGGTTCAGGCCGCTCAAGCTGCCGTCGGCGGCAATCGTGAAGACCAGGTCCGGCGTGAGGTCGAACAGGAACGGGGCCGCATGGGCGGTGCTGGCGTTGGCAAACAGGTTCTGGCGGGGTTCGGACATGGACACGGTCGGCTACGGTACGTGGACTGCGCTTGCACCGGTATGGGGCAGTGCAGCGATTGCAATCATTGCGATATTACAGGCATTTGCAAGCTCGGGCGTTTCCGATTGCAGCCATATCGTGCCTTTTCATGGCGCTTTTGAATTGTATGAAAATCACCATGAAATCGGCGAAAAGGATGGCTTTGTGGCTGAATAACCACTATCTGGGCGGTTCTTTCGGTGAATGGATTGTGCATGGCAACAATATTCTTGCGGCCCGAGACAGGCATGAATTAAATTGGCGCCTTGTTTTTAAAGTTGGCGTCTGCGAGACATCCAGACGATGCGGCCATGCCCGCTGCCGGCAAGAGGCAGCAGGGACGGAGCCAGCGACGCCATGAGCGGGGGGACATCCGCTCGCGCTGCCGCACCAGAAAGGTGCAGGTGACTGCATAGCGCCGCATAAAGAAGACCGGAGACCGCAGGACATTCTTCGCATTACTTTTTAACTTCTGGGGAACTCAATGATTAAAATGTCCAAGATGCACAAGCGTCTGTGCGCCAAAAGCGCCGCCATGCTTGCCCTTTCCGCAGCCCTGCCGATCGGCACGGCCTACGCTGACGAAGCCGCTGCAGATGCAACGCCTGCCGCCAGCCAGCTTGAGACCGTGACCGTCACGGCCCAGCGCCGCAAGGAAAACATCCGCGACGTGCCTGTCTCCGTATCGATGCTGACGGCGCAAAAGCTCGACGTCATCGTCTCCGGCGGCCAGGATATCCGCATGCTGGCCGGCAAGGTGCCGAGCCTGAACGTGGAGTCGTCGAACGGCCGTACCTTCCCGCGCTTCTACATCCGCGGCTACGGCAATACCGACTTCAACATCTTTGCATCGCAGCCAGTTTCCCTGATCTACGACGATGTCGTGCAAGAAAATCCTATCCTCAAGGGCTACCCGATCTTTGACGTGGCCAACGTGGAAGTGCTGCGCGGTCCGCAAGGCACCTTGTTCGGCCGCAATACCCCCGCCGGCGTGGTCAAGTTCGAATCGGCCAAGCCCAGCCTGGAGAAGGTCGAAGGCTATTACAGCGGCTCGGTCGCGACCCACAACACCATCAATGCCGAAGGCGCCGTCAACGTGCCATTGAGCAAAGAATGGGCGCTGCGTTTCTCGACCCTGCGCCAGCACCGCGACGACTACGTCGACAACACCTTTACCGGCCAGAAAGATTCGCTGGACGGCTACAACGAACACGCCGAACGCGTGCAAGTGCTGTATGCGCCGAACACCACCTTCAATGCCCTGTTCAACGTGCACCAGCGCAACACCACCGGCAGCGCGCGCGTGTTCTACGCCAACGCCATCCGTCCTGGCAGCAATGACCTGGTCGACGGCTTCGATCCGAACAAATCGTTCACCAACGCACCGAACTTCCAGAACCTGCGCACCAACGGCGCCAGCGCCCGCCTGAGCTGGGACCTGGACGGCGTAAAACTGTATTCGATCACCGGTTTCGAGCATGTCGGCAAATACTTGTCGCATGGCGACATCGACGGTGGCGCACCAGGCATGACGCCAGCAATTCCATTCAACGTGGAAACCGCCGGCGGCATCACCAGCGTGAAACAATACTCGCAGGAATTCCGCGCAGAATCGAAAAACGCCGGCCCGCTGAATTGGCAGGCAGGCGTGTACTATTTCAATGAAGACGCCAACGGTTTCTCGGATACCTTCGACAGCAACACCCACGTGCTCGCTTCCCACCTTGCCAGCCGCCAGAAAAATACCGCCTGGGCAACCTTCGGTTCCGTCAACTACGCCGTCAACGACGCCTTCATGCTGCGCGCCGGCCTGCGCTACACGAAAGACAAGAAAGACTTCGATACCGTGGTGGCCGACCGCGTGGTGCAGGTCAATCCGACCAGCGCCGACGTCAGCAAATCCAAGTTCAACTGGGACCTGAGCGGCACCTATAAATACACCAAAGATGTGAGCTTCTACGGCCGTGTCGCGACCGGTTTCCGTGCTCCGAGTATTGCACCAGCGAGCAGCAGCGTGCCCGTCACCGTGGCCGATGCCGAAACCATCACCTCGTACGAAGCCGGCGTGAAAGCCGACCTGTTCGACCGCCGCGCCCGCGTGGCTTTCAGCGTCTATGACTACCAGGTCAAGAACCAGCAGCTGACGGTGGTGGGCGGTAACTCGAACGTCACGCGCCTGATCAACGCCGCCAAGACCAACGGCCGCGGCGCCGAGCTGGAACTGGAAGGTTTTGTCACGCCTAGCCTGAAAATGTCGCTCGGCGGCAGCTACAACTTTACGGAAATCGACGACCCGACCCTGTCGGTCGCCACCTGCCGCAGCTGCACCGTGACCGATCCACGCAACGCCGCCCGCAACGCCATCATCAATGGCAATGCATTGCCGCAAGCACCAAAGTGGACCGTGACCGCCACCGGCCGCTATTCGATCCCGATGGAAAACGGCGAGTTCTACGTCTACACCGACTGGTCCTACCGTAGCAAGATCAACTTCTTCCTGTATGAGTCCACCGAGTTCACCGGCAAGGCCCTGGTCGAAGGCGGCTTGCGCGCAGGTTACATCTGGCAAGACGGCAAGTATGAAGTGGCTGCCTTTGGCCGCAACATCACCGACACCAAGCGCGTGACCGGCGCCATCGACTTCAACAACCTGACCGGCTTCATCAACGAGCCGCGCCAGTTTGGTGTCCAGTTCAAAGGCAACTTCTAATTGCCGATTTCAGATGCCGGCCTTGGCTGGCATCTGCTTTGAACCCACTACGGTTTGCGCCGCAGCGGGTTTTTTTACGCCCGCTCGGAAAGCCGCCGCCCCCAGGCCGGTATAGCCCGCCGCCAGAAGTCATCAATGCTGCCGGCTTGCACGTCGAGGCCCAGGAAGCGCGCCGCCGGCAACAGGGCCGAGGCCAGCAGGCCGGCAGCCGACGTGCCGGTATCGAAGGCCAGCGCCCCGGTCTGCTTCGACAGTTTTTCACCGAGCGCGTTATTGACCACCGGCACATGCAGATAGCCGGGATGCGGCAAGCCCAGCACATCTTGCAGATACAGCTGGCGCGGCGTCGAATCGAGCAGATCCATCCCGCGCACCACCTGCGTGATCCCCTGTTCGCCATCATCGACCACCACTGCCAGCTGATACGCCCAATAGCCATCGCCGCGCAGCACGATAAAGTCGCCCACCTCGCTGGCCAGGTCCTGCCGCAGCGCGCCATGCCAGCGGTCGACAAAACCATACACGGCCGCAGCGCCCTCGGGTACCCGCAGCCGCAAGCCGCGCGCTTCCTTGCCCGGCGCCAGGCCATGGCGGCAAGTACCGGGATACACCGCCGCGCCATTCCTGGCCGCGCCCGCTTGCAGCTGCGAATCATGTATCTCCTTGCGCGAACAGCCGCAGGCATACACCAGGCCGTCACCCTGCAGCCGCTGCAGCGCCGCCTGATACAACGGCAGCCGCCTGCTCTGCCACGTCGCCTCGCCATCCCACGCCATGCCGCAGCGCTGCAAGCTGGCCAGGATGGCCGCATCGGCACCATCCACATTACGGTCATAGTCCAGGTCCTCGATGCGCAGCAGCCACGTTCCTTGATGTACCTTGGCATCAAGATAGCTGGCCATGGCGGCTACGAGCGAGCCCATGTGCAGGGGACCGGAGGGGGAAGGGGCGAAGCGGCCGATGTAGGGGGCGGTGGAGGAGGGCATGGTGGTGACAGATGCTGGTGCTGTATTGCTGAGGGTGAGAGCTTGGCGACAGCGGCAAGTATCGGGCAGGGCGGTGGGCAAGTCAAATACTGACCCGTTTTAATGTGATCTAATTGATAATCAAATGCGCAACATTATCTTCAATATATGAAATTTCCTCCCTGCAATAATGCGGATCATTTAATTTTCTGAAATGTAGTTCCTTGTCGAATTCGGTTATTCTGAAATTGTTACTTAGGAGTGCTACAACGCTCCCCTTATCTGGCCAGTCTGAGCAATTCAATGTGACCAATGAATTTCCCAAGGAAATTTCATGCAACAGGCATATTTTTAATTTTTCGGGCAGTTTCTTCAATAAAATCAGCCAGCCTATCTCACTCTCTTTTGGGAAAAAACAATCACTATTTTTTATGAATTCTATTATCCTTTTCTGTACATCGATGGATTTATCGATGTTGACTAAGGGTTTCGTAGTATCATTTTTTCTCGACATGATGAGTTGATCCTCGGGGTATTTTTTTGTACTGCAAGATTATGCATGAGGAAGATAATTTTATATCATGCTGTACGATTATGCTTCCCCATGAGAATTGGAATGCTATTTCTGATAGTCCTTTTTTTTTGCCGGGACTACCACACTGTCTTTGAATTTTTTTGACGAGCGATGACTCACTGATGCCGTTTCCAACAGAATTATTTTCAAAATAGTATATCGTGACATAATCTATTTTTGAGAAGGTTTCTTTTAAAGTAATCATCTCAACGACATGCTCGTCTACCCATCCGTTGATATCAAAAATAAAAATTTCAGGCCCAGGCGTTCTGGGTTTGATAAGGAATGCGTTGATAATTCTCTGCGTGACATCGTTTGCTGGGGTTTTGTTCGATAATGCAATATCTTTATTTATGCGCAACAATCCATTGATAAAATCAAAAGCATAACTTGGAATTTTAAATTTTTTCATTTTAAGTATGCGTAATTTTTATTGATGCATTTCCATGTAATTATTGCATTGCTTCAACACGGTTCGTACAGACAAATATTGTTCCCCATAGGATCTTCCAAGTTTAAAAAACTTGCGTAGGGCGCCTCTACATAATCGATAAAAAAAGCAGTTTTTTCCAGCCGTTCCTTGAGTCGTCAATGTTTCTTGTTGGCAAGGTGAATAGATTGATGGTCCCACCTTTCGCACCTACGCGATTTACCTGCTCAATGCTTGAAGGATGCATGAACTCTATCGAGAAATTTTTGTTGTACTCGTGCGCCATCGTTAGTCGGCGGCTGGTCCCTGAATCAAGCTGAATAATGCTATCCATCGTGACAAAAAATCCAAGATGATCAATGTAGAATTTTTTTGCCTCGTCAAAATTCAGGAAAAATATTCCCATATTGATGGAATTTAAAATATGAAATTTTTTCATGGATTTCATTTTATTTCTGGTTAACAAGTGTGAACGTAAATAGTTATTTTAATTCATAGAAACTTCCAAGTTTTTATTCTGAATGGAAAATTTTCACAAGCATCATCTTCTTCTTTCAAAACACGAAGTTCTGTTTTTATTCCTCGTTCATGGTAGAAAACCTCACAAGATCCATTTTTTTCTCTGATGCATAGACTCTCATCCTGAATTGGATCTCCAATAGAGAACGCATCTGGCGGTATGTTTAAAATCGAAATTTGTTTTGCAATATCTGAAATATTAATAAGTTAGAATTAATATTTTTTTTATTGATAGGTGCAAAAAACGGATGTAGTATGATTGTGTGGGTCGTGAAAAGCATCTATTTCTCCCCAAATCCCTGCTTGCGGCAGCATGATGCCAAACTCATCTAGAAACCACCGTCTCAATTTCCTTGTATATTTTCCTTCAGGTCCAGACTGGAAGCCATTCATGCCTTTTGCAGGGCCAAAGTCCCAGCATTTTATGGGTCCGTCATTTTCTTCAAAAAAACAAATAATTATTATTGTGGATTTTTTGATTTTAAAACTGGCCCTATAGGCAATTTCATCATTCTCATGCCTAATCCATACATCCCAATTCTGAGATGTCGAGTATAGATTTTTTCTTTTCATTCCTCTAAATATGAGGATTGATTCTTTCGCAGAAAAATATCCATCTTTAAATGTAAAATCACGACTTGTATCCATAATTTTTAAATTCTGCTAGATACTGCCATTTTATGCCCAATTAAAATTTATCGAAGATATTTTTCGATATTTTTTTGAGTGGATATAAAGAAATTTATTTTATTTTATTTTATATTATATTTTTTTATTTTTTCTACTTTTTTGAAATTTTATTATTTTATTATTTTCATTAATATAGTTTATTTTATAATTTTCTGAAGTGGCGTAAAAACAAGCACAGAAAAAATTTGGATTTATAAAAAAGCAAAAAATAAACTTCCAGCTCGTTTCCGGTGACTCCGTATTATTCAGTAAGTGAATTATCTTTGGGCTTATTAAGTTTGCGTTCCATGTGCCAGATAGATAAATGTAGATGTTATTTCCTTTTGCAATTTGCAAGTTTACATTTGCTAAAAATTTTTTATGTGGATAAGCAAGAATTTGCATTTCGTCACTTTGATTTTTCAGTTGGAAATTGATGCAAGTTGCTAAATGAAATAATTTCTATTTTAAATTAATTTCTCTTTGATAGCATGGTTTTCACAATTCCAAGATATTCCAATTGCTGCGATGGTTGACTGAAGAGATGCTGACGCTGAAATGTCACCCCATGGGAAGTGAAATGCAGAAAACGTCTTTGTTATCTCATCAGGGGCTCTATCGAATATTTTAGCAAGTAATTTTGCCAGACTATTTTTGTCAGCTATCAATTGATTCTCTGTGGTGCTGTATCCATATTTTTTTGTATTCCCCCCATCCCACGATAGCCAAACACTTTTTATTGAAGAATTTTCAAATGTAAAATTTATGCCAAATTCAAAATCATTCAATTCTCCACATGTTGATAAGGTGTGCACATAAGTGTTTGTTTGATTAATTTCTATTTTAATTTTATTTTCTTTTGCATTCTTAAGAAACTGAAATTCGTTAACTGGAGCCATCACAATACTATCCAGTAGGAGATACCCATTTTCTGTATTAAAGGATGTTCTTATCATTTTTTAAGAATTCTTTCCATTGCGAGTCAGGTTTTCCTCAATTTCTTAAAATTATTTTTTGCATCTTCTGGTCAGGTAAGGAGGCAATATATCTATGGAATGAGTTGATTGGATGTCACCAGTTTCCGCCTTCTGTATGTGTCATTATTAATTTAATTTTGAATTTATTTTTTAAAATATATATAATTTATGCATAAATGAAATTATCAAATTTTATTTGTAAATTATTTCTATAGAGCAGGATTGTGATTTTTGGTCAGCTTTAACTAATATATATCCCCACAAGAACGAGAAGCAATCTTCGTAGGTTGTGGTGACTTCAGCTAATTCTTTTATTGCATGTGATATTTTGGTGCTCAAATATTCTTTTTCATTTGATAAGTCTAAATTGCTTGCGTCATAACCTAGTAGATTAACTTTGCCATCTGTCCATATAAGTTGAAGTTTGAATAAAAAATTGTCTTTAAATCTAAAATTTATTCTCATTTTCAAATCAAGAAAAAATATTTCTTTTATGCTATATGTTTCGTATCCATTTATATTTCCATATTTTTCCAAATTTTTTAGATTTTCAATCTCAGTTTTTGAGGTGTTGCAGCTTATTTTAATTTTACTGTATATTTGCAAATCTCCAGTGTATTTGTTTATTTTCATTTTATTTTCTTGAAAATGTAGTAGTTTTTCGTGGAGTAGCCTTTCAAGCCAAGAGCAAAATCTTTTCTTGTAAGGTGTCGCCGTGCCAAGAAATTAATTTTACTTAAAAAATTAAGAGTGGGGGATTGCGATGATGTTATTCTAGTATAACTGCAGAATGCTCCAATGCTAAACGCCTCGGTCGTGCATAAGTTTGATTAATCGCGAAATTGGGCACAATATCGGTCTTAGCGTCTATGATGCGAACTTTTCGCCTCCCCAAAGTTCTGCCCGCCGTGTGTTACCAAGATGCATCAAAAATATGTAATCTGGTGCGTCATTTTTATATGGTACCATTATTTAAATTTTATAAATTTCATAAAAAATTTTCTTTATTTGGTATTTTGTTATTAATTAAAACCAAGATTTCAGTTCATTAAAAAAATAATTACAAGCTTCTTCTTCTTTTTTGAAGGCGATTGCATTGTTCTCTATCCCCCTTTCATAGTAAAAAATCTCAAAATATCTTCTTCTTTTTAAGATGCATAAGCTTTCTTCTTTTATTTTGTTAATTGAGTATGCTGATTCTGGAATTGATTGAAATTCTAATTCTTTTTTGATTTCGGAAATTTTCATTTTTTCTCACGGTATTGGGCCACATGGAAACACTTCTATTAAGGAACCATTTTTTATAAGATCAGATACTGGAAGTGGTAGTTCATATTGCATTCCTAAGCCTTTTTGATTAAACCAAGGCGCCGCTAATCCAGCATCTACTTGAATTGATTTTAATATCTCATATACATGATATGGTTTTCCATTTCGATAGGATTGCGGCAGTGCTCTATGTGAAAACTGAACCCCTTGTGGGGAAACAAATGTTCCTCCAGGATGGCCAAATCTATCTATAGTGGTCATCGGCAAAAGAGAAAATTTATTAGGGCTATCATTGAATCCTCTATTTGCTGGCCAGCCTGGATCAGCGGCGTATCTTCCGTGTTGATCTCTGAATTTTCCATTATTATCTTTATCAACTTTCGATGGGTTTGCCTTGCCGCATACCAGTCCTAAAGGATCTATTGTTTCGGTAGGATTTTTTGAATATAAATAATTATTTATCCCACCTATTAGGCGTATCGGATCTTGTGTAACGTATCGTCCAAAAATAGAATCGTAATATCGATAGCGATTGTAGAATAACCCACTTTCTTTATCTTCATACTGTCCTTGGAATCGCAAAAATTGTTCTTTTTCGCTAAAATCAATTACTTGACCCCAAGCTCTGTAGCGCGCGCTCCAAACTATATTCCCCACCTGATCAGTCAACTCACGCGGTGTTCCCAAGTGATCACAGTTATAGTAGTCAATCCGATCGGGTTTTGCCGAAACGCTGGCATCCGCCTGAACTTGCTTCCACGTCGACCGATGTAGCCTCTCTGCATCAGCTTGTGTGATAGCTACCTGCTGATCAGAGTACTTCCTTACATCCGGTAAATCCCAGCCATTAACATCCGAAAAATGTATTGATTGACCTTCCTTCGTGTCGTTGCCTTCAGAGTGTATCCTCGCCAGCGGCACAAAACTCTCCGGCTCATACAGATATGTGACCGTCTCGTCCTGTCCAAGTTCCTGCGCCAGTGTGTCGCCATCCCAGACAAACAGCGTCGTGGTGCTGCTGGTTTGTACGGGCTGATCGGTGGCAATATCCTGCTGATTGCCCCATTGCTCCACCTCGACGCGTTTGGCGATGCGGCGGCTGAAGGCGTCGTAAAAGTATTCGGCGCGGTGTCGCGTCTGGCGTTCCGTGCGCGTGGCGTGGCTGATGCGGTTTGCGGCGTCGTATTCCAGCTGCAGGTCGCTCCAGGCCGATTCGCGGCCGGGAGGGTGGAAGCGCTTGCGCGTGGTGTTGCCCTGTTCGTCGTAGTCGTAGCTGAAGTCGCCGAAGGTGCGCAGCAGGTTGCCGGTGATCGCGGGGAGCTGGGCGCTGGTATCCGGGGTGGCGTCGACCATATTGCCGGCGGGGTCGAAGGCGAAGCGTTCCACCAGGCCAGGCTGTACGGCGGACAGCAATTGTCCTAGCGGGTCGTAGGTGTACTGCAGGTTGCCCAGTGGTCCGTTGGCCGTCTGGCCGCTCTGGGCGATGGTGGTCAGGTTGCCCGATGCGTCGTAGTGAAAGCGGCGCTCGCGCAAAGGGGAAGGGTTGTCCATGCCGCGCGCCAGGGTCATTTGCGTGAGCCGTGACTGCGCGTCGTACTGGCGCGTGGCGACCAAGCCGCTGTTGCCCAGGGTGCGCTGCTTTTCGCGGTGCAATCTGTCGCGCTCGACATCGACCACGGTCTGGCCCTGCCACAGCACGCCGTGCCAGTGGCCGGAACCGTAGCGCAACGTGTCGACGCGGCGGCCGTTCGGCAGCACAGTCTGGATACGGTTGCCCAGCTCGTCATACGCGTGCGTCATGACAAAGCTGGCGTCCGGCGTGCGCGGGGCGTTGGGCAGCCTGCCGGTGTCGGGCGGCGATTGCAGGTAATACGCGCTGCGTTCCTCGGTCAGCTGGCCCAGCGCATCGTGAAAAAAGCGCTGCTCCGCCTGCGGCGAAGACACGGCGACCAGGCGGCCGAGCGCATCGTAGGCGTAGCGCACCACGCCATCGGCCGTGGTTTTTGCCTGGAGCAGGCCCAGCGCATCGCGCAACAGTTCCGTGCGCTGCGCTCCGCTTTGAAAGGCCGTCAGGTTGCCGGCGCGGTCATAACTGTAGTCGGTGCGCTTGCCATCGAAACCGGTCTCCGCTTCCAGCCAGCCTTCGGCGTGGTAGCTCAATCGGTAGCTTTCTCCCTTGGCGTTGATCAATTCGGTCAGTTGCAGCGCGTCGTCATAACGGTAGCGCAGGGCCTGGCCAATGGCGTCCGTGCGTTCGATGGGCAGGCCCTGGCCGTTGTAGCGGTAGCGCGTCTGGTGGCCGGCGGCGTCCGTGTGCAGCACCAGGTTGCCGTCGGCGTCGTAGCGGTATTGCTCGGATGCGCCGCCGGGTGACGCCAGCCGTATCAATCGGCCCAGGGCGTCATAGTCATAGGTGGTGGCGTGGCCCATCGCGTCATGCGTGGAGATCAGCCGACCTTGCTTGTCGTAGGCGTAGTCGCTGGTATGGCCCGAGCAGTCGGTATAGCTTGTCAGCAAGCCTTGCCGGTTGTAGCGGAACTGCTTGCTGCCGCCTTTTGCATCGATCAGTTCGCTGACCTGGCCGCGCTGGTTGTAACGGTATTGCGTGACGTGGCCCAGTGCATCGCTAATGCTGACGGGGCGGCCTGTATCGTCGTATTCGCGCCGGGTGATATTGCCCAAGGCATCGGTAAAGCGTACCGGCTGATTGCTCTCGTCGTAGGCGATCGTGCTGCGATTGCCTAGTGCGTCGGTGCTGCTGACCAGGTTGCCAAAAGCGTCGTAGGCATAGCGCGTGGCCGCGCCGTTGGCGTCGATGTCGGCCAGCAGCATGCCGTCGCGGTCCCACTCGCGCCGGCCCAGCGGCACCGATTGGCCATGGTCGACGCGGCGCACTTCGGTGATCAGCCAGTTGGCGTCAAATACATAGTCGCGCGTGCTGCCGTTTTCCGTGACGCGGCTGGTGTCGTTATCGAGGTAAGCAATTTGCGTAAGCTCACTGCCATCGGCGGCCCGCGTGGCGGTGGCGCGGGCCTGGTAGCTGTTGTTCACGGTAATCGGATACGCTTCCAGCAGCTCACTGTCGCTCAAGTGGCTGCCGCTCCAGCGTGCGCGCAGGGCGTCCAGGCTGATCCATTCCAGCGCGTAGGCAAAGCCCGCATAGCTGCTGCAGGCGGTCAGCAGATGGTGGCGATAAGTGTAGTGGCGGGCGTCGCCAAGGGCATTTTCCTGGCTGGCCAGATCGAAACGCCTTGCCGCTTCGCCTGTGCCGGCATCGGCGGTATAGCGGTAGCGCGCATGGCAGACGCGGCTGCCGTCACGCAGCACTTCCTCGATGCTGCCGATACGGGCCGGCATGCTGTCGTCCACACGCATGGCCTCGACAATGACTTCGTCATCGCTGCACAGGCGCAACAACACGGCGCCTGCCTTGGCGTCAAGAAAGCGTTCGATGGTGACGCCACGGCCGTCGCGCCCTTCGCTGCGCACCAGCTCGTAGCGTTCTGTTGCGGCCGGTGCCGCTGGCGCCAGCATGGCGTTGACGCCATCGTAGCCATGCGGCAGCAATCCGCCGGCGCTGCGCGCGTAGCGGTCGCGGCTGCCATCGCGCCACAGCACGGTAAATGTATCGGCGCCGTCGCGCGACACGATATAACCTTCCTTGCGGTGATCGTATTGCTGGCCGATCCCCAGGGAAGGCAGGCGCAGGGCGCGGCCGCTGTCGTCGTGGTAGACGATGCCGGCTTCGCATACGGACAAGGCGGTGGTGTAGGGCGTGGCCCAGCGCGCCCCCAGCACGCCCTGATCTTCGGATTCGGCGCCCGAGCGGTAGCAGCGGGTCCAGACGATGGGAATCGCGCCTTCCAGCGCAAAATCGGTCTGGTACAGGATTTCCTGGCCGGTGCCGAAATGCACCGGCTTGCGGCTCTTGGCCGGCTTGTTGCCCGGGCCGCTATTTTTCGGACAGCAATCGGACGGCGCCTCGGATTTGGGCTCTTTCTTGCCACGGCTTTTGCCGTCGTCGCCGCCGTTTTTTGGTGGGGGCTTGTCGAGCTTGGGCGGCTCCTTGACCGGTTTTTTACCTGCCAGCTTGTCCTTGATTTTCTTGATCGACGGCGCCAGTTTTTTGCCCAGGAATTTACCCAGCAGCTTGCTGCCTGGGATTTTGCTCAACACAACGTTTTGCAGCAGCGCATCTGCCGCATTAGCGCCGATGGTTGCCAGTGTATCGACCACGTCCGGCGTCTTGCCGGTCAAGACATAGTCAGCCGCCTGGTCCAGCACCGCGGCCGATGCCTCCACGGCGGTGCCGCCAGCGACCGTTGCGCCACCGACGACCGCGCCGGTGGCCGCCGCCGTTTCCATTGCAGCGGCGGCTGGCAGTCCGACACCGGTTGCCGCCACCGCCGCGCCTGCCACGCCCACCACTGCGCTGCCGGTCAGGACGGTGCCGCCCACCTCCACCATGTCGTCTGCCGCGCCGTGCATTTTTTTCGAGCCATGGTCTTTGTAGTCTTGCGCCAGCTCTTGCACCTTCTGGCCCAAGGCGGTCAATACCGGCCTCGCCACCTCCCCACCCCGCTCATAAATCTTGCCCACCGTATTGCGTGCATTCATCCACACTTCGCGTCCCACCTGCACCAGGTCGGCGCCGTTGGCGTGGTGGATGGGACTGGCCACCTTGGTGTCGACCTGCTTGCCCACTGTGCCGCTCTTGATGCCGCCGGCCTTGCCGGGTGCGTCGCCGGTGACGCCGGGAATGGTGCTACGCTGGTGCAGGATTACCGGTTCGCTGTGCGACTTGACATTGGGCGAGGCATTTTGTGCGGCAGAAAATTCACCGACGATGGAGTAGGGCAACGGTGGCGTGCTGGAGCCGACCGGAGTCCTGCAAATATCTGGTGTCAGGCTGACGCAATAGAAGCGCGCCGACTTGGTGACGGTTTCATTCGTCATGGGCATCCTCGGCCAGCGCTTCCTGGGCTTGCTCCAGCAGCGCGACCCTGGCGATCTGCTCGGGCTCGCTCACATGCATCAGGCGCGCCGCCACCTGGCCAGCATCGGCCGGCACAAGGGCGCGCCACACCAGTTCCACGGTGCCCGCATCGGTATCGATCAGCACTGTATCGATCTTCAGGCGCAGTACCAGCAACTGGTCGTGCGCGTCGGCCAGCAGCAGGAACAGCACTTGTTGCGGCAAGGTAAAGCGCAGCACGGTATTGCCGATGCGGTCGGCGCGGGCGGATGGATGGTCATGACGGCACAGATTGGTGAGTGTAAATTGCTCCAGCCCGGCCAGGTGCGTGCATTGCTGGTCGGCCGGCGCGCAGTTCCAGTAGGCGAAATCGAAGTCTTCCGGCAGCATGGGTACCTCGTCCTGGTCCCATTGCACTTTTTCCCTGATGCTGCCGGCCAAGGTGCGGCGCGGCAGCCAGCCACGGCCAATCGGCGCCAGCCCGGCCGGCGGCGGCAGGTCCTTGCCGGCCGCGCCTTGCCAGAATTGTTCGGAGGTGTACGGTTGTTGCGGATAGCAAATCCGTGGCGCCAGTACCGTGGTGAGCTGTTGCGCCTCCAGGTACCAGTGCCGCGCAAAGCCGCGTCCCAGCGGATTGGTGTCACAAGACTCGTGCTGCTTGCCGTCCCTGGTATCGAGCCGGCATTGGCCGCCAGCGGCAAACGCATAGTGCAGCGGCAACTGCACGAATTTTTCCGGTGTGCTCAAGCGCCAGGGATTCGGGCGCAGCAAGCCCAGGGTGGCGGCGCGGGCACAGCCTTGCGCCAGGCGCTTGAGTACCGCTTTCTTGCGAAAAACGCGTTCGCCGCACACGCTCAAGGTCTTGTCGATCACCGCTTTTCCGGCCGCCGCCAGCCGGAGGTTGACGGCGAACTGTTCCATCGCCAGGCCCAGCGGCGCATGGGCCGCGCCATTGACGATCACGTCGCAGTGCGGCTTGTACGGCGCAAAATCGCTTTCCTGCACAGTGCCGGCCTCGGTGTCGCCATTCAGATGACGATCTTCGGTCAGCAGCGGCGCGGGCAGGGAGAAGGGCTGCAGGGTGGCCACGCCATCGGCGCCGCAAGGCCCCAGCGTGTAGGCCATGCGCGCCACCACCACGTGGAAGCCTTCGCCAAACTGGTCGACCATGTCGAACTGACTGGCCGCATGCGCCGTGCGATTGTCGAATACCAGATTGGGAAGATTGAAATGCGGCGTGCCCGGTGCGCTCATGGTCAGCCCGGGTTGTTGTCGATATCGTCTCCGTGCAGTTGCACCTTGCTGCGGCCACGGATGATGATTTCGTCGGCGGCCAGTTCGATGCGCCCGGCCGTAATCGTAATGGTCGAGGTGCCGACGGTGACGGTATGCGATACGCCGGCGGTCAGCGTGCTGGCAGACCCCACGTCCACGCTTTTTGCCAGCCCCACCTGTTCCGTTTGCGCCAGCGCCACCGTGGTATTCATGGCGCCCAGTACCGTCGTCTGGTAGGCCGCGCCGATGCTCAATGTCTTGGCCAGGCCGATGGTTTCTTCCTTGGCCAGCTTGACCCGCTCCGAGCGGAAGCCGTCGATCTGCACCTGCTCATTGCCGTGCACCTGTTCGCGGCGGTTGCGGCCGATGTCGATATGCTCGTCGCGGTCGACTTTTTCCTTGCGGTTGTTATGCACCGTAATCGTCTCATCCCGTCCCACCGTCTCGGTCCGGTCGCGCTTGACCTGCACGGTTTCATCGCGCTCGACGCTCTTGCGGCGGTCGTTGCCGACCCAGTGCGATTCGTCGTGTTCGACTTCGATGCGCTGGTCTTTTTCGGCGTGCAGCCAGAGTTCTTCCGCGCCTTTGCGGTCCTCGAAGCGCAGTGCGTTGGCATGCGAGGAAGTGCCGCTTTTTGACGAGCGGCTCAGCATGCCGCTCTGGGTTTTGTTGGCGGGCAAGTCCCAAGGCGGCATATTGCGGGCGTTGTAGACGCAGCCGATGATGATCGGCATGGAGACGTTGCCGTCCAAAAACTGCACCACCACTTCCATGCCGACCCGGGGCAGGCTGATGTGGCCGAAGTTGGCGCCGGCCCAGCTCGAGACGACCCGTATCCACGGCGAACTCTTGTCGTCGAAGCTGCCCAGGCGGTCCCAGTGGAATTGCACCTTGACCCGGCCATAGCCATCGGTATGGATTTCCTCGCCGGGCGGGCCGACCACGGTGGCCGTTTGCACACCGGCCATGCGCACTTCATGGCTGTGGAAATGGCGGCCCGGGCGCCATGGCGTGTCGCGCGGCAGGCAGGTAAAACTGTTGCTGTAGTGCGAGGTGGCGTTGCGGCCCTGCTGGTAGTTATTGCTGGCGTGATGGTGCACGGAAACGATCAGGTATTCGGTGGCCGCCTTGCCGGCGCCGCCATCGAAATGGCCGCTGAGGGTGAACCAGCGGCCAGGCTGGGCCGTGCGGTCGTTGCCTTGCGCCAGGTACATTTGGCCTTGGGCGTCGATCTCCTCCATGCGGCGTTTGGCCAGCAGCTCGCCATCGTCGATATTTTTGAAACCGTAGCTGCCGGTATTTTCATATACTTCCAGCTGCGGCACGGCGCCTTGCCGGTTCAGCGAGTCGCCGCCGGCGCGGGCGCTGCGCGGGTTCTTGAAATTGAAACTGGCGACCGTCATCTTGCCGGGCGCCATGCGCCGCACCGGGCTCCAGTCGTGCACGCCATCGTCTTCCAGGCTGCCGGCCTGGTGCTGGAAGGGCATGCTGCTGATCTCGCCATCGATGGGCTGGCCGCCGGTCGTATCGTCGGACAGCCACAGGGTATGGCCGTCGCGCCGGTGTTCATAGCGGTAGTGCCAGCCCAGTTGCTCCCAGTGGCGGTGCAGCAGGTTATGGTCGCTTTCGCGGTACTGGCAGATGTACGTGATGAGCGGGTCGGGGCCGCCGGCGGCCAGCTTGTAGTCGCGCATCAGGTAGTCGTTGAAGACCAGTTCCGTCAGGTCCGCCACCGTCTTGCCGTGGAAGGCCACGTTGTTTTGGCGCAGGCGCAAATGGCTGAGCCAGGGTTCCAGCACCATCTCGTAAAAGGCGAAGCCGCCGTCGGTGCGCAGGAAGCGGAACTCGAATACATGGCCATTGAAGTAGCGCAAGCTGCCGTCTTCGCGCACCAGTTCGATGCTGACCATCTTGCCCATCAGCGCAGTCAGCGGGATGGAGGCGTGATCGGACAGCACTTCCACCAAATAGGAAAAATCGCGCGACAGGCTTTCGCTGGCCTCGAGCGCATTGGCCAGCAGCAGGGCGCCGGCTGGCGCGTCGCCTTGTGGAAAGCGCAGCCGCAGCAATCGGTCGCCCTGCATGTCGCCGAGCAAGGCTGTCAGGCGTTCAGCCGCGTCCTGGAACAGGTTCATGCTTGCCTCTTGATGTACGGGTGTGGGGGCCGGAGCGCCGACTGTAGCAATGGCAAGCACAGCCGTTTTGAGCGGACGCAAGTGTCATGTATCGAGCTCCAGCGTGGCCATCAGGTGCATGCGGTAGTGCATGTCGTCGCGGTGCGCGCCGGGCTGGCAATGACCGAGAAAGCTGTCGCAGCCCAGGCCCGCCTGCGCGCCGCCCAAGGTCACGCCATGCACCGCATCGGCGTGCAGCAGCAGGACTATGTCGTAGTGCAATAGCGGCTGGCCGAACAGCCTGAGCATGGCTTGCAGCCGCACGCTGGCGGCGCCGCCCGGCAAAAAGCTGGCATGCTGCGCCGCGCTCAGGGAACCGATGCGCAGGCGCAGCGCCAGGTCCGGCCGATGGCAGCGATCGCCCAGCATGGCGCGCTGCCCCAGTACCGCGTTGGCGCCACCGAGCGCCGTCTGTTCGCGCGGCGCCAGCGGCTCCATCGTGCCGGTGTTTTCCGTGATGTCGAAGGGCACGCCGAAGTGATCGCCGAGGATGCGCGCCATCACCAGCGACGACACATTGCGTTGCTGCAGCAGGCCACTGTACAGGCCGATGATGTCGGCCGGCACGCCGATGGCATCGTGCGGTGCGCCCGCCAGCGCCAGCAGGCAGGGCAGCAAGGTGGTGTGCACGGGGGCGTGCTCGATGCGGTATTTTTCCCAGGCCCGGTAAAACAGGGCCACGGCGCGGCTGGAGAACATGTCGAGAAAGGCGCGCGTACCGGCATCGGCTTCGCCGGCGATCCGTTCCGAATAATGGCTGGGCAGGCTGCCGTGCATGCCCAGGAAGCCCATGAAGGTGGGCGTCAGGTGGATCTTCGGCGCGTCGCTGGACAGCAGCGCTTGCAGCAACGCTTGCGCGTCATGCAGGCCGGCCGCCGACAGCGATTCGATCTGGCCGGCCGGAAACGCCATCGATATGCTGTTGTCGAAGCGAATAAACCTGGCCAGCGCATCGGCTGGCGGCACGCCGTGCGCCTGCAGCCAGCCCAGCAGCAGGCGCAGCGCCTGGCAGCAGTCGAAACGCTGCGGCGTGTCCAGCAATTGCTGGATCAGGCTGGCGTGCTGTCGGCGTAGCGGGCTGGGCATCGGACGAGTTCCTCGCCGCTGCGCTGCGACACCAGCGACAGGCGGCTGAAGCAGTTGAGCTGGCTGTTCATGGCGAAATAGCGCTGCAGTACTTGGGCAAAGACGTGCAGGCTGCTGCCGACAAAGGCCTGCTCGTCGATACCCAGGCGTATCGCCACGCCGGGCATCAGGGTGGGGAAGGGCACGGTGTCGATCCAGTCGCGCGTGCTGCCGTGCTCCAGGCTGGTGATGCCGTCGATCAGCCGCTGCGTGGCGGGTGAACGGGGCAGGTCGTACAGGCTGAGCATTTTCTGGAACGGCGCCAGGCCGGCCTGGGTCAGGGCCGAGTAATTCAGCGACAGGTGCGCGATCAGGCGCCAGTGCGCGCTGTTGCCCGTATCGAAGCGGTGGCTGGTGGTCGGTTTGCGCAGGAAGCGGATCGGCATGCCGTCAGGAACTTCTTCGGCTTTCAGGTCGCCACCCGGCAAGCCGTAGGGCAAGCGGCTGGGCAGGTCGCGGTTGCTGCACAGCAGCTCGGTCGAAACGGTGGCAAACGCGGCTGATTCGGCCGAGAACTGCGGATCGATCAGGGTCAGCCGTACTTCATGGCCGGGGCTGACGGCCGCCACGGTCTCGTCGCGCCGCGCCAGCCAGTAGTGGCCCAGGTCGCCGCTGCGGGCGTCATGCAGGGGCAGGAAAGAGCTCAGCCGCTCGCCGGCCGCGTCCTTGCGCAGCATGGTGACGCTGGCGATGCTGTAGATGTCGTAGCTGGCGGCATGGGTGGCGTCGGCCAGCAGGGCCGCATCGGCTTCGGTATGCGTGAGGCGGATCGGCACGCCCGGCTTGGCGAACAGATTGACCACCGGCGTGCAGCCGGGCAGCAGATTGCCGGCATGGACGCCGGCCAGCAGGCGCGCCGCATGGCTGTCGCTGCGCAGGTTTTTGAGCGGCAAGTGCAGAGTGAACTGGCGCGTGTTTTTGGGCAGCAATGCCGCCAGCAGCGGCCAGGCGATATCGATAAAATGGAATTTGTCGGGAAATGCAAAATATTCGCTCAGCAGGCGCTGCGCCGGATGCGAGCGCGGCGAGCACGGGATCAGCGCTTCCTGGTCGGTATAACCGGCCGGCCGCAAGACGTCACCGTCGACCGCCAGCCAGGGGCCGTGCGCATCGAGCGCCACATAGGCGCCGGCGCCGCGCAGGAACAGCGCGTCGAGCAGGGCCGCGCGCAAGGAAGCTTCGCCATCGGCAAACAGGCGCAGCTGCCGCAGGCCTGTTTGCTGTAAATCGAACTGCTCGCTGGTGCTGGCAAACACGATGCTGAGCAGGGCGCTGGCGCCCTGCGGCAGCATCAAACCGGGCGGGGCGTCGATAATCGGCGTAAAGCGCAGCGCGGTGATGGCCAGCGGCGCAATCGTCACGTCTTGCGTGGTGGAAAATTTGCAGGCCACGCCCTGCACCGGCGGCGAGCGCAGCACCGTGCCGCGCGCGATGGTGGCGACCTTGCCAGCGGCGCCGTCGCCAACGATGCGCGCGATCGAGCACGACGGGAACGGACGCAAATAATGCGGGTACAGCGTTTCGAGCAGGGATTCGGTGAACTGCGGATAGTCGTCGTCGAGGCGCTTGGCGATGCGCGCCGTCAGCAGCGCAAACGACTGTACCAGGCGCTCGACATGCGGATCTTCACAGGCCTCGCCGGCGATCAGCAGGCGGCCGGCGGCACGCGGGAAACGGCTGGAGAATTCTCGCGTGTACTGGCGAAACAAGCCCAGTTCGCGTTCGTAATAGGGCAGGAGCTGTTCCACGATCGCCTTCTTTGCCAGCTGGAAAGTTCCATGCTGGCATCATGTGCGATCGTGGATATTGATTTACGGCAATGACCTTAGAAATGGTATTCGGCGCGCACCATCGGCGTTTTGGCCGTCTGGCCCTGGTTGCCGGTGGTGGCGGCCGAGTTGCCGAATTTGTTTTTCCAGTACTGGTATTCGAGGCCGACGCGGAAGGTATTCCTGGCGTTGCCCATGGCCGCGCCCACGTCGAACATCACCTGCATGTCGATATTGGTTTCCACCGCCGTGTTGCGGCCCACTTCATCCTTGCCCTTGGAATCGATCAGGTTGAAAAAGCCTTCGAACGAGAACAGCGGCGACAGTGGTATGCCCCAGGCGCCGGCCAGCATGGCATGTGTCTTGTAGGTGTAGCGGCCGGTGACCTGCGAGATCGGCGGGAAGGCGCCGCTCGGGGCGTTGCTTTCGCGCAGCAGCAGCAGGCTGGTGTTGAAGAAACCGGGCACGTCCCACATCAGGGTCGGGCCGGCCACCAGCATGCGCTTGCGCGAGTTGTAGCCGACGTCGTTCTTGGTATTGACGTCGAAACCGAGGGTGACGCCGACGCCGCGCACGGGACCGAACTTGATGTCGCTGCCGCGTACCTTGCCGATATCGATGGTGTTGCGGTAGACCAGGTAGGCCTCCTGCGCGCCCGAGGTCTTGCCCAAGGCGCCAGGGTCCTTGCTGTCGGACATCAGGAAGTCGAGATTGACGAAGTTGCTGCCGTACTTGTAGCCGCTGGCATGGGTGATGGCAAAGATGTTTTTCTTGATGTCATCGGGGTTGAAGGGCTCGCGATAATCATTGCCGGCGCGCCAGCTCAGCGCCGTGTCGCTCCACTCGGCGGCGTGCGCGGTAGTGGCCAGGCCGAAGGTGGTGGCAAGGCACAGGCATGGCAACAGACACGATGTGAATTTAGGCAATTTGAACTCCTGGTAGCGATGTTAAAAAAAGGTTGTTATTTTTCGGGTCGTGATCATGGTGACGGTAGGGCGCACGATGCGGCGCAATACCGGTGATATGTGCTCTGTTCAATCCATGATGCGAGAAGCGGCAGCGCTGGCGATATGCATTATTTGCATACTCACTATCAGTTCTTGAATATAATGATCGCATTATCGGCGTGCTCCGGGGCCACAGGCTGTGGTAGAGGGGGCAATATTTTTTCAAAACCGCGCACCGGTGTTGTTTTTTTGTGGAAACGTCAAGTGCGCCCCGCAAAGCTCTCCACCTGTGGCAAGCGGTTGCCGATACGATAGATGCAACAGCGCAGCAAGCCCCGGCTTTGTGCGCTGCCTCCGATCAACATTTGCAAGCGCCTGCTGCAGGCAGAAAACACAGATGACGGCACGTTTGGAACTCATCAATATCAGCAAGCGCTACCCGTCCGTGGTGGCCAACGACGGCATCCACCTCACCGTCGAGCCTGGGCAGATCCATGCCGTGCTTGGTGAAAATGGCGCCGGCAAATCGACCTTGATGAAAATCATTTACGGCGCCGTGCAGCCCGATGGCGGCCAGGTGGTGTGGAATGGCCGCGAGGTCGATATCGCCAACCCCTCGGCCGCGCGCGCGCTCGGCATCGCCATGGTGTTCCAGCATTTTTCGCTGTTCGACACGCTGACGGTGACGGAAAATATCGCGCTCGGCTTGCCTGCCGATACCGATTTGAAGCAACTGGCGCTGCGCATCGAGGAAACGGCGTGCGCTTACGGCCTGGAACTCGAACCGCAGCGCCATGTGCATACGCTGTCGGTCGGCGAATGCCAGCGCGTGGAAATCGTGCGCGCGCTGCTGGCCCGGCCGCAACTATTGATACTCGACGAGCCCACTTCGGTACTCACGCCCGCCGCCGTCGACAAACTGTTCGACACCTTGCGCCTGCTGGCCGCGCAGGGCTGCAGCATTTTGTACATCAGCCACAAGCTTGATGAAATCCGCGCGCTGTGCCATACCTGCACGGTGGTGCGCGCCGGCAAGAACGCCGGCGTGTGCGACCCGTCGCAGGAGACCTCGGCCAGCCTGTCGCGCATGATGATCGGCGCCGAACCGCCAGCCGTCACGCGCCAGGCGCGCACGCCCGGCGCGGCCATGCTGAGCGTCAACCAGCTCGATTTGCCGAAAAGCCACCCGTTTGCCACCGAACTGCGCGATGTCAGTTTTGCTTTGCGCGCCGGCGAGATCGTCGGCATTGCCGGCGTGTCCGGCAATGGCCAGCAGGAATTGCTGGCGGCATTGTCGGGCGAGGACATGCGCGCCGCGCCGGCATCGATACAGCTGGGCGAGGTGGCCGCGGGGCGCCTGCCGCCGGGCCGGCGCCGCGCGCTCGGTTTCGGCTTCGTGCCGGAAGAGCGGCTGGGGCGCGGGGCCGTGCCCGACATGTCGCTGGCTGACAATGTCGTGCTGAGTTTGCAGACGCCGGCCACGATACGCCACGGCTTTTTGCGCCGCCACGCCATCGTGCAGCGCGCAGCCGACATCATCGCCCGCTTCCAGGTGAAAGCGGGTGGGCCGCAGGCGCTGGCGCGCAGCCTGTCGGGTGGTAATTTGCAAAAATATATCGTCGGGCGCGAAGTCATGCGCCAGCCCACGGTGCTGGTGGTGGCGCAGCCGACCTGGGGCGTGGATGTGGGCGCGGCCGCGCAGATCCGCGCCGAATTGCTGGCGCTGCGCGACGCTGGCTGCGCCATACTGGTGGTGTCCGAGGAGCTCGACGAATTGTTTGAAATCAGTGACCGTTTGCACGTCATGGCGAAAGGGAAATTGTCGCCTTCGCTGGACGTCAAGGAGGCCAGCGTGACCCTGCTCGGGGAATGGATGAG
Organism: Janthinobacterium psychrotolerans; assembly: GCF_001677885.1. GTDB lineage: Bacteria > Pseudomonadota > Gammaproteobacteria > Burkholderiales > Burkholderiaceae_D > Janthinobacterium > Janthinobacterium psychrotolerans. The sequence continues at coordinate 193,929 of NZ_LOCQ01000054.1, read as the reverse complement.
TGGCTTGTGGCCGCAGGCGCAGGAGGCGGCCCATGCGTAAGTTCGGTCCCTGGCTGGAAGCGCGCCCGGCGCCATCGCGGCTGATGTCGTGGCTGTCGCCCGTATTGGCGGTATTGCTGACCGTGATTTGTGGCGCGCTGCTGTTCGTGGCCCTCGGGCAAGATCCGCTGGCCGGCCTGGCCGTGTTCTTTGTCGAGCCGCTGCGCGATATGCATGGCTGGTCGGAACTGGGCCTCAAGGTCGCGCCACTGCTGCTGATCGCCGTCGGCCTGGCCATGTGTTTTCGCGCCAACGTCTACAATATCGGCGCCGAAGGGCAGCTGACCCTGGGCGCCATCTGCGGCGGCGCGGCCGCTTTGTATATGGACACTGGCGACGGTGCGCCTGGCGCGGCGATCATCGCCGTGTCGCTGCTGGCCGGCATGGCCGGTGGCATGGCGTGGGCGGCGATCACGGCCTGGCTGCGCGACCGCTACAACGCCAGCGAAATCCTGGTGTCATTGATGCTCGTGTATATCGCGCAATTGCTGCTCAGTTACCTGGTGTATGGCGTGCTGCGCGACCCGGACGGCTTCAATTTTCCGCAGTCGAAACTGTTGTCGGATGGCTTGCTGCTGCCGATGGTGCTGGCCGACACGCGCTTGCATATCGGCATCGTGTTCGCCTTGCTGGCCTCCCTGGGCGGCTGGCTGTTCCTGTCGAAAAGTATCTCGGGCTTTCGCCTGCGGGTCGGCGGCATGGCGCCGGCTGCAGCGCGCTATGCGGGTTTTTCCTCGCGCAAGGCCTTGTGGTCGTCGATGCTGATCTGCGGCGCTTTATCCGGCCTGGCCGGCGTGTGCGAAGTGCTGGGGCCGATGGGGCAACTGACACCCACGGTCTCGCCCGGCTATGGTTTTGCGGCCATTATCGTCGCCTTTGTCGGCCGCCTGCATCCGGTGGGCGTACTCTTTTCCAGCTTTGTCATGGCGCTGTTCTATATCGGCGGCGAACTGGCGCAGTCACGCCTGGGCTTGCCGAGCGCGATTACCGGCGTGTTCCAGGGCATCTTGCTGTTCGCCTTGCTGGCCTGTGACGTGCTGATTCAATACAAACTGCGCTGGAGAAAATAATGGACAACCTGGCTCTCACCCTGGCGCCCTTGATCGCCGCCAGCATCAATGCCGGCACGCCGCTGATGCTGGCCGCGCTCGGTTTGCTGGTCAATGAAAAAGCGGGCGTGGTCAACCTGGGCGCCGAAGGCATGATGCTGGTGTCCGCCATTACCGGCTTTGCCGTGGCCGTCAATACCGGCAGCGTCACGCTGGGCTTTCTCGCAGGCGCGGCGGCCAGCATGGCGCTGTCGGGCTTTTTCGCCTGGCTGACGGTCTGGCTCGGCACCAATCAATATGCGACCGGTCTTGCCCTGTCGCTGTTCGGCGCCGGCGCCTCGACCTATATCGGCCTGAACTACGTGGCGCACAGCCTGCAGAACGGCCGCTTCGGCATCCCGTATCTGGAAAATCTGCCGTTTGTCGGGCCGGCCCTGTTCCGCCAGCATCCGATGGTGTATCTGGCGCTGCTGCTGTGCGTGGCGATTGCCTGGTTCTTGTACCGTACGCGCGCCGGCCTGGTGCTGCGCGCGGTGGGCGAGTCGCCCGCTTCCGCCCATGCGCTCGGCTACCCGGTGCGCCGCATCCGCCTGGCCGCCGTGCTGTTCGGCGGCGCCTGCTGCGGCCTGGCCGGCGCCTTCCTGTCGCTGGTGTACACGCCGCTGTGGGTCGAAGGCATGGTGGCCGGACGCGGCTGGATCGCGCTGGCCCTGACCACCTTTGCCACCTGGCGTCCGGCGCGCGTGGTTGGCGGCGCCTACCTGTTTGGCGGCATCACGATCCTGACCTTTCATGCCCAGGCCATCGGCGTGCCGGTGGCGTCGCAGCTGCTGTCGATGCTGCCCTACCTGGCGGCGATCGTGGTGCTGGTGCTGATATCGAGCAACGCCAACTATATCAAGTTGAATATGCCGGCCTCGCTGGGAAAAAACTTCAATCCAGGAAATTAATCACTCACCACAAGGAACTCATGTCCATCATGTCCAAGAAAATGCTGCGTGCCGCCCTGTGCGGCGCTGTCCTGATGCCCGTCGTCGCCATGGCGGCCGCGCCCGCCGCTGCAACGGCGCCGCTCAATGTCGGCTTCGTGTATATCAGCCCCATCGGCGACGCCGGCTGGACCACCCAGCACGATATCGCCCGCAAGGAAATGGAAAAGGCGCTGGGCGGCAAGATCACCACCAAGTATGTGGAAAATGTGCCCGAAAGCGCCGATGCGGAACGAGTCATCCGCGACCTGGCGCAAACCGGCAGCAAGCTGGTGATCACCACCTCGTTCGGCTATATGAATCCGACCCTGAAAGTGGCCAAGCAGTTTCCGAACGTCAAATTCATCCACCTGACCGGCTACAAGACGGCCGTCAACGTGGCCAATACCAATGCGCGTTTCTATGAAGGCCGCTACCTGGCCGGCGTGCTGGCGGCCAAGATGAGCAAGACCCATGTGGCCGGCTATGTGGCGGCCTTCCCGATTCCGGAAGTATTGCAGGGCGTGAACGCCTTTACGCGCGGCATGCGCAGCGTCGACCCGAAAGCGGAAGTCAAGGTGGTGTGGGTCAACAGCTGGTTCGATCCGGGCAAGGAGCGCGACGCGGCCATCACCCTGATCGGCCAGGGCGCCGACGTGATCACCCATCACACGGACTCGACCGCCGTGGTGCAGGCCGCCGAAGAGAAGGGCAAGTATGCGATCGCCTACCATTCGGACATGAAAAAATACGGCCCGAAGGCGCAGCTGGCGGCCGTGACCCACCACTGGGGCGCGTATTACACCAGGCAGGCGCAAGCGGTGCTGGACGGTACCTGGAAGACCAGCAGCACCTGGGGCGGCATCAAGGACGGCATGGTCAAGCTCGAAGGCATGAACAGCAGCGTGCCGGCCGAGGTGAAGCAATTCGTTGCCGCGCGCGAAAAAGACATGGTCGATGGCAAGCTCAACGCCTTCACCGGTCCGATCAGGGATAACAGCGGCAAGGTCCGCCTGGAAAAGGGCGTGCTGGACGATGCGGCCTTGTCGAAGATGGATTATTTTGTCGAGGGCGTGGCTGGAAAGGTTTCCGGCAAGTAACACAAACTTGATGTAGTATTGCCGGTACGATCCACGCAGCACAGCCCGCAGGGCCGTACCGGAGACAGACATGGACAGACTCGACGTATTCAAGATCATCGCGCAGCAGGCCGCCAAGGGCGAGCTGACTTTTCCCGCCAACGTCAACGCGACGCTGAAACTGCAGCAGGCGCTCGACGACCCCGATTCCCATATTGAAACGGCCGCCCATATGGTGATGGCCGAGCCGCTGCTGTCGGCGCGCGTGGTGGCGCTGGCCAATTCGTCCGCCTACAACCGTTCCGGCAATGAAATCGCCAATGTGCGCGCGGCCGTCTCGCGGCTGGGGTTTGCCACCCTGAAATCGATCGTGGCGTCGGTCATCGTGCGCCAGCTGGGCAGCCAGATTACCGATCCGCAACTGCGTGCCAAGGCGGCGAAATTGTGGGAGCACACGGCCCATGTGGCTGCGCTGAGCCAGGTGATCGCCAAGAAGGTCACGCATGTCGATGCGGAAACGGCCATGTTTGCCGCCATCGTGCATGAAGTGGGCGGCTTTTATCTGCTGTCGCGCGCCGAGGAGTATCCGGGCCTGCTCGACAGCAATACCGAAGACTGGCTCGAATACGGCGAAAAGCTGATCGGCCGCGGCGTGCTGCGCCAGCTCGAAGTGCCGGATCAGGTACTGCAGGCGGTCGAAGGCCTGTGGCATGGCGGCGCCCCGTTCCCGCCGCGCACCCTCGGCGCGACCCTGGTGCTGGCCAACGACCTGGCGCCCGTCGCCTCGCCGCTGCATCCGCCCGAAGTGGCCGAGCGGCGCCGCGCGGCGGCCCTGATCGACTTCGGCATCGGCGGCTCCACCCTGCATACCATCCTCGAAGAATCGGCCGAGGAGATCGAATCGCTGGCGGCCGCTTTGCTGGTGTAGTCTTTACCTGGTAGTAATGCAATCGCCGGCGCGGCTATCCGCCGCCCGGTTTTTTTTCGTCCTCTTATCTAAAGGATTTCATGCAAACACTGTTTTTATCGCTGGCCGCCACCAGCTTCGCCGCCAGCCTGGCGCTGGCGTTTCCCGTGCACGCCGCCAACAACCTGCCCACGGTACAGGAAGCGCCCCTGCGCGCCCACCTGGCCTTCCTGTCCGATGACTTGCTCGAAGGCCGTGGCACCGGCCAGCGCGGCGCCGACCTGACGGTGGCTTACCTGGAAAGCCAGGCACGGCTGATCGGCTTGCAGCCGCTGCGCGGCAACAGTTTTCGCCAGAGCGTGCGGATCGCCGGCGTCAAGTCGCGGCCGCAGGACAGCTCGCTCAAGGCCACGGGCGGCGGCGGCCAGGCCGTGCCGCTGGCGTTCGGCCCCGACTGGGTGTGGGCTACCGGCGATTCGGCGGCGGCGCACACGTTCGATGCGCCGCTGGTGTTTGCCGGCTACGGCGTGACGGCGCCGGAAGAGGGCTGGAACGATTTCAAAGGTATCGATGTCAAAGGCAAGATCATCGTCGTGATGGTCAACGACCCGCAGCCGACCGAAGCCGCACCGAACCGCTTCGGCGGCAAGGCGCTGACTTATTATGGCCGCTGGACCTACAAGTTCGAGGAAGCCAGACGCCAGGGCGCGGCCGGCGTGCTGCTGATCCACACGAAACCGTCGGCGTCGTATGACTGGAGCGTGGTGCAAAGCAGCTGGAGCGGCAGCGAACGGTTTCAGCTGGCCGGCGCGACAAGCGGCACGCCGCTGCAAGGCTGGATCGCGGAAGACGCCGCGCGCCGCCTGTTTGCAGCCGGTGGCCAGGACTTGGACGCACTGCGCGCCAAAGCCGAAAGCAAGGATTTCCAGGCCGTCGCCCTCAATGCCAGGTTGACGGGCCAGATGAAGTCCAGCGTGCGCAAGGTCGAGCAATTCAATATCGCCGGCATGGTGCCGGGCACGGACGCCGAACTGAAGAACGAAGCGGTGATCTACAGCGGCCACTGGGATCACCTGGGCAAGCAAGGTGATAGCGGCGACACCATCTACAACGGCGCGGTCGACAATGCCTCGGGCACGGCGGGCCTGCTGGCGATGGCGCAGGAAGCGGTGAAAAAGCCGGCCAGGCGCACGCAGATTTTCCTGTGGGTGGCGGCCGAAGAGCAGGGGCTGCTGGGCAGCGCCGCCTATGCAGCCGATCCGCTGTGGCCCTTGAACAAGACGGCCGCCGCGCTGAACCTCGACAGCCTCAATTTCGTCGGCGCCACGCGCGACATGGGCGCCCAGGGCAGCGAGCGCACGGAACTGGGCGCGATGGCCGCCAGCGTGGCCAAAGCCATGGGCTTGCAGATCGCCGCGGCCCGGCCTGACCTTGCCGGTGGGTACTTCCGCAGCGACCACTTCAGCTTTGCCAAGGCTGGCGTGCCGGCGTTTTCCATCAATGGCGGACGCGACTATGTGAAAGATCCCGAAGCGTCGAAAGCCAGGGCCGCCGCCTACGGCCCGCGCTACCATCAGGTGACAGACGAGTACGACGCCAGCTGGGATTTGTCCGGCATGACGCAGCAGGCGCAGTTCACCCTGAACCTGGGGCAGGCGGTGGCCAACGCACCGAAAATGCCGGCATGGAAAGCCGGCGATGCGTTTGGCAAGGTGCGCGAGCAGGCTGCAAAATAACTCAGGCGGCGTGCGCCAAACGCCGTTGTTGATACCGGTACTTGCTCCACACCAGCAGCATCAGCAGCGGCATGGCGCTGCCTACCGCGCACAGCGCCAGCCAGCCGCCGGCCGCAAAGCTGGCGCTGGCCAGCGCCGAGCCTGCCGAGGCGCCGATAAAGCCGGCCGCGATAAACACGGTGGTGACCCTGGCGCGCGCCTGCGGCGCCAGCTTGTAGATGATGGACTGGTGCGTCACTTGCAGGCCCATCACGCCCATGTCCAGCAGCACAATGCCGATTAACAGCAGGGTCAGCGATTGCGCGCCGAAGCCGATCAGGGCCCAGCCGGCGATCGAGGCGATTGCCAGCAGCCAGGTCGCCTGCCGGGCATAGCCGCGGTCGGCCATGCGGCCGGCCGTATTGGCGGCCAGCGCGCCGGTGGCGCCGGCCAGGCCGAACAGGCCGATCTGCATTTCCGAATAATGATATGGGGCGCCGCTCAGTAAAAAAGTCAGGCCGGTCCAGAACACGCTGAAGGTGCCCAGGCCCAGGCCTGAAAACAAGGCACGCTGGCGCAGCAAGGGTTCCCGGCGGATGATCTCGAACAGCGAGGCCATCAGCTTGCCGTACTGCAAGGTGCCGCGCGGCGCTTCGTTTGGCAGGATGCGGCGCAGCATCACCAGCAGCAAGGCCACTACCACGGCCGCCAGCACATACACGGTGCGCCAGCCGCCGCTGATCTGCGCCACGGTGCCGGACACCGTGCGCGCCAGCAAGATCCCCAGTAGCAAGCCCGTCATCACGGTGCCCACCATGCGGCCCCGGCTATGGTCCGGCGCGTACGAGGCCACCATGGCGGTGACCACCATCAGCGCGCTGGCGGTAATGCCCATCAGCACGCTGGCAATCGCAAACACGACGATATTCTGGCTGGTGGCGGCCAGCAGCAGGGCCGCGATCTTGGCGACCAGCATCCAGCTCAAGAGCTTGCGCCGGTTCAATACATCACTCAAGGGCACCAGGAACACGATGCCCAGCACATAGCCGATCTGGGTGGCGGTGACCAGGTAGCCCGCTTGCGTGACACCGACGCCAAACGAGGCGGCCAGCATCGAAGTCAGGGGCTGGACGTAATACAGGCTGGCCACCAGCACGCCGGCCGACAGGGCGAACAGCATGATGCGGGTGGACGTCAGCAGGGCGCTGGCGTTGATGCTGGAAGAGGAGGAGGACATGCGCTGCGGCTTTCGAATCTTGCTCAAGGCCATGCATGATACTGGCGATGCACTTTTCCTGCTGCCGGGAGCAAAAAAATCCCGGCGGTCCATGCGGACGGCCGGGAAAAGGGTATACGTTGGGAGATATACCAGGAGAGAAGGTTACGACTGGGCGGCCAGCTCCGCGTGTACCTGGGCCGTGATTTCATACGAGCGCAACCGGTGCTGGTGCTCGAAGATCTGCGAGGTGATCATCAGCTCGTCGGCGCCGGTCTCGGCAATGAAGGCGGCCATTCTTGCTTTCACCGTTTCAGGCGAGCCGATGGCGGTGCACGACAAGACCGAGTCGAGCATGGCGCGTTCCTGCGGCCCCAGCTGTTCCAGGTAGCCGGGCACGGGCGGCTGCAGACGCGACGGACGGCCGGTGCGCAGGTTCACGAAAGCCTGCTGCATCGAGGTGGCGCGCAGATGGGCTTCGGCGTCGGTATCGGCGGCGAACACGTTGTAGCCGAGCATCACATACGGCTTGGCCAGTTGCTTGGATGGCTTGAAATGTTCGCGGTAATAGGCGACGGCCTGCATCATCATTTGTGGCGCGAAATGCGAGGCGAAGGCGTACGGCAAGCCCAGGTGGGCCGCCAGCTGCGCGCCGAACAGGCTGGAACCGAGGATCCAGACCGGCACTTTGGCGCCCTTGCCGGGCACGGCCAGCACGCGCTGGCGCGGTTCGTCCGACATATAGTCGATCAGTTCCAGCACATCCTGCGGGAACTGCTCGGCGTCGGACTGCAGGTCGCGCCGCAAGGCGCGCGCCGTGGTCTGGTCGGAGCCGGGCGCGCGGCCCAGGCCCAGGTCGATGCGGCCCGGATGCAGCGCTTCGAGGGTGCCGAACTGCTCCGCGATCACCAGCGGCGAGTGATTCGGCAGCATCACGCCGCCAGCGCCGACGCGAATGGTTTTCGTCCCCGCCGCCACATGGGCGATCACGACCGCCGTGGCGGCGCTGGCGATGCCGGGCATGCCGTGGTGTTCCGCCAGCCAGTAGCGGTTGTAACCCCAGCGCTCGCCATGCTGGGCGAGATCCAGGGTGTTCTGGAAGGAATGAGTGGCGCTGCTGCCCTCGGCAATCGGCGCCAGGTCGAGTATGGAAAATGGAATCATGCAAACGATATCGGGCCGGCTTTGGAAAACACAATGGACAATTTGTCTATCCCCTGACACCAGCAGGGTTGTAGCCATCAGGAACAATCGTTAAAACTTGCGCTGCTTGGAGTAAACCTGTTTTTGTCGCTGAACTTTTTTTTGAGCGGTCAGTCTTAAGATTTTCTATAGCACCGTGTCGACTTTGGGATGGGAGCGCGCATGAACTGGACAGTCGAACAGGAAATCGCCCACAAACTGGCGCTGATGCGCCGCTGGCTGGAACAGGAGCGCGCCGGCGCGCTGCGATTGCGTGGCCTGGACTGGTTTGCCTGGGCCACGGCCGGCGCTTCGGGCGGCAGTTGCCTGTCCGCCGAGTGCGGCCATGCCGAAGTGCTGGTCACCCGCGACGCCGCCTATATTCTGACCGACGAAGCCGAAGCGCGGCGCCTGCGCCACGACGAGGTGCGCGGTCCCTGGACCTGGCAGGTGACGCCGTGGATGCAGCCCAGGCTGGCCGAGTTGCGCGAGCATTTCGTGCAGCACGCGGCCGGCGGCCTGCCGGTGCTGTGCGACCGGCCCGGCGTGTTCGAACGCAGCTTGCCCGTAATCTTGCGCGACGAGCGGCTGGCCTTGCTGCCACCGGAACAGTTGCGCTACCGCGCGGTGGGCCGCCAGGCCGCCAGCGCCGCCAGCGAGGCGCTGCGCGCGGCCCGCCCCGAATGGACCGAGCAGGAACTGGCCGGCGCCTGCGCACGCGCCTTATGGGCGCGCGGCCTGCAGGCCATGCATGTAATGGTCGTCGGGGCGCAGCGCCAGCGGCACTACCGGCGCGCGCCGCCATCGTGCACGCCGCTCGGTGACAGCGTGCTGCTGGCGCTGTGCGCGCGGCGTTTCGGCCTGTGCGCTTCGCTGTGCCGGCGGCGCCGCTTCCGCCCGGCCCAGGCTGGCGTGGACGAGGCCGATGCCGCCATCCTCGCGCTCGAAGCGGTAGCGCTCGATGCCTGCGAAGTGGGCCATGCGCTGAGCATGGTGTATCACGCGCTCGACAGCGCCTATGCCTACGCCGGCCAGCCGGACGCGGTGCTGCAGCATCGCCAGGGCGGCATTACCGGCTACCAGGCGCCCGAGGTGGCGGCAGGCGGCAGCACGGAATTGCTGCTCAAGGACGGCATGGCGCTGGCCTTGCATCCCAGCTTGCCTGGCGGCATGGTCGAAGACACCTTCATGCTGAGCGGACAGCGCCTGCGCAACCTGACCTTCGACCCGGCCTGGCCGTCGATTTCGGTGCGTGGACGGCGCCGTCCGCTAAGCCTTGAGTTGGAGTAAACGCAACCGTGCCAGTTCCTGCCGAATTGGCATGGGTTGAGATGGCTCAAGGCTGGTCGTGCGGGCAGTGTTGCCGGGGAACCAAGATCCTCGTCGCCGCCTCCAACAGCCATGCTCAATCAACCTCGCCATGACCCCGACACCACGCCGCCAGGCGGCGCAGCCACCAGTGGCGCCGCCGCCTGGGATTTTGCGTATCCGCGGCCGCAACTGGTGCGCAAGCAGTGGCAGTCGCTGAACGGTCCCTGGCGCTTCGCCTTCGACAATGAGCGGCGCTACCGCCTGCCCAGTGACGAGATCGCCTGGACGCACGACATCATCGTGCCGTTTCCGCCCGAGTCGCAGGCCAGCGGCGTCGGCGACCGCGGCTTTCACAGCGCCTGCTGGTACCAGCGCGAGTTCCTTTTGCAGCCGGGCGGCCCGTGCGTGCTGCTGCATTTCGGCGCCGTCGACTACCAGGCCACGGTCTGGCTGAACGGCCATGTGGTGGCCCGGCACGAAGGCGGCCATACGCCGTTCGTCGCCAATATCAGCGACGTACTGCTCGACGACGCGCCGCAGGTGCTGACCTTGCTGGTCGAGGACGATCCGCACGACCTGGCCAAGCCACGCGGCAAGCAGGACTGGCAGCTGGAGCCGCATTCGATCTGGTACCCGCGCACCACCGGCATCTGGCAAAGCGTGTGGATCGAGCGCGTGGCGTCGACCTATATCCGCAAGCTGCGCTGGACACCGGTGTTCGAAGGCTACGAGATCGGCTGCGAGATCTTTGCCGCCGGCGATATCTGCAGCGACCTGACGGTGGGGGTGCGCATCTGGCATGGCCGCAACCTGCTGGCCGACGATCACTACAAGCTGATCGAACACGAGGCCAATCGCAAGATCGCCTTGTCCGACCCCGGCATCGATGACTCGCGCAATGAATTGCTGTGGAGCCCGGAGCGGCCCATCCTGCTTGACGCCGAAGTGACCCTGCGCCATGGCGACACCGTGCTCGACAGTATCAAGTCGTACACGGCGCTGCGCTCGGTGGCGATCAACCGCGACCGCTTCATGCTCAACGGCCGCCCGTATCCGCTGCGCCTGGTGCTCGACCAGGGCTATTGGCCCGACACCCTGCTGACGGCGCCATCGGACGACGCCTTGCGGCGCGACGTCGAGCTGGCCAAGGCGCTCGGCTTCAACGGCGTGCGCAAGCACCAGAAGATCGAAGACCCGCGCTACCTGTACTGGGCTGACCGGCTGGGCCTGCTGGTGTGGGAAGAAATGCCGTCCACTTACCGTTTTTCAACCAAGGCCATCACGCGCATGGTCAGCGAATGGACCGACGCCATCGAGCGCGACTACAGCCATCCGTGCATCCTGGTGTGGGTGCCGTTCAACGAATCGTGGGGCGTGCCGAACCTGACGGCGATCCAGGCCCACCGCAACGCCGTTGAAGCCTTGTACCACCTGACGCGCACCCTGGACCCGACGCGGCCCGTGATCGGCAATGACGGCTGGGAAGCGTCGGCCACCGACATCCTCGGTATCCACGACTACGATTGCGATCCGGAACGGCTGCAGGCGCGCTATGCGATTTCCGATGCGGCCCGCACGGCCCTGTTCGACCAGCGCCGTCCGGGCGGGCGCATCCTGACGCTGGACGGTTTCCCGCACCGGGGCCAGCCCATTGTATTGACCGAGTTTGGCGGCATTGCCTTTGACAAGGAACAACAGGACGAAGATGCGACCTGGGGCTATGCGCGGGCCGGCAACGAAGCGGCGTTTCTCGACCTGTACCGGCGCCTGATGACGGTGGTCAACACGGCGCAGATGTTCAGCGGTTTTTGCTACACCCAGTTTGCCGATACCTTCCAGGAGGCGAACGGCTTGCTGACGGCGGACCGAACGCCGAAGGCCGCGCTGGAATTGCTCAGCGCGGCCACCCGCAATATCCGTCCCTGATGACCTGACCGGTCTGGCTTGACGGCAGGGCAGGGGCGTCCTGTAATTCCACTCACAACTCAGAGGCAAGCATGACAAGCAGCGATGGCGCGGCTGCGCTTTTCCAGACGTACTGGCAAGCAGGCTACGAGGGCGCCGACCATGTCACGCACGCCGGCCAGGCGCTGGACATGAATCGCGCCACCGGCCACCTGGACCGGGTGCGCGCGGACTATCTGCTGCTGCGCCAGTTCGGCATCCGCAGCGTGCGCGAGAGCATAGGCTGGCGCCTGGCCGAACGTGGTGGCCAGCATGATTTTTCACTGATACAGGAAAGAGCCGCCGTGGCGCAGGAACTGGGTCTGCAGATCAACTGGACCTTTTGCCACTACGGCTGGCCCGGGGAGCTCGACCTGTTCTCGCCGCAATTCGTGCCGCGTTTTGCGCAGTTTTGCGCAGCGGCAACACGTTTCCTGGCGCCCTATGCGGTGGGCACGCCGGTGTTTTCACCGATTAATGAAATCTCGTTTACCAGCTGGGGCTTGTCGGTGCATATGTTTCGCTGCCTGAACATGGACCGGCCTGACGCCGGCCAGGAGGGCAAGCGGCAACTGGTGCGCGCCACCATCGCCGGCTGCGAAGCGATCTGGAGCGTCGATCCCCGCGCGCGCATCCTGCAATGCGATCCATTGATCCATGTGACTGCCCCGGCCGGGCGCGCCGACTGGATCGCGCAGGCCGCCGCCTGGCGTGAATCGCAGTTCGAAGCCTGGGACATGTTGTGCGGGCGCTGCGAGCCGGCGCTTGGCGGCGCGCCGCGCTACCTGGACCTGATCGGCCTGAACTATTACCACAGCAACCAGTGGGAATGCGGCAGCAACCTGCGCCTGTGGTGGCACCTGGGCGAGCCGCGCCGCATGCCGCTGCACCAGCTGTTGCTGGAAGTGGGACGGCGTTACCAGCGGCCCATGCTGATCGCCGAAACCAGCCATGTGGGCAGCGGCCGCGGCGCCTGGATACGCGACACCGCCGCCGAGGCCCTGCTCGCCATGCAGCATGGCGCGGACCTGCACGGCGTCTGCATCTACCCCGTCATCGACCGGCCTGACTGGGAGGATGCCTCGCACTGGCATCGCAGCGGCCTGTGGGAGGTCGACACGCTGGCGCAAGAGGCGCCCGGGGCACCGCCACTGCCGCGCCTGCTGTCCCAGCCGTATGCGACCGCGCTGCACCAGGCGCAATACCTGACGGACCACCTTTGTTCAATGTTTGCCCCAGAGGGGCGGAAAGGAACTGGCATGCGCACCATTATCGTCTTTTCACATCTGCGCTGGAATTTCGTCTATCAGCGGCCGCAGCAGCTGTTGTCGCGCCTGGCGCAGTTCTACCACGTGGTGTTTGTCGAGGAACCCGTATGGGAAGACGGCGCCAGCCGGCTGGAACTGTCCACGCCGGCGCCCAATCTCACCGTCTGCCAGCCGCGCACGGCGGTGCCCGCGCCCGGTTTTCACGATGACCAGCTGGCCGCCCTGCAGCCGCTGATGAGCCAGATCACGCCGGCCGACGATCCCATCGTCTGGTTTTATACGCCGATGGCCTTGCCGCTGCTGCCGGCGCTGCACGCCGGCCTGGTAGTCTACGACTGCATGGATGAACTGGCCGCTTTCAAGCAGGCGCCCAAGCAATTGCTGCAGCGCGAGACGGCCTTGCTGGCACGTGCCGACCTGGTCTTTGCGGGCGGCCCCAGCCTGTTCGAGGCCAAGCGCCACCGCCATCCCAACGCGCACTGCTTTGCCAGCAGCGTCGACACGGTGCACTTCGAACAGGCGCTGGACCGCCACAACGGCCATCCGGCGCAAGCCGAGATCGGCCGGCCCCGCCTCGGTTACTACGGTGTGATCGACGAGCGCTTCGACGCCGCGCTGGTGGCGGCGCTGGCCGACGCCCATGCGCACTGGCAAATCGTGCTGGTGGGGCCGATCGTCAAGATCGATCCGGCCAGCCTGCCGCAGCGGCAGAACATCCACTACCTGGGCCAGCAGCCTTACCAGGCGCTGCCGCATTTCCTGGCCGGCTGGGACGTCTGCCTGCTGCCCTTCGCGCACAACGAAGCGACCCGCTATATCAGCCCGACCAAGGTGCTCGAATATATGGCGGCCGAACTGCCCATTGTCAGCACGTCGATCACCGACGTTGCCGTGCCCTATGGCGACATCGTGGCCCTTGCCGATACGCCCGAGGCCTTTGTCGCAGCTTGCGAGCAGGCACTGGCGATGACGCCGCCGCAGCGCGCGGCGATGGCAGCCAGCATGCGCGCGGTGGTCGCCGCCACCTCCTGGGACGCGACCGTGCTGCAGATGCATCAATTGCTGGAAAACACGCCCCCGGGCCAGGGTGTGCGCCAGGTGCCGCCAGAGGCGGGCGCCGGCGCGGGGACCGGCGCGGCGGCGCTGCCCGGCGATGCGCCCGGGGCCAGCATCAATCCGCTGCGCGGCCCTGGCCTGCCGCAGGCCGTGTCGTGCGCCATTATCGGCGCCGGTCCGACCGGCCTCTCCGCCGCCTATCACCTGGGCGCGGACACCTTGCTGCTCGATAAAAACGCCACCGTGGGCGGCTGGTGCCGCTCCATCGAAGACCGCGGTTTCACGTTCGACCATGCCGGCCATATCATGTTTTCCAACGATCCCTATGTGCTGGACATGTACCGCACCTTGCTTGGCGCCAACCTGCACTGGCAGAACCGCGAGGCCTGGGTGTACAGCAAGCAGGTCCATACGCGCTATCCATTCCAGGGTGCGCTGTATGGCTTGCCGCCGGCCGTCATCAAGGAGTGCATCGTCGGCGCCATCGAGGCGCGCCATGGCAAACCGGTCGCCGCCAACGCTGCCGAGGCTGACCCGGTCCCGGTGGTCGAAGATTGCTGCGCCGATGGCGGAGTCGACCTGGCGCATGCCGACGGTGCCGCCGCCATCGCCAGCGCGCCGCCCGCGCCGCCCAATTTCGAGCAGTTCATCCATCAGGTCTGGGGCAGTGGCATTGCCCGCCATTTTGCGATTCCCTACAACAAGAAACTATGGACCGTACCCTTGAGCGAGATGGAAACCTCGTGGCTGGGTGGGCGGGTGCCGCTGCCGAACCTGGAAGAGATTATCGAAGGGGCGCTGGAACCGGTCGCCAAGCCGATGGGGCCGAATGCGCGCTTCGGCTACCCCTTGAAGGGCGGTTTCCAGGCGCTGATGTCGGGCTTTTTGCCGCACCTGAAGGGCAAGCTGGAGCTGGGCGCCAATGTGGTGCAGGTCCTGCCGCAGCAGCATATCATCGCCCTCGGTGATGGCCGCCGCTTCCGCTACGAGCATCTGCTCAGCACCATGCCGCTGCCGGAACTGGTGCGCCTGATCGGCGACCAGGCGCCGCCGCAGGTGCAGGCGGCGGCGCGCGCGCTGCGCCATATCTCGGTACGCTGCGTCAACCTGGGCGTGGCGCGCGAGCAGATCAGCGAGAAACACTGGATCTACTATCCCGAGCAGACGATTTTCCACCGCATCTTTTTGCAAGGTAACGCCAGCCCCCATTGCAATCCACCGGGCGGCTTTGGCCTGACCTGTGAAATCAGCTATTCGCCATGGAAACCGCTGCCGCTCGACGGGCAGGCGCTGATCGACCGTTGCGTGGCCGACTGCATTGCTGTCGGACTGTTGCGCGAAGATGACCGCCTGCTGGCCGCCAACCAGGTCGACATGCCCTATGCCTATGTGGTGTACGACCACGCGCGCGCGCAGAATGTGGCGCTGGTGAAAGCCTGGCTGGCCAGGCAGGACATTGTGCTGGCGGGGCGCTACAGTGAATGGGAATACTACAATTCCGACCACGCTTTCCTGGCCGGCAAAAAGGCAGCCTATGCGATTGCGCAACTGTCAGGTAGCGAGCGCAAGTCGGGAACGGTGATCTGAGGGGGAAGGAGGGAGTGACAGAGGGAGTGACAGTGGGAGTGACAGGCAGCCATCGCGCTGCCTGTCATGATGAAGGTGCTGCGTGTCAGTTTTTTTGCAGCAGGCCGTTGACCATCTTGACCCTGTCGCCGACCTGGTAGCCGGGCTGGGAGTTTTGCATGATGGCGCGCGTGCTGCCGTCATCGAGGCGCAGCGTGACCCGGTACATCATGTTGCCCGTGCCGCCTGCTGCTGCGCCGGCAGTGCTGCCCGCCGTCCCCGAGCTGCCCGCCTGCGTTTCGCCGCTGCCCAGGTCCATGCCGCGCGCCACCGGTTCGATCGACATCACGGTGGCCGAAGCAATGGTAACGCCCGATTGGCTGCCATCCATGCTGCTGGCATTGTTGGCAGTGGCGGTGCGGCCGTCGCTGCCGCTGGTACCGGTGCTACCCATGTCGCTGCTGCCGGCGGAACTGATGCTGCCGCTGCCACTGGTGCTGCCGGTTCCGGTGGTGCCACTGGCGCCGCTGCCGGTCATGCTTTGGTCAGAGCCGGCGGTGCTGCTGTAGTTCTCGCCGCTGCGATTCATGGCCGTGCTGTCGCTGCCCGTCGAACTGCAAGCGCCCAACAGCAGGCATAACAGGCCTGCCAGCGCGGAAGAGGTTTTTGCTCTCATCTGTATTCTCCTTGGAAATGACAATCGAGTGGAGGGTAGAGGGATGGTGGAGTCCGCATGGGGGACACATGCCGGAGCTGGCCGTCACTACTGCATGTAAGAGCGCCGCGATGGCAAGACGTTCGCCGCAATGTATTTTGCGTTGAGATACATCAAGACGTCCATAGCTTGGGCGGCAACGGAGCCGCCGCGCCGTGCTGCTTAGAGCCTATCCCAGTAGTGAGCGTCTTCTGCTTGCAGCTCATCAGGAGCGCGGACAAGGCGTGAGGAGGCGGCATGGCGAGCCATGCAACGACGATCAACGCAGTTCCCGTTTTTGAGGGGCGCCAGCAGGGGGCGTATTCATCTACTGGGATAGGCTCTTAGCGCACTAATGCCGTTCAGTTAAGCTGTCTGATGCATTAAATGCGTAAGGCCTGAAAACGTACAAACGGCGGGCCGGAGACGCGAGTCCCGCTTGGCCCGGTGGGCCTGTGCTGGAGACCGAGGCCTCAATCCGTTTTGCGAGTTTCCTGACAGCGTAGGCGAGCTAACTGAACGGCATTGCTCTTAGCGCACCGGTTTTTTCAAGCAGGCCGCGACCATGCGCGGCCAGACAAAGTACAGTGCGGCGGCCACCACGCTGGCGGCCGTGATGTCGACCAGCCAGTCCGAGACGGCGCCGCGGCGGTAGGGCAAGAAGCTCTGGATGAATTCGTCCAGCGCGCCCATCGCCGCCACCAGCAGTACCGACAGCGCGGCGCGGCGGGCCATGCCGCCGGCAATGCCGCTGAACAGCAGCATTGCCAGCACGCCGTAGCCGAACGAATGCAGCACCACGCCCGAGGCGTACTGGCCCACATCGGCGCGCGCGCCGGGAATGTCGCCGATGATGATCACCAGCGCATACAGAAACAGTGCGCTGCGAAAGCGCAGGCGCTCATGGCGCTCGGCGAAACAAAGCTGGGTCAGGGTGGCTTGCATGGGGAGTGGCATAGCGAAAAGGTGGCAACAATAGCATGTGGCCGGCGCGCTCGCCATGTTGCTGCGCAAGCGAGGCAAAAAAAAGCCCGCTCCGAAGAGCGGGCAAAAACCCAAATGGGTCAAGAGTTGAGAAACGGTGACCATGTCGCCAGCTGGCGCCACGATGCTGAAAGGGGAGTGGTGCACCGGTAAAGGCACACCTGTCCGCCGTCGCGCATATCGGTTGCGTGTACTGCAGATGAAGCAAGTATAGGTGGTGAAGATGACCGCTTGATGACAGTTGCGGACTTTCTGGAGAAAGTTGGCGGAATGCAGGACAAAAAAAAGCCCGCTGGTGAAAGCGGGCTTAAAACTATTTTCTTGGAGGAGAATAGTGGAGACAGGTGCATTATGCTGCGCTGCACGATATGTGTCTAATGGTATTTTCAGATATCGATTATCGCTTTTTGATATAACTGTCCGCGCCACTTATTCCTGCACCGCCACCGTGTAGTTGAGCGCCATGCGTCCGCCATCGGCATAGATGGTCTGGCCGGTCATGTAGCTGGCGTCGTCGCTGGCCAGGAAGGCGGCGATGCCGGCCACTTCCTCCGGTTCGCCGCAGCGTCCCAAAGGGGTGCGCGACAGGATGGTATGGCGTGCCTGCGGGCTCGACAGTACCGCCTGTTTCGCCAGTTCCGTCAGGATGGTGCCCGGGCCGATGCCGTTCACGCGCACGCCGTGCGGCGCCAGGTTCAGCGCCATCACCTTGGTCAACTGGTTGATCGCGCCTTTCGACACCACGTAAGGTACCTGGTTCGGGATCGCCAGTTCCGCGTTCACGCTCGACATATTGATGATCACGCCGCTGCGGCGCTTGACCATCTCGCGCGCCACGGCCTGGCCGCACAGGAACATCGATTTCAGGTTGATGCGCAGCACGCGGTCGAAATCGTCTTCGGTCACGTCGAGGAAATCGGCGGCGTGCGTCACGCCGGCGTTGTTGATCAGGATGTCGACCTGGCCGTAACGGGCCAGGGTGGCCGTCATCATGGCGTCGACATCGGCTTTCTGGCTGACGTCGGCACAGAAGAAGTGCGCCTGCGGTCCCAGTGCGGCGGCCGCTTCTGCGCCGGCTTCCTTGATGTCGACCAGCATCACTTGCGCGCCTTCGGCGATCAGGCGGCTGGCGCAGGCCAGGCCGATGCCTTGCGTGGCGCCCGTGACAATGGCGGTTTTATTGCTCAGTTTCATAAATGCTCTGTCAGAGAAGAATGGCTTCATTCGGTAATTGATTGCTGCGCTCGCCCGAGGCCGGGAAGTGGTGCTGCAGCAAGCTGTTCAGTTCGCCCAGCGCCTGCAAGCTGCTGTCATGGTAGTTGCCACTCGCAAAACCGGCCGTCATGGTGCGGCATATGGCTTGCCACTGCTCGGGCGTGATGCGGCGTCCCACATGGCGGTCGGCCACGATGTCGACCTGGTGCGCGGCCAGGTTGATATAGATCAGCACGCCGCAATTGTCTTCCGTATCCCACACGCCATAGTGGGCAAACAGTTCACGCGCCCGTTCGCGGTTGGTCACGCCCCGGTACGCCATGCCCGGTGTCAGCGCCGCTTCGACGATCAGGCGCACTTCGGCGCGATGAATTTTTTCACCGTCGGCAATCGCCGTTTCGATCGCTTTCAGGGTTGTTTCCGGGAAGGCCGCTCTGGCCGTGGCCGGGCTGGTGCGCCAATGTTTCAGGGCGCGCCCGCAGCGCTGTCCGAATGTCAGATGTTGAGTCATTACCAGTCTCCCGAGGCGCCGCCGCCGTCAAAGCTGCCGCCACCGCCGCCGCCAAAGCCGCCGCCACCACCGAAACCACCGCCGCCACCAAAACCGCCGCCACCGCCACGGTTGTTCATGGCCTGGCTGAGGATGCTGCCGAGCACCACGCCAGTGGCGCCGCTGCTCCAGTTGCTGCCGCGCTGCAAGCGATTCGAATTGCCGCGCGAACGGAACATGGTCAGCACCACCAGGAAACCGAAGAACAGCAGCGGCAGCCAGAAGCCCAGGCCGCCCGCTTCCATCGTTGCCGGCGCGGCTTGCCTGGCGGGTGCAGGGAATTGCTCCTGGTTCAGCAAGGTGGCGATCGCGCCCACGCCGGCCACCAGGCCGCCATAATAATCCTGCTGCTTGAAGTGGGGCGCGATCACGTCCTGCAAGATGCGTTTCGATTGCGCATCGGTCAGCACGCCTTGCACGCCCCGTCCCGCTTCGATGCGCAAGCGGCGCAGCGACGACGGATTGTCCTTGGCGACGAGCAGCAGCACGCCGTCATCGACGCCCTTGCGGCCCAGCTTCCAGGCATCCGTCACGCGGATGCTGTACTGCTCGATCGCTTCCGGTTCGGTCGACTTGACCAGCAGCACGGCAATCTGGCTGCCGGTGCGCGCTTCGTAGTCGGCCAGCACGGCTTCCAGCGACGCCTTCTGCTTGTCGTCCAGCATGGCGGCCTGGTCGGTCACGCGCGCCGCCAGCGCCGGCACGCCGGCCAGCTGTGCGCTGGCCGGCAGCGCCGTCGCACACAGCAGCGCCGTGCACAGCGCCGCAAAATAGCCCTTGATGCCCATGCTTATTTGCCGAAGTCGACGGTTGGCGCGGTCGAGATGGCTTTTTCATTTTCCACCGTGAACGATGGCTTGACCTTGTAGCCGAACATCATGGCCGTCAGGTTGTTCGGGAAGCTGCGCGCGTGGACGTTGTAGTCCTGCACCGCCGCGATATAGCGCTGGCGCGCCACGGTGATGCGGTTTTCCGTGCCTTCCAGCTGCGACTGCAGGTCGCGGAAGTTGGTATTGGCTTTCAGGTCAGGATATTTCTCCGACACCACCATCAGACGCGACAGGGCCGACGACAGCTGGCCTTGCACCTGCTGGAATTTCTCGAAGGCGGCCGGATCGTTCAGCACTTCGGGCGTGATCTGGAAGCTGGTGGCGGCCGAGCGAGCCTTGGTCACCGCTTCCAGCGTTTCGCGCTCGTGGCTGGCATAGCCCTTGACGGTATTGACCAGGTTGGGGATCAGGTCGGCGCGGCGCTGGTACTGGTTGACCACTTCGCCCCAGGCGGCCTTGGTCGCCTCGTCCTTGCTCTGGAAATCGTTGTAGCCGCAGCCGCTCAATACGCCGGCCAGCACGGTGACGGACAGGGCCAGACGCAGCCATTTGGTGAATTGTTGGGTGATTTGCATGATGGGTTCCGTGCGTAGTAGTAAGGAGGAAAGTCAGGTGGGGCAAATATACCTGAAACGCGTGCGGATGTTGGTTTAATAAGCGTGGCGCAGCTGCCGCAGGCTGCCGTGGCACTGGCCGCCCGCGTTACAATACGGGGTTTGCAACTGAATACAGAAAAGGTGTGCCGTGAATTTCATCGATAAATTATCCGCCGCGTGGACGGCCAATCATTCCCTGCTGTGCGTGGGACTGGACCCGGACCTGGCCAAGCTGCCGGCCGAACTGCGCGATACGCCCGATGGCATCACCACCTTTTGCACGCGCATCATCGACGCCACGGCCGACCTGGCCTGCGCCTTCAAGCCGCAGATCGCGTATTTTGCCGCGCTGGGCGCGGAAAAGCAGCTGGAAGACATCTGCCGCTACCTGCGCGACAATTACCCGCATATTCCGCTGATCCTCGACGCCAAGCGCGGCGACATCGGCGCCACCGCCACCCAGTATGCGCGCGAGGCGTTCGAACGCTATGGCGCCGACGCCGTCACCGTCAACCCCTACATGGGCGAAGATTCGCTCGACCCCTACCTGGCATGGCCGGACCGCGGCGTGATCATCCTGTGCCGCACCTCGAACCCGGGCGGCTCGGACCTGCAGTTCCTCGACACCGACGGCGTGCCCCTGTACCAGAGGGTGGCGCGCCTGGTGGCCGAAAAATGGAACAAGAATGGCCAGTGCGCGCTGGTGGTGGGCGCCACTTTCCCGGAAGAACTGGCGCAGGTGCGCGCGATTGTCGGCGACATGCCGCTGCTGGTGCCCGGCATCGGCGCCCAAGGCGGCGACATCGCCGCCACCGTTGGCGCGGGCCAGACGGCGAACGGCATGGGCATGATGATCAGTTCCTCGCGGGCCATCATCTATGCCCAGCCGCAAGACGGAGAAGACTGGACCGACGCGGCAAGGCGCGTGGCGATCGAGACGCGCGATGCGATCAATCAACACCGCGCGGTGTAGGTCGGATTAGGCGGGGCCGCCGAGGCCCGTCGGGCCGTAATCCGACAACAATGTTGACGTCACGGTGGTGTCGGATTACGGCGCCTTGCGCCTAATCCGACCTACGCACTGACGGGACGCCGAGTCCCGGGTTTTAATCGCGCTGGGGAGCAACGATCTCGGCGTAATCGTAGAGCTGCCCAAGAATTTCCTCCCCCCGCTCATCCACCGATTCCGACAGGGTGTCGATTTCCGTAAACAGCATCTCGATGGTGCGGGCACCCGCTTCGCCGTCGAACAGGCGGGCGGCGCGGTGTTCTTCCCAGCGCTGGAGTTCCGCTTCGCTCAGCGTCTGCGGGAAGTTGCGCGCGCGGTAGCGGAACAGCAGTTCCTGCAGGCGCTCGTCACTGAAGGACGGGCGGGCGCTGGCCAGCTTGTCGGGCGTGTCGCGGCGCAAGGACTCGAGCACGCGGCGGTCGTCGTTGCTGACAAAGCCGTTGTACAGATCCTCATCGACATCGGCGCGGCCTTCGGCGGGACGCTTGAAGACCTCGGCCCAGATCGCGTCCATGTTCGGCGCGCCGGCGGCCAGGCGGCCGTTGTCCAGCGCGGCGGCAAGATCGATGCCCCATTGCGCGGCCATGGCCGGCGACAGGGTTTTCAAATTACCCACCAGCATGGGCGACTTATTCAGGTGCACGCTTTTCACGGGCAGGCGCGTCATGCCTTCGGGCATGGCGTCGTTGCGGGTGAACAAGCGCGTGCGGATGGTGTCGGCGTCCAGCGTGAACAGCTCGCTTGGATCGTACTGGCAATCCCACACCAGGATTTCGTTTTTGTTGCTGGGGTGCGTGGCCAGCGGCCAGACCACGCCGATGCAGCCGCGCTCGGCCGGGAACATGCCCGACACGTGCAGGAAAGGCTGGCGCTGGGCGGCGGCCAGGTGCATGCCCATTTCGCTGGCGACCTTGTCCTTCTTGTGCAGCGCCAGGCAGAAATCGAACAGTTTTGGTTGTTTCTCCTTGACCAGGCGGGCCAGCGCGATGGTGGCGCGCACATCGGACAGCGCATCGTGCGCCGCTTCATGGATCAAACCGTTAGCCTTGCTCAGGTGTTCGAGCTTGAAACTGGTCTGGCCATCGTCGCGCTTGGGCCACTGTATGCCTTCGGGGCGCAGCGCATGCGTCATGCGCACCACGTCGAGCAGGTCCCAGCGGCCGCAATGGTTTTTCCATTCGCGCGCATACGGATCGATCAGGTTGCGCCAGAACAAAAAGCGCGTCACTTCATCGTCGAAACGGATGGTGTTGTAGCCGACGCCGATGGTGCCGGGCTCCGAGAACGCCGCTTCGATGGCGGCGGCGAACTGGTGTTCGGGCACGCCCAGGGCCAGGCATTGCTGTGGCGTAATGCCGGTAATCAGGCAGGACTGCGGATCTGGCAAGAAATCATTGGCAGGCTGACAATACAGCATGATGGGTTCGCCAATTTCGTTCAGGTCGGCGTCGGTGCGGATGGCAGCGAACTGGGCTGGCCGGTCGCGGCGCGGCTGCACGCCAAAGGTTTCGTAGTCGTGCCAAAGAAAAGTCTGGTTTGTCATTGATGGTGCTTGCGTTGGTGGCGGCGAAAAAATTCGCCGCTTCAGTTTTCAGAATAGTTGCCGATACTATCAAAGAGAGGATCAGTCGTGCTGCGCATTCTCGCATGGTGTCATACATTTCCCGCCCAAGGAGGCCTATCGTGTCAATTCCCATCGCTACAAGCGGCAATTCCGCCAGTTCCCTGAGCTCCGTCAGCAATGCGGGCAATTCCACCGGCGCCGTTGCCGGCAAGGATGACAAGGCGCAGATGAGCGTCAACGACCGCTCGAAACTGCAGCTCAACGCCGCCATCTTGCAGGCCTCGATGAATGTGTCGATCAGTTCGCAGAACGATCCGCTGGCGCTGGTCTACAAATCGGCCATCACCAGCATCAACGAGGCCTTGAAGGCCGATTTTGGCGACGACGCCGTGCAGAACGCGGCCTCGCAGGACAACAGCGCCGAAGCAACCGCCCAGCGCATCGTCTCGCTGTCGACCGGTTTTTTCGATGCCTTCAAGAAGCAGAACCCCGGCATGGACAATGACGCCGCGCTGGAAAAATTCATGGGCACCATTACCGGCGGCATGGACAAAGGCTTTTCGGAGGCGCGCGATATCCTGCAGGGCTTGAACGTGCTGCAGGGCGATATCGCCGGCAATATCGACAAGACCTATGAGCTGGTGCAGAAAGGCTATGCCGATTTTGTGGCCGCCAACAGCAGCAAGAAAGCAGAAACCGCCGCCTGAACCTTGGGCTACACTGCAACCCGGTTGCGGCCGGCATCCTTGGCGCGGTACAGCGCCGCATCGGCCGTGGCGATCAGGTCGTGCTCTTGCTGGCGCGGCAACAGGCTGGCCACGCCGAACGATCCCGTGACATGGGGCAGGGGGCAGCGCAGGTCTTCGAAAATGACGGCCTGCCGCAGCCGTTCGCACAGCCGTTCGGCCACCAGCAGGGCCATGGGCTGGTGTGTGTCAGGCAAAATTACCATCAATTCCTCGCCGCCATAGCGCACGGCAAAATCGGTGGGCCGCAGGGCCGCGCCCAGCACCTGGGCGGCGATGCGCAGCGCCTGGTCGCCGGCCTGGTGGCCGTGCTGGTCGTTGAAACGCTTGAAATGGTCAAGATCGATCATTACCAGCGACAGCGGTGCATCGCTGTCGTGGGCGGTGGTGATCATGTTGGGCAATAAATCGTTGAGCCAGGCGCGGTTGTACAGGCCCGTCAGGCTGTCGACCATCGACAGTTGCCGGTAGAACTCACCCAGTTTCTGGCGCCGGCGCAGCAGGGCGTTGGCGGCGCGCACGCGGAACGACATCAGCCGCAGCAGGTTGCGCGCCAGGCCGTTCGACTGTTCGATCAATTCCCACACCAGCACCGCGTCGATCACCAGTACATCGGTTTCTTCCAGAGCGGAAATAGCCACCAGGTTGCTCGCCTCATCGAGCACCGATTGCTCGCCCACGCTTTCGCCGGGCAGGACCTTGCTGACGGTGCCATCGTCCATGCCGGTATGCGTGTCGGTGGCCACCGCCAGCGAGCCGCGCAGCACGATATACAGGCAGGCGCCGCTGGCGTCACTGAGCGCCTCGCCAGCCTCCAGGCGCAGCACCGGGCAGGGCGCCAGCATGGCCGCCGTGGTGTCATCGGCGGCGGCGCAAAACAGTTGAAGATCACTGATGTTGCAGCCTGAAGCGCCAAAATTGCCGATTTTTTCCACGATATGCTTTCCAGAGACGAGCCCGCGCAAGCGGCGGTACGTGCTCATCATGATAGCGTAAAGCGTTCTTGGCAGTAATAACTATGGCTGATTTGTAAGCGCCAGCTCGGCACTTTGGTAAAAGTGTGTTGCACAAAAGCAAAGGCAGCCTTGATCGGCTGCCCAGGTCTCATCAGAAAAGCGGGAAATTATTCGGCGGCTTCTTCGACGTCGGCCGTGTCATTGACGGCATGCTTGCCGGTGGCGTGGCGTTTGCTGTCCTGCAGGCGGCCCAGCGCACTGTCGATGGCGCGTTTCAGCTTGTCGGTGGCGCCGCTGACCGACTGGTGCACGGAAGCATTTTGCTCGGTGACGGCGATCGGCTGGTAGCCGGCTACGCGCGCTTCCATCACGCAGCGGATATCGTCCGCGCCGCCCTTGGGACCGTTGGTGTCGCTGAGGTGGACTTCAATGCGGGTGATGTTGTCGCGGAAACGGCTCAGGGCTGTTTCCAGTACGGATTGCACATGTTCGTTCAGTCCAGCGTTGTTGGCGATGGTGCTGTCGGTTTGAATATTGATTTGCATATGCTATCTCCTGTCAATTCGAAAAAAACCCAACACGGGCGTCATGCTGTGCCCGGTCATTGGCGCGGCTGTCGCCTGCGGATGACCGTTGCATGAGACTTATCTTACTCCTGTTTGCCTGATTTCAAGGGCGCCGCACAATTAAGTGGGGCTTAACGGTTCAGCCAGGTCAATTATTCAGTTGTTGATCAGTCCGGCCGCGATATTGATCGACAGGCCCAGCACCACCAGGTTGAAGAAAAAACTCAGCACCGACTGGCCCAGCACGATCTGGCGCATCATGCGCGTTTGCACCGTCACGTCCGAAGTCTGCACGGCGACGGCCAGGGTAAAGGCGAAATACAGGAAATCCCAGTAGTCGGGTTCCTGTTCGTCATCGGGAAATTTCAACGGCCGGCGGTCGGCGTCGGCGCGGTAATACAGGTGGGCGTAGTGAAAGCAGAACAGGGCGCCGACCAGGAACCAGGAGCCGACCAGGGTCAGTATCGTCAAACCATAGTGCAGGGCGCGCTGCTCCTCGCCCATGCTTTTGATCGACGACAGCTGCGAAAAGATGGCCAGCAAGCTCATCACGGACGCCACCGACAGCGCGCACAGCACCATCGCCGCCCGCTCGTCCTGGCGCCTGGCCATCTGTTTCACCTTGTGATGGTTGGCGCGCATCATCATCGCGCCCATCGTGACCAGATACAGCCAGACGGCGACATTCCAGGCCGTCAGCACCCGCGTCATCGGCGCCCAGCTGGACGGCAGCAGCACGCCGGCCGCCACGCCGATCACGATGGCCAGGCTCAGGTGAGGGCGGCTGCGGACAAAGCCGTGGAAGGGCAGCGGTATTTTCATGGTGCAAGTTGGCGTAGTCGACGAGCGCACATGGTAGCCCTTATGCCGGCTTGCCGGCGGCTGTTTTGGCGGCCTCTTCCTTTTCGTGGTGGGGGAAGCGGTCCATGCGCGACAGTACCGGAAACAGCACCGCCCAGATGCCGGTTACGGCCAGGGTGGCGGCGCCGCCGAACAGCACCGCGCGCACCAGGCCGAACCAGCCGGCCGTGACGCCGGACTCGAATTCGCCCAGCTCGTTCGAGGCGCCGATAAAGACGGAATTGACGGCGCTGACCCTGCCGCGTATCTCGTCCGGGGTTTCGTATTGCACCAGCAGGTGGCGGATATAGACGCTGACCATGTCGCCGGCGCCCATCAGGAACAGCGCCACCAGCGCCACCAGGAAGGTGGTGGTCGACCCCAGCACGATGGTGCCCAGGCCGAACACGGCCACGCCGCCGAACATCCAGGCGCCGACCCGGCGCGTGATCGGGTGGAACGCCAGCAGCACCGAGCACAGCGCCGCGCCGATGCCGGGCGCCGTGCGCAGCAGGCCCAGGCCGGTCGGGCCGATATGCAGCACGTCGTGCGCCAGCGCCGGCAGCAGGGCGGTGGCGCCGCCGAACAGCACGGCGAACAGGTCGAGCGAAATGGCGCCCAGCATGATGGGGCGCGACCAGACGAAGCGCAGGCCTTCGAGCAAAGTCGACCAACTGACCGGCTCGCGCTTGACGATCTGCGGCGCCGGCGTGGTGGCGCGCATCAGCAGCACCGACAGCACCAGCAGTGCCGACGAGATCAGGTAGACCACCCTGGGGCCGAAGAGATACAGCAGGCCGCCCAAAGTAGGGCCGAGGATGATGGCGATATGCGAGCTCGACGAGCTGAGCGCCAGCGCGCGGCTGAAGCTTTCCTTCGGCACCATGTTGACCAGCACGGCCTGGGTGGCCGGCATCATGAAGGCGCGCGCACTGCCGAACAGCACCAGCACGGCGAACACCGGCCAGACGATGGCCAGGCCGGTAATGGTAAACGCCAGCAGCGCCAGCGCACAGGCCAGCTGCGCCGTCAAACACCAGGCGATGATATTGCGGCGGTTGTAGCGGTCGGCGATATGGCCGGCTGGCAAAATCAGCAACAGGAAGGGAGCGAACTGCGCCAGGCCGATCAGGCCCAGGTCGAACAGGCTGCCCGTCAGCTGGTACACCTGCCAGCCGATGGCCACGCTTTGCATCTGGACAGCCAGGGTGCCCAGCACGCGGGCGGACAGGTAGAACGCGAAATTGCGGTGGCGCAGGACACTGAAGCCGTTGCCGGAGATTGCTGTGGACATGCAGACTTTCCAGAGTGGGGCAGGGGGCGGGCCGGGCGGCCGCGCCGCCCTGTGCTCCGGACGGCGTTATTTGGCCAGGTCGGCCTCGGTGGTAAAGGCGTCGGCGTAGAATTCCTCTTCCGGCAAGCGGCATTGCTGCACGAAATCACGCTTGGCCGAATCGACCATCACCGGCGCTCCGCAGGCATACACCTGGTAGCCGGACAGGTCGGGCAGGTCGGCGATCACCGCCTGGTGCACGAAGCCGCTGCGGCCCTGCCAGGCGTCTTCCGGCAGCGCCTCCGATACCACCGGCACATAAGTGAACTGCGGCAAGTTGGCCGCCCACTGGCGGCACAGGGCGTCCATGTACAGGTCATGCGGGCGGCGCGCGCCCCAGTACAGGGTGATCGGGCGCCTCGACTGTTGGTGGATCATGTGCTCGACGATGGCTTTGAGCGGCGCAAAGCCGGTGCCCGAGGCCAGCAGCAGCACCGGCTTGTCGGAGTCATCGCGCAGGAAGAAGGTGCCCAGGGGACCTTCGAAGCGCAGAATGTCGCGCTCCTTCATGGTGGTGAATACCTGGTCGGTAAACAGGCCGCCCGGCAGGTGGCGGATATGCAGGGTGACCGGGCCGCCGTCCTGTGGCGCGCTGGCCATGCTGTAGGAGCGGCGCTTGCCGTCGCGCAGCATGAATTCGATATACTGTCCGGCGCGGTACTGCAGGCGTTCGGCGGCCGGCAATTGCAAGGTCAATACCATCACGTCGGGGGCGACTTTTTCCAGCGTGGTTACGCGCGACGGCATTTTCTTGATCGGGTAATCGCTGCTGCCGGCCACTTCGCGCGCCTCGATGACCAGGTCGGCATTGGTGGTGGCGCAGCAGAACAGCGACATGCCGGCCGCTTCTTCTTCCGGCGTCAGGGCGCGCTGCTGGTGCGCCTTGTGCTGTACGCTGCCGGATACGACCTTGCCTTTGCAGGAACCGCAGGCGCCATTCTTGCAGCCGTAAGGCAGGCCGACGCCGGCGCGGATCGCCGCCGCCAGCACCGTTTCGTCCGCTTCGCAGCTGAATTGGTGGCCGCTGGGCTGAACAGTTACTTGAAAAGTCATACAATCCTTGAGATGAAAAATATGTTAAAGCACTCTTTGCGCCAACCTTTGGGCCTGCCGCGCCTGCTGATACTGGGCTGTGGCGATGTCGGCATGCGGCTGCTGCCCCTGCTGGGCGCGCGTTTTCGCGTGTTTGCCGTGACCAGCCAGCTTGAGCGCTGTGCCGAATTGCGCGCCGCCGGCGCCGTGCCCATCGTGGCCGACCTCGACGACCGCGCCAGCTTGCGCCGCCTGGCCGGCATCGCGCCCTGGGTGCTGCACCTGGCGCCGCCGCAGGCCAGCGGCCTGCTGGACCGGCGCACGCGCAATCTGGCCGCCATTTTACCTGAGCATGCGCGCCTGGTGTATGTCAGCACCAGCGGCGTGTATGGCGATTGCGGCGGCGCCCGGATCGATGAAACACGCACGCCGGCGCCGTCGAATGCGCGCGCGCGGCGCCGCCTCGACGCCGAGACCGTGCTGCGCGCCTGGGGCGCCAGGCGTGCCGCGCGCCTGGCGATTTTGCGCGTGCCCGGCATCTATGCGGCCGACCGCCTGCCACTGAAACGCTTGCGCGAAGGCACGCCGGCGCTGGTTGACGCCGACGACGTGTACACCAACCACATCCATGCCGATGACCTGGCGGCGATCGTGCTGCGCGCGCTGTGGCACATGCAGGCGGGCGGGCGCGTCTACCACGCCAGCGACGACAGCGACATGAAGATGGCCGCGTATTTCGATGCGGTGGCCGACGCCTTCGGCCTGGCGCGGGCGCCGCGGCTGCCGCGTGAAGCGCTGAAGCACGTGGTCACGCCGATGCTGCTGTCGTTCATGTCCGAATCGCGGCGCCTGGACAATGGCCGCATGAAGCGCGAACTGGGCGTGCGCCTGCGCCATGCGCGGGTGGCCGATGCCTTGCAGTTACTGACTGACGGCAAGGCCGGCATCAGTTAAAATGCCCGGTTGTTTCCGCATTTTCCACAGGCCGCAAGCTTGCATGGCCTGTCTGCCGCGCGCCTGATTACCTAAGGATCACCATGAGTACCCTGACCTACGAAGCCTTCCTCGACGAAGTCACCACTGTCCTGACAGAACTGTATGACCTTGATGACGAGGCCGCCATCAAGCTGGTCATGGCGGCGCAGGACGCCGAATTTTTCGTGCCGCACGACGACCACGAAGCCATGCGTACCGTGGAGCAGGCCGGGAAAGACGCCGTGACCCTGTTCGAGCGCAAGCAGAACCGCCAGCAGACGCAGGAAAAACAACAGCAGCGCGTGCGCCAGAAAAACAAGTAAGCCGTTCTGGCGCTGCGGCGCCTGGCCTGTGCGGTTGCCCGCTTGAGCCGGCGCAAACGCGCTGCGGCGCGCCGGCGCTATGGTGGCCCTCATGCACCAGCCATTGTCCTTATCAGCCGATTGCCGCCTGGCTGGCGGCCGCCTGCCATGCCCGCTCTGAATCAGCCGAGCAAGGAGCAGGTGCGCGCCTACATGCGGCGGCGCTTGGGCGCACGCCAGCCACCGCCGGCGCCTGAAGAGATCCGCCGCCAGCTGGCCTGGCGCCATCGCCACAGCGGCAGCGCGCCGCCGAGCCCCGCCAGCATCGCGCTGCAGGGCTGGCTGGTGTCGGTCGACCTGGCGTGGCTGGGCACCTTGCTGCTGCTGTCCTGGTATATCGAGGGCAGCTTTGTTGAAAATGGATGACTTGCAGCAAAGTATTATGTTTTGAGTTATCCTCTAGCACATTCCAGACGCGCAAATTCTCTTCAATTGTCACATTTTTGCCTCTAGTTAAGCAAAAATCAACAAATAAGTGTATTATATTGCCTGTCGGCTAAAAGCCGCACAAGCAATGGCGCTTTTTAGTGTGTTGACCCTGAATTAGCGCAAAAGCGACGACCAGTCTTTTTTTGCCTTAATACAACAAGTACGGATTTCTCACCATGTCTCTCAAACAAATTACCTCCCTGCCTACCTACAATCCTAACCGCGTGCTCGATGCCATCATCGACAAGCTGCAACTGAAAAACGACGCGGCCCTGTCGCGTGCGCTGGAAGTGGCGCCACCGGTCATCAGCAAGATTCGTCACAACACCCTGCCGATCGGCGCCACCATCCTGATTCGCATGCACGAAATCAGCGACTTCAGCATTCGCGAACTGCGCGAACTGATGGCAGCCTGAGTCTGCCGGACAGACGGCAAACTGAGAGCTGCCGTCTGGGTTTCAAACGGGTTTGCCGCGTGCGGCAGCCAGCACGGTGAATCCGCCGTCAAACTTTAAGCATGATCCTGGCGCAATACCGGCCGGTCGATATAGAAGCGCTTCACATCCCCATCGGCCAACGATGCGGTCGAGGTGGCTACCAGCGCCGCGCCGAGCGAAGCTGGCGCGCTGGAAAACGCCGTGACCGCACCGGTTGCCCGTCCCGAATACGCTACCTGCACCGCGCGCCCCGAATAGGCGGCCGCCTGCACCGCGCGCCCGGAATACGCGGCCTGCACGGCGCGGCCCGAATACGCCGCCTGCACCGCGCGGCCCGAGTAGGCCGTTTCGGCGCGCACGTAATCTTCACCGAACGTCTGTTCATACAACTGCTTCATGCGCTCGCCGACGCGCGCGTGGGCCGCTTCGTCGTCTTCGCCGCGCAGGCCGATATACGGGAAATGGTGCAGGAAGTAGCCGAACACCTGGTCGCAGTCGGCCGCGTATTTCAGGGTGTCGAGGATATGGTAGTGCCAGAAGGTGTCGACATCCATCAATGGCGCCGTTTCCTCTTCCGGAAACTGCTTCATCAGGATCAGGAAGCGGCGGTATTCGAACTCCACCGCATTGGCCTTTTCCAGGCTCCAGCCTTCGCCGGACTCGCGGTGCATCAGTTTGACCTTGATGGCGTCCAGATTCAGATCGGCAATTGCCTTGAAATCAACGTTCGTATCCATGAATATCCTTTAAGAGTGTCACTGGAAAGACTGCAAAGAGTGCGCAAGGGTGTGGTGTCCGTGCTGGCTGGGCGCGGGTACTCCTGGAACATGAGTTGGGCAAGCACTAATATTGCATCGAATCGAGCTCGGCGCAAGCCGCCATCGCCGCCTGTGCCGGACTCGCAACTTGCAATTCGATAGTTACCCGGGCTGGCCTTTCCCATGCGGCGAGTCTTGCTTGCCCGCACCCAGCGGCACGGTGACTTGCACGCTCATGCCGGCGCCGGGGCTGCTGTCGATCAGGAAAGTGCCACCCAGCAGCTTGATGCGTTCCTCGATGCCGACCAGGCCGAAGGAGCCTTGCTTGTTGCGCCGGTCGGCGCCGGCCCCCACGCCGTTGTCGCTGACCGTCATCGACACGCTGTCGCGGTATTTTTCCAGCTTGATCTGCACCCGGCTGGCCTTGGCGTGCTGCGAAATATTGCTCAATGATTCCTGCAGGATGCGGAACAGGGCGGTGGCGCACTGGTCGCTCAGGCTGATGTCGCCATGGCTTTCGCTGATCTCGCAGGCAATGCCGGTACGCAGCCGGAACTGCGCCGCCTGCCATTCGACGGCGGCGTTCACGCCCAGGTCCAGCACGGTGGGCCGCAAGTCGTTGATGATCTGGCGCACGCTCTTGATGGTGGCGTCGATCTGGCCCAGGGTGGCGCGGGCCCGGGCATGCAGGCGCGGGTGGCGCAGCTCGGTGCGCGAGGCGAGCATGTCGGCGTCGATGCGCAGCACCAGCAGGTTTTGTCCCAGGTCATCGTGGATTTCGCGCGCGATCCGTTTGCGTTCCTCCTCCTTGATATGGTCGGCGTGGGCCGCCAGGCGGCGCAGCTTCTGGTGCGACTGTTGCAGGCGCAGCTGGCTGGCGCGCAATTCCTCGGTCATTACGGTGGCCATGCGGATGGCGCGCAGGCGCGACGAAGCCAGGGTATGGAACACGGTGTAGAGCAGCATGCTGCTGGTAAAGCCCACCAGCAGGGCCAGCCAGGGCAGATAGGTTTCGAATGGTGTGTACAGGTCGCTCTTGCGCACGCTGAACAGTGCTTGCCAGACCCTGCCGTTGTAGTCGATCAGCATGGTGCTGCTCAGGTATTTGCTCGAGCCGCCCGGCTGCCACCACGGCAGCGGGCGGCCCGGTGCCGCGCTGTCGAACACGGGGCGGGTGTCGCGTGCCAGCACCTGTGGTTCGGTGGCCTGCGCGCCGATATCGAACAGGGTCAGGCGCACGTTGCGTACCGGCATGGCGGCCAGCACGCCGCGCACCATCAGCGCCAGGTCGTAGCCGAGGCCGACCGAGCCCTGATAGGCGGCGCGGCGTTCGGCCACCGTGCCGACCGGCATGCCATTGCGGTAGACGGGCAGGCGCATGGCCATGCCGGTCAGGTGCGGGCGGCCCGGCATCGGCACGGACAGGCCGGAATTGCTGATCTCGCCGGAGTCGCGCGACTGCGCCAGCACCTCGGCGACGGCCGGGCGCACGGCGATATCATGGCCATATTTTTCCGGTGCGCTGCTGATCGGCTCGATATACAGCAGCACCGAATACCAGTCGCGCGGACCGGGCGGATCGATGGCAAAAGCGGGATAGCCATCGCGCCCGGCGGGGTAATCGCGCTGCATGGCCGCTTCGAAAGCGGGGCGCTGGGCCTGGTCGATCGCCTTGCAATAATTGAGATTCATCACACCGGGAAAGTTTTTCCGCAAATCCAGGTTATTCACATAATCGTGGAATTGTTCGCGGCTGACCAGGTCGCTGGCACGGAACAGGCTGGCCGCGCCACGCAGCAAATCGGTATACGACTTGACGCGCATATCGATATTTTGCCTGGTGGCGTCTGCCAGGCTGTGGAACAGCACGCGCGCGTCGTTGTCGATCGATATCGATGCCGCCATGTGGAACAGCAGCCCGACGCACAGCGACAGCACGCAACTGAGCAGCCAGAGCGGCTTTTTTTCAGATGTTCGCAGGTTCTCGCCATTGGCAGCAGCAGGCATCGCAATCCGCATCGGAGGTGAAATCGGTGGCGGCGCGGTGTGCTGTGCGCCAGCATCAAAATAATTGTGAATTTCTTAACCGTACCATCATATACAAAAAGACTGGTGTTGTAGACAATTGGCAATATTTTTGATCAAGAAAAGCGTGATTGAAATGAAAAAAACCGCCGCAGCGGTTTTTTTGTTGTACAAGCAACAGCTTGTCCGGCAGCTTACTTTGTTGCCTGCCAGGCGTCTTTCAAGGTCACGATGCGGTTGAACACCGGCTTGCCTGGCTGGCTGTCGACCCGGTCGGCCGCAAAATAGCCGTGGCGTTCGAACTGGAAGCGCTCTTCCGGCTGCGCCAGCTCGGCGCCCGGTTCCAGCCATGCCTGCACCACTTCCTTGGCCAGCGGATTCAGGGCCAGCTTGAAGTCCTTGCCGCCCGCGTCCGGCTGCGGATCGGTAAACAGGCGGTCGTACAGGCGTACTTCGGCGGCGATCGCGGTCGGCGCGCTGACCCAGTGCATATTGCCCTTGACCTTGTAGGTGGAGCTGCCTTCGGTGCCCGACTTGCTGTCTTCAAAATAATTGCAGTGCACGGCGATGACCTTGCCGTTTTCATCCTTGTCGTAGCCGGTGCATTCGATGACATAGCCGTAGCGCAGGCGCACGCGGCTGCCCGGCTTGCCGTCGAGCGGCGGATACAGGCGGAAATAGCCCTTGTTCGGCACTTCCATGAAGTCGTCTTCCTCGATCCACAGCTCGCGCGAGATCGGGAAGGTGCGCAGGCCGCGCTCGGGGAAGTGCGGGTGCGCGGGCGCCGTGCATTCCACGCTCTCGCCCGCAGGGAAATTGTCGATGATCAGTTTCAACGGGCGCAGCACGGCCACCGTGCGCGGCGCCTTCGGATCGAGGTCTTCGCGCAAGCAGCCTTCGAGCACGCTGTAGTCGATCCAGCCGTCGGACTTGGTCACGCCCGTGCGTTCGCACATCAATTGAATCGCTTCCGGCGTGTAGCCGCGGCGGCGCATGCCCACCAGGGTCGGCATGCGCGGGTCGTCCCAGCCGTCGACGATTTTTTCTTCCACCAGCTGGCGCAGCTTGCGCTTGCTGGTGACGATATAGGTCAGGTTCAGGCGCGAGAATTCATACTGGTGCGGCACCGGCCTGGCGAAGAAGCCGCCGTCGGACAGGGTCGCCAGCAGCCAGTCGTAGAACGGCCGGTGATCCTGGAATTCCAGGGTGCAGATCGAATGGGTGATGTTTTCCAGCGCGTCCGAGATTGGATGCGTGTAATCGTACATCGGGTAGATGCACCAGGCGTCGCCCGTGCGGTGGTGATGCGCATGGCGGATGCGGTAGATGGCCGGGTCGCGCAAGTTCATGTTGGGCGAACTCATGGCGTCTTCGCTCACTTTCGCGCGCAGGATATGTTCGCCATCCTTGAACTGGCCCGCCTTCATGGCGCGGAACAGCGCCAGCGATTCCTCGCGCGGACGGTCGCGGAACGGCGAATTCTTGCCGGCCTGGCCGAAGTTGCCGCGGTTGGCGGCCATGTCTTCGGCGCTCTGGCTGTCGACATAGGCGAAGCCGGCCGTGATCAGGTACTCGGCCATCGCGTACAGCTGGTCGAAATAGTCGCTGGCGTAGTGCAGATGGCTCTGGCCGTCGCCATTTTTCGGTTCCCAGTCAAAGCCCAGCCATTTCACGCTGTCCATGATGGTGTCGACGTATTCCTGCTCTTCCTTGGCCGGGTTGGTGTCGTCGAAGCGCAGGTTGCACTGGCCGGCGTAATCGCGCGCCAGGCCAAAATTGAC
Organism: Janthinobacterium psychrotolerans; assembly: GCF_001677885.1. Classification (GTDB taxonomy): domain Bacteria; phylum Pseudomonadota; class Gammaproteobacteria; order Burkholderiales; family Burkholderiaceae_D; genus Janthinobacterium; species Janthinobacterium psychrotolerans. Next base: position 158,947 of record NZ_LOCQ01000054.1, on the reverse strand, counting down.
GCAGATCGACTTGGCGTGGCCGACGTGCAGGTAGCCGTTCGGCTCGGGCGGGAAACGCGTGATCACCTGTGGCAGGCCGGGACGCACGTGGGCGCCCGAGGACAGGTCGGCTTCGATGATGTTACGCAAAAAATTGGGCGCCAGCGCGGGCGCGGCGGTATTCGGTTTATCGTTGCTCATTGATCAATGCGGGTAGAGTGACAGTAAAGAGCATTTTACCGTACCGACGCCGCTTTATCAGGCGCAATTTTCAGCCGGAAAGCAGCGTGGCAGCGACGCGCAGGCCGTTCTATAGGATAATCTCGCTTTGAATTGCAAAAACCTGCAAAAAACGTGCCTCCGGAGCCTGCCATGGAAAATTTATACAACGTCCTCGGTGTCGCCCCCAATGCCAGCGACGACGAGATCAAGAAGGTCTACCGCTCGCTGGCGATGCGCTTTCATCCCGACCGCAACCAGGCTCCCGGCGCCGAGGCGCGCTTCAAGAGCGTGACCAAGGCGTACGAGATCCTGGCCGATCCGGCCAAGCGCGCCGAATACGACCAGAGCGTCAACCACCGCATCATCATCGATCCGGAAGCGGAAGCCTATGCCTTGTGGAGCGGCGTGTTCCGCCTGCACGGCACCTCGCTGCCCGCGGACTGATTGCGCGCGGCCGCGGCCGCACCCCCTGAAAACAACAACAACGGCGCTTCCATCAACCAGCGCCGCGCATGACATTGGAAAGCACATCATGAGAAGAGTACACCCCGAATTCGCCTATCAGTCGCGTGAGCTGGAAGGCCAGATCGAAGGCATCCTCGGCGATCCGCCGAACCGCAAGAACTACAAGAGCATGGTCGACGCGCTCGTTGGCGAATACGCCAGCGGCGGCGGCATCGAAGACGTGAACATGCTGGCCTTCGCGCTGGTCGACCATATCACCTTCAACGACCCGAAGGGCCTGCTGGCCGAAAGCGAAGACTACGAATTCGGCGACACGGCCCATGTGTTTGCGATGGCCTCCTGCGCCGCGCCCGAAGCGGCCAAGATGTACGCCGCCATCGAAGAGAGCTTCCCTGAGCTGGCGCGCCAGGCCATCATCACGGCCTTTTTGCACAAGAACCCGCGCCTGTGGGACGACGACGACCAGTCGCTCGACCAGCTGGCCGCCAATGACGACGGCGACGACGACCACGACGATGACCAGGCCACCGACGATTTCGCCCAGATGTTTGACCAGGATGGAGATGACCATGGCCGATAACAAAGACAACGCGGAACAGAAAAGCAACCTGCCGGCGCTGACCAGGCAGGTCACCGAGCTGGTGCTGTCAGGTTCGCTGGGCCACGCCGAGCAGGCTTTTGCCGACGCCGCCGACCAGTATGGCGACCTGGCCGTGGTCGAGGTGCTGAGCGCGATTCCGCCGCAAGTGACGGCCTTGCACCTGGCCGGTTTCGACGGCGGCAAGATGTCGCTGGCGACCCTGCTGGTGCCGCCCAAGGCGTGGGCCGACAGCCTGGCCTTTATCGCCGCCACCTGGAGCGACGACCAGATCGAGGACGATCCGGAACGCATCGCCGAGTCGCTGTTCGCGCATATCCACGGCGTGGTGTTTTCCACCGACGATCTTGAGCGCCGCCGCGAACTGCTGCAGGAAGCCTCGGCCACCGACTGGGGCGCGACCGCCTTTGCCATCCTGTTCTCGATGGCGCCGAAGGAAATCCTCGAAGTGGCGGGCGAGATCGTCATCAAGGGACCGTACGTGACGGGCGTGACGTCGTCCGACAACGACGTCGTGCCGCTGGCGATCGAACTGGCGCAGGCCAATGAAGATGGCTGGGACCGCGCGCTGTTCGAACTGTTCCCCGACTTCCGCCACAGCGCCGACCTGGCCGACGCGGAATACTCGGACGACCCGGATGAAGAGCCGACGATCTTGCAGCGCAGTACCAAGGAACTGCTGTACCGCCTGCGCAAGCAAGTGCCGAGCACGCGCAGCGCGCCACGCGCCGGTGCGCGCCGCAGCCTGGGCACCGGCATCTTCTCGTAATCAAGCAAGGAATCATCGATGCTGCCAGCAATAGTTGTAGAAAACCTGCCGCGCCTGGTGCGCGCCATCAAGCTGCTGCCGGGCGACCCGCGCGAGGACGCGGCGTTGAACCTGGCCGACGAACTGACGGGCATCACGGCCATGGTGGCCGAGAAGTTCACCAATGAGCGCACGGCCGACGGCATCCAGAAGGCCTTGTACCTGACGGTGGGCTGCGTCTCGCTGGGCCTGGAAAACGCGCTGCACCTGGAAAACGACCAGGCCGCACTCGACTTCCTCGTCGAGCATGGCGCCGAACATGCGTTCCAGGTCGGTTTTCGCCTGATCAAGGAATTGTCTCAGCTGCCCGAGGACGCGCTGGTCGGCGAGTACGACCAGGACCCGGTCTACATGGCGCGCCGCCTGCGCGAGCTGTTCGTCGACATCTGCCAGGCCGACCCGAACCAGAACTGGTCCGGCGCCGAAAAGTATGCCGTGCAGCTGCAGCAGCGCAAGCAAGTGCAGGCCGTGGTGCGGCTGGCCGGCTGGCTGCGCCGCCACCATGACCATGGCCCCGTCAGCGACAGCGACCTCAATGCCGAGGGCGTGATCGCGCTGGCCGTCATCTTCGCCATCGAAGGCGGCGGGCGCATCATCGCGCGCACGGGCCAGAAGGAATTCGAACGCTTCGTGCGCTCGGTGCGCAAGAACAAGCCCGACTTCGAAGAAGGCTGGGCGGCGCTGGTGGCCAAGGTGCCGGTGCAGCACCACCCGGTGCTGCTGGAGCGGATCGAATCGTATCGCCGCAGCTGCACCGTGGTGCAGAAGATCCTCACGCGGGCCAGCATGAAAAGCCTGTTCGAGGATCTGGAAAATTATGCGGGCTCGGAGCTGGATGCCGATTATTCCTGATCCAACGCTGTTGCCGGATGACGCAGCGTGCCGCCGCTAATCCGACCTACGCATGTGCCATGTTGCACTCGTAGGTCGGCTTAGCGCAGCGTAAGCCGACACCGACGTATATCAGATCACGCGGGAAACCCCACCTTCTGCGGCCACAGATTATTAAAGGCGTGGATGCTCACCGCGCCATACAATCCCGCCCTGGTAAATGGCTCGTTGGCCAGCCAGCTTTCGGCGGCGGCGCGGTCGGGGAAATCGATGGCCAGCAGGCTGCCGATCATGGTCGCGCCGTCGTCGCTGGTCAATGGTCCCGCAAAGGCCATGCGTTCGGCCTGCAGGCCCAGGTAGGCCTTGTGTTCGGGCCGCACACTGGTGCGGAGTTGGCCGCTGTCGGGCTTGTCGGTCAGGTGAAAAACAAAGATCATGCGCTCGCTCCGTTCGTATCAACTATCAGGGACTTCATTCTATGACAGAACACGACAGGCGACAGGCGCTGCTGCGCTTGTCCGCACTGCTGGCGGCCGGCGCCGCCCTGGTGCTGCCGCAGGCACGCGCGCATGATGGCCCGCTGAGCGAACACGCGGCCGTTGCTCCGGCCAGCCGCGATACCTTGACCGTGGTCGGGCCGTGGGAGCTGACGGGGCTGGAGCCTTCGCGTGGCGGCTATATGTTTACCCGCATGGAAGTGACGCAGACCCTGCTCGACGCCGATGACCAGGGCCGCTTGCTGCCGGCCGTGGCCAGCGCGTGGGAAGTGTCGAACGACGGCCTGGAATGGCGCTTCTTTGTCGCGCAGGGCCGCTTGTTCCACGATGGTTCGCCGGTGACGGCCGGCACCGTGCTGGCGTCGCTGAAACGCGCGGCGGCCGCGCCCGGTGTGCTGCGCCTGGCGCGCATCCGCAGCATGGCGGTGTCGCGCGGCGCCATTCTTGTCACCCTGGCGCAGCCATATGCGCCGCTGCCCTTTTTGTTTACCCATTCCGGCACGCAGATCCTCGCGCCGTCGTCCTATGGCACCGATGGGCGCGTGCTGCGCATCGTCGGCAGCGGCCCCTATCAAATCACGTCCATCTCGCTGCCGCAGCAGTTCGAGGTGGCGTTTTTCGAGCGGTGGCGCGGCGAGCCGCCTGCCGTGCGGCGCGCGCGCTATATCAGCGTCTCGCGCGCCGAAACGCGGACCCTGATGGTGCAAAGCGGCCAGGCCGACCTGGCTTTTTCGCTCGACCCGCCCAGCATCCGCCGCCTGCAGGGCCGGCGCGAGGTGCGGCTGGTGGCCGCGCCCCTGCCGCGCACCACCTTCCTGAAGCTGAACGCCGGCCATCCTTTGCTGAACGACGTGCGCGTGCGGCGCGCCGTCAGCCTGGCGCTGGACCGTCCCGGCATTGCCCGCGCGCTGCTGCGCGACGATGACCTGGGCGCGGGCCAGCTGTTTCCGCCGGCGATGGCCTTGTGGCACCAGCCGGCGCTGGCGCCCTTGCGCGGCGACCCGGCGGCGGCGCGCGCATTGCTGCGCCAGGCCGGCTTTGTACCGGGCGCCGACGGCATCGTGCGGCGCGATGGCCGGCGCTTCGAAGTCAACCTGACCACCTTTGTCGACCGCCCCGAGCTGCCGCTGATCGCCACGGCGGTGCAGGAAGAACTGCGCCAGGTCGGCATCGCCGTGAAAGTCGTGGTGGGCAACTCCAGCGATATCCCGGCCGGCCACCGCAGCGGCGCACTGCAGATCGGTCTGGTCGCGCGCAATTTCGGCAGCCTGCCCGATCCGGTCGCCACCCTGGCCGACGATTACGGCGTGGAAGGCGGCGACTGGGGCGCGATGGGCTGGCACAGCGCGCCCTTGACCGATGCGCTGGTACGGCTGTCGAATGGCGGCGTGCCGGCCGGCAGCGCGCAAGCGGCCACCCTGCGCGCCGACATCGCGCGCGAACTGCAGCAGGGCCTGCCTGTAATCCCCGTCGTCTGGTATCGCCAGACCATGGCCGTCTCGCGCCGGGTGGCCGGCGCCAGCATCGACCCGTTCGAGCGCAGCTACCGTATTTCAGCCTTGACCTGGAAGGCCGCATGAAGACGATATCCAAAGCCTTGATACAGGCGCTGCTGGTGGCGCTGCTGGTGGGCACGCTGTGCTTCTTCATGACGCGCATGCTGCCCGGCGACACGGCGTACCGCATCGCCGCCGGCCGTTATGGCTACGAGATGGTCGACGCGGCCGCCGCGCAGGCGGTGCGCATCGAGCTGGGACTGGACCGCGCGCCCCTGGCTGCCCTGGCCGACTGGTGGGGCAGGCTGCTGCGCTTCGACCTGGGCGTGTCGCTGGTCACCGCGCAACCGGTCATCGATGAAATCCGTTTGCAGCTGGGCCAGACCCTGCGCCTGTCATTGATGGCGGTGCTGTTGTCGCTGCCCCTGGGGCCTTTGCCGGGTGTGCTGGCCGGCTTGCGTCCCGGCGGCTGGTTCGACCGGGTCAACCTGCTGTTGTCGGTGCTGCTGCGCGCCTTGCCGCCGTTCGTGCTGGCGCTGCTGCTGGTGCTGGCGTTTGCCGTGCAACTGCAGGCGCTGCCGGCCGCCGGCCACGCCGGCCATGGCAGCTTGCTGCTGCCGGCGCTGACCCTGGCGCTGGGCCTGGCGGCCGTGTCGTCGCGGGTAGCGCGCGACGCCATGCAGGATGTCAGAGCCTCGGCTTACTATGCGTTTGCACTGAGCAAAGGCCTGCGCGCCAGTGACGCCCTGCTGCGCCATGGCGCGCGCAATGTGGCCACGCCGGTGGTGGCCTATACGGCGGTGCAACTGGTGTACCTGGTCGAAGGCGTGGTGCTGGTGGAGACCATCTTTGCCTGGCCCGGCATCGGCCACGCGCTGGTGCACGCCATCTTCGCGCGCGACGTGACCATGATCCAGGGCACGGCGCTGGTGCTGGGATTGCTGTTCGTGCTGTTCAACTGCCTGGTCGATCTGACCTGCGCCGCGCTCGACCCGCGCGCGAGGCGCGCATGAGGCGATTTGGCGTGGTGCTGCTGCTGGCGATTGCCGGCTTTGCCCTGTTTGGCCCGGCGCTGGTCGGCATCGACCCGGCCAGCCAGACCCTGTCGCGCTTCCTCGAAGCGCCCAGCCTGGCCCATCCGCTGGGCCTCGATCATTTGGGCCGCAGCATGCTCTCGCGCCTGGCCCATGGCGCGCAGCTGTCGCTGGCGATGGCGGTATTGAGCGTGTTGAGCGCGGCCGTGCCGGGCACCGTGCTGGGGGTGCTGGCGGCCTGGCGCGGCGGCTGGTTCGAGCGTGGCTTGAGCGCCTTTGCCGACGCCGTGCTGGCCTTGCCGGGCCTGTTGCTGGTGCTGCTGCTGGCCGCGTTTGCGCCGGGCCAGTTCTGGCCGCTGTATGTGGGCATTTCGCTGGCGCTGTGGGTCGAGTATTTTCGCGTCACGCGCAGCGCTAGCGTGCTGCTCCTGGCCGGTCCGCAGGTCGAAGCGTCACGCCTGCTGGGCTTTGGTACGCTGTATATCGTGCGCCGCCACCTGGCGCCGGTGTTGCTGCCGCGCCTGGCCACCCTGATGCGCTTCGGCCTGGGCGGCGCCGTGCTGGCGATGGCGGCGCTGGGCTTTATCGGCGTCGGCCTGCAGCCGCCCACGCCCGAACTGGGGGTGATGATGATCGAACTGCTGCCGTATTACAGCGAAGCGCCCTGGCTGGTGGGCGCGCCGGTGGCGCTGCTGTTTTTCACCATGCTGGGACTGATGCTGATCGGTGACATCCATGAGTGAGTTTTTCCTCGATGTGGCGGGCCTGCGCGTGTTTGACGCCGCCAGTGGCAAGGCGATTGTCGATGGTGTCAAGCTGCGCGTCGCCAACGGCGGCGTGTTGACCTTGCTCGGTGAAAGCGGTTCCGGCAAGTCGCTGCTGGCGCAAGCCATCATGGGCACACTTGTATCAGGCCTGCGCGCCGAAGGCGCCATCGGCATCGGCGGTGAACGTTTCGATGCGGCCGACCAGCGTTCGCGCCAGCGCCTGTGGGGCAGGGCGGTGGCGCTGCTGCCGCAGGAACCGTGGCTGGCGCTGGACCCGACCATGCGCGTGCTGCATCAGATCGCGGAAACCCATGAACTGGTGGCCGGCAAGACCGCTGACCAGGCAGGCGCAGCGGCGCTGCGCGACCTCGATCAATTGGGCCTGCGGCACGCGGCGCGGCTGTATCCGCACCAGATCTCGGGCGGCATGGCCCAGCGCGTGGCGTTTTTGGCCACCCACGCGGCCGGCGCAAAACTGCTGATTGTCGATGAGCCGACCAAGGGTCTCGACAGCGGCAAGCGCGACGAGATGCTGGCCATGCTGCGCGCCGCGCAAGGCGATGGCATGGCGGTGCTGTGCATTACCCACGATGTGGCGCTGGCGCGCGCGCTGGGCGGTGACACGGCCGTGATGCTGGATGGCTGTGTCATCGAACACGGTGCGTCATCGCAATTGTTGTCGCGGCCAGCACACGCTTATACGCGCGCGCTGCTGGCGGCCGATCCGGCCAACTGGCCCGTGCGGTCCGCCTTGCAGGCGCCGGGCGAAGTCGTTGCGCAGGTAGATAACGTGGCCAAGTCCTTCGGCAAGCACCGGCTGTTCGACGGTATCACTACCGACATCCGGCGTGGCGAAGTGGTGGCGGTGACGGGCGACAGCGGCGCTGGCAAGACCACGTTTGGCAATCTGCTGCTGGGACTGTTGCGGCCCGATGCGGGCACGGTCACCCGCGCTGCCGGCTTGCCGCGCACGGCGTTTCAAAAGCTGTACCAGGACCCGGCGGCGGCCTTTGCGCCCACGTTGACCTTGCGCGCCGCGCTGCGCGATGTGCTGGCGCTGCATGGCTTGCAATGGGAAGACATGGCGCCGCTGCTGGCGCGCCTGCGATTGGCTGAAACGTTGCTGGACCGGCTGCCGTCACAGGTCTCGGGCGGCGAACTGCAGCGCTTTGCGCTGGCGCGCGTGCTGCTGCTCAAACCCGCCCTGATCTTCGCCGACGAACCGACCTCGCGGCTCGATCCCATCACCCAGCAGCAGACCTTGAACCTGCTGCTGGAAGTGGCCGGGGAGAGCGGCTGCGCGGTGCTGCTGGTGACGCATGATGCGCAGATTGCGCGGGCGGTGGGGCAGCGGCGGATTGCCTTGCATGAGGTCGGTTAGGCACCGCCTTGCGGCGCCGCTTCTTCCGCCAGTTTGACAAACGCCGCCACCATCGGCGAGGTCTCTTCCTGGCGCTGCGCCAGCAGCAAACTGGTGGTCGCCTGCGGATCGGCGATGGGCCGGTAGCACACGCCGTCCATGCGGATGCGGTCAAACGAGGACGGCAGCACCGAGATGCCGCAGCCGGCTGCCACCAGGCCGATAATGGTCGACGCCTCGCCCGCTTCCTGCGCCACGGTCGGCACGAAACCGGCCGCCTTGCAGAGGCGAAAAATCTGCGGATAGATGCCGGTGCCGGCGTCCTTCGGGTACATCACGAAGCCTTCGCCGGCCATGTCGGCAATCGCAATCGAGGCCTGGGCCGCCAGCCGGTGCGCCACCGGCAGCACCAGGAACAGCGGGTCCTGGCGCAGCTGCGTGAGCTTGATGTCGCCGGGATAGGCCAGCTCGGGCGGGCGCACGAAACCGAGGTCCATGCTGCGCGCGGAAATCGCCTCCAGTTGATGCAGGGTCGCCATCTCGTGCAGGGTCAATGTCACGTGCGGAAACAGCTGGCGGTAGCGGTTGATGACGGTGGCAAAATAAGGCGTAAACGGCGTGGAAAACGTAAAGCCGATACGCAATTCTCCCGCTTCGCCGCGCTGGGCCCGGCGCGCCGTCGCGCCGGCCTGTTCCGACAGCGCCAGGATGCGGCGCGCATCGTCCAGGAACAGCCGGCCCGCTTCCGTCAGCCGCACCGAGCGCTTGTTGCGCTCGAACAGCTGCGCACCCACGTCGGCCTCCAGTGCCTGGATCTGCTGGCTCAGCGGCGGCTGGCCGATATGCAGGCGCTCGGCCGCGCGCGTGAAGTGCAGCTCCTCGGCGACGGCGACAAAATAACGCAGGTGGCGCAATTCCATGACTAGTCCAGTAATCGTTTTAAAGTATGAGTTGGCACTGAAATATATATTGGACGATATGAGTTGGCAATCCTATGATGAATTCTCGCCTGTCTCCATATACCGTCATGTCCGATGCATCGCTGGCCTTTGCCGCCTCCGCCAACACTGTTTCTCCTGCCGCTCCTGCCGCGCGAGCGGCGATCGCCAAGGGCACGGCCGCATTCAAGCGCAGCAACCGCGCGCTGTTTTTCGGCGGCTTTTCCACCTTCAGCCTGCTGTACTGCATCCAGCCTTTGTTCCCGCTGCTGTCGCAGCAGTTTCATCTGACGCCGGCGCAAAGCAGCTGGTCGCTGTCGGTGTCGAGCGGCCTGCTGGCCATCTCGCTGGTGCTGCTGAGCGCCGTGTCGGACCGCGTGGGCCGCAAACCGCTGATGGTGGCGTCGATGTTTTCGGCCGCCCTATTGACGGTGTTGTCGGCGTTCGCGCAGGACTATGCGCAGCTGCTGGCGCTGCGGGCCGCGCTCGGCATCGCGCTTGGCGGCATGCCGGCCGTCGCCATGGCCTATCTGGGCGAGGAAATCGAAGGCCCGTCGCTGGGCTTGTCGATGGGCTTGTATATTGCCGGCAGCGCCTTTGGCGGCATGTCGGGGCGGCTGATCGCGGCCATGCTCAGCGACTTTTTGTCGTGGCGCTGGGCGCTGGGCGTGCTGGGCGTGGCCGGCCTGCTGGCGGCGGCGGAATTCTGGCGCAGCCTGCCGGCATCGAAAAACTTCGTGCCTTCGACACGCGGCTGGCAGGCGCTGCCGCATGCCGTCCAGCAGCATTTTTCCGACCGCGGCCTGCCGTGGCTGTTCTGCCTGGCGTTCTTGCTGATGGGCTGCTTTGTCAGCCTGTATAACTATATCGGCTACCGCCTGCTGACCGCGCCGTTCGGCTTGCGCCAGAGCACGGTCGGCCTGCTGGCATTCTTGTATCTGATCGGTATTTTCAGCTCCGTCTGGGCCGGCCGCCTGGTGGACCGGCTGGGCCGGCGCGGCGTGTTGTGGATCATGCTGTCCATCATGCTGAGCGGTATCTTGCTGACCCTGTTCGACTCGCTGCCGCTGATCGTGATCGGTATGGCGCTGGCCACCTTCGGCTTCTTTGCCTCGCACTCGATCGCCAGCAGCTGGGTCAGCCGCCGCGCCCGCGCGCCGCAGGCGCTGGCCTCGGCCTTCTATTTGCTGTTCTATTATCTGGGTTCGAGCCTGATCGGTTCCGCCTCGGGCATGATGTGGGGCTTCGACGGCTGGACCGGCGTGGTGGCCATGCTCGGTGTTTGTCTCGGGGGCGGCGTGCTGATCGCCCTGAAGCTGCGCCATTTGCAGCCGCTGGGCGCGCGCGAAGCGGCGGGTTGAGGCGGCTATTTGGGACAATTGCCTATCATCGTTTCTCCATTCTTGCCAGCGCCCGTGGTCACGCACAGGGTGCCCAGCGCGCTGGTGATCTTGTATGTGTGGCTGCCCCTGGCCGCATTCGCGCCGATTTCCTCGATTCTTGACGCCTCATACCATTTTGGCGGCACGGCCGCGTAGGCATCGGCAAAGCCCTGCTGCATGCGCTTGAAAGCTGTATCGTCGAATTTCTGTCCACCTTGCTGTGGGAACTCCTTGCGTAAATCCTTGTCAATCTGGCCCACGTCGCGCCTGGCCTGCGCCAGGATATCGGCCGCAGTCGGTCTCGCCAAGGCTGGTGGTGCTGCTTCTGCCGCGATGTCGGCTATGGTCGTTGCTGCCGGCGCTGGCTCGGTCATGGGCGCCGCGACGGTCTGGCGCGGCAAGCCTGCTGACGGCCGCCGAAAGACCCGGTACGCTTCAGGCTTGACGGCGGGACGGGCTGGCGCAGGTACTGCCTTGGGCGCCGATGTACGTAACCACTGTATGCGCGGCCCCTGTGGACCAGGAGTCTCCGTCACGGGCCGGGGCTTCGATTGCAGGAAGAGATAAATCGCCAGCAGATGCAGCAGGGCCACCAGCAACAGGCTGGGCGCGTGGCGGGACAGTGTCGATGGCGTCATGATCAGCTTGGTTAAAGAAGTGAGCCAATGTATCTGAGTCACTTGATAATTATCTGAAATGTCACAGGTCCTTACAAATAATTCCTTGCGGAAATTTGAAGTGAATTGCGTTGCCGCTGGAACTGTCCGGCGCCGTCATGATCCAACGTCTATATCATTGGGGAGCAGAGATCATGTTGCAAGCAAACGAAGTGGCACGGCGCTTCGGCGCCATCGAGCAGGCGATCGGCCAGGCGGCGCAGCTGTGCGGCAGCGCGCAGGAAATGCCGATGGACCTGAAGGATTGCATCAACCAGCTGGACCAGCAAAAGGCATCGGTGCGCCAGGCGATCGACTCGCATGACGATGCGCGCATCCGCCAGGCGGTCGACAATATGGAGTCCTTGGGCGACCGCGCCAAGCGCGCCTGCGGCACGGCGCCCAAGCTGACGCCGGAAGTGAAAAACGCGGTGATCAGGGTCCACGATGAACTGTCGGACCTCAAGCACCAGCTGCATTGATTACATTTGCCGGAACAGGTGGGCATAAAGCGGGCTGACGCGCAGATGCGCCGGATGCTGGCGCAAGGTCAGGGACAGCTTGCCGGCCTCGTCGCGTACGGCGCTGGCGATGGCGCCGGCGTTGACGATGGTGCCGCGGTGGATTTGCCAGAACTGCTGCGGGTCCAGTTGCGGCAGCAGTTCCTTCAGGCTGGTGCGTATCAGCGCTTCGCCGTCGCGGCAGACCACGTTGATGTATTTGTCCAGCGCTTCGAAGTACACCACGTCGGCCATGGGGATCATGCGCACGCTGTTGCCGACGGCCGCCCGTATCATTTGCAGGCGCGGCGCAGGGGGCGTCATCGCCTGTAGCTGCGTCAGCAGGCGGGCCAGGTTGTCGTCGGCCGGCGCGGGCGTTGTTGCCGTCTTGGTCGTGGCTGCCGGCTTTGCCGCCTGCAGCCGCTGCTGCAAACGCTCCACCGTCTTGCCCAGGCGTGCGTCGTTGACGGGTTTCAGCACATAATCGGCGGCCGCCTGCTCGAAGGCCGCCAGCGCATAGTCGTCATAGGCGGTGACGAACACGATCTGCGGAAACGGCGTGCCATCCGGCCCGTCCTGCCCATCCTGCCACTGTTCGGCCAGCTCTTCGGCCGCTTCCAGGCCCGTCTTGCCCGGCATCTTGATGTCGAGGAACAGGATATCGGGGCGCAAGGCCAGGCCCTGCTGCAGCGCTTCCACGCCATTGGCGCAGGTGGCAACAATCTCGAGTGCCGGCCACAGGCGGCGCAGGGCGTGGGCGAGGGCGGCGGCCAGTATCGGTTCGTCTTCGGCGATCAGGGCACGTGCGGGTGCGGTGGTGCTGGCGGTATCTGTCATGGTGTGCTGCTCAATGGAAGGTTGAAAGGAAGGGCCAGGCGGGCGGTCACGCCGCCGGCGTCGTTGGCGGACAGCGACAGGCTGGCGCTGTCGCCATGCATGACCTGCAGCCGTTCGCGGATATTCGTCACGCCCAGCTGAGTACCCTTGTGCATGCCCTTGGTCTGGCCCGGATGATCGAGGCCCAGGCCGTCGTCCACCACCGTCAGGATCAGCTGGCCACCCTGGTGGCTGGCCTGCACGGTGATATGGCCGCCTTCGATCTTCGGCTCCAGGCCATGCTGGATGGCGTTTTCCACCAGCGGCTGCAGCAGCATGGGCGCCAGCCGTGTGCCGCGCAGGTCGTCGGGCAGGTCCAGCGTGTAGTTAAGGCGCGCACCCATGCGCACGGCCATCAGCCCCAGGTAGGCTTGCATCAGCTTGAATTCCTGCTCCAGGGTGGTCGCTTTGGCGCGCGAGGAACTGAGGGTGGCGCGCAGGTACTGGATCAGCTGGTCGAGCAGCAGCTGGGCGCGGTCCGGGTCAAAGCTGATCAGTCCCTGCAGGTTGGCCAGGGTGTTGAACAGCATGTGCGGTTCGATCTGCGCCTGCAGCATTTGCAGCTGCGCCTGCATGGCCTGGCGCGCCACCGATTCGGCGCGCGCCTTTTCTTCTGCGGCCGCCGTCTGCAGGCGCGAAATGCGTTCGCGGCTGGAAAAAAATAGTACGGCCACGCCTGTCACGATCAGGGTAAATACCAGGTTGGCGGCCACCTCGGCCGGCTCCAGGGTGGTCATGGCTTTTACCTTGACGTTCGTCAGCCAGACAAACATCTGCATGCCCAGCCACTGCGCCACCGGCACGGACACCGCGATGATGGCGATAAACGGCAGCGCCTTGGGCCGCTGTCCCGGATTCCAGAAGGTCAGGCGCGCACCATCGATAAGCACGAAGGCAATCCCGCCGATGCACATGGAGGCGATCAGGTTTTGCCCCAGATGGCTGCCCGGATTGAGCAGGTAGGTAATCACCAGTGCGCACAGCACATTGATGGCCAGCGCGTAGCGGATATCGTGCAGCATGCGGTGGTAGCGTGAACGCGGCCGGCTGGCGGGAGCAATGGTCGGGCTGGACATGGTGGTTGTGTGATGTTTGCATGTGATCGGATAAGGCATTGTGTCTGCTGCGTGCGCCAAGCGCAACGCCGCTGCGACGAAACAGCTCTGGCACGGCGCCAATCGCGCCCGTGCGTCCTTTACATGGCCGCGCGGGCGCGCGATGATGGCAGCTATCTCAATCAATCAAGCAAGGACAACCATGTGGCCCTATCCACGCACTGTGGCGCACCGCGGCGGCGGCACGCTGGCCCCTGAAAACACGATTGCCGCCCTGCGCTGCGGCCTGGAGCACGGCTACCGCGCCGTCGAATTCGACGTCATGCTGGCCAGCGACGGCGTGCCGGTCGTGGTGCACGACGTGGAACTGGGCCGCACCGTGGCCGGCAGCGGCGCGATTCCCGATTACACGGCCGCACAGCTGGAGGCAATGGATGCGGGCAGCTGGTTCGGCCCGCAGTTTGCGGGCGAGCGCGTGCCAGCGTTCGATGCGGTGGTCGCATATTGCCAGGCGCACGGCATCTGGATGAATATCGAAATCAAGCCGGCGCCGGGCTTCGAGGTCGAGACCGGCACGGTGGTGGCGCAGCGCACGCGCCGGCATTTTGCCGGTGGCGGACAATTGCCCTTGCTGTCATCGTTCAGCATCGCCGCCCTGGAGGCCGCACGCGAGGCGGCACCGGAGCTGGCGCGTGGCTGGCTGGTGGAGGAACTGCCGCCGGACTGGCTGGCGCAGGCCCGCGCGCTGGGCGTGGTAGCGATCCATTGCGACCACTCGCCGCTGACCCGCGAGCAGGTAGCTGCCATCAAGGCGCAGGGATATGGCGTGTTCTGCTATACCGTCAATACGCAGGCAAGGGCTGACGAGTTGCTGGGGTGGGGCGTGGATGGGTTTTGTACGGACAGGATAGATATCATCCCGCCCGTACCGGTGATGGCTTAAAACGTCACCCTCACCCCCGCCGTCAGATTACGCCCCATCAAAGGCGCCGCATTCTTGATGAACGAGGTGTGGCTGTATGCCAGTTCATTCGTGAGGTTATTCGCCTTCAGGTAGAACTGGGTCGGCGTGCCGGCGATGCGGGTGTTGTAGCTGGCCGACAGGTTCAGCATATTGTAGCCAGGCGTAGACGTTTCGAAGGCGGCCACCTTGTCCTGCTTGCCGACGCGGTAGAACTCGGCCACGCCATTCCAGGCCTGCCAGCTGGCGTCGAATTTCACGCCCAGGCGCTGGGCGGGAATGCGCGGCAGATTGCCGCCGCCATCGTCCAGCCTGGCGCGCACATAATCACCGAACACGCTGGCGCCAAAGATCGGGTTCAGTTGCTGGCGGATCTGGCCTTCCACGCCGGTGAAGGTGGCGTCGCGCTGGGCGTATTCGATCAGCTGGAAGCCTTCATGGCTGTCCAGGGTGGAGCCGAAAATATAATTGTCGATCCTGTTGCGGTAGGCGCCCAGTGAAAAGGTGGTGTTGCCAGCGTATTTGCGCAGGGTCAGGTCGATATTGTTCGAGGTTTCCTTGCCCAGGTTTTCATTGCCCAGCTCATAGGTGGCGGTGGCCATGTGCACGCCGTTGGCGTACAGCTCTTCGGCGCTGGGCAGGCGGTGCGTGCGCGAGGCGGTAGCACCGAGCGAATACTGGGGCGCGAATTTCCACACGGCGCCCAGCGAAATGGAAGTGCCGCTGGCGCTGTGGTCCTTCAAGGTCGCGCTGTCGACATCGATATCCTGCCATTCGTGGCGCAGGCCCGCTTCGAAGCGCCACTGCGCAAGGTTGTATTCCTCGACCAGAAAAGCCGCGTGCTTTTTGGTGACGGTTGGCGCCACGTAGGCTTCTTCGCCCAGCGCCGAAAAATCGCGCTTGGTCGTTTGCAGGCCGACCACGCCGCGCCAGCCTGCCAGCGGCATATGTTCCATTTCCAGGCGCGCGTCATGGCCCTTGTTCTTGAAGGTGGTAGCGATCTCGCTACCTTCGATTTCATCGTGCCTGTAATCGGTAAACGCGGCGCGCAGGCGCAAGCGGGTAAAGCCGGGCACAGGGTCGCGCAGTTCGCCGCGCACGTCCCAGCGCTCGCTTTTCAGTTTTACATACGGGACGGCGCCGCCTTCTTCGTGGCCGTGATCGTGGTCACTGCCTTCCTCTTCCTCGTGCTCGCCGCAGTGCAGGTGGGTGCCGTGCGGGTGGCAGCTTTCGAATTCGTGGTTGTGGCCGGGCAGGCCGTATTCGGCGCGCTGGCTGGTAAAGGCCAGGCCCAGGAAGCCGCGCGACCCCACCCATGCGGCGCCGACGCTGCCGGTGTCGGTGTCGTTGTAGCTGCCGGCCACTTTGGAACCGCCTTGCCAGCCGCTGCCGACCTTGTATTCTTTCGCGTCGCGTTTCACGCCTTCGGCGTGGAAGGCAACATTGCCCGAGCCGCCGGTGACTTCGAAGGCGCCGGCTTTTTCACGCGCGCCCGAGCTGGCGCGCACTTCCGCGCTGCCTTCGACGCCCCTGGCCGGCACGCGGGTCGGTATCTTGTTGTCGATCACATTGACCACGCCGCCGACGGCGCCGCCGCCATAGGCCAGCGCCGACGGGCCGCGCAGCACTTCGACCTGTTCGGCCAGCATCGGCTCGGACGCTACCGCGTGGTCGGGGCTGATGGTGGACGCATCCTGTACTTCGGCGCCATCGGACAGCACTTTCACGCGCGGGCCGTCCATGCCGCGGATAATGGGGCGGCTGGCGCCGGCGCCAAAATGGCTGGAATGGATGCCGGGCTGGCCGGCCAGGGTTTCGCCCAAGGTAGCTTCCCGCGCGCGCACCAGTTCATCGCCTTCGAGCACGGTCACCGGCGTGCTCATGTCGTCGCTGCCCAGCGACAGGGCGCTGGCCGACACCGTCACGGCGGGCAAGGTGGGCGCTTGCTGGGCCAGCGCGCTGGCGGGAGCGGCAAAGGCCAGCATCAGGGCCAGGGTCAACGGCGTAGGGCGGTGATGGTAGTGCGGTGCGGTCATGGATCAATTCCTTGTCGTGTAGCGGTGTTTGCAGGGGCTGGGCAAGCGTTAATTTGATAATGATATCGCATTATCATTAGTGTGTGAACCTCCCGGCGCTATATTGATCGCGGGTGGATGGTGTATTCTGTTGTCATGGAACGCACAACACGTCAAAAAACCGCTATACAAGCCGCCATCGAGTCGGCTCGGCGCCCGCTGTCGGCGCAGGAAATCCTCGAAGAAGCCAGCCTGCAGGTGACGCAGCTGGGCATCGCCACGGTGTACCGCAACCTCAAGTCGCTGGTGCTGGAAGAGAAGGTGCATGTGGTCACCTTGCCCGGTGAAAACCCGCGCTATGAATCGAACACGGTGGCCAATCACCATCACCATCACTTCCAGTGCACCAGCTGCCAGCGCGTGTTCGACGTGCATGATTGCCCGGGCGACCTGAAACGCATGGCGCCGCAGGGCTTCGTGGTCGAGCGCCACGAGCTGACCCTGTATGGCCGCTGCGCCGACTGCAATGCGGCCGGCGAAGTGGCGGCGGCTGCCGCCAGCCCTTCATCGCACAGCTGCGCAGACCACGGCTGAGCCGCGCGCCAGCGAAAAATATCCGGGGCCTGCGCGCAACAGGCCGCTGCCTGCCTTAATTGCAGGCAGCCATATCACGTATAATCTTCCCTTTCAAGCTGCCGCCACTTTTTGCCAAAAAACATGAAATCATCTGAAATCCGCGACAAGTTCCTCAAGTTTTTCGAGTCCAAGGGCCATGCCATCGTCCGTTCCAGCTCGCTGGTGCCGGGTAATGATCCGACTTTGCTGCTGACCAACAGCGGCATGGTGCAATTCAAGGACGTGTTTACGGGCACGGACAGCCGCCCTTACACCCGCGCCACCTCGGTGCAGCGCTGCGTGCGCGCCGGCGGCAAGCACAACGACCTGGAAAACGTCGGCTACACGGCGCGCCACCATACCTTCTTTGAAATGCTGGGCAACTTCAGCTTCGGCGACTATTTCAAGCGCGACGCGATCCACTTCGCGTGGGAACTGCTGACCAAGGTGTACGGCCTGCCGGTCGACAAGCTGACCGTCACGGTCTACATCGAAGATGACGAAGCCTACGATATCTGGGCGAAAGAAATCGGCGTCCCAACCGAACGCATCATCCGCATCGGCGACAACAAGGGCGCGCGCTACGCGTCGGACAACTTCTGGCAGATGGCCGACACCGGCCCGTGCGGCCCGTGCACCGAGATCTTCTACGACCACGGCGCCGACATTCCGGGCGGCCCGCCGGGCTCGCCTGACGAAGACGGCGACCGCTTCATCGAAATCTGGAACCTGGTGTTCATGCAGTTCAACCGCGACGAAGCGGGCGTGATGCACAAGCTGCCAAAACCATGCGTCGATACCGGCATGGGCATGGAGCGCCTGGCCGCCGTGCTGCAGCACGTGCATTCGAACTACGAGATCGACCTGTTCCAGCATCTGATCCGCGCCGCCGCGCGTGAAACCGGCGCGACGGACCTGGAAAACAAGTCGCTGCGCGTGATCGCCGACCATATCCGCGCCGCCGCCTTCATGATCGTCGATGGCGTGATTCCCGGCAGCGAAGGCCGCGCCTATGTGCTGCGCCGTATCATCCGCCGCGCGCTGCGTCACGGCCATAAATTGGGCCAGACCAAGCCGTTCTTCTACAAGCTGGTCGAGGACCTGGCTATCGAGATGGGCGCCGCCTACCCCGAGCTGGAAGAAGCCAAGGTCAACGTCGCCAACATGTTGAAAGCGGAGGAAGAGCGTTTCGGCGAAACCCTGGAAACCGGCATGAAAGTGCTGGAAGCCCAGCTGGCCAAGGATGCCACCGGCATCGACGGCGCCACCGCCTTTACGCTGTACGAAACCTATGGTTTCCCGCCGGACCTGACGGCCGATATCTGCCGCGAACGCAATATCAGTTTCGACCAGGAAGGCTACGACGCGGCCCTGAAGGAAAGCCAGGAACTGTCGCGCAAGGGCGGCAAGTCGCACAAGGACAGCAAGGTCGAATACGCGGGCGAGAAAAACACATTCGTCGGCTACGAACAGCTCACCTTCGGCAGCAAGGTCGTCGCCCTGTACGCGGCTGGCACGCAAGTGCAGCAGCTGGCGGCCGGCCAGGCCGGCATCGTGGTGCTCGACACCACGCCGTTCTACGCCGAATCGGGCGGCCAGGTGGGCGACCAGGGCGTGATCAGCGCTGGCGACGCCGCCTTCAAGGTCGACGACACCCTGAAGATCCAGGCCGATGTGTTCGGTCACCATGGCGTGCTGGCCACCGGCACCCTGAAAGTAGGCGACACGGTTTCGGCCAACGTCGACACGGCCAAGCGCGGCCGCACCATCCGCAACCACTCGGCCACCCACTTGATGCACAAGGCCTTGCGCGAAGTGCTGGGCAGCCACGTGGCGCAAAAAGGTTCGCTGGTCGACCCGGACAAAACCCGTTTCGACTTCAGCCACAATGCGCCGATGACGGCTGATCAGATCGCGGCGGTGGAAACCATCGTCAACAAAGAGATTTTGGAGAACCACGCGGTGCAGTCGCACCACATGTCGTTTGACGATGCCGTGAAACACGGCGCGATGGCGCTGTTCGGCGAGAAATACGGCGACGAAGTGCGCGTGCTCGATATCGGCACCTCGAAAGAGCTGTGCGGTGGCGTGCACGTGCAGCGCACCGGCGACATCGGCCTGTTCAAGATCATCGCCGAAAGCGGCGTGGCGGCCGGTATCCGCCGCGTCGAAGCGGTGACGGGCGAGGGCGCGCTGGCGCTGGTGCAAACCATGAACCGCCGCCTGCTCGATGCGGCCGCGGCGCTCAAATCGAATCCGGAAGAGCTGACCGTACGTATCGGCCAGGTGCAGGATCATGTCAAGGCGCTGGAGAAAGAACTGGCGGCCCTGAAATCGAAACTGGCCTCGGGCCAGGGCGATGAACTGGTGAGCCAGGCGGTCGACGTGAACGGCATCAAGGTGCTGGCGGCGGTGCTCGAAGGGGCCGACGTGGCGCGCCTGCGCGAGACGATGGACAAGCTCAAGGACAAGCTGAAGACGGCCGCCATCGTGCTGGCCAGCGTGATGGACGGCAAGGTCAGCCTGATCGCCGGCGTGACGGCCGACGCCACCTCGCGCGTGAAAGCGGGCGAGCTGGTGAACTTCGTTGCACAGCAAGTGGGCGGCAAAGGCGGCGGACGCCCCGATATGGCGCAGGCCGGCGGCACCGACGCCAGCGGTTTGCCGAACGCGCTGGCCGGCGTGCCGGCCTGGGTTGGCGACAAGGTGAAATAAGGCGCAAGCCACAGTCCATGCGGGGTGCATGCCCCGTAGCTGCCTGAAAACGGCCCGTCGACCTGCTTGGCGGGCCGTTTTGCTTTGAAGCATCTCGTTGTGACCTCACAACAGCCGGTGAACTATTTTGGTGCAGCGCGTCAATGGCCGTGAATTAGCGTAGTATGTCGAAAATCAGTACAACAAAACAATGGTGGGATATTGATGAGCGACACACTACTTGATACCGAGATTATGGAATTTCATAAAGAACTCGACGCGCGGGGCCTGAATTGCCCCTTGCCGATTCTGAAAGCAAAGAAGGCATTGGCAGAGCTGCAAAGCGGTGAAGTGCTGCGCATCATGGCAACCGATCCCGGTTCCGTGCGCGACTTCCAGGCCTTTGCCAAGCAGACGGGCAATGCCCTGCTGTCGCATGTGCAGACGGGCACCGAGTTTGTGTTCCTGATGCAGCGCAAGTAATTCACCGGGTCCGCCGCGACAGGCGGGCCGCACGGCGCGTGGGCGCGGCAGTTTTGCTGCCGTGCAGCGTAGCGCCAGATTCCCTGGTTCGCCCTTACCGCAAACAATTTAGATGGTTTGCTCTAACTAAAAATCGCACGATCGTGCTTAAATTCGGTCCGAGATTCAAATTTCTCTTATAATCGACGTCACACTCAGCATCTGATCCGTCATTTTTATAATTTCCCAAAGGCATAGCTATGAAAGTCTTGGTACCCGTCAAACGCGTGGTCGACTACAACGTCAAAGTACGCGTCAAGAGTGACGGCACTGGCGTCGATACCGCCAACGTCAAAATGTCGATGAATCCCTTCGATGAGATCGCTCTCGAAGAAGCCATGCGCCTGAAAGAAGCCGGCAAGGTCACCGAAGTGGTCGCCATCTCCTGCGGCGTGACCCAGTGCCAGGAAACCCTGCGCACGGCCATGGCCATCGGCGCCGACCGCGGCATCCTGGTCGAAACCGCCACCGAACTCGAACCGCTGGCCGTGGCCAAGCTGGTGAAATCGCTGGCCGAAAAAGAACAGCCACAACTGATTATCCTGGGCAAGCAGGCGATCGACGACGACAGCAACCAGACCGGCCAGATGCTGGCGGCGCTGCTCGGTTGGCCACAAGCCACCTTCGCCTCGAAAGTCGTGCTGGAAGACGGCAAAGTCACCGTCACGCGCGAAGTCGACGGCGGCCTGGAAACCCTGGCCTTGACCCTGCCGGCCATCGTCACCACCGATTTGCGCCTGAACGAGCCGCGCTACGTGACCTTGCCGAACATCATGAAGGCCAAGAAAAAGCCGCTGGAAACCGTCAAGCCGGAAGACCTCGGCGTCGACGTCACCCCGCGCCTGAAAACCTTGAAAGTGGCGGAGCCAGCCAAGCGCTCGGCCGGCATCAAGGTACCGGACGTGGCCACCTTGGTCGCCAAGCTGCGTACCGAAGCCAAAGTCATCTAAGCGGCCCGCCGCCTCTCCAGAACAATTACAGGACATATCATGGTCGCATTAGTTATTGCTGAACACGACAACGCTACCTTGAAAGGTAGCACCCACCACACCGTCACGGCCGCCGTCCAGTGCGGCGGCGACGTGCACGTGCTGATCGCCGGCTCGAACGCCTCGGCCGCCGCTGCCGCCGCCGCGCAAATCGCCGGCGTGGCCAAGGTCATCGTGGCCGACGCGCCATACTTTGCCGACGGCCTGGCCGAAAACGTGGCCGAACAGGTGCTGGCGATCGCCGGCGACTACAGCCATATCCTGGCGCCGGCCACCGCCTACGGCAAAAACATTCTGCCGCGCGTGGCCGCCAGGCTGGACGTGGCGCAGATCTCGGAAATCACCAAGGTTGACTCGCCCGACACCTTCGAGCGTCCGATCTACGCCGGTAACGCGATCGCCACCGTGCAGTCGGGCGACAAGGTCAAGGTCATCACCGTGCGCACCACCGGTTTCGATGCCGCCGCCGCCACCGGCGGTGCGGCCTCGACCGACACCATCACGGCCGTGGCCGACAGCGGCAAGTCCGCTTTCGTGGGCCGCGAGCTGGCCAAGTCCGACCGTCCTGAACTGACCGCCGCGAAAATCATCGTGTCGGGCGGCCGTGGCCTCGGTTCGGCCGAGAACTTCCAGATCCTCGAGCCGCTGGCCGACAAGCTGGGCGCCGCCATGGGCGCCTCGCGCGCCGCCGTCGACGCCGGCTTCGTGCCGAACGACTGGCAAGTGGGCCAGACCGGCAAGATCGTCGCGCCGTCGCTGTACATCGCCGTCGGTATTTCCGGCGCGATCCAGCATCTGGCCGGCATGAAGGATTCGAAAACCATCGTCGCCATCAACAAGGATCCGGAAGCGCCGATCTTTGCCGTGGCCGACTACGGCATCGTCGGCGACCTGTTCGAACTGGTGCCGCAGCTGGTCAAGGAATTGGGTTAAGTCCTGCCCGACCCGGTTTTGTGATTGACGAAGCCACGCCGGCCCGCCCCACACGGCGAGCCGCGTGGCTTTTTTCTTGGAGAAAATAAGATGAGCTATCAAGCCCCACTGAAAGACATGCTGTTCGTGATGAACGAACTGGCCGGCCTGGCCGACATCCATACCTTGCCGGGCTGCGAGGACGCCACGCCCGATACGGCCGAGGCCGTGCTGGAAGAGAACGCCAAGTTCTGCGGCGGCGTGGTGGCCCCGCTGAACTGGCCCAGCGACAAGGAGCCCAGCTTCTGGCACGACGGCCAGGTGACGACATCGAAAGGCTTCAAGGAAGCCTTCAAGGCCTATGGTGAAGCCGGCTGGCAGGGCGTGCAGCATCCGACCGAATTTGGCGGCCAGGGTTTGCCCAAGCTGCTGGCCACGCCGTGCATCGAAATGCTCAATGCGGCCAGCATCTCGTTCGCGCTGGTGGCCTTGCTGTCCGACGGCGCCATCGAAGCGCTGCTGACGGCCGGCAGCGACGAGCAGAAAGCGACGTATCTGGAAAAGCTGGTGTCGGGCAAATGGACCGGCACCATGAATCTGACCGAACCACAGGCCGGCTCCGACCTGGCCGCCGTGCGCACGCGCGCCGAGCCGCAGGGCGACGGTACCTATAAAGTGTTCGGCACCAAGATCTTCATTACCTACGGCGAGCACGACCTGGCCGAAAACATCGTCCACCTGGTGCTGGCCCGCACGCCCGACGCGCCGGCTGGCGTAAAAGGCATTTCGCTGTTCATCGTGCCCAAATTCCTCGTCAATGCGGACGGCAGCCTGGGCGAGCGCAACGACGCGCACTGCGTGTCGATCGAGCACAAGCTGGGCATCAAGGCCAGCCCGACGGCGGTGCTGCAGTTCGGCGACCACGGTGGCGCCATCGGTACCCTGGTGGGCGAGGAAAACCGCGGCCTGGAATACATGTTCATCATGATGAACGCGGCCCGCTTCGGCGTCGGCCTGCAGGGCATCGGTCTTGCCGAGCGCGCCTACCAGCAGGCGGTGGCGTTCGCGAAAGAGCGCGTGCAGTCGCGCGACCTGGCCGGCTCGGCTGGCCCGGTGTCCATCATCCACCATCCGGACGTGCGCCGCATGCTGATGTCCATGCGTTCGCAAACCGAGGCGGCGCGCGCGCTGGCCTATGTGGGCGCGGCCATCAGCGACGTCGCCCATCACCATCCTGACGCGCAGGTGCGCGCGGAAAGCCTGGCCACCTATGAATACCTGGTGCCCATCATCAAGGGTTGGGCTACGGAAATGTCGCAGGACGTGGCGCGCGATGGCGTGCAGGTGCACGGCGGCATGGGCTTTATCGAAGAGACGGGCGCCGCCCAGCATTACCGCGACGCCAAGATTTTGACGATCTACGAAGGCACGACGGCGATCCAGGCCAACGACCTGGTGGGCCGCAAGACGGTGCGCGATGGCGGCGCGGTGGCCAAAGCCATTATCGCCCAAGTGCGCGCCACCGAAGCCCAGCTCGGTGAATTCACGGGCGCGGACTTCCAGGCCATGCAGCGGCACCTGGCCGAAG
This sequence comes from Janthinobacterium psychrotolerans, assembly GCF_001677885.1. Lineage (GTDB taxonomy): Bacteria > Pseudomonadota > Gammaproteobacteria > Burkholderiales > Burkholderiaceae_D > Janthinobacterium > Janthinobacterium psychrotolerans. The sequence goes on along the minus strand of NZ_LOCQ01000054.1, from coordinate 135,187 downwards.
GCAGCGCGGCGCTCGAAGCCGTGGTGGAGTACGTGGTGGCCAACATCAAGACCGACATCAAGGCGGTGTTCGCGGGCAGTGTGCCCTACCTGAAACTGGCCGGCATCGTGCTGGGCGGCTGGCAGATGGCGCGCGCGGCCGTGGCGGCGCAGCAGAGGCTGGGCGAGGGCAGCGGCGATGCGGCCTTCTACAAGGCCAAGATCTCCACCGCGCGCTTTTTTGCCGACCATGTCCTGTCGCAGGCGCCGGGCTTGCGGGCGGCTATCGTCGATGGCAGCGCCGGCGTGATGGCGTTGTCCGAAGAGCAGTTTTGAGAGTGTTGAATCTGGAAAATGGCAGGCCGGAGGCCCGAGTGCCTTGATTCAGGACTCGGGCTTGTTGTTACCTTTGCAGCTGGGCTAGTTCTTAACGGCGGGTGATGCCGTTGCCGGAATTGCGCACCAGGTCGCCCGACTGCAAGCCTGGATCCTGGTCAAACGCGAAATCGGCGCGGGCGCCGGTTTCGTATTGCACCGTCACGGTCCATACCTTGGAATTTTTCACGTGGCCTTCGACCTGCTTGCCTGCGTAAGCGCCGCCGGCGGCGCCAGCCAGGGTGGCCAGGTCCTTGCCGCGGCCGCTACCGACCTGGCGTCCCAGCAGGGCGCCGGCCACGCCGCCGCCGATCATGCCCAGCGCGCCGCCTTCACCTGCTTTCTCGGTGACATTGACTGATAATACTTTGCCGCAATCGGCGCAAATCTGTTGCTGCTGTTTGGCAGGCTGGCTGGCGTAGGAATTGCCGGCTTTTTGCGCAGCCTTGGCGTTGATGATGGCCTGGTCGTATTCGGACTTGGCGTCGCGCAGGCACTGCATGCGTGCTTTCGACGAGGTTTCCTCGGCGCACAGTTTTTTGTCATCCGCATAGCGGGTATTGGCTTGCTTGCTGTCGTAGGCGTATTGCGCCTTCGGCGACAGATTGTTCTGGGCAAAGGCGGGCGTGCTGAACAGGCCGGCCAGCGCCAGGGTGATAATAATAGGGCGACGAATCATGATCTTCTCCAGTAAGCAACCAGCGAGGCTGGTAATCACCGCAGTATAGAGGAAAAGCATAATTGCTTGCCAACACAGTCGTGCGCGGGTTTGGCCAGCCTGTCAGCCGTAGGCGCCGCCCGTATACAAAAGGTCGAACAAGCGCGCCATGGTGGCGATCAACGTGCCCGCGCCCAGCATCAGGGTGGCGACCAATACCACGGCCAGCGGCCAGCCCGTGTCCGAGGTCCGGCCGGAGCCGGCGTTATAGCGGCCGTCCCATTTTTCATCAGGCATCAAGCCCAGCACCAGCGCTTCGAGGAAACCGACCAGGGCGGAAACGGTCAAGGGCAGCAGCTGGTAGAACCAGTCGGCGTCGGGAAACAGCTGGCGCAGCGCCAGGCTGGCAGGCAGGGTGGCGGCGTGCATCCAGCCCCAGCGGTCAGCGGCGCCGTGCAGGTAGAAGCGGTGCGCGCCCAGCATGCCCAGCAGGAAGGCCAGCAGTGAGGTAACAGCCTTGTTCTTGTGCGAGTGTTGCAAGATCGTCGTGGTGGTCATGGCGTTCCGGTTGCGCAGCGGTAAGGAAGGTCAGTATCGGTCAAAGCGGGTCGTTTGTGGTGATTAAAACAGTCTTGCGGTGTGGCGCGACGGGTCAGCGACGGGCCATAAGCGCACGCGCCTATTGCGTCTTTGGCGCTGACTGGTCATAATGTTTGATTAGCCCAAATTACACGCCCGTCATCATAACGCTTGCTGCATGGCGGTAAAGCGCGCTATAATTTGCGGCTTTTTCCGCCTCAGCACACTTATTTGGAATTATTATGGTCGTTATTCGTTTAGCTCGTGGAGGCGCCAAGAAGCGCCCGTTCTTCAACATCGTCGCTACTGACTCGCGCAATCGCCGCGATGGTCGCTTCATTGAGCGTATCGGTTTTTACAACCCGATGGCGCAAGGTGGCGAAGTTCCACTGCGTATCACCGCAGACCGTCTGGCCTACTGGCAAGGCGTTGGCGCACAATTGTCGCCAACCGTCGCTCGCCTGGTTGCCAGCAACGGCAAAGCAGCAGCTTAATATCAGATCACTGGTTTGACGGTCAAGACTGCATCCGGGGTGAAAGTCCCCGATGACCTGGTACAGGTAGGCTATGTCTCCGGTGCCTATGGCATCGCTGGCGGAATCAGGGTCACTCCTTTCTCCGACGACGCGGATGCATTGTTAAGCGTTAAAACCTGGTGGCTTGATAAACCGAGCTTGCATGACGTTCAAGTCAGGCAGGCGAAGTTACACGGCGGCGACGTCGTGGCCCAGCTGGTGGGTGTGGTCGGGCGGGATGCCGCGGAAGCGCTGAAAGGCGTTGCCGTGCAAATTCCGCGTAGCCATTTCCCGACGCTGGATGCCGATGAGTTTTACTGGTCCGATCTGATCGGGCTGACAGTAGAGAATTTGCAAGGCCAGTGCCTCGGCACAGTGCACGACATGATGAGCAACGGTCCGCAGTCGATTCTGCGCGTCACGCCTGTCGCCACTGCCGATGAGTCCGTTGAAAAGGCGCCCGAGCGCCTGATCCCGTTTGTCGGCCAGTTTGTCATCAATGTTGACAAGACCGCCGGCAAGATCACGGTGGACTGGGGCCTTGATTATTAAGCCGGCTGCGCTGATTGCGCCGGGCAGACTTTCAGGATGGGGCGGCGATGCAATTTGATGTCGTGACCCTGTTCCCGGAAATGTTTGCCGCGCTGACGCAGTCGGGTGTCACCCGGCGCGCCTTCGAGCAGCAAAGATGTGGCTTGTCCTTGTGGAATCCGCGTGATTTCACGACCGACAATCACCGTACCGTGGATGACCGCCCGTATGGCGGCGGCCCCGGCATGGTGATGATGGCCAGGCCGCTCGAAGCGACCATCAACGCCGCAAAGCAGCGCCAGCAAGACCTCGGTCTTGCCGCGCCGCGCGTGGTGTTCATGTCGCCGCAAGGCCGCGCCCTGACGCATGAGCGTGTCACGCAACTGAAAGCCGAACCTGGTTTGGTGATACTGTGTGGCCGCTATGAAGCCGTGGACCAGCGTTTGCTGGACCGTTGCGTCGACGAGGAAATCAGCGTCGGCGACTTCGTGCTGTCGGGCGGCGAGTTGCCCGCCATGGCGCTGATGGACGCGGTGATCCGGCTGTTGCCCGGTGTGTTGAACACCGAGGCGTCGGCGGTCGAAGACAGTTTTGTCAACGGCTTGCTCGATTCGCCGCACTATACGCGGCCGGAAACGTATGAAGGTGTGGCCGTGCCGCCCGTCCTGATGGGGGGCAACCATGCCGAGATCGTCAAGTGGCGCCGCCAGCGCATGCTGGAAGCGACCGCGAAAAAGCGCCCCGATCTGTTGATCAGCGCGCGTGCCGCCGGCTTGCTCAGCAAGACCGACGAACAATTCCTGGCCAGCCTGTAAGCCTTCTCCGGAAGGCCGCAGGCTGGCCCGTAGTGCCGGGCATGTTGCCCTTTTGTGTCTTACCCATCCTCTACCGGGCGGATAGCCAGCTATCCACAGTGCGCCGGCATGATGGTTTTCGGAGTGTTAAAAATGGATCTGATTCAACAATTAGAGCAAGAAGAGATCGCCCGTCTGGGTAAATCGATTCCTGACTTCGCACCAGGCGATACCGTGATCGTCAGCGTCAACGTGGTCGAAGGTACGCGCAAGCGCGCCCAGGCATACGAAGGCGTCGTTATCTCCCGTCGTAACCGTGGCCTGAACTCGAACTTCATCGTTCGCAAGATCTCGTCCGGCGAAGGCGTCGAGCGTACGTTCCAGCTGTACTCGCCGCTGATCGCTTCGATCGAAGTGAAACGCCGTGGTGATGTTCGCCGCGCCAAGCTGTACTATCTGCGTGAGCGTTCGGGCAAATCGGCGCGTATCAAGGAAAAACTGCCAAACCGCCGCGTTGTGGCGAAAGCAAGCGCTTAATACTAGCGTCTGTTTTGGTAAAGAGGGGTGCCATCAGGTGCCCCTTTTTCGTTTCTGGAGCTGGAGGCTGTTAGCATGGCAACAATCGCGTTTGATCCGAAAAAGCTGGCCGTCGATTCGATTGCCGGCGAAGCCGCGCTCGATGCGGCGCGCATGACACCCGAGGCCTTGCGCCAGCGCCTGCTGTCGCCGCCCGACTGGCAGCCCGAGATCACCCAGGATTTTTTGTCGGCCCGCGCCGAACCGGTGCCGGCCGCCGTGCTGATCCCGCTGGTGCAGCGCCCGGCAGGCCTGACCATCCTGCTGACCATGCGCACCGATCACCTGAGCAGCCATGCCGGCCAGGTCAGCTTTCCCGGCGGGCGCAGCGAAGTCTATGACGTCTCGGCAGTGGCCACGGCGCTGCGCGAAACGGAAGAAGAAGTGGGCCTGGCGCGCGCTCACGTGGAAGTGCTGGGCCAGCTGCCCGATTACCTGACCGGCACCGGCTATCGCGTCACGCCGGTGGTGGGGCTGGTCACGCCGCCGTTCGAGCTGCGCGCCGATCCGGCGGAAGTGGCGGAAGTGTTCGAAGTGCCGCTGGCCTTTCTGATGGACGGTGTCAATCACCAGCGCCTGTCGGTGGAATTGCCTGGCGGGCGCCGCTCGTTCTACGCCATGCCCTACGAGCGATTTTACATTTGGGGCGCCACCGCCGGCATGCTGCGTAACCTCTTTCACCTGTTGCGCGCGTAGACAACTGTCCGAATATCAGCTTCAATTGTAATAAGTTTGATTCCAGCACTGCACTGCGTTATCGTAGCGGGCATTGCGGTATTGCTGTAAAAGACAAAAAGGACCATCGATGACATTTTTCTCCATACTTTGCGCACTACTGATCGAGCAGCTCAAGCCTTTGCGCGCGGACAATATCATCTACGCCGAAATCAAGAGCATGGCGATGCGCATGGAGACCTGGTTCAACGCTGGCCACGCCAGCCACGGCCGCATCGGCTGGTTCCTGATGATGGGCTTGCTGATGATCCCCACGGCCGGCGTCTACTGGGTATTGAAATACTACGAGCTGACCCTGGTGATGTTTGCCTGGAACGTGCTGATCGTCTACCTGACGCTCGGTTTTCGCCACTACAGCCATTACTTCACGTCGATACAGCTGGCCCTGAGCGCCGGTGACGAGCCGGCCGCGCGCGCGCTGCTGGCCGACTGGACCAAGCTCGATACGGCCGGCATGGATGCCGGCGAAATCTCGCGCATCGCCGTCGAACGCGCCCTGATTACCACCCATCGCAATGTGTTCGGCGTGTTTTTCTGGTTCATGATGCCGGTCGGGCCTGCCTGCGCCGTGATGTACCGCGTGGCCGAATACCTGGCGCGCGCCTGGAACGAACCCGAACACATGCGCAATGAAGCGTTCGGCCAGTTCGCCGCGCGCGCCTTTTACTGGATCGACTGGATACCGGCGCGCCTGACGGCGGTCGCCTTTGCCGTGGTCGGCAACTTCGAGGACGCCATCTACGCCTGGCGCAATTTCGCCCACCGCTGGCATGACGAAGCGATCGGCATCATTTTGACGGCCGGCGGCGGCGCCATGGGCGTACGGCTGGGCACGCCAGCGGAAACCGCGGCGCGCGTGGTCATCACGCCCGACATGGCGGTCGACGACAGCGACAGCGAAAGCGATATCCTGCCTGGCGAAGAGCCGGGCGCGCGCGCGCTGCAAAGCACGGTCGGCCTGGTCTGGCGCGCCTTGCTGCTGTGGATGCTGTTGCTGCTGCTGTTGTCGGGCGCCGTCCTCCTCGGCTGATGCGCAGCATGCGGCAAGTGCAATTCGATTAGAATAAGGGGCTGGCGCAGCGGATGTGCCGGCCCTTTTTGCATGCGGCCGTCAAGGCGCCGCAGATCGCGCTAGAACCCAAGTCTTCTATAAGATATAATACTGACTGTCCGCAAGACGCACTGAACTACCAGCCCGGCTTACCCGCCGGGGCCATTCACGCAATCCAGTCCCGACAAGCCACATGGCCGAGTTATCTCAAAACAAAGGAGAGCTCTCAGACGAGTTCTTCATCCTTGGTCTCACCAGCAATGGCAAGCAATTTCGCCCCAGTGATTGGGCCGAACGCCTGTGCGGAGTGATGTCCTGTTTCAACCCCGAGGGTGGTGGGCGCAATGCGCACCTGCAATACTCTCCCTACGTGCGCCCGACCATCGTCAATGGCGTCAAGTCGGTGGTGGTCAACAGCAAGCTGCGCGAGATCGAACCGATGGCCTTCCACTTCGTGCGCGAGTTTGCCAAGGACAACGACCTGCAGATCGTCGAAGCGTGCTTCCTGCCGCCCAAAGACGGCAAGTAAGCACTTCCTGCCGCCGTCAGCGCCGCGCCAGGTGTGCTACAGGCCGGCGCCCTGCGCCACGCGCGCAGCGAGCCCTCGCGTTCAAATCCCGCTTTCTCCAGTACCCGTATCGACGCCGCATTCGTGTCGAGCACCACCGCCTGCACCCGCAGCCAGTGCTGCGCCTGCAGCGCCCAGTCGCTGGCCTCCAGGCATAGCGTCGTGGCGATCCCGCGGCCCCACCACGCCGGCGCCAGGTCATACGCAAGCTCGGCCTGGCCATGCTGCGGCGAGCGGTGATTGAAACCCTGGGTGCCAACCAGTCGTCCGGTGGCGCTGCAAGGCCCGCACCGGGCGGTTGCCGGCCTGTTCCAGACAGATCGACCGACGCCAGCGACGGCAGGCAGCCGGCCGCGATGGTGGCGTATTCCAGGCACATCGGCAACTCGTCCGCATAGCCGATGCGCTGAAAGCGGTACACGGGCGCGCCCGGCCGCAAGCGTAGCCGCAGTGCTTCTTCCGGCGTGACCGTGCCTTCCGAACGCTTGAGCCAAACGCTGCGCGGCGTGCGCCCGCGTGTGCGCATGTCTTCCTAAAACGAGATCAGCTTGGCGAAGTTCTTGGCTATGTCACCATCAACAGCGGGCCGGAAACGCGAGCCCGAGAAAATGCCGATGGCCGCGTTGCAGCTCCTCGCCGTACATGCGTACTGTCTTCGTCGCCGCGCCTTGCCCTCGACATTTTTCAGGCCCGCTTGGCCCGGAGAGCCTTTGCTGTTGACTTTGCTCGTGACAGATTTTGCTGGTTCGCGCATGAAGCAGGAAAGCGCCATGGCCCATCGTTGAATGGTAGCTTCCGCCCCAAAGCGGACTGTTCCCAAGGTGAGCCCCAGCCTATCTGGTTGCTTCATTAACTGCTGTCGTGTCGGCGGCCGGTTGCCCCACATTGAGGTCGGTATCAAGCTTCGCCTCTTTGAACAAATCCTCGATCAGGCTCGCCCAGCGCGTTCCGGCGCGTTCGACTTGAATTCTCTTGCATGCTTCAAGGAAGTGCTGAGGGCCAGAACCGAAGTGCCGCGCGTAAGTGCCACGGTTGGCGTACATGTCGAGGTTCTTGAGCATGAACACCTTGAGCTGTTGGCCACGGATGCTCAAGACTGTGCGCGTGAAGTCGTCCACGGTCGCTGCCTGCATGACTGCCTCATCGGAATGGTTCCATCCGTCACTATTGGCAAGGTACAGGCATACGTCCAACAGGGTTCTAGGCTGCTCGACGCGAACGCGCGCCTCTGCGAAAGCGGCCACGATCGAAGGGTGCAATGCGCGTCCCGTCCAGTTATCGAGTACGAATTCTCTGGGATTCGCGCCAGGCGCCGCTGCCATCTCCCGCAGTTGATCGACCCACAAGGATACCATCTGTTCAGCAATCGCCGCCCCTCCCTGCAATTCGACTAGGTAATAATGCAGTGAGCTGACGCTATAGCAGTCCACATGCGGCACATCGGCGAGCAATACACCCGCTGCCTCCACGATCTGCGCGGGCATTAGTTCAGGATCCCATATCGTGGTTTGGAAGAACTCGCGCACGCGTGCCTCTGCTCCGGCGCGTTGCCGCTCCCGATAATAGCGACCGACGATCGCATCGACTGCCGAACGGTCAACAAGGCCGGCGTTCAGGTAGTCGGACACAAGCTTTTCGTATTCGTCGGAGTACGCGATGCCGAGGCGATTAAGCAGGAGCATCCATCGCGCATGTAGCTTGTCTTCATCGCTTGCTTCCTCGCCACGGCGCTCGCGCTCGTGTCGTGCGATTTGGCGGCCCACATTAGACTCGGAGTCGAGAACGAAGGCCATGGTCGGGCCGTCCTCGATCCCCTTGTAATGGATGGCGGAAAGCAGTACCGTGGAGGGAATGACGCGGTCCAGGACGTCATCCGGAAGCGTCAAATGCGCGGCAAGGATTTTATTTGCCGCGCGGATGACCTTGCGAATGATCCTGATGTTGCTGATGCCGCAGGCTTCGACCGCCGGTTTGATCTTTGCTGCGAACGGGCTCTGCGAGAGCTGGATGGCGATGTCGAAGGCCTCGGCCGCCGTCGTGTCCAGCCGCAACTCTTCATCAATGACCTTCTCTCTGAATTTCTCCCAGACAGTCCTGTCGGCGAGCTGGTCGGTGTTCAGTATCAGCAGGATCCTGCAGCCGTAGTTCCGTGTGAAGTCGTCGATGAAGCCCAAGACTTCGTCGATTGTCAGTTTCTCATGTTTGCGCTCGATGTCATCGACTACGATGAACTTCTCTCGCACCATGGCTGGGACGGCAAGCAGGGCGAATTCGTCCAGGGCTGTGCCGAGTTTGAAAAAGCCCTGTGCACCGTTCTTTATGGCGCTAATCGCGCCCCTAACCGCATCTGCCTGAGGACCGCTCTTTTTGATCATTGGCACCGCTGATTGGGCAAGCTTCAGCTTCAACTCGGTGATCGTGGCGACGCCAAACAAGGAAACGTACAGTGCCCCCTGTATATGGCTATCCGTTGACGCTTTGCGGAGGCTGTCCCACATGTGGCTCTTGCCCGTGCCCCATTTTCCAGACAGTGCCATGACTCTGACCTCGCGGTCGGCGATAAGATCTTGTAGGTTCCCTTTTGCTCTCAACATGCTCATATGGTGCAGTTCAATCGTGTAAATATTCCAAATGTCACGCTTGTGTGACGACTGTTGGTGCGGGTGGCCGCTTCTGGCCGAATCTGACCGTTCGGCCCAGCATAGCAGGTGGTCAGGATGCAAATCTAGCGGCTGCATCTGCAGGCTGGATTCGCCCCTAATCGGACGGTTACGCGCTATTGCACGTCAGGTGCGAAAACGTATTCAACCGCTGTCTACATGGTTTTACGGAGAATAGGGCTGTTGCAGTGCGGGTTTGATTGAGAGATGTTCGCTTGCACTGCCCATTGCACTAACTGCGAAGCGAAATTGCCTCCGACGGTTATCGGTTTTGCGTCAAATGTTCCGTGTCGTCGTAGTGAATCGCTGTATTGGCGGTCGAGAAGAAGCGAGTGCTTGCTGCCGTCCTCTTTTTCAAAGTACAAGGCATAGCGCGGTTCAATCATCTGGACGATGGACTCATTCTCAAATTGCTCAGACCCGAGCAGACGTCGCAGTGCCAGCATCGCGGCGGGATCGCGGCTTTCATATGTGCATCCCGTCTGTGCCAGTCGCGTCTCATCAAGCCGTGATCGGAACATGGTCGCGTCCTCTACATACACCAGCTTTGCTTGGGTAATAGCGGTCCCTATAGTCGGGCTGCTGGCACACGCTGCCAGGGCTGTCGCGAACGCAAGCGAAACGGCAAGCCGAAGGGCCGCGCGACATTGGGTTGAATCAGCAGGAGTTTTGGTATTCATATTTTCTTTCTAACGGCAGCATCGGGCTGCATTCGGCCCCAAGGCAACCACTGACGGTACCCTCAGCCAACAGCGGGGCCGGCAGTCATTTTGGTATATGACTACGTGCTTCGAGAAAGGCCGCCAGCAGCGCAGAAATGTCGTCCGGGTAGGATTGGAACGCCCGCGTAAGCTCGTCCCAACGGTGCGGCTCGCTGCCGTTCGTCGCCATCGCGAGCAACTGAGCTTCGCGCTCGTCAGGGTTGCGTGCGGGGCCGTTTGGCCCAAACAGCTTGTTTGCGTCATCGGCAATTTGTGCCATGTGATGAGCGCCGATTCTCCGTAGCGCCACCGGCGCATGGAAGGCAAGATCGCCTGAACTATTAAAATAGTATTGGTCGAAGCCGCCGTTATTGACGTCGCCTTCCAGGCCCCAGATCGTGACCAAAATCTTGTCAGCTTCATCGAGCTGATCGAAGTTACTGCCGCTGTAACGACTGCACGCGCGATCAAAGGCTTCATCAAGAAACTTCATCAATTCTCTCTGTGGATAAGGAATGTCCGCGCCTGGCCGTGCGGCGATATCGCGCATGGCTCATGAGACGGGACCCTGTGGCGTTCTGCATTCTGACGCATAAAAAATCCGCCTCCAGGCAACAATAATGACGGCGGCGATGGCCGACGGTATCCATATCCACTGAAGCTCGGACAGAAGAACCCGGACGCCGGTGGCACTGAAAAACCGTCGAATACCGATAGGACTTACTTCTATGACGCGTAGCGGGAAAAACAATCGTTCATTTGAAAACGGCCAAATCAAGGCGACACCGAGTCCACCGTTTGTCAGCATATCGAGTAAGGGGTGCGAAGCGGTGGCAAAAAACATGAACAAACATGCGTGCTTGCGCGATGCAGCCAGTTGCCTGGCAAAAATCCAGGCAAGCGTGGCGAGCAGCAGCGCAAATGCCAGGGAATGCGTGATGCCCCGGTGTCCCAGCTGGTGGGCATAGGGAACGCCGAAGTGAAATGCGAGGACGTCTGCGTCAGGAAGCATCGCGGCAATCATGCCGATCACAAGCAGGCGACCCGGAATCGCTTTGCTGCCCAGGGCAAGGCCGACTGCGAGTGGAACAACAGCATGCGAAATTATTGATGGCATAAAATCTCCGTGAACTGAACCAGCAAACTGACACGCTCCCTGCGCTTCCGGCCGCTACCAGCTTGCTTCTTTTGGCCGGCAATCGACAGAAGCTTTCACCTCCTGTCAGCCGGCACCAGCGCGGTGGCAGACGGCTTCAATGCGGTTGCCGTCGGGATCGAACAGGAAGGCGGCATAATAGTTGGCGTGATAGTCGCGCAGGCCGGGTTCGCCCAGGTCGAGGCCGCCGTGTGCCAGGCCGGCTCGCCAAAATGCCTGCACGGCGGCGCGCGACGGCGCCTTGAAGCAATAGTGGCGGCGCGGCGCGTCGTCAGGAGCGGGGCCGAGACGCACGGAAAAATAGCTGCGCCCGGGATAGTCGGCATCGCTGCGCTCGCCATAGCCTATCCAGGCGTCGGCATGGTCGCTGCCCACCTTGGGCACATCGAGCGCGGCGAAGATGGCGTCATAGAAGCGCTCCGCGCGCTCCAGGTCTACAACGGTCAGGGAAACGTGGTCGAGCATATCGAGTCCATTTGTAATCGAACACCCTTATAGCATGTTGCGGTAATGGCAGCTGCAAGCTTTGGCCGCGACTCATTCTTTGCTGTAAAGACCGGCCACATGCAAGGAATGGAATGAGACGAGATCGCCGTGCCTGGCCGCTGCATGATGCGGATGGTTGTCGATTCTGCCGAGATAGCCATCGTTTTGCTGGTCGATCGCCGTCACTTCCACCCACAACCGTTCGCACTGGTCATCGCCTCGGTCGGCCTCTTCCGGGGCGAAGCGGAAAACGATTTTCACGTGGCAGGCGATGCCGAGATGCTCGCGCACTTCGGCGGGCGGCGGCTGTATGTCCGTCAGATACCGGGCAAGCCAGACGGCATCTTCCAGGTAATAGCCATGGTCTGCGAATGTGGGAAACGGATGGTCCTTGAATCGATCCCAGTTTCTCGCGCCGTCGTTCCACTGCGCCCGCCATCCGTACGGCAAGTCGTGCAGGTCCGTGAGCAGGTCGTGATGCTTGACCATCTCCGCCAGGCTGACTATCTGGACCGAACTCGCCGTGTCGTCATGGGACGCGCCATGGAATTGCCAGTCCCCATCGTAATCATGGTACACCTGCTGGACCGGCGCACCGTTCATTACATCCGTCGTCGCGTAGCAGGCGGTATCGGGAGCGTCAGGAAATTGCCAGGCAGCGGTCAGCTTGTCTTCGGAATGAGTCGGGTTGATCATTTTTATGGGGTGCCGCATGAATAAAGAGGCATGAAAAAAGCGGCGCCGGTGTTGACCGGGGCCGCTTTGTTGTCGGTGATGGCTGAAACTTACTGGGCCGCAGGGGCTGCCGCCGGTGCCGCCGCTGCCGTGGCAGGACGGTTCAGCCACAGGATCCAGTAGCGGGCCAGGTCGCCCACGCCTTCGCCGCCCTTGACCGTTTCCAGCACCTTGATCGCTTCGTCTTTCTTGCCAGCCATGGCCAGCGAATAGCCGAGGCGCAGCTTGGCGTCTTCGGGGCGTTTCAGGCCGCCCTTGGCGATGCCTTTCTGAATCAGGTCGATGCCTTTGTCGAACTGGTCCATCGTCACGTAGGCGTAGCCCAGGTTGACCAGGCCGGTACCGTCCTTGCTCTTGTTGGCCGACGCTTCGCCGGTGGCGATGGTTTTCGCATCGTCGGCGGCAGCCTTGTTGGCCTGGTCGCGCAGTTTCTTGTGCTTGGCCGCGTTGGCGCCCTTGCCCAGCACGCCCTTGGCGTAGCCGTCGTCGAGCACTTTTTTCGCTTCCGTCGGGAAGGCGTCGGTCAGGGCGATTTCGGCCATGTCGCTGTAGTCTTCAGGCGACATGGTGCCGACGGCCTTGTATTGCAGGCGCAGCACGTCGAGCGCGAAGCGGTCGGAATAGCCGGCCTTGCCCTGCGTGCGGCCCAGCAGGTCGGTCCAGTAGTCGTCCGACGGGTAGTAGCGCACCAGGTTTTCCATGGCGATCAGGTAGGTGGCCGGATCTTTGCTTTTCGAACCCGTATTGGCCAGCAATTGCAGTTCTTCCAGGGTCGGCGCCTGGCCGGCCTGCTGCTTGGCGGTCAGGTCGGCCATCAGTTCCTGCTTGGCGCGCGCGAAATCGTTATTGAAGTAGTAGGCGCGGATGATGTAGGGGCGCACGGTGGCCACGTCGCCGGTTTCCGTCTGGTAGCGGGTGAACCACTTGATCGCGTTCGCATAATCCTTGGCGTTGTAGTGGTAGTTGGCCAGCGCCTGGATGAAGTCGCCCATCGATTTTTTGTCGAGCTTGCCTGATTCGATCACCGCTTCGAGCGCCGGCATGGCCATCGCCGCGTTGTTGGTGGTCGAGGCCAGCGCCACGCGCAGGCGGTTGATGACGAAGGTTTCGTATGGCGTCAGGGCTGGAATGGCCGCTGCCTGGTCGATCCGGCTTTGCACGTCGGCGTAGTTCTTGGCGTCCATCGATGCCTTGACGGCCGTCGGATCGAGCAGCTTGAAGATTTCAGGGCGCACGGTATCGGCTGGCGCGGCGGCAGGCGTACCTGCGGCGGCTGGCTTGGCATCCTGGGCGTGCGACAGGGCAGGCAGGACATTGAGGCCGATGGCGGCCAGGAGCAGGCTGATACGGGCGAGACGGAAATTGGACATGGTCAATCCTTCAATCAATAACAAAAAGACGCTCCGGCACGCTCTGCCGCGGATCGCGCGGCGGCTGTGCTTGGGGGCAGGGATATTTGCGAAAAACAGGCATTCTGCCACTCCGCAGGCGCGGGGCCAAGAGGGGCAGCATGATCAACATGGCCTATTGTCACATAAACGGGCCGGGCAGGGCGCCTGGCGTGCGCCCCGGCGCTCAGCTGGTCCTGGTGACTTTGCTCAAATGCCGCGGCGCATCCGGATCCATGCCGCGCGCTTGCGCCAGCCGGGCCGCCATCACGTAGAAGGACTGGATGGCAAGGATGGGGTCCAGGTCCGGGTTGGCGGCGACGGGCAGGGTCAGGTCGCGATCAGGCACGTCGGCCGGTGCGGCCAGCAGCACTTTCGCGCCGCGTCCGCGCATGTCCTGCGCCAGTTGCAGCAGGCCGGCCTGGGTCGGGCCGCGCGTGGCGAAGATCAGCAGCGGATAGCCGTCCTCGATCAGCGCCATCGGGCCGTGCCTGATCTCGGCGCCGCTGAACGCTTCGGCCTGCAGGGCCGAGGTTTCCTTGAACTTCAGCGCCGACTCCAGCGCCACCGGGAAGCTGATGCCGCGGCCGACCACCATGATGTTGCGCGCCGGCGCCAGCACCTCGACGGCCGGCGACCAGTCGACGCGCGTCGCGTCCAGCAGCGATTCTGGCAGCGCTTCGAGGCCGGCCAGCAGTTCCGGGTCGTTCTGCCACTGCGCCACCATGCGCGCGCCGGCCACCAGGCTGGCGATAAAGCTCTTGGTGGCGGCCACGCTTTTTTCCTTGCCGGCGCGTAGCGGCATCGCCCATTCGGCGGCGTTGGCCAGCGGCGAATCGATATCGTTGACCAGCGCCACGGTGGTCGCGCCGCCATCGCGGAAGTAGGTGATCGGTTCGACCACGTCCGGGCTCTGGCCCGATTGCGAGATCGAGATGGCCAGGGTGTCGCGGGTTTTCAGCGGCGACTTGTTCAAGGTCACCAGCGACATCGGCAAAGACGCTACCACGCGGCCCAGGCGCGCCATGATCAGGTAGGCCACGTAATTGCAGGCGTGGTCCGAGCTGCCGCGTGCGATGGTGAGTGCGGTGGAAAACTGCGTGCTCCTCAATTTGCGGCCCAGTTCCGCATAGCGTTCCGTGTCGCTGGCCAGTTGCAGGGCGACGCAGTCGGCGGCGGACATGGCTTCTTCAAGCATCATTGAGGTCACAGGATGCTCCTTCTATATACACGGCCTTGAGATTGAGGTCACGGTCGAGCACGACCATGTCGGCCCAGGCGCCGGGAGCCAGCCGGCCGCGTTCCTGCAGGCCCAGGTAATCGGCGGCATTGGTCGACACGCGGCGCGAGGCGTCGGCCAGGTCCAGTCCCAGCCCCACCAGGTTGCGCAGCGCCTGGTCGAGCGTCAAGGTGCTGCCGGCCAGGGTGCCGTCGGGCAGGCGCACGCCGCCCATGCACTTTTGCACCATGTGGCGGCCCAGCATGTATTCGCCGTCCGGCATGCCGGTGGCGGAGGTCGAATCGGTGACGCAATACAGGTGGGGAATTGCGCGCAGCGCCGTCTTGATGGCGCCCGGATGCACGTGCAGCAGGTCGGGTATCAGTTCCGCATACTGCGCGTGGGCCAGGGCGGCGCCGACCATGCCCGGTTCGCGGTGATGCAGGCCGCTCATGGCGTTGAACAGGTGGGTAAAACCGGAGGCGCCGTGTTCAAGCGCTGCCACGCCGTCTTCGTACGAGCCGAGCGTGTGGCCGATCTGCACGCGCACGCCACGCTCGGCCAGCTGGCGCACCAGGTCCAGGTGGCCGGCGATTTCCGGCGCCACCGTGATCACGCGCAGCTGCGCCAGGGTTTGCAGGCGTTCGATTTCGGCCATGGTGGCGGCGCGCGCGTAGTTCGGCTGCGCGCCCAGTTTGCCCGAGTTGATATACGGGCCTTCGAGGTGGGCGCCCAGCACGCGCGCCGCGTTCGGCCGGCGCTGTTTGGCCGCCGCGCCGATGGCGCTCAAGGCCATGTCGATGTCTTCGGCCGGCGCCGTCATGGTGGTGGCCAGGAGGCTGGTGGTGCCGTGGCGCGCATGGATGGCGGCGATCGCATGGACCGCGTCGCCGCCCTGCATGATGTCCCTGCCACCGCCGCCATGCACGTGCAGGTCGATAAAGCCGGGCAGGATATAGTCCTCGTCGTTGCGCGACGGGTGGCTCGACGAGCCCTTGACGCCGGTCACGCGCTCGCCGAAGGCGATGGCGCCGTGGACCCAGCCGGCTGGGGTGAGGATATTGCCTTTGATCGTAGTACTACTCATCTGATTGGCTCCCTTGCGTATAGGTCATGCGCACCAGGCGCAAGGCGCCCGCCGCCGAGTCGCCCTGCGCCGGCACCACCCTTTGCAGCAGGGTCTCGGGCAGCCAGGCGCGCAGGGGCGCCGCCAGGCCGCCGCACAGCGCCACCGGCAAGGTGGCTTGAGGATCGAGCGCGCTGGCGATCAGCGCGACCTGCCGGCCCGCCTCCATCAGCATGCCATGCGCAACGGCGTCGCTGGCGGCATGTTCCAGCACCACGCGCGCCAGTTGCGCATAGGTCGTTTGCGTGGCTGCCGCCAGCCAGGCCTGCATGGCGTCGCGGTGGCCGCCGCAGGCGTCGACGATGGCGCTGGAAAAGGCGCTGGCCGGTACGCGGCCGTCGACCGCCTGCTGTGCATGGTTGACCGCGCGCATGCCGATCCAGGCGCCACCGGCTTCGTCGCCCGACGGAAAGCCCCAGCCGCCCACTTCCTGGCGCCTGCCGTCGGCATGCAGCACTTCGCCCACGCTGCCAGTGCCGATCGCCACGATGGCGCCAGCCTGGCCGCCATGGGCGCCGAGCAGGGTGGTCAGGGCGTCCGATTCCAGCGCCACCAGGGCATAGCCGGGGTTATGCTCGATAAAGCTGGCGGCCCACTGCTTGTTGTGCACGCCGGCCAGGCCCAGGCCGATGGCCAGCTGCCGTAGTGGCGGCTGCGACAGGCCGGCTTCGTGAAAGGCCAGCGCGACGGCTTGCGCTACCGCGGACCAGGCGTGCGCGATGCCGTGCGCCAGGCCCGACGGACCGCTGTGGCCCTGCGCCAGTTCCTGTCCGTCGGGGTGCGCCAGGCGTACCCGGGTGCCGCTGCCGCCGCCGTCGACGCCGATTATGTATTCGATCATGTGTGGTCCAGCCCTGGTGGATGGCGCCTGCCTTGTTGTTTTGCGGCCGGCGAAAAAGCTGAAAGCACTATAGGGTTGGTGCGAGAGACTGTCAACAGGTATATAAGTGGTATTGTATCTGGCGTATTCACGGTTCTCTTTTATTGATATAAGTATTTGTTTTAAAAGGTTTTATCTTGTGATTAATAATGGTATTGAGGTGGACTTGTTCAAGGCCATTTTTCATGCTGGCAGTGCCGCTGGCCGCGTACCGCCCGCAAATACCTGCTTGGCAGCGCGCGCCGTCCGGAGTAGAGTCCGCCTTTTACACCGGAAGCTGGAAGAGCACATGAACGACAAGGCAGCAACAAGCGACTATTGGGATGACTGGCAGCAAGCGGCGCTGGCCGCCGGCGTCTCAAAGCCCCTGGCGGCGCTGGGCATGGAACTGATGCGCACGCATCGCAAGAACCGCTGGCCCAAGGATTTCCTGGGCCGCGAAAGCGATGGCGAAGTGATGATCGCCATGTGCCTGGAAGACGAGGCGGAAACGGAACTGTTCTTTATCGAAAACCTGTATCCCTACGATACGGCGCTGATCGACAAGACCAAGCGCCGCCTCTGCCTGCACTGATGCATCGGCCGCCTTGTGCGGCCGCTTATTTATGGGGCGATTGCGTGCATTTCCACGGCGCAGTGTCATAATGCCCGAGGCATCCCCGCCCACGTACGGAGTACACCATGAGCAAGGCACAAGACAGCAAGAAGGAAGCCAAGAAGGAACCGGCAAAGACCATGAAGGAAAAGAAGGAAGCGAAAAAGGTCAAGAAAGAAGAGCGCAAGCGCTAGCCATGCGCGCGCACCGCTTGCCGTCCGCCTGGCGGCCGCTGGCCGTGCTGGCGCTGCTGCCGGCGCTGGCCGCGCAGGCGCAGCCCAAGCCGCCGCCATCGACCTTCGGGCAGGTGGTGGGCAACGCCGTGCTGTGCCTGGACCAGATCGACAACAAGTCTTTCTATGCCTATCTGCTGACGGCCTTTGGCCCGGCCTACAAGCACGAGGGCGGCGCCTACTGGTTTCGCACCGACGCCGTGCTGTGGGGTGCGCCAGTAACGGACGTGATCGTCAGCGACGACACCAGCCCCCTGGTGTTCATGGGCGTGGTGGCCGATACCACGCCGGAAAAGCTGGAGCCGGCCATCCGCGCCGCGTCCGGCCTGCGCTTCGGCAAACTCGATTATTCCGCCTATCCCGTCCGTGGCTCGGTGCCTGGCAGTAAAATTGTCTACTTTCGCACCAAGGCCAAAGTCTATTGCGCCAAGTACAAGCCATTGCCGCCGGCACAAACCCGCTAGGTATGGCCGTTTGCCATTGTTTTTGCGCATTTTGATCGTTCCACCGCAGGGTCTCCATGTACACGCATTATTTCCAGCTCAAGCAATCGCCGTTTTCGATCGCCCCCGATCCCCGCTACCTGTTCATGAGCGAACGCCACCGCGAAGCGCTGGCCCACCTGCTGTATGGCGTGGGCAGCGGCGGCGGCTTTGTGTTGCTGACAGGCGAGATCGGCGCCGGCAAGACCACCGTCTGCCGCTGCTTCATGGAGCAGATCCCCGACAACTGCCAGCTGGCCTATATCTTCAATCCCAAGCTGTCGGTCGAGGAGTTGCTGCTGTCGATCTGCGAAGAGTTCCATATTGCGCCGCCGGCCGCTGCGGGAGCGGCGACGGCCAGCGTCAAGAGCCATGTCGACGCCATCAATGCGCACCTGCTGGCCAGCCACGCGCAGGGCAAGAACAATGTGCTGATCATCGACGAGGCGCAAAACCTGTCGGCCGAGGTGCTGGAGCAGTTGCGCCTGCTGACCAACCTGGAAACGAGCGAGCGCAAGCTGCTGCAGATTATCCTGATCGGCCAGCCGGAACTGCGCGCCATGCTGGCTAGGGCCGAACTGGAACAACTGGCGCAGCGCGTGATCGCGCGCTATCACCTGGGTTCGCTGTCGGAGCCGGAGACGGCCAGCTATATCCACCACCGCCTGGCCGTGGCCGGCAGCACGGCGCGCGCGCCGTTCGGGCCACGCCTGATGGCGCGGATCCACAAGCTCAGCCATGGCGTGCCGCGCCGCATCAACCTGCTGTGCGACCGCGCCCTGCTGGGCGCTTATGTGGAAAACCAGCCGCAAGTAACGCGCCAGATCCTGCGGCGCGCGGCGGCGGAGGTATTTGGCGAAGCGGGCGCTGGCGCGCCGGCGACCATGGCTGGCGGCTGGCGCTGGCCGCAGCTGGCCGGCGGCGTGCTGGCCGGCGCCGTGCTCAGCGGTGCACTGGCCTGGCATTTTATGCCGGTTCAACAGGCCGCCGCGCCAGTGGCGGCCGTGCCGCCTGCCAAGCTTGCAGCATCGGCTCCAGATCCTGTCCCGGCTCCGGCTGGCGTTGTGCTCGACCGCAATGCCGTGCTGCGCCAGCTGGCGGCACTGTGGGGCGAACACTTGCCGGCCGGCGACGCCTGCCAGGCGGCCGCGCGCGCTGGCCTGCGCTGCCTGCAAAGCCGTGGCGGCATGGCCGAATTGCGCGTGCTCGACCGTCCCGCCATGCTGGTGCTGCATGGCAAGGATGGCGGCGCTGAACAACCGGCGCTGCTGGCCAAAGTGCAGGGCGACACCGCCAGCGTCAACATCGATGGCCAGCCCGTCACCATCGGCGTGGCCGAACTGGCACAGCGCAGCGATGGCAGCTTCGTCACGTTCTGGCGTGCGCCGCGCAACTGGCGCGACGAAGTGCCGGTAGGTGCGCGAGGGCCGGATGTGGACTGGCTGGCGGCGCGCCTGGCGCAGCTGCATGGCTTGCCTCTGCCTGCCGCCAACCTGCCGCTCGATGCGGACATGCAGCGGCTGCTGCGCGAATTTCAGCTCAGCCAGAACCTGAAGGCCGATGGCCTGCCGGGACCGAAAACATTCATGCGCCTGATGCAGCTGGGCGACAACACGGAGCCGCGCCTGTCGCCTGCGCCAGCCGTGGCGGCCGCGGTGGTGGGGAAATAAATGTCCTATATTCTTGAAGCACTGAAAAAATCGCAAGCCGAGCGCCAGCTTGGCGAGTTGCCGTCCATCCATGCGCCGCAGGTGCAACTGCAGCCGGCGGCATCGACGCGCGCCGCGCCGCGCTGGCCGTTGTGGCTGGGATTGAGCCTGGCTTGCGCGGCGGCGGGAGCCTGGTGGTGGCAGGCGAAGACGGTGGCGGCCCCGGCCCCGGCCCCGGTCCCGGTCCCGGCAGCGGCGCCGGTGGCTGTCGCGCCGGTCCCGGTGCCGGTTGTTCCGCCCGCGCCGGTGGTTGTCAAGGCCGCGCCGCCGGTCATCAAGGCAGCGCCGCCAGCGCCGATGGTCAAGGCCGTCACGCCGCCACCTGCGCCAGCCGTGGCAACGGCCCCGGCCGAAGAAGCCACGCCCGGCCTGCGCGATTTGCCTGAACCGATACAGCGGCAGATTCCGCCGGTAGCGCTCGGTGGCTATATCTATTCGAAGGATCCGGCCGACCGCCTGCTGTTGATCGACAAGGTGCTGCGCCACGAGGGCGAGGAAGTGGCGCCGGGCCTGGTGCTGGAAAAACTGCAGCCGAAGGCGGCCATCTTCAGTTTCAAGGGCTATCGCTACCGCATGCCGTACTGATGGCTGGCCGTTGATTGTTGCATGTCAAGCAATGCCGTGAGCCCCTGAACCCGCTGGTGTGGCGCCAGTCGAACCTGGGACGCGCCACCGCGGGCGCGCACCGGAGGAGGCATGACAATCAACAGCTTGGCCCGCATCGACCATATCGTCGTGCTGATGATGGAAAACCGCTCGTTCGACCATATGCTCGGTTATCTGAGCCTGGAAGGCGGGCGCGGCGAGATCGACGGCTTGCGCAGCGAGCATGTCAACCTGCATGCGGGCAAGGCGTATGGTGTTCACCATTTGCAGCGCACGGCCTTGCAGCCGTCGCAGCAGCCGCGCAATACGGGCGCGTCGGTGGCGCGTCAGGTGCACGGCCATAACGGCGGCTTTGTCAGCGACTATGCCTTGCACCACCCCGACGACCCCGATCCCGGCCTGGTGATGGGCTATTACAACGGCGCCGACCTGCCCATGTACGATTTCCTGGCACGCGAGTTCTGTGTCTGCGACCGTTGCCATAGTTCGGTGCCTGGCGCCACCTGGCCGAACCGCCTGTACGCCGTCAGCGGCCGCGCGGCCGGCAGCAAGGACAGCAAGCGCGTGCCGCTGTATGCAAACAAATCGTTCGTGCGCCAGCTCGAACGCCATATGGTCAGCTGGAAGTTCTATTCCTTCTGGAAGCCGTGGACCCTGGCCCTGACGGACGAGCATTACCGCTCGTCCGAGTTCTACGAACCGTTCGGCGAGCATGGGCGCCGCTATGGCTTTGTCGGCGATGCGCTGGCCGGCAGCCTGCCATCGGTCAGCTGGATCGACCCGCATTTCTTTGCCAACGACGATCATCCGCCGGCCGACGTGCGCGCCGGCCAGGCGCTGGTGGCGCAGGTCTACCAGGCGCTGTCGCGCGGGCCAAGCTGGGAGCGCACCTTGCTGGTCATCACCTACGACGAGCATGGCGGCTTTTTCGACCATGTGCCGCCACCGGCCGCCGTCGACGACGACGCCGCGTTTCGCCAGTATGGCGTGCGCGTGCCCATGCTGCTGGTGTCGCCGTTGATCAGCGCCGGCAGCGTCTGCCATGAGCTGTTCGACCATACCTCGATCCTGAAAACCATCCTGCAGCGCTTTTGCCGTGGCGCCGACGGCGCCTTGCCGGCCATGGGTGCGCGGGTGGCCGCCGCCAAAGGACTGGGCATGGCGCTGGACCTGGACCTGCCACGGCCGGCGCCCGCGCTGCCCGGCAGCGTCCACGCGCAGCGCAGGTGCTGGGAGGACGAGTTGCGCGAACGGCATGCGCTTGACGGGTTTGACGCTGCCAGGCCGGCCATGCCCATGCCCGATGCCGAGGCCGGTGCGGTGGCCGCGCACCGCCACCTGGCCCGCAGCGCCCGCAACGCCATCGCCACCCACGGCAAAAAGGCGCCGCAATCGATCGCGCGCCGCCGGCGCAAGGACAACCATGGCGATGGCCGCGCCGTCAACTGGCTTGACGGCTTTGACACCGGCGACAGGGCGCACGAAGGCTGAGGCCCTTTGTCTGCATCAAGCCAGCGCTTGTAGTGGCCTGGCCGCAAGTGGGCTGGCCGGTATAATGGGCGATCTCACGGAAGGAAGCCCACGATGGACCATGCGACATCCGCCCCCGCGCCTGCCCACCCGGTATTGGGCGTGGTTGGCCGTTCCGGCAGCGGCAAGACCACCTTGCTGGAATATCTGGTGCAGGAAATGGCGGCGCGCGGCCTGCGCGTCAATCTGATCAAGCACAGCCACCATGACCTGGCGCTGGAACCACCGCAAAAAGACAGCGCCCGCCTGCGCATGGCCGGCGCGGCCGAAGTGCTGGTGGCGTCGCCGTATCGCTTTGCCATCGTGCATGAGCTGCGCGGCGCGCCCGAACCGACCTTGCCGCAACAGCTGGCGCGCATGGGACCGGCCGACCTGACCCTGGTGGAAGGCTTCAAGACCGACCCCATCCCTAAAATGGAAGTGTTTCGCCCGGCAGTAGGGCAGGCGCCCTTGTATCCTCATGATGTGACCGTGATCGCCGTGGCGTCGGACGTGCCGGCGCCGCACGACCTGCGCGCCGGCGTTGCCTGGCTGGACTTGAATGATCGCGCCGGCGTGCTAAGCTGGGTGCTGCAGCGGCTGGAAAAACCGCTGTCAAAATAATCCTCAAGTATTTCGCCGGCTGGCCGTTAATCCAGGTAGACACTGATAGGAGAGACTCATGGACATCGGAAGCATTGCACAACTGTCAACCACGATGGCTGAAACTGGAATTCGTCAAGAAGTCGGCATGACCGTCCTGAAAAAAGCCCAGGATATCCAGAGCTCGACCGCCACCGCCCTGATCGAAGCCCTGCCGCCGATGCCGGCCGCACCGAGCCTGCCTTCGCACCTGGGCAACCGCATCAATACCACGGCCTGATTCTGCGAGGCAGCCCCGGCTGCTGAGGCCACTTTCGCCGCTGCCGGCCTGGCTGCGGCGCGCTTGTGCATGCAGGATCTTCCCTTCTTTTTCTGCGACAGCGTAAAATCGGATACGACTCCTTTTACGAAAGACTGCCATGAACAAACGTCACGCTCTCGTTGCCGCCGCCCTGGCCGGCCTGTGCGCCACCTCGGTTGCCAGTGCTGCCGACCATGATGCCGCCGCCGGCGACAAGGAAAAATGCTATGGCGTCGCCAAGGCCGGCCAGAATGATTGCGCCTCGTCCGACGGCGCCCATTCCTGCGCCGGTCAGGCCGCCAGCGACAACTTGCCGACCGAATGGGCGTATGTTGCCAAGGGAACTTGCGAGCAGGCGGGCGGCGCCTTGAAGCCTGTCAAGGCAGGCAAGAAAGCCGCTGCGGCCAAGCAGCAGTCATAAGCCGGCAAGCCATGGCGCAGCCCGTCCACGCGCTGGGCGGCGTGGGCGTCGGCCTGCGCGCCGCGCATTACCGCGACTTTCTCGGCGGCCGGCCCCAAGTCGACTGGCTGGAAGTACACACCGAAAATTATCTGTCCTGCTCGGGCCGCGACTGGCATGTGCTGCAGGCCGTGCGCCAGGACTATGGCCTGAGCCTGCACGGCGTGGGCCTGGGCCTGGGCTCGGCACGCGGTTTTTCCGAAGATCATCTGCAGCGGGTACAAAGGCTGTGCGAGCGCATCGCACCGGCGCTGGTGTCCGAGCATCTGTGCTGGGGCGCCGTGGCGGGACGGCAATTCAACGACTTGCTGCCGCTGACCCTGGACCATGCCGCGCTGGACCTGCTGTGCGCCAGGGTAGGGCGGGTGCAGGACGCCTTGCGCCGGCCCATCTTGCTGGAAAATGTCTCGACCAGCCTGCGCTTCCACGCCGACGCCATGAACGAAGCGCAGTTCCTGGCCGAACTGGCGCGCCGCAGCGGCTGTGGCCTGTTGCTCGACGTCAATAACCTGTATGTGAACCAGTGCAATCACGGCGAGGACGCGCTGGCGGCTTTGCGCGATATTCCCGCCGATATCGTTGGCGAGCTGCACCTCGGCGGCCACCTGCTCACGCCGCTCGCCGTGATCGACCACCATGGCGCCGCCGTGGCCGAACCGGTCTGGGCCTTGTATAAGGCGGCCTTGCAGCGCTTTGGCCAGGTGCCGACTCTGATCGAGTGGGATACCGATGTGCCCGAGCTGGCGGTGTTGCTGGCCGAGGCCGACCGGGCGCGCGCGCTGCAGCAAATGCATCATGCTGCGGCGCCATGGCGCGGTTCGCGCACTGGCGTGACAGCGCCGCCGCCGGGCGAGCAACTGGCGCACAAGCAGCAAGCGTTTGCCGACGCGCTGCTCGATGCTGGCCAGGCCGATAATGCGATTAATCAGTGCCGCGGCGTGCTGGTCGGGCAGCGCCTGGGCTTGTACCGGGGCAACCTGAACGCCACCTGGCGCCGCGTGCTGGGCCAGGCCTATCCGGTGGTGCTGGCGCTGGTGGGCGAGGAATTTTTTACGGGCATGGCGCGCGAATACGGGCGCCGTTATCCTTCGCAAGACGCCGACCTGAACCGTTTCGGCAGCGACTTTCCCACTTTCCTCGCCGATTTTCCTCCTGTGGCGCAACTGCCGTATCTGCCCGACATGGCGCGCCTGGAATGGGCGCTGCACCTGGCCCATTACGCGCCGGACGCGCCAGGCTTGCCGTTCGATGTGCTGGCCAGCCTGTTGCCCGAGCAACTGGAAAATGCCCGCTTTGCCCTGCACCCGGCGTGCGCACTGATCAGATCCGACTGGCAAGTGGCGGCGTTATGGCAGGCGCATCAACAGGAAAATGCAGCGTTTCCCCGGCAACTGGACTGGCCGGCGCACGCCCTGGTATGCCGGCCGCAATGGCAGGCGCAGGTCATGGCGCTCGATGCGGCTGCCCATGCGGCGCTGCAGTGTTTGCTGCAAGGGGAATGTTTTGGCGCGGCGCTGGACGCTGCCTTTGGGCTGGACGAGGATTTTGACCTGGGCGGGCAGTTGCGCCGCTGGCTCGAGCATGGCGTGCTGACCGCCATGCTCCCGGGCTGAACCTATTGAAAGGCGCGCAGGATGCGCGCTTCGCCGGTCTGGTCGCAGCAGGCCGCGTTGGCCGCCAGGGTCGCTTCCATCATGCGCGCCAGTTGTTCGTCTTCGAAATGCGCCAGCTCGGCCGTGGCCGCCACCAGCGCCACTTCGAGCTTGGCGCGCGCGCCCTGGTACAGGGTGCTCGTGTATTTATCGGTGGTGCGCAGCAGGTCTTCCGCGTTTTCTATGACCTGGCGCAAGTCGGCGATCAGGCGTTCCTGGCTGCGTGTGCCGTGCTCGGCGTTGTCCATGGCATCCCTTTCCGCTCATTGATGAATATATGGCAATAATATAAACATAGGCAATCCAGCCGGGCAGGTTTTGATCTGACACAGGAGCACGCTACAAGGGCATCAGGCGGGCGCCACCACGGTAATGCGGATATCGGCCACGCTGACCACCTGGCCGGCGCGGATTTTGGCGGTCTTGCGCAGTTCCTTCTTGCCATCGACCTTGACCACGCCACTGTCGACCATGACCTTGCCCGCGCCGCCGCTGTCGCACAGGCCGACCAGCTTGAGCAGCTGGTTCAGCTCGACGAACTCGGATGTCAAATCAAAGCTTACTTTTTGCATTCTATCCTCAATTGCAGTAATGTGTTTTTAACACGTGCGGCCCGCCAGGCGGGCCAAACATCTAGTTTACATGACTGCAAGCGGGCATGCGGGAAGGCGCTTTAACTTTTGTTGGGGCGCGTCATGTCGAGCGGCACGATCCACTCGGCAAATTGGTCTTCCGTCACGAAACCGAGGCCCAGCGCCGCTTCCTTCAGTGTCGTGCCTTCATGCTGCGCCTGCTTGGCGATCTGCGCCGCGCGGTCGTAGCCGATATGCGGCGCCAGTGCCGTCACCAGCATCAGGGAGCGCTCCATCAGTTCGGCGATGCGCTCGCGATTCGGTGCTATGCCGTGCGCGCAATGCTCGTCGAAGCTGCGCATGCCGTCACCAAGCAGGCGCGCGCTTTGCAAGAAGTTGTGGGCGATCAAAGGCTTGAACACATTGAGTTCGAAGTTGCCCGAGGCGCCGCCCACCGTGATGGCCACGTCGTTGCCGAATACCTGGCAGCACAGCATGGTCAGCGCCTCGCACTGGGTCGGATTGACCTTGCCCGGCATGATGGAGCTGCCCGGCTCGTTTTCGGGGATGGTGATTTCACCGAGGCCCGAGCGTGGACCGGACGCCATCCAGCGCACGTCGTTGGCGATTTTCATCAGCGCCGTGGCCAGGGTTTTCAGCGCGCCATGGGCCGCCACCAGCGCATCGTGGGCGGCCAGGGCGGCGAACTTGTTGCTGGCGCTGGCAAAAGGCTGGCCTGTCAGGTGCGCCAGTTCGGCGGCGATGCGGTCGGCAAATTCGGCGTGCGCGTTCAGGCCCGTGCCGACGGCCGTGCCGCCGGCGGCCAGCTGCAGCAGCGGCGGCAGCGACGCTTCGATGATCTGTTCGGCAAATTCCAGCTGCGCCGCATAGCCCGAGAATTCCTGGCCCAGGGTTAATGGCGTGGCATCCTGCAAATGGGTGCGGCCGATCTTGACGATGTCGGCAAAGGCGGCGGACTTGGCCTCCAGCGTGGTGCGCAGCTGGCGCAGCGGCGGCAGCACGGTATTGGCGACGGCCAGCGCGGCGGCCACATGGATGGCGGTCGGGAAAATATCGTTCGAGGACTGGCCCAGGTTGACGTCGTCGTTCGGGTGCAGCAGGCGCTCGGCGCCGCGCAGGCCGCCCATCAGCTCGGAGCCGCGGTTGGCCAGCACTTCGTTCATGTTCATATTGCTTTGCGTGCCGGAGCCGGTCTGCCAGACGGCCAGCGGAAACTCGCTCGCGTGCTTGCCAGCCAGCACCTCATCAGCCGCCTGGGTGATGGCGACAGCTTTTTCGCCGCCGAGCAAACCAAGTTCCAGGTTGACGTGGGCGGCCGCGCGCTTGACGGTGGCCAGCGCGGCGATCAGTTCGGGCGGCATTTTTTCAGTTGAAATATGGAAGTGCTCGAGCGAGCGCTGTGTCTGCGCTCCCCACAATTGACCGGCGGGGACGTCGATCGGGCCGAAACTGTCGCGTTCGATTCTGCTGCTCATGGCATTCCTTTCATGGCTTATGGTGGATCGAGTGTACTCCAGGCGCCGGAAACGCACAGCGCGCCCGCAGCCAGCTAAGCTTTTTCAATTTCCTGCCGTTAATAAAGAACGTTTTCCCATGCTTCCGTTGTCAAAGCGATCATTTCATGCCTAGCCCCGTCTTTTCCCGCTGGACCGCCACCTTGGCCGCCACTGCCTGTCTGGCCATGCCGGCCGCCTTCGCTGCCGAACTGGGCGACATCAGCGTGCAGTCGCACAGGGGCCAGCCACTGTCGGCCGATATCGAATTGACGGCGCTGGCGCCCGATGAGCTGCAGGGCTTGCCGGTGCGCCTGGCCTCGATCAATGTCTACCAGGGCGGCGGCATCAGCATGGACCCCGCCCTGCAAACCCTGGCGATCAGCCAGGTGGAACGCGATGGGCGGCGCTTTGTCCACCTCGCTACCAGGCAAGCCATCGATGCCGGCCATGTGCATGTGTTTCTGATGCTGGGCAATGGCAGCCGCAGCGTGGTGCGGCTGGCAACCGTCTGGCTGGCCCAAGCTCCCCCCGTGCCCGTGCCCGCGCCGGTGCTTGTGCCCGCGCCGGCGCCCAAGGCCATCACGCCGCCGGTGGCGGCCCGGCCCGTTGCCAAGCGGGTCGAGGTGCCGGACGCCGCCGCGCTGGCCGCCCGCGCCCGCGCCGAAGGCATGGTGCGCCCGCCGGCCATGTTCATTGCGGCGCCACTGCGTCCCAGGCCTGCGGCGGCGCCGGTGGCGCCGCCGCCGTTGCGGCGCGCCGCTGCGCCGGTAGCGGCCTGCGCGCCGCAAGCGGCCGGCATGCCGGCCGAAGCGTGCATGGCGCTGGACCGGCAAAACACGGCCTTGAATGAGAAGATTGGCGTGCTGGAAGGCAAAGTTTCGGCCTTGCAGCAGGCGCTGGCCGCGCCCGCAGCGGCAGCGGCCGCCGTGTCCGGGCCGCCGCAGGCCAAGGTCAAGGCCAGGCCGGGGGCGGCGGACAAGAAAGCCGGCGGCAATGGCATGTTGTGGCTGGGCCTGGGCAGCTT
Source organism: Janthinobacterium psychrotolerans (assembly GCF_001677885.1). Classification (GTDB taxonomy): domain Bacteria; phylum Pseudomonadota; class Gammaproteobacteria; order Burkholderiales; family Burkholderiaceae_D; genus Janthinobacterium; species Janthinobacterium psychrotolerans. The sequence goes on along the minus strand of NZ_LOCQ01000054.1, from coordinate 107,213 downwards.
GCTGTTCCTGCTGGTGGCGGGGGCCATCGTGACTGTCGTGCGCAAGCGCAAGGGGCGTGGGCAGGCCGAACCCCGGCCGCCATCGAAATACTGGGTCTTGCTGCGCAAGCCGTTTCGCCGCAAGAGCGCGCCGGCGGTACCGCCTGGCGATATGCCAGCTGAACGCGATGAGCCGGCACTGGTGCCGGAGCCCGAACCTTTTTCGCGCTGAGCGCAATCGGCCGCCGGCGGACGTAAAAAAAGCGCCCGTGGGCGCTGTCGTCTTATGCTGCTGCGGTCTTAGCGGTGGGCGCGCGGCGCCGGCATGGCGCGGGACAGCTGCGCCATCCATGGTTCGGTGATATTGCAGATGGCGCGGTCGTTGGCCAGGATCTGCTTGATCAGCTCAAGCTTGCGCATGCGCGAGGAGCCCGACAGGGCAGGCACGGTGCCGACCTGAGTGGCGCTGGCGGCGCTGGCGCATTGATGTTCCAGCGCGTCCAAGCTTTCCCAGTCCTCGGAACGTGCGGCCACGACCATCTGGTTGGTCAATCCGGCAATATTTTCATACATCGACAGCACGTCGTTGGAGTTCATGAGCACACCTGTATTTTTATCAATGGTTTTACGCTTGTCTAGATTAACGGCGGCCTCGGCCAGAACTTGAGGGTTTTTTTGAAAATAATTCAAAATAATTTTCAAGCATGCTCAAGCCGGCCGCAAACCCGCATGGATGCTGGCGAACGTCTAAAATGGCGGCATCTTTTACGGGAGCACCATAATGAGCGATACCCCGCATGACCCGCTGCACACGATTACCCGCCGCACCCTCGACCATTACGACGCCAGCGCCGAACAGTTCTTCGAAGGCACGCGCGATCACGATGTGCGCCAGAACATGGCGGCATTGCTGAACGCCATCGATGGCGTGGCGCCCTTGGACATCCTCGACCTCGGTTGCGGTCCCGGGCGCGACCTGAAGGCGTTCACCGAACTGGGCCATCATGCCACCGGCGTCGATGGTTCGGCCCGCTTTGTCGAGATGGCACAGGCTTACAGCGGCTGTACCGTCTGGCAGCAGGACTTTCTCGACCTCGACCTGCCTGCCGCACGCTTTGACGGCGTATTTGCCAATGCCGTGCTGTTCCACGTGCCCAGCAGCGCCTTGCCCGGCGTGCTGCGCGCCCTGCATGGATGCCTGAAAGAGGGTGGGGTACTGTTCAGTTCGAATCCGCGCGGCCACAACCAGGAAGGCTGGAGCGGCGCGCGCTATGGCAGCTACTACGACCTCGATACCTGGAGCGCGCATGTGCAGGCGGCCGGTTTTAGCTTGCTCGACCATTACTATCGTCCGCCCGGCCTGCCGCGTGAACAGCAACCGTGGCTCGCTACCGTCTGGCGCAAGGATAAGTGAAAGATAGCAATATTTTCCCATGTGTTAGGAACCGTACATAGTTTTTGCGGCCTCGGGCGTAATATCAACTCATCGAAACGCAGCAAGCAAAACGCAGCGTTTGAGCCGCAGTACCGGCCCCTGGGCTGGAGAACAGATGGACCAACTACATTGAGGAGTTAATCATGAACAAAGATCAAGTCGAAGGTAAGTTGAAAGAAGTCGGCGGTAAAATCCAGGAAACAGCTGGCAAAGTCGTCGGCAGCGAAGAACAGCAAGCCAAGGGCCTGGCAAACCAGGTCGAAGGCCAAGTGCAGAAGAAAGTTGGCGACGTCAAGGATGCGGTAGAAACCATCACCCGCAAGCCATAATCTGAGCACCAGGTAAAAAAACCGCCGCACTGTCGAAAGACCGTGCGGCGGTTTCTCATTGGACGCGGACTTTTATTTTGCGTCGTCCACGTTCAGGTTCTTCTTGAAGAAGGCGGCGATCTTCGCGTACACATGGCGCTGGCCGGCGCGCGACGAGATGCCGTGCTTGGCGCCAGGGTAGGTCATCAGGTCGAACTGCACGCCGCGATTGACCAGCGCGTCGATCAGGCGGGTGCTGTTCGAGAACAGCACATTGTCGTCGGCCATGCCGTGCACCAGCAGCAGCGGCGAGCGCAAACCGTCCAGGTGGGCAAACACGGTGCTGTCCTTGTAGCCGTCCACGTTTTCCTTCGGCATGCCGAGGAATTGCTCCGTGTAGTGGGTGTCGTACAGCGACCAGTCGGTCACGGGCGCCACCGACACGCCGGCGGCGATCTTGTCGGATGCGGCCGACAGCAGGCGCAAGCTCATGAAGCCGCCATAGCTCCAGCCGAACACGCCGATGCGCCTGGCGTCGACAAAGCTCTGCTGGCCCAGCCAGGCGATGCCCGCCAGCTGGTCGGCCACTTCGGCCTTGCCCAGGTTATGGTAGATGGCGTCAGTGAACGTCCGCTCGCGGCGCGACGAGCCGCGGTTGTCGAGGCGAAACACGACAAAACCCTGCTGCGCCATGTACTGGTCGAAGGTATTGCCCCAGCGGCGCGCCACGTGCTGCGAGTGCGGCCCGCCATAGGTCGACAGGAAGACCGGATAGCGTTTCGAGGCATCGAAGTTCGATGGTTTCACCAGGGAGTAGTACAAGGTCTGGCCATCGTCGGACTTGATGCTGCCGTATTCGGTCGGCAGGTGATCGGCCTGGTATTTGCCGTACGGGTGGCTGGCGTTCAAGGCGTTTTCTTCCAGCCAGCCCACCATCGCGCCGTCAGGGCGGCGGATGCTCACTTGCGGCGGCGTGGCCGGATCGGAATAGGTGTCGACAAACACGGCGCCGTTGCGCGCGAAGGTGGTGTCGTGCCAGCCGTCGGCCTTCGTCACGCGCTGCGGCTTGTCGGCCGTGCTGCCATCGAGCGCCAGCGCGTAGGTCTGCTTGTCGATCACCGCGTCGCGATTCGATGCCACATACACCTTGCCGGTTTTTTCATTGACGGCCAGCAGGCTGTCGATGCCCCACTCGCCCGACGTGACCGGATGCAGCAGCTTGCCGCTCATGTCATACAGGTACAGATGATTGCGGCCGGTGCGCTCGGACGACCATAAAAACGATTTGCCGTCTGCCAGGAAGCGCAGGTCATCGTGGATGCTGACCCAGGTTTTCGCCGTTTCCGTCAGCACCGTGCGCTGTGCCAGGGTGGCGGCGTCGACGGCGATCAGTTCCAGGGTTTTCTGGTCGCGCGACTGGCGCTGGTACAGCAGCGATTTGCTGTCCGCGCTCCAGTCGGCGCGCACCAGGTAAATGTCGGGGTTGCTGCCCAGGTCGACCTGGCGCTGCACGCCGGTTGCCGGCGAGACGATGTGGAGCTGCACCAGCACGTTGGCGTCGCCGGCGGCAGGGTAGCGCTGTTCCACCACGTCGGTGCGGTCGGCGAAGATCTCGAAGCGGCGCACCACCGGCACCGGCGCTTCGTCGTAGCGCTTGTAGGCGATGGCGCTGTCGTCCGGCGCCCAGTAGTAGCCGGTGCGCTGGCCCATTTCTTCCTGCGCCACGAATTCGGCTTCGCCGTTGTGGATGGTGTCCTTGCCGTCGGTGGTCAGCTGGCGTTCCTGGCCCGTTTTCAGGTCGATCACGAACAGGTTCTGCTCGCGCACGAAGGACAGGTAGCGGCCCTTGGGCGAGATTTTCGGGTCGAGCACATTGCCCTTGGCGACCAGGCGCGCTTTCTCGGGGTTGGCCGCGTCGACCAGGTACAGATTGCCAGCCAGCGGCACCAAGAGCTGCTTGCCGTCCGGCGACCAGCTGTAGTTCAGGATGCCGGCCAGGCTGGCCGTGCGCTCGCGTTCGCGGCGCGCCTGTTCGGCCGGCGAGATGGTTTCATGCGGCACCAGCGCCCTGGAGTCGACCAGGCGGTGCGTGCGCTTGTCTTTCAGCTTGAATTCCCACAGGTCGAGCTGGAACTGGTTGTCGGCGCGGCCGCGCAAAAACGTAACGCGCTCGCCGTCGGGCGACACCTTCAGGTTGCGCACGCCTGGGCCGGCCAGCGCCGGATCGGCGTGGATGCGCTCGAGCGTCAGCTTTTCGGCCGAAGCGGGAACACTGGCCATGGCGGCCAGAAAACAAAGAATAAAACGCATGGATGTCTCGGTAGTGGGAAAGAGGTCAAGCTAATTCTTGACGGCAAACAATACCAGAGCATGACGGGCAATGCGATAGGGCGGGACACGGAATACGCTATCGATTGCCGGCTTTCCTTCGGCATATCCCAGGAATACTCCGTGTTTTATATGGCCGCGCGCAGCCTTTCCAGCGACAAACGGTTCAGATACCAGGTCAGCAGCACGGCCGCCACCGTCAGCCCCGTCACCAGGCCGATCCAGAAGCCGGCGGCGGCCATCGGCGCGCTTGGCGACCAGATGAAGCCTTGCGGCGCCAGGCCCAGCACATAGCCGATCGGCAGCGAAAAGCCCCAGAAGGCCAGCAGCTGTATCAGCATCGGCTGGCGCGTCACCTTGTAGCCGCGGATCGCGCACGAGGTGGCCACTTGCGTTGCGTCGGACAATTGAAACAGCGCCGCGAACAGCAGCAGTTGCGCGCACAGGGCCTGCACCTGCGGGTCCGACGTATAGGCCTGCGCGATCTGGTGGCGAAACAGCGTGATGCAGGCGGCCGAGACGATGGCCGCCGCCAGCGACATCGCCACCCCGACCCACGAGATGAAACGCGCACGGCGCAAATTGGCTTCGCCCACCGCATGGCCGACGCGCGTGACCAGCGCAATGCCGAAGGTGAGCGGCACCATGAACACGACGGACGAAAAATTGAGGGCGATCTGGTGCGCCGACACCTGCACCACGCCAAAGCGCGCCACCAGCAGGCTGATTACGCCAAACGCGCTCACTTCGGCAAAATACGTCACGCCGATCGGCAGGCCCAGGCGCAGCATGGGGCCGATGGCCGACGCCTGCGGCCACTCCCAGTGCGTGAACGGATAGGTGGCGCGGTAGGCCGGCGCGTACTTGATCCAGGCCAGCATCGCCAGCAGCATCATCCACACGCAGCAGGTGGTGGCCACGGCGCAGCCGATGCCGCCCAATTTGGGCATGCCCCAGTGGCCGTAGATCAGCAGGTAATTGACGAAAATGTTCAGCGCCAGCGCGGCCAGCGCAATTACCATCACGGGCTTGGTCTGGTTGATGCTGGTGCTGTAGCCGTACAGCGCGCGGTAGGCGGCAAACGCCGGCAGGGCGCAGCTGATGATGTGCACGAACAGCTTGGCTTTCGCCGCCACATGCGCTTCGAGCATCAGGTGGTCGAACACCAGCGCCGCCATATTGGTCAGCACGCAGGCCACCATGCCGACGGCCAGCGCCTTCCACAGCGACTGGCGCACCAGGTGCGGCACCTTGCCGTGGCGCGCGGCGCCGATTTCATGCGCCACCAGCGTATTGATCGCCATCATGATGCCGCTGACGGTGACCAGCACGATCGACCAGATGGCCGCGCCCAGCGACACCGCCGCCAGCTCGTCGGGCGTGGTGTGTCCCGTCATCGCCACGTCGGCCGCGCCCATGCCGACGGTGGCCAGCTGGCCGATCAGGATGGGCCAGGCCAGCTTCCACAGGGACGATACTTCCTGGCGGATGGCGGGCACGGTAAACGCGGTGGTGTGGGGCATGGGATGAAAGGGCACTGGCTGAGTCGAACCTGCGATTCTACTGTGAATTCGGGTGCCTGTCCGGCCGCCTTGTGCTTGTATCTATTTCCTTTGGTAACAATTGATGGTGTTTTTCCCATACTTTGTTACACCGTTTTTTCGCCGGGCGGCTACACTCACGTCTGGCAGTATTGATCACCCACGGAGACATCCCCATGAACCGCCCGCTTACCCACGCCCTGCTGTGCGCAGCCGCCTTCCTGACCCATGCCGCGATCGCCCAGGCCGGCGAACTGACCCTGTTCGAAGATGACAATTTCCGCGGCCGCGCCGTGACCGTGCGCGAGACCGCCGACGATTTGTCGCGCGTGGGCTTCAACGACAAGGCGTCGAGCATCATGGTGCGCTCGGGCACGTGGGACGTGTGCACGGACTCCGGTTTTCGCGGCAATTGCAAGACGCTCACGCCAGGCGAATACCGCTCGATGCCGGGCATGAACGACGCCATTTCGTCGGTGCGCGAAGTTGGGCGCGATGGCCGCGGCGACGGCCGCAACGACTGGCGCAATGACGGCCGTCCTGACCGTGGCAACTATGGCCGCCAGGCCAGCCTGGAAGTGTATTCCGGCGCCGGCCAGAATGGCGGCGCGGCGCGCCTGGACCGCGACAACGGCAACTTCGCCACCATCGGCTTCAACGACCGCACCACCAGCATCGTGATCGGCAATGGCTACTGGCAGCTGTGCAGCGACGCCAATTACCAGGGTACCTGCCGCATCTTCGGGCCGGGCCGCCACGACGACCTGGGACGCGGCCTTGATGGGCGCGTCTCGTCGGCGCGCGTGGTCGACGAGCGCGAAGCGCGCCGCCAGCAGCAGTATGAACAGAACCAGTACCAGCAGAATCAGTATCAGCAAGATCAGTATCAGCAGGATCAGTACCAGCAATATCCGCAGCAGCAGTACCAGCAGCGCGGCGCCATCGTGCTGTTCCCGGATGCGGATATGGGCGGCCAGCCTTTGGTGCTCGAGCGCGACACGGACGACCTGGTGCGCCAGAACTTCAATGACCGCGCCGGCTCCATCATCGTCAACGAAGGGCAGTGGGAAGTATGCAGCGATTCGAACTTCCGCGGTCGCTGCGAGGTGATCGGGCCGGGACAATACGCGCGCCTCAATGCGCTCGACAACAAGATCTCGTCGCTGCGACGCGTGCGCTGACATTTGCTTGCCATTTGTTACACTTGCGGCCGCTGCGCCGGACTACACTGGCCGCAGGTAACAAATGGAGTTTGTGATGCTGAAACCAATCAAACACGCACTGCTGTGCACGACCGCCCTGTTTGCCACTGGCGCCGCCCAGGCAGGCGAAATGACCCTGTTCCAGGATGATGGCTTTCGCGGCCGCTCCGTCCATGTGCGCTCCGATGTGAGCAATCTGTCGCAGCTGGGCTTCAACGACAAGACTTCGAGCATCATCGTGCGCTCGGGCAACTGGGAAGTATGCAAGGACGCGAACTTTCGCAACAGCTGCCGTGTGCTGCAGCCGGGCCGCTACGCCAGCATGCCGGGCATGAACGACGCGATTTCCTCGGTGCGCGAAGTGCGCCGTGGCGGTGGCGGCGGCTGGCACGATGGCGGCCATGGCGGCAACCATCCGGGACGCCCCGGCAACAGCGGCGCCGTGCTGCTGTTTCCCGACGCCGGCATGCGCGGCCAGCCGGTGCGCCTCGATGGCGAGGTGCGCGACCTGAACCGCTACCGTTTCAACGACCGCGCCCAGTCCATCGTCATCAACTACGGCCGCTGGGAACTGTGCGCCGACGCCAACTTCCGCGGCCGCTGCGTGGTGATGGGGCCGGGCAACTACCACCGCCTCGACGGTGGCCTCGAGCGCCGTATTTCCTCCTTGCGCCGGGTACGTTAAACGCTGCTGACCGGCCTGCGCCGCGCGCATGCAGCCGTACTGCATGGGCGCGGCAATTCGTGTAATCTTTCCTGACGATTCAACCATGGGGAGCAGGCACGGTGGATTACAAGGACTACTACAAGGAACTCGGGGTCGACAAGTCGGCCAGCGAGGCCGACATCAAGAAGGCGTACCGCAAGCTGGTGCGCAAATACCATCCCGACGTCAGCAAGGAAACCGATGCCGACCAGCGCACCAAGGCCCTGAACGAGGCCTATGGCGTGCTCGGCGACGCGGAAAAGCGCGCCGCCTATGACGACCTGGGCCGCCAGCAAAGCGCCCAGGGCGGGCCAGGCGCCGGTGGCGGCTTTCGTCCGCCACCCGACTGGGGCGCGGGCTTCGAATCGTCCGGTGTCGACGACAACGACTTCTTTGCCGACCTGTTCGCCCATGTGGGCGGACGGCGCCGCGCCAACAGCAACTTCCAGATGCAGGGCGAAGACAGCCATGCGGCGATTTCCATCGCGCTGCGCGACAGCTATCACGGCGCCACGCGCACCATCGTCATGCGCGTGCCCGAAGCCGATGCGCAGGGCCGCGTCGTCACGCGCGAACGCACGCTGGAAGTGACGATCCCGAAAGGCGTGACGGAGGGCCAGCAGCTGCGCATGAAAGGCCAGGGCAATCCCGGCAGCGGCGGCGCGCCGGCCGGCGACCTGTACCTGGAAATCCGTTTCGAACAGGACCCGCGCTACCGGGTGGAAGGGCGCGATGTGTTCGAAACCGTGCCGGTCACGCCATGGGAAGCGGCGCTGGGCGGCGCGATCGATGTGCCCACGCCCTCGGGCACGGTGTCGGTGACGGTGCCGCCGGAATCGCAAACCGGACGCAAGCTGCGCCTCAAAGGGCGCGGCATTCCCGCCAGCGAGCCTGGCGACTTGTATCTGCTGCTCGAAGTGGTGCTGCCGCCTGCGCGCGATGACAAGGCGCGCGCACTGTATCAAACCATGGCGCGCGAGATGGCCTTCAATCCGCGCCAGAAGCTGGGAGCTTAATCATGACAGACCGCATGGCAAACCTCGCGACCAACAATGTGATCGGCGTACTGCTCGAAGACGCCGCCCTGAGCCTGGAAGAACTGGCGCGCGCCTGCGCGGTGGAGCCGGACTGGGTGGTGCAGCGCGTGCAGACCGGCGTGCTGCTGCATGATGGCCCGCCGCCGGTGCAGGCGGCCAGCTGGCGCTTTACCAGCGTCGACCTGGCCCGCGCGCGCCGCCTGCGCGAAATCGAAGCCGTGTTCGACGCCAACGCCGACCTGGCGGCGCTGGTGGTCGACCTGTCGGAGGAAGTGGCGCGCCTGCGGCGGCGCCTGCACGTGCTGGGCGTCGAGTAGTTAGGCGTCTTCGGCGTGCCGCTGCACGGTGACGCGGGCGATATAGAACTGCCCGCCGATCACCACGCGGTGCGGGATGCCGGCGATATCGAAGCCGGGCCCGCCGTCTTCCATCCATTCCTGCGCCACGCTGTCGAACTGCTGCGGCGTCATGCGCAGCATCGGCGCCGTGATGACAAAGCGCGCGCCTGGTTGTTGCTTGTTGACGAAGTCGTCGATGCCGGCCATGTTGATTCCTTGTTGAAGTGAACTCCGCATGATACCGCCCACCGCCCGGTCTTAAAAGCCGTGTTCCAGCAACAGCGGCAACTGCTCCGCAAACCGCTCCGCCAGCCACTTGCCCGCCTGTCCCGGCGGCGTGTCGGCGCGCTGGATCAGGTAGATCGGATAATTCTCGCCGCTGTCGACCGACAATTGCAGCGGTACCAGGCGGCCGGTGGCCAGGTCGTCGCGCACCATCGACTCGGGCATATTGCCCCAGCCCAGACCGGCGCGCAGCAGGGCGTGCTTGGAGCCGAGGTCACCCAGGCGCCAGTTGCGCAGGCCCAGCACGCCGAAATCCTGGCCTGCGGTCAGGCTGCTATGGTCGCTGAGCACCAGCTGCACATGTTCGCGCGCCACCGCCGGCGAGATAGGTCCGGCCATCTGCGCCAGCGCATGCGCCGGCGCGGCCACCGGAATCAGCTGCACATGGCCGACGGCCAGGCGCTCGAAGGCGTCGGCGCTGGACGACATCCAGCCGCCCACGCCCAGGTGGCAGCTGCCGTCCATCACCAGCTGCGTGACCATGCCCATGCCTTCGATGCGCAGGCGCAGGGCGACGGTGGGAAACTGCGCCTGGAACGCTTCGAGCATGCGCACCAGCACGCAGGTCGGGAACATCACGTCGACCACCACCGACACTTCCGCTTCCAGCCCGCCGGCCAGCGCCTTGGCGCGCGCGCGCATGGCGTCGACCTTCAGCGCCACCGTGCGCGCATCGGCCAGCAGGGCCTTGCCGGCGTCGGTCAGGGTCGGCTTGCGCTTGCCGCGGTCGAGCAGCACCACATTGAGCTGCTCTTCCAGGTTGGCGATGGTGTAGCTGATCACCGATTGCGTGCGGTGCAGCTGGCGCGCCGCATGGGCGAAGCCGCCCGCGTCGATGACGGCGACAAACACCCGCAGCTGGTCCAGCGATGGTTGGCCTGGCTCTCTCATACACAATCCATATCTAAAAAATCGATAATAAAAATTGAAATTTATATGGTTTCATCGATATTAGATGTGGACTAAGATAAGTGCAAGCGCAGCAGCGCATCCCACATCGTTTAAAGGACAGAACATGGCAAACGTACTCCACATCAATAGCAGTGTGCGCAACAACGGTTCCCTGTCGCGCCAGTTGTCGGGCGAATTCGTCGCCAAGCTGGCCGCGCAAGGCAACACCATCGTCACGCGCGACCTGGCCGCCCAGCCGGTGCCGCACCTGACCGAAGCGATGATGGGCGCCTTTTTCACGCCAGCCGACCAGCGCGGCGCGCAAGCGGCCGCCGACATCAAGATTTCCGACGCCCTGGTCGATGAACTGCTGGCCGCCGACGTGCTGGTGCTGGCCGCGCCGATGTACAATTTTTCCGTGCCGTCGACCGTGAAAGCGTGGATCGACCATATCGCCCGCGCCGGCCGCACCTTCCACTACACGGCGACCGGCCCGGTTGGCCTGGCCACCGGCAAGAAAGCCTATATCTTCACGGCCAGCGGCGGCGTGTACAGCGAAGGCGCCGCTGCCGCCTATGACCACCTGAGCACTTATCTGCGCGCGGTGCTGGGCTTTATCGGCATTACCGACATCACCTTCGTGCAGGCCGAAGGCGTGGCGATGGGCGAAGAAGCCCTGGCCGCCACCCTGGCCAAAGGCCGCAACACCATCGAAGCGCTGGCCGCCTGATTGCGTCTTGCCTTGCCTTGCGGCGCCGTGCTCACGGCGCCGTTTTTCTTTCTGCCGCCTGTCCTGGCGGCTGTTTTCCATTTCACGGCCGCAGATCAAGTAAATCCACATTCGTGTCGTGGCGCCCCTTTGCTGCACCGCAAAAGTGATATATTTTATAGTCCCTTGACTTTCCGTAAACTTCCTGCGTGAGCGCGACCGGAATTAATCCATCTTTCTTTTATGGAGCAAACCTCGTGCCGATCAAATATGTTGGCTGTTATGAAATTGACTATACCGCCGAACGCCTGCGTGGCTGCGGTAGCTGGGGCGCCTATGTGGCCATCTTTACGCAGTCGCCCAATCCCATGCACCGCTACAATGTAACGAGCAAGCAGCGCGTCAGGGCCGACCAGCTGTTTGCCACCGAGGCGGAAGCGCAGGAGCAGGCGGCGGACGCGGCGCAGTCGCTGGTCGCATCGCGCCAGCGCAAATACTCGACGGGCGCCTGATCACACCCAGCCCTGGCGCCACACGCTGGCGTCCCGCAGCGCGCGCCATGGCAAGGTTTGGATGCGCTGCGAGTGCACTGCCTGCAGCTCCACTTCCGTTACCGGCGCGCCCGGCGTGTCCGGTTCGATCACCTTGATGACGATAAAGTGTTTTTCCTTGTTGACGGGCAGGGCGGCGGTCCATTTGCTATTGAGCAGCTTGTTGGCGCTCAAGGGATTGCGGGCGGGAAGGTGCATGGGCGGGCGCGAGTTGGCGTGGTGGCGAAGTTCCTATTATCATCGACATTCCCGACACGCACGAGGATCGCCATGAAACGCCAGTTGCACCTGCTTGTGATCGACCCGCAAAACGATTTTTGCGACCTGCCCGCAGACCTGATGCCGGACGGCTGTGCGCCCAGCCTGCCCGTGACCGGCGCCCACCAGGACATGCTGCGCGTGGCCGGCCTGATCCGCGATGGCGGCGCCGGCCTCACGCAGATCAGCGTCACGCTCGACGCCCACCACCGCTACGATATCGCCCACCCGACCTTCTGGCGCAGCGGCAACGGTGAACCTGTTTCGCCATTTACCCAGATCGGCGCGCAGCAGCTGCGCGACGGCGTCTATGTGCCGGCCGCGGACGGCGCCTTGCCGCGCGCGCAAGCCTACCTCGATGCGCTGGAAAGCGCCGGGCGCTACCAGCTGATGGTGTGGCCCGTGCATTGCGAGATCGGCTCCTGGGGCCAGAATATCCACGGCGCCGTGCGCGCCGCCTACAACGGCTGGGAAGTGGCGCAATTGCAGGTGGTAGCCAAGCTGTCCAAGGGTTCGAACCCGTGGACCGAGCATTATTCGGCCGTGATGGCCGAAGTGCCCGACCCGCAGGACCCGGCCACCCAGCTCAATACCGGCTTTCTCGACACGCTGGTATCGGCCGAGCGGATTTATATCTGTGGCGAGGCCGGCAGCCACTGCGTCAAGGCCAGCACCGAACATATCGCCGACTACCTGGAAGCGCGGCAGGGCAGGCAAGCGCTGGCCAAGCTGGTGCTGCTGACCGACTGCATGAGCCCGGTTCCAGGCTTTGAAGACCAGCAGCGCGATTTTCTGGCCGCCATGCTGGCGCGCGGCGCGCGGCTGGCCACGTCCGCTGAAATCCTGCCGGAATGGCAGGCCAACGCCTAGCGCACACGGCGTCGTGCAGGCGAGCACAACCGAAATCGCGGCAAAGGCGTACTATTCTGGCTACCGTAAAGTGGAGAAACAATACATGACCCCGATAGTACGCAGCCTGCTGGAAACCGATCTGTACAAATTCACGATGTGGCAGGCCCTGCTGCATGGCCATCCGAATACCCATACCGAATACGAATTCGTCTGCAGGAATACGCCGGCCTTCCCGCTGGCCGAACTGAAACAGGAAGTCGAAGAGCAGCTCGATCATCTGTGCTCGATGTCGTTCGCCGACGACGAGCTGGCCTATCTGCGCACCCTGCGCTTCATGAAAAGCGACTTTGTCGACTTCCTCACGGTGTTTCGCTTCCAGCGCAAATTCATCGACGTCAGCACCGATGGCGACCAGTTGATCGTGCATGCGGCCGGGCCGCAAGTGCATGTGATGGGCTTTGAAATCTTTGTGCTGTACATCGTCAACGAGCTGTATTTCCGCCGTTTCAATCTCGACGAAGCGCTGACGGAAGGGCGCGCGCGCCTGGACGCCAAGGTGGCGGCGCTGAAGGAATTGGGCAAGGTGCCGCGCCGCAAGCATCCCTTCGAATTTTCCGACTTCGGCGTGCGCCGCCGTTTTTCCGGCGCCTGGCATGACGAAGTGGTGCAGCGCCTGGCGCGTGAAGTACCCGAGTATTTCAAGGGCACCTCGAACGTCTACCTGGCCAAGCAGCTCGGCATCGTGCCGATCGGCACCATGGCGCATGAATACATGCAGTCGTTCCAGTCGTTTGGCGTGCGCCTGCGCGACTTTCAAAAGGCCGCGCTGGAAGACTGGGTGCAGGAGTACCGCGGCGACCTGGGCATCGCGCTGACCGACGTGGTCGGCATGGACGCCTTTCTGGCCGACTTCGACCTGTATTTCGCCAAGCTGTTCGACGGCTTGCGCCATGATTCGGGCGATCCGGTCGAGTGGGGCGAAAAGGCGCTGGCCCATTACGCTGCCCTGCGCATCGACGCCAATACCAAGCGGCTGGTGTTTTCCGACGGCCTGGACCTGGACAAAGCCATCGCCTTGTACCAGCATTTTGCCGACCGCATCATGACCGGCTTTGGCATCGGCACCAACCTCACCAACGACCTGGGCCTGACACCGCTCAATATCGTCATGAAGCTGGTGCGCTGCAATGGCCAGTCGGTGGCCAAATTGTCCGATTCGCCGGGCAAGACCCTGTGCAAGGACGAGACTTTCCTGGCGTACTTGCGCCAGGTGTTTCACCACCCCGCAGCCTGAGATTTGCTAGAAACCGACCACCACGGTATTCATGTGTTCGACCTGCGGTGGCGCGGCAAAAAATTCACCGACCAGCGCGCGCCAGGACTGGAATGCCTCGCTGCCGCGAAAATGCACGGTATGGTCTTCCAGCGTCGTCCAGCCCACCACCAGGCGATAGCCATCCGCATGCTCGATCGAGCGCTCCAGGCGCATCGACTCGCAGCCCTGCGCGCTTCTGAACAGCGGCACGGCGCGGGTGACGGCCGCTTCGAAGGCGGCGTGGCTACCGGTCTTGATCTGGATATGGGCAATTTCAAAAATCATGGCATTTCCACTGAAACATTGAGGGAGCTCGATGTTGCCATAACTTGCCGCCATTTGTGCGGGCAGGGCGGCGGCTGCCTGTTGTGCAGTGCAATGTAATTTGTTTGATCATGTTGGAAAAGGCAGGCAAGCGGTCTTGATCGCAGTAAGATACGGGGTAAGAGGGTCGGGCGCACGCTGGTGGTGCATGTGGTGCATGTTAACGCTAGGTTTTAACGCAACGTTTTTTCATGGGAGAACCAAATGGCAGCGAAAAAAATTCTGTTTTTGACCGGCGATTTTGCGGAAGATTATGAAACGATGGTGCCGTTCCAGGCCATGCTGATGCTGGGCCACACCGTGCATGCCGTCTGTCCTGGCAAGAAAAGCGGCGACACCATCAAGACGGCGATCCACGATTTCGAGGGAGACCAGACCTATACCGAAAAGCCGGGCCATCTGTTTGCGCTCAACGCCAGTTTCGATGACGTATCGCCAGGCGACTACGACGCCTTGATGATCGCCGGCGGACGCGCGCCCGAGTACCTGCGCCTGAACGACAAGGTGATCGCCTGCGTGCGCCATTTTGCCGAAGCCGGCAAGCCGGTGGCCGCCGTCTGCCACGGCGCGCAACTGCTGGCCGCCGCCGATGTCATTCGCGGCAAGCGCATTTCCGCCTACCCGGCCTGCGCGCCCGAAGTCAAGCTGGCCGGCGGCGAGTATGCCGACATCGCGGTGACCGATGCCGTGACGGACGGCCAGTTCGTCACGGCACCGGCCTGGCCCGCGCATCCGGCCTGGCTGGCGCAATTCGTCAAGCTGCTCGGTACCGAGATCCGCCTGTAAATGTTGTTCCTCCCGGCGTGCCGCCGCGCCGGGATTTTTGGATGAATCGATTCAGTCATGCACCTGCCGCGTAGCTCCTCCTCCCGCAAACAACTGCCCGCCTCGCGCTGGCGCCAGCGCCGCCTGGCCCAGGCGCCGGCAAGCCTTACCGCCGCGCAGGAGCGGCAGCTGGCGACCCTGCAAGCCATTTCCGCCCTGCTGGCCGGGCAGCACGCCATCGATGCCTTGTGCCGCGGCTTTTTGCGCCATGTGATGGATTTTTCCAGCGCCGTGGGCGGCACCGTGCGCATCCTCGATCCGCACAACGACACCGTGCATATCGTCGTTCATGAAGGCATCTCCGACGCCATGCTCGAGGAAGAGCACTGCATGCGCAATAACGACTGCCTGTGCGGCGCGGCCGTGGCGCAGGGCGTGATCCAGATCCGCGACTTTCGCAAGGTCGGGGCGATCGAGCGCTTCCGCTGCCAGGAAGAAGGCTTCAGCGCGATTGCGGTGTTTCCCATCGTGGTGCGCGACAAGCCGATCGGCAGTTTTTCGCTGCACTTTGTCAAAACCACCGTGCTGGGAGAGCAGCAGCACGGCTGGCTGGCCACCCTGGGCCACAGCCTGGGCATCGCCATCGACAACCAGCGCCTGATCGCACGCGAAAAGGAATTTGCCGTCGCGCGCGAACGCAGCCTGCTGGCAGAAGGCCTGCACGACAGCATCGCGCAAAGCCTCAATTTCATCAGCCTGCAAGTGCAGATGCTCGACGATTCGGTGCGCCGCGGCGAACTGGGCGAAGCGGCCGACGTGCTGCCGCTGATGCGTATGGGCGTCGAGCAGAGCTACCAGGATGTACGCGAACTGCTGGTCAACTTCCGCACGCGCTGGCATGGCAGCGATCTGGAAAGCAAGCTGGCCGAAGTGCTGGGCAAATTCGAACTGCAGACGGGCATCGCCAGCGCCTTGCAGATGACGGGCAACGGCGCGCCGCTGGCGCCCGAGCAGCAGCTGCAGGTGCTGTTCATCGTGCAGGAGGCGCTGTCGAATATCCGCAAGCACGCGCAGGCCGGCAAGGTGCAGGTCATGGTCGACAACGGCCGCGATTTTTCGTTGCAGGTGCGCGACGACGGCGAAGGCTTTGCGGCCGACATGCGCGACCAGAAAACCGAAGTGCGGATCGGCCTGCGCATCATGCAGGAACGGGCCGAGCGTCTCGGCGCGCGCTTTGTCATCGACAGCACGCCGGGCGGCGGCACGACGATCTCGCTGGCCTTGCCCGAAACACGGCGCCAGACCGCCTAACAGATAACCAGGTAACTTAGCACAGTGAACGATACAATCAACGCCCCCATCACCATCCTGCTGGTCGACGACCACACCTTGCTGCGCAGCGGCGTCAAGCTGCTGCTGCAGCGCAATCCACAATTTCTGGTGGTGGGCGAAGCGGCCAATGGCCTTGACGGCATTGCGCTGGCGGGCCAATTGCAGCCCGACGTGGTGCTGATGGACCTGAACATGCCGGGCCTGTCCGGTGTCGAAGCGCTGCAGCAGATCTTGCTGGAGTGGCCCGAGATGGTGGTGCTGATGCTGACGGTGTCCGAGAACGCGGCCGACCTCGGTGCGGCCCTGCGCGCCGGCGCGCGCGGCTACCTGCTGAAAAATATCGAAGCCGAGCAGCTGGGCCAGGCGATTTTGCGCGCCGCCGCCGGCGAGTCCGTGATCGCCGACGCCATGACGGCCAAGCTGGTGTCGCAGTTCCGCAGCGGACAAGCCGCGCCTGAAGCCGACTACGACAAGCTCACGCCGCGCGAACGCGAAGCGATGGCCTGCCTGGCGCAAGGCATGAGCAACAAGGAAATCGCGCGCCAGCTCGACGTGGCCGAAAGCACCGTCAAGATCCATGTGCAAAATATCCTGAAAAAACTCAAGCTCAGCAGCCGGGTACAGATCGCCGTGTATGCTGTCGAGCGCAACCTGGGCAAATAAAAAGGCTATGTCACCCAAAGCTGTGGGAACGCGCCGCAGTTGCTGATGTCTGACTGATCAGGTATTTCCTTTCAGGAGCCGATCATGGACACCGCCCAGTGGCAGGCCTTCGCCAGGCAATTTCCGCAACTGTCGCACCGCCAGCGCCTTGCCAGCAGCGATTTATTGCGCACCAGCGCGCCACAGAATGCGGCCGTCCTCCTGATCGAGCAGACAGCACAAGCGCAACTGCATTGTCCGGCATGTTTATCGACACATTTCCACCGCCACGGCCAGGCCCACGGCCTGCAGCGCTATCGCTGCGTGCCTTGCCGTAAAACTTTCAATGCCTTGAGCGGCACGCCGCTGGCGCATCTGCACCACAAGGAGCGATGGCTGGCCTACGCCGACTGTTTGCTCAACTCGTTTTCGGTGCGCAAGGCCGCTGCGGACGTAAATGTCCATCGCAACACCAGTTTTCGCTGGCGCCATCGCTTCCTCGCCCTGGCCAAGACCGACCGGCCACGCTGCCTGCACGGCATCGCAGAAGCTGACGAGATGTATGTATTGGAGTCGCAAAAAGGTTCAAGACACATGACGCGTCCGGCACGCCGACGTGGTGGCTGCGCGGGCAAACGGGGCATTTCCAATGAACAGGTGTGCGTGCTGGTGGCGCGCGACCGCACCGGGCAAACCGTCGATTTCGTGACCGGCCTGGGCCAGCTGACCAAAACCAAGCTGCACGCCTGCCTGCCGCCGGTGATCGACCGTGACATTTTGTTGGTGAGCGATGGTCATCCGGCCTATCCCGTGTTTGCCAGGGAGATCGGCATCGAGCATGCGTCCGTCAACTTGCGGGCCGGCATCCGCGTGCGCGGTACGGTGCATGTGCAGAACGTCAACGCCTATCACAGCCGGCTGCGTGGCTGGCTGCGCGCCTTTCATGGCGTGGCCACGCGCTACCTGCCGAACTACCTGGGCTGGCGCTGGATACTGGACGCCCGAAGAATATTGTCCCCCGAAAGCTTGCTAAGGGCCACGCTGGGCTCGTTCCCACATTTGCTGGTGACATAGCCAATAAAAAGCCGCAAAAATTGATCTGCATGCCGCTTTTGGCTAGCTGCCCCTACTCCCTTTGACGTATGGTCTTGACCTTGCCCTCCCATTACACTTAGTTATTCGCTAATCAAATGAAGAGAGTGTCATGCATAAGGTCAACGTCGACGGCTTGTTGTCGAGCCAAGCTCTGTTTCGCCATATTTCCCCTTCGCAGCTCGAACAATTGCGCCAGGATGTGGTGCGTGTCGAACTGGAAAAAGGCAAGGTCCTGTTCCGCAAGGGCGAAGTGGCGGAAGGCGCGTACGTGGTCGTGTTCGGTCTCGTCAAGCTGAGCGTGTTTTCGATGGAAGGCACCGACAAGGTGCTCGAACTGATCCGCCCCGGCCAGAGCTTTGGCGAAGCCATGATCTTCCTCGACGAACCTTATCCATTCTGCGCCGAAGCGCTGGAACACTGCCTGCTGCTGCGCATCCCGCCACACGCGCTGCTGCGCCTGCTGGACCAGTCGCCGCGCATCGCGCGCCAGATGATGAACAGCCTGTCGCACCACCTGATGGGTTTTATCCGCAATGTGGAACGCTGCTCGGTGCAGAACGCCACCCAGCGCGTGGTCGAATACCTGCTGCAGGCGTCGGACCAGCAGCGCTCGAACGAAGTCAAGCTGGACCTGAAAAAGAGCCTGCTGGCGTCGTTCCTGAATCTGGCGCCCGCCACCTTGTCGCGCGTGCTGCACCAGCTGACCGATCTGCACCTGATCAAGGTCAGCGGCTCGCTGATCCAGATCGAGCCCGATGCATTGAAAACCTATCGCCATGGTTCGCCAACGGCGTTGCTCAATTGAGTTGAAGCAGGGGGCAGAACCTGGTCCCGTTCAGTTAAGCTGTCCGACGCATGTCAATGCAGAAGGCTTACAAACGTAAAAATGGCGGGCCGGAGACGCGAGCCCGAGAAAATGCCGATGGCGGCGTTGCAGCTGCTCGCCGACCATGCAGACCCTCAACACCGCTAACGTAAAGGTCATCGCCAACAGTGACGGGGGGCTGACCCCAGCAGTTAGTTGCTCGGCAAGGTCAGCCGCCAGAACACCAAGGCCATCAAGCTGACCGCCGCGCCCAGCGCGCACACCCCATGCCAGAGCGCCAGCGCATACACGCTGGTGGCGGCAATCGCTCCCAGTCCGCTGCCCACCGCATAAAACAGCATGTAGCACGCCACCAGGCGGCTGTGGGCGTCGCTGTCGTGCTTGAAGATCAGGCTTTGGTTGGTGACGTGTATCGCCTGGCCGGCCAGGTCCAGCGCGATAATGCCGGCGATCAAAGGCCACAGCGCGCTGCCGGCAAACGCCAAGGGCAGCCAGGACGCGAGCAGCAGCAACAGCGCCGCGCCGGTGGTCCATTGCGCGCGGCCACGGTCGGCCATCGCCCCCGCGCGCGCCGCGCCCAGCGCGCCGGCCACACCCACCAGCCCGAAGGCGCCGACGGCCGCATGGCTGTAGCCCTGCGCGCTCAAAGGGAATACCAGCGCGCTCCAGAAAATGCTGAAGACGGCAAACAGCAGCAGCGCCAGCACGCCGCGCACCCGCAGCACGCGATGGGTTTTCAGCAGATCAAACATCGACGCCAGCAGGGCGCCGTACGACAGTTTGCGGGCCGGCGCCACCGGTGGCGGCAGCATGCGCCACAGCAGCAACAGCAGGGCCAGCGACAAGCCGGCCGACAGCAGATACACGGCGCGCCAGCCGGCCAAATCCGTCACCACGCCCGACAGGGTGCGCGCCAGCAGCAGCCCGATCACCACGCCACCCTGGGCCGTACCCACCACGCGGCCCCGTTCATGGCTGGGCGCCACGCTGGCCGCATAGGCGATCAGCCCCTGCGTCATGGCCGTACCCAATAAGCCCACCAGCAGCATGCCGGCCAGCAGGGCGGCGGTCGAAGTGGCGCAGGCCAGCGCCGCCAGGCTGATGCCCAGCAGCCCCAGTTGCAGCAAGGTCAGCCGGCGCCGGTTCAGCATATCGCCCAGCGGCACCACCAGCAGCAGCGCCAGCGTGCAGCCGGCCTGGGTGGCCGTGATCACCATGCCGCTGCTGGACGGGTGCATGCCGAATTCCTGCGCCAGGGTGTCAAGCAGGGGCTGGGCGTAATACACATTGGCCACCGACAGCGCGGCGGCGCAGGCAAACAGCCAGACCAGCGGCCTGGAAACGGTGGCAGTGTGAGAGTTGGTATCGCGCATAGGTATCCTGTAAACTGGTTTCAAATTAAAACCAGTTGGAGTTTATGCCGACAAGTTTTAAAATGCAACCACTCATTCCTGGAGATCCCGATGGCCAAGCGCAAAAGTTTGCGGTCCGATTCCTGCCCGGTGGCGCGCGCGCTCGACGTGGTCGGCGAGCGCTGGGCGCTGCTGATCGTGCGCGACGCCTTTGATGGCATGCGCCGCTTCGGCGAATTTCAAAAAAGCCTGGGCGTGGCGCGCAATATCCTGGCCGACCGCCTGCAGGGGCTGGTGGAAGAGGGCATTTTTACCATCGCGCCGGCGTCGGACGGCACCGCCTACCAGGAATACGTGCTCACGCCCAAAGGGCTGGCGTTGTTCCCGGTGGTGGTGGGTCTGCGCCAGTGGGGCGAGGCGCAGCTGTTTGAAGCGGGCGAAGCCCATTCCACTTTGCTTGAACGCGGCTCCGGCGCACCTTTGCGCACACTACAGGTACAGGGCGATGACGGCAGGGTGCTGCAGGTGGGCGACACCGTGGTGCGCAAGGTGCAAGCTTGACGCGGGTGGCCGTGATCGGCGCCGGCATCACGGGCGTGACCACCGCCTATGCGCTGGCGAAGCGGGGCGTGGACGTGACCCTGATCGAGCGGCACCGCTATGCGGCGATGGAAACCTCGTTCGCCAATGGCGGGCAATTGTCGGCCTCGCACGCGGAAGTATGGAACCACAAATATACGATCCTGAACGCATTGAGATGGATGGCCAGGCGCGACGCGCCACTGCTGCTGCATCCGCGCCCCAGCTGGCACAAGCTGTCGTGGTTTGCCGAATTTTTGGCCGCCATGCCGCACTACGAACGTAATACCATCGCCACCGCGCGCATGGCGATCGCCGCGCGCGAACACCTGTTTGCGTGGGCAGCCGACGAGGCCATCGATTTCGACCACCGCCGTGCCGGCATCCTGCACGTCTACCGCGAGCGCGCCGGTTTTGACCGCGCGGCCGGCGTGTCGCAGCTGCTGGCCAAAGCGGGGCTGCTGCGCCGCGCCGTCACGCCGGATGAAATGCGCGCCATCGAGCCGGCCCTGGCCGGCGAATTCTTTGGCGGCTACTACACCGACAGCGATTCCACCGGCGACATCCACAAGTTCACCTCGGGCCTGGCCGAGGCTTGCCTGCGCCGTGGCGTGGCGTGCCGGTACAGCCAGTCCCTCACCTCATTGAAGCGTGAAAACGGCCGCGTGAGGGTCACCACCGATGCCGACAGCACGGTGTTCGATGCGGCCGTGATCTGCGCCGGCACCGCCAGCCGCGCCATGGCCGCCATGCTGGGAGACCATGTGAATGTGTATCCGGTCAAAGGCTATTCCATCACCGTGCACCTGGACGACGCGGCCAGCCGCGCGGCGGCGCCCACCGTCAGCCTGCTCGATGACGCCACCAAACTGGTCAGCAGCCGCCTCGGGGCAGACCGCCTGCGCGTGGCCGGCACGGCCGAATTCAATGGCGAAAACCGCGACATCCGCGCCGACCGCGTGGCGCCTTTGCAGCGCTGGGTCGAACAGCATTTCCCCGATGTGAACACACGGCGGGTGGTGCCGTGGGCCGGCCTGCGCCCGATGCTGCCTGGCATGCTGCCGAAAGTGGGGCCGGGCAGGGCCGCCGGCGTGTTCTACAACACCGGCCACGGCCACCTGGGCTGGACCCTGGCGGCGGCCACGGCCGAAATGGTCGGCGACGCCGTGCTGGCGCAGGCGCGCTGATAAATGCCGGCCGTCGCCATCGTGATTTTTCCAGCGTGCAGGCGCCTGCTTTTATGCCCCGGGTTTCGGTAGTACGCCGCCAAGCGCTGCCCGTCCCTGCGCCGTCAACAACGGCGTTACTTTCGCATACGGCACGTTGAAATCCTGCTCGCAGCCGCTGCCATACGCTTCTTCCCAGAAGCGCATGCCGGTCTCCGTCAGGCTCAGGTGGTAGTAGCCCCGGCCCTGGTAATCGGCCTTGCACTCGTCGCCGATCTCCACATCCTTGAATAATGTCGCTCGCAGCTTGGGAGGCAGGGCGCTCACGTCGTAGCTGCCTGCCTGCGATTTCGTGCCGAACCATTGCCAGACATCGACCTCCTTGCCGGTCTGCAGATCCCAGGTACGGAACTGGTTGCTGATGCCATTGCGGCCCATGCCGGCGGCCCAGCGGTAAAAGCTGATTGTCACATGGCGCGATGACCAGAAGGTTGGTTCCGCATGCACTTCGTCTTCCATCACGTTGCCATCCATGCGCAGGAAATTGCGGCGCTTGTCAAAATACTCGGCCAGGTCGGCCTTGTTCCTGGGCAGCACGGCGCGCAGCTGTTGGTTGATACTGGCCAGCGCCGGCGCGGTTGGCGTCAGCAATTCAACCGTGATCTGGTCGGCCAGGCGCAGGCTGCGGAAGGTGTAGGCCTTGCTGTCCTTGAACAGCATGGCGCGGCTGGTCACCAGTTTTGGAAAGTCCTCGAGCGCGGCGTTGTAGGCGCTGCTGGCGCAGGGCTGCTCTTCGCCGGCCGGCGGGCGTATCAGCTGCAGCTTGACAGGCAGCGTCTTGCCGTTTTTTGGATGATGCCAGGTGCCGCTCAATTGGCCGTCCTGGGCCGGCGCCAGCTGCCAGCTGCCCGTCTTGTCGTCGCCGTCCGTCACTTCGGCCCACGGCTGCTTGCCTTCGGCTTGCAGCAGGCCGATCGGCGTCTTGTGGCGCGCGTAGTAGTAATTGCCGCGGTTGTCGTATTTGCTGGGCAAATTGAAGCAGGCGGTGATCTCGTTGTTCCCCAGCTTGCCCTGCCAGACGCCGGCAAGGTCGCCGTTGTCGGTGGCGGCGGCCTGCGCCAGTGCGGGCAGGCAGGCGAGTAAAAAAGAAAGTCGGCGCATCGTTCGGTCCATGGTCAGTTTTTCGGTGTGGCCTTGGGCAGCAGGTCGCTCAGCGCGGCGCGGCCCTGCGGCGTGAGGAAGGGAGCGACTTTATCGTAGGGAAGCAGGAAATCCTCTTCGCAGCCGCTGCCGCGCGCGTCCTCCCGGAAGGACACGCCGTCCGCCTTCAGCGTCAGGTGGTAGCGGCCCTTGCCCGGGTAATCGCCTTTGCATTCGGGGTCGGCCACGGCATCCTTGAACAGCGCCTGGCGCAGGCGCGACGGCAGTTCGCTCTTGTCGTCGCCCTGGCTGGCGCGCGTGCCGAACCAGGTCCAGACATCCGTTTCCTGTCCGCTCTTGAGGTTCCAGGTGCGGTAATTCATCGAGATGCCGCTGCTGCCGTAGCCGGCCGCCCAGCGATAGAACTTGATCGTGACCCAGCGCGCCGACCAGTACGTCGGGTCGGCATGGACTTCGTCTTCGGCCGCCCAGCCGTTCTGGCCCAGGTGCTGGCGGCGCGCCTTGAAATAGCCGGCCAGCTCGGCCTTGTTCTGGGGCAGCACCTCGCGCAATTGCGCATTGATTTTGGCCACGCCGTCGCCTGGCGCCAGCAGCTCCACCGTTATCGCATCGGCCAGGCTCAGATTGCGGTATTGGCGGCCTTCGAAGCTTGTCGGTTTCGCGGTTTTGAGGGGCGGCATGGCTTCCAGCGCCGTGTTATACGCATCGCTGGCGCAGGTGGGGTGATCGAGGCCGCCGGCCGCCGCCAGCAGCCTCAAGGCGACCGGCAGCGACTTGCCGGTTTTCGGATGCGTCCAGCTGCCCGTGATGTTGCCGCCCTGAGGCGGATTCAGGCTCCAGTTGCCAGTGACCTGATTGTTCGCATCGGTTTCTTTCCACGCGGTCTTGCCCTGGTCCTTGGACAGCATGATGGGTGCCTTGTAGCGGGTGTAGTAATAGCTGCCGCTGCTGTCCGAGCCGCTGCCCGGCTGGTTGAAACAAGCCACGATATCGGCGCCGCCGAGCGTGCCCTGCCAGACGCCTTGCAGGGAAGCGTCGGCGGCCATGGCAAGCGGCATGATGGACAGGGACAGCAAACAAACAGCAAGGCGGCGCATTGATTTTTCCCGGGCGTTGAACATGCGCCGATTCTACAGGGCGCCCCGGCTTTCCTGCGCCACGATGGCCATCGCCGGCGCCAGATAGCCGATCATCGCCACGGTGACAAAGCTGCCCTGCAGCAGGCGCGGTTCCTGCTGGTGCGCCTGGCGAAATTTCAGCTGCGTGGCCGGGTTCGTGCCCGCATACGACTGGAACAGCTCCCGCCATTGCCGCGCCAGTGCCAGCACCGCCGGATCATCGGCCGGCGTGCCGCTGTCAAGCGCGGCGCGCACGGCGGCGATCAGGGCCGGCCACTCACTGGCGCGCTTGCCGTAGTTGGCCTGCAAATACGCGTATTCATCGTCATCGAGAAAAGGGCGGTACAGCGCGATGCGCGAGGCGCCAAACGCGCTGGTGACAAAACCCATCAGCTCCCCGTCGATGCCGGTCTTGGCCTGCATGCCCGGTTCTTGCGCATGCATGGTATTCAAGCGTGCAAACAGGCCCGGGTGGGCGCTGGTGTCGCGCACCAGCTTGACCATCCATTCGGTGGCCAGCGCCTGCGCGTCAAGCGAGGTGGCGGCGGCACCGGCGTTCATCAGCGTCCGCACGCGCGCCACCAGCGCCTGCCATTCCTGTTCCACCGCCGCGTCATTCAACATCGGCAGTTGCCGCACTTCGTCCTGCGTAAAATATTTGTCGATCATGTTCATCTGCTCCATTGTGACCAGCCAGTCGGCCAGTTCCGGTTCCTGTCCTTGCTCCAGCTGCGTTTGCAGCACCAGCAGGCGCGCGCGCAGGCCGCTTGCCTGCGCCAGCTGCTGGTCCAGCATGGCGATCTGTCTGGCCACGATGCTGGAGAGGGGCAGGTCGGAACTGGCCAGTGAGGTTGCGATCTCGGCCAGCGTCAGCCCGAACCTGCGCAGCGCCATGATCCGGTGCAGCCGGTCCATGTCGCTGTGCTGGTAGAGGCGGTAGCCGGCCTGCGTGCGCGCCGAAGGCGAGAGCAGGCCGATGCTGTCGTAGTGGTGCAGGGTGCGCACGGTCAGGCCGGTCAGCCTGGCCAGCTCGCCTATTTTCAACAGCATCGTCTTCTCCTGGTCTTCGTTGCGTACATCCACAATGGCGCCTGACCTTGCGTCAGGGTCAAGCGGGAATGTAGCAGATGGACCAAAAAAGAGTCTTGAAAGAATCCGTTGACCTTCATTTTTTTGTACGGTATATTTATAAAACCGAACAGCGACTGTAACAAGATAAACGCGTTCGGACACTATGGCAGCACGGAAAAATCGTTGTGCGGCGCAGCAAGAAGCGCCATTGGCAGGACTGGAAAGACAATCCGCACAGACGGATTTTTTTCACAGTCGGTTTGTACGTTAAATATAATATGCCACCGGCAACGACCGGCCGGCGAGAGAGACGACCATGATGAAAAGTATCGTTTGCGATACGCCGGGCAGCCTGCGCATGGAGCAGCGGCCCGTGCCTGTCCCCGCCGCCGGCGAAGTGCTGGTGCGCATACGCCGTATCGGCATCTGCGGCACCGACATGCATATCTTCCGCGGCACCCAGCCCTTCCTCAGCTATCCGCGCGTGATGGGCCATGAATTGTCGGGCCATATCCACAGCGCGCCGGCCGGCTCGCGCCTGGCCGCCGGCGACCAGGTGTATGTGATGCCGTATCTGTCCTGCGGCACCTGCGTGGCCTGCCGCCAGGGCAAGACCAACTGCTGCACCCGCATCGAAGTGCTGGGCGTGCACCGCGATGGCGGCATGACCGAATACCTGGCATTGCCCGAACGCTTTGTGTTCAAGACCGAAGGCATCTCGCTCGACGACGCGGCCATGATCGAATTTCTGGCCATCGGCGCGCATGCGGTGAAACGCGGCGCGGTCGATGCCGCCAAGCGGGTATTGGTGGTGGGCGCCGGCCCGATCGGCATGGCGGTGATGCTGTTCTCGTCCTTGAAAGGCGCCGAGGTGACGGTGCTCGATGGCCGCGCCGACCGCCTGCAGTTCTGCCGCGACGCGCTGGGCATCACGCGCACGGTGCAGCTGGGCGAGGACGACAAGGAGCAATTATCCAGCGCCACCGATGGCGAATTCTTCGACGTGGTGTTCGACGCCACCGGCAATATCGCCGCCATGGAACGCGGCCTCGATTTTGTCGCCCACGGCGGCAGCTATGTGCTGGTGTCCATCGTGCGCGACCGCCTGTCGTTTTCCGACCCCGAATTCCACAAGCGCGAAACCACCCTGCTGGGCAGCCGCAACGCCACCGTCGACGACTTCGAGGAAGTGGTGGCGGCCATGAAGGCGGGCAAGGTGCCGACCGCGCTGCTCAATACGCACCGCACCACGCTCGACGAATTTACCAATGTGCTGGACCACTGGATGCAGCCGTCGGCCGGCGTCATCAAGGCCATCGTCGAGGTCTGAGATGAGCGAGCTCAATCCCATTCTGCAATTTGGCACCAGCCGCTTCCTGCAGGCGCATGCCGACCTGTTTGTCAGCGAGGCGGCGCAAGCAGGCCAGGCGCTGGGCAATATCACCATCGTGCAAACGACCAACAGCGCCCAGGGCGCGGCGCGGGTGGCCGCGTTTCGCCAGAGCGGCGGCTATCCGGTACGCATCCGCGGCTGGCACGATGGCGCGCAAGTCGATGACGAGCGGCGCGTGCACGCCGTCACGCAAGCGTGGCAGACCGGCAGCGACTGGCCGCAGGTACGCGCCGCCGCCGTGGCCGCGCGCGTGATCCTGTCCAATACCGGCGACAGCGGCTATCAGCTGTTTGAAGCCGACCATGCCGGCCTGGTCGACGGCGACGTGGCGCCGCAGAGTTTTCCCGCCAAGCTGCTGGTGCTGCTGCGCGACCGCTTTCTGGCGGGCGCCGAAGCGGTCACGATTTACCCGTGCGAGCTGGTGGTTGACAACGGCACGGTGCTGCGCGCACTGATCGTCAATCTGGCGCGGCAGTGGCAACTCGACGCCGCCTTTATTACCTATCTGGAAACGGGCTGCGTGTGGATCAATTCCCTGGTCGACCGCATCGTCTCGGAGCCGATCGAACCAATCGGCGCGGTGGCCGAACCGTATGCGCTGTGGGCCATCGAAGCGCAAGCGGGCATGGTGCTGCCGTGCAGCCACCCGCAACTGGTGGTCACCGCCAGCCTGCGCGAATATGAGCAGCGCAAGCTGTTCTTGCTGAACCTGGGGCACACGTATCTGGCCCAGCTGTGGCTGGAACGCGGCAGCCCTGCCTCGATGACGGTGCGGCAGGCGATGCAGGACGGCGCCATGCTGGCCGCGCTCGAGTCGCTATGGCAGGACGAAGTGCTGCCCGTGTTTGCCGCCATGGGCGCGCGCGAAGGCGCTGCCGCCGCGGCCTACCTGGAACAGGTCAAGGAGCGCTTCAGCAACCCGTTCCTGGCGCACCGCCTGGCCGACATCGCGCAGAACCATGGCGAAAAAATCCGCCGCCGCATGGCGCCCGTGGTGGCGCTGGCGCGGCAGCTAGGCGCTGGCCTGGCCCAGCCGCAGCTGCGCGCCATGATCGCGCCGGAACTTCAGCAAGGAGCACAACAATGACGACCCCGTCCGCATGCCGACTTGATACGATATCGACTAAAATGGCCCACTTTTCCACTTTTCCTGTCGCCGACATAGCGAGCACCCCCATCCATGTCAAAACCGGCCACCGTCTTCAAGCGCAGTACCAATCTGCTGTTGCAATTTCTCGCAGAGAATGTCGCAGTGGGCGAAATGCTGCCGACGGAGCAGTTCCTGACCACCATCTGCCAGGGCAGCCGCACGGCGATCCGCAGCGCGATCGCGTATCTGTCGACGCGCCGGCTGATCAGCAGCCCGGCCGAGCGGCGTTTGCTGCGGAAACCGATACCGGGCGACTACTTCGATATCGCCGAGCTGCAGTCGGGCGCGGAGCGCATCCAGCAGGTGCTGATGGAACGCGTGTACCAGCGCGACATGCCGCCGGGCGCCGAGTTTTCGGAAGCCGAGCTGGCGCGCGAGGCGGGCGCCAGTACCGTCAGCGTGCGCGAATTTCTGATCGGTTTTTCGCGCTTCGGCCTGATCGAAAAGAAGCCGCGCGGCGGCTGGCGTTTGTGCGCGTTCGACCGCTCGTTCGCCACCGAGCTGGCGGACATGCGGCGCATGTTCGAGATGGCGGCCGTGGAGCACTTTGCGCATCTGCCGCACGGCGATCCGGCGTATGCGGAACTGGCGCGGCTGATCAAACAGCACGAGAAGCTGGCGGCCAAGATCGATACGCGCCACAATGCCTTTCCGGCGCTGGACCGCGAATTCCACACCTTTCTGATCGGCCTGCTCAACAACCGCTTCGCGCAGGGCTTCTACGATATCGTCTCGTTCGTGTTTCACTATCACTACCAGTGGGACAAGGGCGAGGAAAAGGGCCGCAACAAGTATGCGGTGCAGGAGCACCTGGCGATTTTGCGGGCGCTGGCCGAGCACGACATACCGAAGGCGCTCGACTGCATGAAGTCGCACTTGAATTCCTCGCGCAGCACCATGCTGGCGTCGATCGGCACGCGCGAAAAACTGACGCAGTCGTAAGCGCCGTTGTTGCCGGGGAGGGCGCGCAATGAGCCACGCCACTCCCCTCGCCACTCCCGTCTCCAGCCTGCTGCTGATGTCGCCCGAAGACAATTGCATGATCGCCCGCACCGCGCTGGCCAGCGGCGACATCGTCACCATCGATGGCGTGAATATCACGCTGACGCAGAACATCCTGATCGGCCACAAGGTGGCGCGCCGCGCACTGGCCGTCGGCGACAAGGTGCTGCGCTATGGCGCCCTGATCGGCAGCATCACGGCCCCCGTCGCCATCGGCGAGCATATCCATACGCACAACCTGGCAAGCGACTACATCCCCACGTTTACCCTGGGCCAGGACGGCCACCATTTCCTGGACAAGGACGCCAAACAATGAACGCTCCAACGACAACGCCCGCTCCGGTCCTCTCGGGCTACCTGCGCGCCGATGGCCGCAAGGGCATCCGCAATATCGTGGTGGTGGCCTATATGGTCGAATGCGCCCATCACGTGGCGCGCCTGATGGTCAACGCCTTTCCCGGCCAGCCGGTGCACCTGATCGGCTTTACGGGCTGCTTCCCCAACGAATACGCGGACCAGGTGATGCGCCGCCTGCTGACGCACCCGAACGTGGGCGCGGTGCTGCTGGTGTCGCTCGGTTGCGAAGGCTTCAACAAATATGGCTTGTCGAGCGCGGTGGCCGACAGCGACCGTCCCGTGCACACGATCACCATCCAGGAAAACAGTGGCACCCGCCCCAGCGTGAGCAGTGGCGTCGAGTGGATCAGCTGGGCGCTGGAGCACCTGGCCCAGCAAACCCGCGTGCCGATGGGACTGGACGAACTGGTGGTGGCCACCATCTGCGGCGGCTCCGACAGCACCAGCGGCATCAGCGCCAACCCGGCCGTCGGCGTGGCATTCGACACCCTGATCGCCGCCGGCAGCCCCTGCATTTTTGAAGAGACGGGCGAACTGGTGGGCTGCGAATACCATATGCAGCGCCGCGCCGTGAGCCCGGAACTGGGCAACGCCATCGTCGAAACGGTCGCCAAGGCCGCGCGCTACTACACCATCATGGGCCACGGCAGCTTCTCGCCGGGCAACGCCGATGGCGGCCTGACCACGCAGGAAGAAAAGTCCCTGGGCGCCTACGCCAAGAGCGGCTCGTCGCCGATCGTCGGCATCTTGAAGCCGGGCGACCAGCCGGCCGGCGGCGGCCTGTACCTGCTTGACGTGGTGCCCGATGGCGAGCCGCGCTTCGGCTTTCCGAACGTGTCGGACAACGCCGAAATTGTCGAACTGATTTCCTGCGGCGCCCATATCACCTTGTTTACCACCGGCCGCGGCTCGGTGGTCGGCTCGGCCATTTCGCCGGTGATCAAGGTCTGCGCCAATCCGCAAACTTTTGAACGCCTGTCCGACGACATGGATGTCAACGCCGGCAAGATCCTCACCGGCGAAGCGAGCCTGGAAGAGGTGGGCGCCGAAATCGTCACCGCCGTGCTGGACGTGGCCAACGGCGCCCTGAGCCGCTCGGAAGACCTGGGCCACCAGGAATTCGTGCTGACCTATAAACAATTCGACGCGGTGGGGCCAGGCTGTTTCCCGCTGCGCGCCGCCTGAGGCCTGAGTCATGGATGTCACTCAACGCTTGACGCTGCCACGTGGCGGCCTGTCGCTGCCCTGCATCGGCATGGGTTGCGCCCCGCTCGGCGGCCTGTACCAGCCGGTCAGCGAAGCGCAGGCACGCGCCACCCTTGATGGCGCCTGGGACGCCGGCGTGCGCTTTTTCGACACGGCGCCCTTTTACGGCTACACCCAGTCCGAACACCGCCTGGGCGCGGCCCTGCGCCAGCGGCCACGCAAGGAGTTTGTGATCAGCACCAAGGTCGGACGGCTGATGCGCCCTGACGCTTCCGTGCGCGCCGGTGACGACGGTTTTTGTTCACCGCTGCCGTTCCGTCCGCATTACGACTATACCTACGATGGCGTGCTGCGCTCGCACGACGACAGCCTGCAGCGCCTGGGGCTCGAATGCATCGACATCCTGTTCGTGCACGATATCGGCCGTGTCACGCATGGCGAAATGGACCAGCAGTACTGGCGCCAACTGACGGATGGCGGCGGCTTTCGCGCGCTGGACGAGCTGCGCGCATCGGGCCAGGTCAAGGCCGTGGGCCTGGGCGTCAATGAATGCGAAATCGTGCTGCGCGCGATGGCCGAATTCGACCTCGACTGCACCTTGCTGGCCGGCCGCTACACCTTGCTGGAGCAGGCGTCGCTGTCGCCGCTGCTCGATCTGTGCGCGGTACGCGGCAACGCCGTCGTGATCGGCGGCCCGTTCAACTCGGGCGTCCTGGCCGGCAATGGCAAATTCAATTACGCCGATGCGCCGACCGAGATCCTTGAACGCGTGGCGCGGCTGGACGCCATCTGCCGCGAATTCAAAGTGCCTTTGCAGGCGGCCGCACTGCAGTTTCCACTGGCCCATCCGGCCGTCGCATCGTGCATCCCTGGCGGCCAGGATCTGGCGCAGCTCAAGCAAAACCTCGATTGGTTCGCCACAATGATACCGAACGCCCTGTGGACGGCCTTGCAAGGCGCAGGCCTGATCGACGCGCGTGCGCCGGTGCCAAAGGGAGCGGCATGATGCGCATCGACGCCCACCAGCATTTCTGGCAACTGGCCGCGCGCGCCGGTGGCTGGCCGCCGCCTTCCCTGGCCGCTATCTACCGCGATTTTGCGCCAGCGGATATGGCGCCGCTGCTGGCCGAACATGGCGTGCAAGGAACCGTGCTGGTGCAGTCCCTGCCGTCGGAAGACGATACCCACTGGCTGCTGGCGCTGGCCGAGCGCGCCGATTTTATCCGCGCCGTGGTGGGCTGGACCGATCTGCTGGCGCCCGACGCGCCGGCGGCGATCGCCCGCCTGGCATCGAACACGAAGCTCAAAGGCCTGCGGCCGATGCTGCAGGATATCAGCGACGATCAGTGGATCGCCAATCCGGCGCTGGCGCCGGCCTTGAACGCCATGGTGGAACACAGTTTACGCCTGGACGCGCTGGTGCTGCCGCGCCATCTGCCGGCGCTGCTGCAATGCGCACGTGCGTACCCACGACTTGCCATCGTGATTGACCATGCGGCCAAGCCTCCGATTGCCGACGCTCGATTTGGCCGCTGGCGCGAGGATATGGCGCAGCTGGCCGCGCTGCCGAATGTGCACTGCAAGCTGTCCGGACTGGTGACGGAAGCCAAACCCGATTGGAACACCGGCGACCTGCAGCCCTACGTGGCGCACGTACTGCAAGTATTCGGCGCCCAGCGCGTGATCTGGGGCAGCGACTGGCCGGTGGTGGACCTGGCCGGCGGCTACGGCGCCTGGCTGGCGGCCAGCGAAACCTTGCTGGCGCACCTGGGCCAGCAGGACCGGAACGATATTTTCGGTCTCAATGCTTGCCGGTTTTATGGTTTTGATTAAACGTCGCTGGTGTTTGCCGGCTTACGCCGTGCCGGCTAAGCCGACCTACGAAGCACTGCGACGTTATTGTAGGTTGGCTTAGCCGGCCCTGGCCGGCGTAAGCCAACAAAGAGGAGCAGAAATGCAAAGAATGGGCATGGTCATCGGCATTGCGCCGGACCGCATCGCTGAATATAAAACGCTGCACGCGGCCGTCTGGCCGCAGGTGCTGGAGCGGCTGGCGCAAGCGCACGTCAGGAACTATTCGATCTTCCTGCGCGAGCCGGAAAACCTGCTGTTCGGTTACTGGGAATACCACGGCGACGATTTTGCGGCGGACATGGCCGCCATCGCCGACGACCCCGAAACGCGGCGCTGGTGGACCTTCTGCGCACCATGCCAGGAACCGCTGGCCTCGCGCGCCGAGGGGGAACACTGGGCGATGATGGAACACGTATTTCATATGGCATAAGCCAAAAAAACAGGAGACAAGCATGACCGCCAGACTACAAGGCAAAACCGCACTACTGACCGCCGCCGGCCAGGGCATCGGCCGCGCCACCGCCGAAGCATTCGTGCGCGAAGGCGCGACCGTGATCGCCACCGATATCAACCAGGCCCAGCTCGACGCCTTGAAAGAAGCGACCGGCTGCACCGTGCGCCTGCTCGACGTGACCGATGGCGCGGCCATCACCGCGCTGGTGAACGAGATCGGCCCGGTCGATATCCTGTTCAACTGCGCGGGGTTTGTCGACGGCGGCACCATCCTTGACTGCGACGACGCGGCCTGGGACCGCTCTTTTGACATCAACGCCCGCTCCATGTATCGCCTGATGCGCGCCGTCCTGCCCGGCATGCTGGAAAAAGGCGCCGGCTCCATCGTCAATATGTCGTCGGTGGCGTCGAGCGTGAAGGGCGCGCCGAACCGCTTTATCTACGGCACCTCGAAAGCGGCCGTGGTGGGCATGACCAAGTCGGTGGCGGCGGACTTTGTCACGCGCGGCATCCGCTGCAATGCGATCTGCCCCGGCACCATCGAGTCGCCCTCGCTCAAGGATCGGATCGCCGCCCAGGCCGAAGCGACGGGCGTCAGCGTGGAAACCGTACAAGCCGCCTTTGTCGCGCGCCAGCCGATGGGCCGGGTCGGCAAGGCCGATGAAATCGCCGCGCTGGCCGTCTACCTGGCTTCCGACGAATCTGCCTTCACCACTGGAATGACGCACGTCATCGATGGCGGTTGGTCAAATTAATCACTACAAAGAAAGACAACAATGAAACTGATGCGTTATGGCGCCAAGGGCGCTGAAAAACCTGCACTGATCGATTCCAACGGCGCCGTGCGGGACCTGTCCGGCGTGCTGCTTGACATTACCGGCGCCACGCTGAGCCGCGATGGACTGGCGACGTTGGCTGCGCTCGATATAGCCAGCCTGCCAGTGGTGGCCAACCCGGGCCGCATCGCGCCGCCATGGCAAGGCGTGGGCAAGTTTTTGTGCGTGGGCCTGAACTATGCCGACCATGCGGCCGAATCGGGCATGGCCGTGCCGGCCGAACCGGTGCTGTTCATGAAGGCCACCAGCGCCGTGATCGGCGCCAACGACGCGGTGGTGATGCCGCAGGACTCGAAAAAGAGCGACTGGGAAGTGGAGCTGGGCGTGGTGATCGGCACCACCGCGCGCTATGTGTCGCAAGCCGATGCGCTGTCGCACGTGGCCGGCTACTGCGTGGTGAACGACTTGTCCGAGCGCGAGTATCAACTGGAGCGCGGCGGCCAGTGGGACAAGGGCAAGGGCTGCGACACCTTCGGCCCGATCGGACCGTGGCTGGTGACGGCCGACGAAGTGGCGGACCCGCAAAACCTGGGCCTGTGGCTGGAAGTGAACGGCAAGCGCGTCCAGGACGGCAATACCAGAACCATGGTGTTCGGCGTGGCCAGCCTGGTCAGCTATATCAGCCGCTTCATGACCCTGTACCCGGGCGACATCATCAGCACCGGCACGCCGCCTGGCGTGGGCATGGGCCAGAAGCCATCGGCCGTGTACCTGAAACCGGGCGATACCATGCGCCTCGGGATCACCGGCCTCGGTGAGCAGGCCCAGACCGTGCATGCATGGAATCCGGAACTGATCGACGGCTAACAGGCAAGGCAGGACCGGCGCGGGAACACGATGCACAGACATCGGCGCGCCGTTAAATCGCAGTGGAGTGGAGGAGACACACCATGAATCAATCCGACGAGATACTGGCGCTCAATAGCGTGAGCAAACGCTTTCCCGGCGTGCTGGCGCTCGACAATGTCAGCTTCAGCCTGCGCCGCGGCGAAGCGCATGCGCTGTGCGGCGAAAATGGCGCCGGCAAGTCCACCCTCATGAAGGTGATGAGCGGCGTGTACCAGGCCGACGAGGGGGAACTGGTCTACAAGGGCAAGGTGTGCAGCTTTGGCAGCAGCGTCGACGCGGAAGCGGCCGGCATCGCCATCATCCACCAGGAACTCAATCTGATCCCGCACCTGAGCGTGGCGGAAAATATTTTCCTGGCGCGTGAACCGGTGCGCGGCTTTTTCATCGACCGCAAGAAGATGCGTGCCGACGCGCAGGCCCTGCTGGACCGGCTCAAGCTGCGCATCGATCCGCGCCAACTGGTCAAGAACCTGTCCTGCGCCCAGCAGCAGATGGTGGAAATCGCCAAGGCCCTGTCGCTCAATACCGAAGTGCTGATCATGGACGAGCCCACGTCGTCACTGACGGAAAGCGAAACGGGCCAGCTGTTCGCGATCATCAATGAACTGAAACGCAATGGCGTGAGCGTGGTGTATATCTCGCACCGGCTGGAAGAAATGCAGCACATTATCGACCGGGTGACGGTGCTGCGCGACGGCAAATTTGTCAGCACCGACGATTTCCACGCCATCAGCCTCGACGCCATCGTGGCAAAAATGGTGGGCCGCACGCTGGACGAAAAATTTCCCGAGCGCTATTCAAAACCGACCGATGACGTGCTGCTGCGCGTGACCGATTTGTGCCGCAAGGACGTGTTCGGCCCGCTCAGCTTTGACCTGAAACGCGGCGAAATCCTCGGCTTTTCCGGCCTGATGGGGGCAGGGCGCACGGAAGTGGCGCGCGCCATTTTCGGCGCCGATCCGCTCACCAGCGGCGCCATCCACCTGGGCGACACGGAAGTGGTGATCGATTCGCCCATCGACGCCATCGACCACGGCATCGCCTACCTGTCCGAAGACCGCAAGAGCCATGGCCTGGCGATCCGCATGTCGGTGGCGGCCAACCTGACGCTCACCAATGTGTCGGCGCTGTCCAACCGTTTCGGCTTTATCGACTTTGCGAAAGAAGAGGCGGTGGCCAAGCAGTACATCGCCGCGCTGGGCATCAAGACGCCGACCTCGAAGCAGATCGCCCGCAATCTGTCGGGCGGCAACCAGCAGAAGATCGTCATCAGCAAGTGGTTGTACCGCGAATCGAAAATCATCTTCTTCGACGAGCCCACGCGCGGCATCGACGTGGGTGCCAAGTTCGCCATTTATCAACTGCTCGACAAGCTGGCTTCGGAGGGCATCGGCGTGGTGCTGATCACCTCCGAGCTGCCCGAGATCATGGGCATGACGGACCGGGTGGCCGTGTTCCACGAAGGGCGCATCAGCGGCATCGTCAACACGCGCGAGTCGTCGCAGGAGGAAATCATGCATCTCGCATCGGGCCGCCAGGCAGCAATGCATTAACATCAGAAAGCCACAAGAAAATGAATAAAGAACTGATCCAAAAATTTGCCGCGCTGGGCAGTCTGTCCCTGCTGCTGCTGGTGTTTTCGCTGACCAGCGACGCGTTTTTCTCGGTCAGCAATGGCATGAGCGTGGCGCTGCAGGTGACGTCGATTGCCTATCTGGGCATCGCCGCCACCTGCGTCATCATCACCGGCGGCATCGACCTCAGTTCCGGCTCGGTGCTGGCGCTGGCCGGCGTGGCCGCCGCCATGCTGGTCAAGAGCGGTATTCCGGTGCCGGTCGCCATGTTGGGCGGCATCGTGGTGGGCGCCATGTGCGGCGCCGTCAACGGTTTCTGCATCACGCAACTCAAACTGCCGCCCTTTATCGCCACCCTGGGCATGATGCTGATCGCCCGCGGCCTGGCCTTGCAGGTGACCGGTGCGCGCGCCATTTCGGGCCTGGGCGAATCGTTCGGCGAACTCGGTAACGGCGTGCTGTGGCGCATCGAGCGCGACACGGGCGGCACTTTCCCCGAAGTGGTCTTCCCCGGCATTCCGTATCCGGTGGTGCTGATGGTGGTGATCGCCGTGGCCGTGTCCGTCATGCTCAGCCGCACCACCTTTGGCCGCCATATCTATGCCGTCGGCTCGAACGCCGAAGCGGCGCGCCTGTCTGGGGTAAAAGTGGGCCGCGTCACGCTGCTGGTGTACACCTTGTCCGGCGCCCTGTCGGGCCTGACCGGCTGCGTGCTGATGTCGCGCCTGGTGACGGCGCAGCCGAACGAAGGCGTGATGTATGAACTCGATGCGATCGCCAGCGCCGTGATCGGCGGCGCTTCCCTGATCGGCGGCATCGGCACCATTTCGGGCACCGTCATCGGTTCGTTCGTGATCGGCATTCTGCGCAATGGCCTGAACATGAACGGCGTATCGAGTTTTATCCAGCAAATCATTATCGGACTGGTCATTCTGCTGACCGTCTGGATCGATCAGAAGCGCAACCGCGCCTGAAGCAGCACTGTTAGTGAGTTAGTGAGACCTGAAGTCATATCCATTAAATCTATAATTAAACGAGGACGACAATGAAAACCTTCAACACCATCTTGCTCGGCTTGACGACCGCAGCATTTGCACTGAGCACCAGCGCCGCAGTCGCCGCGCCCAAAGAGATCGCCGTGATCGTCAAGACGACCAACTCGAACTACTGGCAGAACGTGAAAAAGGGCGCCACTGCCAGCGCTGCCGAGGCCAAGGGGTACAACATGACGTTCCAGGGACCGGCTTCGGAGTCGGCCATTGCCGACCAGGTCAGCATGGTGGAAAACGCCGTCACCCGCAAGGTGGCGGGCATCGTGCTGGCCGCCTCGGACCCGGATGCATTGGTGCCGGCCCTGAAAAAAGCCTGGGAAGCGAAGATCCCCGTGGTGCTGATCGATTCCCTGGTGGCCGACAGCGGCAAGCGCTATTACCAGTCCTTCCTGTCGACCGACAATGAAGCGGCCGGCGAAGCCAGCGCCAAGGCCTTGATTTCGCAAGTCGGCAAGACCGGCAAGATCGCCGTGATGTCGTATGTGGCCGGCGCCGGTTCCGAGACGGGCCGCGTGGGCGGCTTCAAGCGCTATATCGAAAAGAACTCGCAGCTGCAGATCGTCGGCACCTATTACTCGCAGTCGCAGATGGCCACCGCCCTGAACCAGACCACCGACGTGCTGGCCTCGAACCCTGACCTGAAAGGCATCTTCGGCGCCAACGAGCCGACGGCCGTCGGCATGGGCCGCGCGCTTGCGCAGGCAGGCAAGGCCGGCAAGGTGATCGGCGTCGGCTTTGACGGCAATGAAGACCTGAAAAACTTCGTCAAGGACGGCACCCTGTACGCGACCGCCGTGCAGGGCTCCTACTCGATGGGCGCGCTGGGCGTGAAAACCATCGTCAGCCTGATCGAAGGCAAGAAGGTCGCGCCTTTCGTCAACACCGGCGTGGTGATCGTTACCAAGGCCAATGTCGACCTGCCGGAAGCGAAGAACGTGCTGTATTAATTGTTGACGAATTAATCGCCAATCGACAGGCGCTGCTTCAGTTCCTGCAGCAGCGTCCCCGTCTTGGTGGTCAGCTGGCGCGCCAGCGGCCACGCCAGGTACAGCGGCAAGCCTGGCGTGGCGTAGTCTGGCAGCACTTCCACGATGGCGCCGGCCGCCAGGTGCTCCCGTACCAGCCACGTCGCCTGCTGCGCGATACCGAGGCCGGCCAGCACGGCGGCCGTCTGCGCTTCGGCGTCACCCACGATCAAGCGCGGCGTCACCACGCGCCGCTCCACTCCTACATCATGTTCAAACAGCCACGGCGAGGCCGTGCCATCGCCACGGCCATAGGCGATGCAATCGTGCCGTTCCAGTTCCTCGATCGCGGCAGGCGTGCCGCGCCGCGCCAGGTAGGCGGGCGCCGCGCAAAAGATCAAACGTTCTTCACCGAGATGCAGTTGTCCCAGCGTGGCCGGCCACTGGCCCGGCGCGCCGATGCGCACGGCGATATCGATGCGCTCTTCGAACAGGTCGACAAAGCGGTCGCTGAAGGCGATCGATGGCTGCAGCCGCGGATATTTTTCGCACAAGGCGATCAGCGCCGGCATCACGCGCATGCGCCCGTAGGACGCCGGCACGCCGATGCGCACCGCGCCCGCCAGTTCGCCTTCCTGCTCGGCCAGCACGTTTTCCGCGTCGGCGAGTTCCTGCAGCACGCGCTTGCAGGTGGCGTAATAGGCCTGGCCGGCGCTGCTCAGTTTCAAGCGCCGCGTGCTGCGCTCGAACAGCAGCACCCCCAGGCGCTGTTCCAGGCGCGCCACGCTCTTGCTGACGGCGGAACTGGTCAGGTGCAGCCGTTCGGCCGCCCTGGTAAAGCTGCCGGCGTCGGCGGTGGCGAGAAAAGGGGCGATGCCTTTCAGATGGTCGGACATGATGAGCGAATTTTTTTCATGAATAAGCTGAAATAGTATCGCGGATAAGAATTCATGTCCGTTATATGATGGTTGTTTATTCTGGAGGGCTTATGAACAGGCACGCATTGATTATCGGCGCCAGCGGCGTTATCGGCAGCAACCTGGCCACCCACTTGCTGGCGCAGGGCTGGAAAGTGACAGGCGTGTCGCGCGGACGCACCCCCGTGCCGGCCGGCTGCACCGCGTTGCAGCTGGACGCCACCGATGGCGCGGCCGTGGCTGCGGCACTGGCCAATATCGACGCCAGCCATGTGTTCTTCACGGCCTGGGCGCGCCAGCAAACTGAAAAAGAAAATATCCGCGTCAACGGCGCCATGGTCGCCAATGTACTGGCCGCCCTTGGGCCGAATGGGAACCTGCGCCACGCGGCGCTGGTGACGGGCCTGAAGCACTACCTGGGACCGTTCGACGCCTACGGCAAGGGCTCGGTGCCGGTCACGCCGTTCCGTGAAGAGCAGGGCCGCCAGGATGTCGAGAATTTCTATTACGAGCAGGAAGACCGCCTGTTCGAAGCGGCCGAAGAATACGGCTTCACTTGGAGCGTGCACCGTCCGCACACCATCATCGGCTATGCACTGGGCAACGCCATGAACATGGGCCTGACCCTGGCCGTCTACGCGACCCTGTGCAAGGCCAGCGGCCAGCCGTTCGTGTTTCCCGGTTCTTCCGCGCAGTGGAACGGCATTTCCGACATGACCGACGCCGGCCAGATCGCGCGCCAGCTGGCCTGGGCCGCCGACAGCCCGGCCGCGGCCAACCAGGACTTCAATATCGTCAATGGCGACGTGTTCCGCTGGAAGTGGCTGTGGCCGCGCCTGGCCGCCTACTTC
This sequence comes from Janthinobacterium psychrotolerans, assembly GCF_001677885.1. Classification (GTDB taxonomy): domain Bacteria; phylum Pseudomonadota; class Gammaproteobacteria; order Burkholderiales; family Burkholderiaceae_D; genus Janthinobacterium; species Janthinobacterium psychrotolerans. Next base: position 67,588 of record NZ_LOCQ01000054.1, on the reverse strand, counting down.
GGCATTGAAGCGGCCGAGCTGCCCGATACCATCTCGCCGCTGGCCGGGCGCATGGACGGCGCGGCAGAACAGTGGCGCGCCATCGCGCAGCAGCACGGGCTGGTGGAAGCGGACGTGAGCCGCCTCGCGTCATGGTGGCATACCGACGCCGACCTTGGCCGGCCGATGGAAGTGATGACCGACATGGGCAAGAGCCGCAAGGCGGGTTTTCTCGATTACCAGGATACGCCGGAGGCTTTTTTCACCTTGTTTGACCGGTTGAAGGAAGAGCGGGTGATTCCGTCTTAAAAGGGCGCAGACAGGTCGCGTAGGTCGGATTAGCGCGTAGCGCGTAATCCTACCTGCGTCCACCCGGCCGGCGTTACTTTATCGCCGGCACTGCCAGCGGATACACCTTCCGCTCCTGCCCCCGCTGCCACTCCAGCCCCGGCCGGTCCACCCGGAACTGCAGCAGCCGGCCTTGCACCACTTCCGTCACATACGCCGTGCGTCCGTCCGGGCCGCCGAAGCTGATGTTGCTGGGCTTTGCGCCCGGCACGCTGATCTCGCGCAGCAGCTTGCCTTGCGGTGACAGCTTGACCACCGTACCCTTGCTGTAGCGCGTCACGTACAGGTTGCCGTCCACGTCGACCCGCATGCCGTCCATGCCGAAATCGTCGAAGCGCCGGAACAGTCGCTTGCCGCTCAAGGCCCCGTCGGCGCCGATATCGTAGGCCCAGATATTGCGCTGCACGCTTTCGTTCACATACAGGATCTTGCCATCGGGACTGACCTCGATGCCATTGGCCGTGCCCATGGTATCCAAGGCCAGCGTGACCGTGCCGTCGCGCGCGATGCGCCACACGCGGCCCGTGTTTTCCTTCCAGTTCGGATCGCTCGCATATAGCACGTCGTCCTGCGTGATGGCGATATCGTTGGGCTGCGTCATGCGCGCGTCGCGTGCATGAATGGCGATGGCGCGCGTGACCGGGTCCACCACGTAGATCGTGTGCTCGATATAGTCGGCCAGGTACATCTGGCCGCGGCTGCCGAAGCGGATGCCGTTGGCGATGCTGGCGCCGGGCAGGGTGAGGAACACCTCGCCTTGGCCATCGGGCGTGACCTTGCCGATGGTCTGCTGGCGCGCGAAATTGACGGCGTAGATATTGCCGTCACCATCGACGGCCGGGCCTTCGATGCCCTTGGTGAACGAGTGCGGCGCCGTCAGCGCGCTGGCCACGAACAAAGTCTCGGGCGCGGGCGGGCTGGCGCAGGCCGTGAGCGAGGCAAGCGGCAGGGCAAGAGCGAACGCCCGCAGCCAGGGCAGGGCATTAAATGAATAAGGCATGGGCGGTCCTGTGAGGCGAAGGTGGTCATGTTACCTGAGCGTGCACCGCAAGCGCCGCATTCAGGCGTATGATGGCATCGACAGTCACAGCTTTTTGTACGGTTTTTTTCCACTCACCACGAGGAGATATCATGGACAAACCCGAATTCATCCTGGCCGCCAAGGCCATGGAAACGCTGGAAATGTACCAGACCTTTTATGGCCATTCGCCCGAATACCAGGCGCACCAACAGGAAGTGTTGAAGCTGCTGCGGCACAAGGGCGCCTCCCTGCTGGTCACGGAACACGGTCCGGCCAAGTTCCTGCTGGCGTTTGCCGACGCGCTGGAAACGGCCGGCCTGCCCGGCGAATATGTGCCGCTGGCGCGGCGGCAGAATATCTCCTGAAGACCTTCAGGCTGGCGGGAACCTCACCGTCACCGCCAGTCCCCGATTTTCTTCTCCCGCAGCCAGCGTGATGCTGGCCTGATGGCTGTCGGCGATGCGCCGCACGATCGACAGTCCCAGTCCGCTGCCATGCATATGCGCGCCGGCCAGGCGCACGAAGCGCTCGAAGACGCGCTCGCGCATCGCTGCCGCAATGCCCGGCCCCGTATCCGTCACGCGCAGGTAAGACGCACCGTCGTGCTGGCCGCAGCTGATCGTGATGCGTCCCGGCGCCGGCGTATAGCGCATCGCGTTATCGGCCAGGTTACGCACCAGCATGCGCAGGCTGTCCGGCTCCAGCAGACACGGCGCCGGCCGCAGGTCGACCTTCAACGCGAGACCACGCTGCGCGCATTGTTCCTGCCATGACTCGACCTGTTCCGCCAGCAGGCCGGCCAGGTCGATTTGCCGCAAAACGGTGGCCGGTCCCGCTTGCGGGTCGAGCCGCGCCAGGGTTAGCAGCTGGTCGACCAGCCGGCTGGCGCGCTCCACGCTGATGCCCAAGCCGACGATAAATTCATCGCGTTCAAATGGGCTGCGCGCGCGCTGCAGCACCTGCAGATTGGTCTTGATGGCCGCCAGCGGCGTGCGCAGTTCGTGCGCGGCGTCGGCCGTAAAACGCTGCTCGTATTCCATCGTATGGCGCACCCGGCCGAACAGGCGGTTGATCGCCAGCAGCAAGGGGTGCACTTCGCTGGGCACGCCGTGCAGGCTGACGTCGCCCAGGTCGTTCGGCGTGCGCGCGGCCACTTCCAGGGCCGAATCGCGCAGCGCGCGAAACACGCGGTTGATGCTCCACCAGATGACCAACGTCGCCAGGGCCACCAGCAGCGCGCCGAACACGGCGATCTTGTAGAAGAAGCGGCTGCTGATGTCGTCGCGGTGGCTGGTCGGTTCAAGAACCAGCAGCTGCAGCTGGCGCGGCGCGTCCCACAGCACGAACAAGCGCCATTGCTGGCCGTCGATGGTAGTCCACGACAGGCCATCGGGCGCGCTGCGCGACAGCGAGGTGTTCAGGGCGCCGTCATTGCGGTACAGCACGTTTTGCTGCGCGTCGCGTACCTTGAAGCGCAGGTAGTGGTGCGGGTTCGGATAGCCGCGCAGCGGCAGGTCGATGGTGGCCTTGCCGCCCCGGTTGCGCAGGTCGTTCTCCACCAGCGACAGCAGCAGATGCCCGGTTTCCACCAGCGACTGGTCGAACAGTTCGGCGCTTTCCTGCTGCGCCTCCACGTAGATGATGGCCGCGCTGCTGCCCCACAGCAGGACGGTGAGCCCCAGCAGGCCCGCCAGCAGGGTGCGCCGCAGCGACCAGCTTGGTCTGGTCATCACGCGGCGATTGTCGCTGCGGGCTTGTCGCTGCAATAGCCGACCGCATGCACGGTGCGGATCAGGCCACGTCCCAGTTTCTTGCGCAGGTGATGGATATGCACCTGGATCGCATTGCTTTCCACTTCCTCGCCCCAGCTATAAAGATTTTTTTCCAGCTGTTCGCGGCTCAGGATACGCCCGCTTTGTTCCACCAGCATCTGCAGGATGCGAAATTCCTTCAGGGTCAGCGCCACGGGTGTGCCCGCCTGCGTCACTTGCCGTTCGGCGATATCGAGCACCAGGTCGCCATGGACCAGGTGTTCGCGCACGCGGCCAGCGGCGCGCCGGCAGGCGCTACGGATGCGTGCTGCCAGCTCGTCGAGGTCGAATGGCTTGGCGATAAAGTCGTCGGCGCCCGCATCCAGCCCGGCGATGCGTCCGGCCACATTGTCGCGCGCCGTGACGATCAAAATTGCGCCCTGGTAGCCGCGCGTGCGCAGCATGGACAGCGCCGCCATGCCGTCCTGGCCGGGCAGGCCCAGGTCGAGCAGGATGCAGCCGTAGTCATGCAGCCGCACCGCCGTGTGCGCCTGTTCGGCCGAGGTGACCCAGTCGACCGCGTGGCCGCCTTGTTCCAGGCCGATCTGGGTGGCGCGGCCCAGTTGCGGGTCGTCTTCTGTCAGCAATATGCGCATGGTGTTGGTGTTTTCACTACCTTGTGTCTTGGTTGCAACTAGTTAAGAAGCTCTTAAGAACTTCTTTGCACCATCAATTGTAAATGATTCCTATTCTTGAATTGAAAAAACCGTTACCCTGGAGATTGAATGTTTCATCGCACCCCCCGCCTGCCGCGCCGCACCATCCTTGCCCTGAGCCTGGCCGCGCTGTCCGGCACCGCCTTCGCCGAAGTGATCGCCGCCGACACCATGCCTGAAGTGGTGGTCTCGGCCGCCGGCTTCGAGCAGGACATCAAGCAGGCGCCTGCCTCGATCACCGTGCTGACGCGCGAAGAGCTGTCGCGCGAGCGCTTCGGCAATCTGACCCAGGCGCTCGAAAGCGTGGAAGGCATCGACGTCGGCGCGGCCGGCGACAAGACCGGCGGCATGAACATCAGCATCCGCGGCATGCCCAGCGACTACACCCTGATCCTGATTGACGGCCGGCGCCAGAACGCGGCCGGCAATGTCACGCCGAACGGCTTTGGCGGCACGCAGACGAGCTTCATGCCGCCCCTGGCGGCCATCGAGCGCATCGAGATCATCCGTGGCCCGATGTCGACCCTGTACGGTTCCGACGCCATGGGCGGCGTGATCAACATCATCACGCGCAAGGTGGGCAAGAAGTGGATCGGCTCGGTCGGCGCCGATTACACCGTGCAGCAGGAATCGTCGTTCGGCGACGTCAAGGCGGGCAAGTTTTACCTGAGCGGACCGCTTGTTGCCGATACCCTGGGCCTGTCGCTGCGCGGCAGCAAGCAGCGCCGTGACGCGGCCAATATCCACCAACCAACGCAGGCCGGCGCGGAAGAGCCCGCAAGAATGGGCGCCAACCCCGTGCGTTCGGACGTGGAAAACTTTGGCGGCCGCCTGGCGTTCACGCCCAACCGTTTTCATACCTTCACCCTGGACGCCGAAGCGGGCCGCCAGACCTATGACAACTCGAACAGCCAGCTGGGTACAAAGACAGTGCAGGGCGGCTACGGCCCCGAGCAGAAATACAACCGCGACCAGTGGACCCTGTCGCACACGGGCCGCCTCGGTTTCGGCACCCTGGACAGCAGCTATATGGTGAACAAGACGGAAACTCTGGGCCGCACCATACCGCCGGGCACACCTAGCGCCGCGGCCGGCAGCGCCCGCACCCTGGAAGTGGAAAGCCGTGTTTTCGACACCAAGCTGGTGCTGCCGTGGGGCAATCACATGTCGACCATCGGCGCGCAGTGGTGGAAGGCCGAGATGACCGACGGCGTGGCGCCGAAGATGTTTGAATTCACCCAAAAAGCCCTGTTCGCGGAAGACGAATGGCGCTTGCTGGAAAGTTTCGCGCTGACCCTGGGCGCGCGCTATGACGATCACAGCATCTTCGGCGGCCAGACCAGCCCGCGCGGCTACGCTGTCTGGAACGCTACGCCGAACTGGACCGTCAAGGGCGGCCTCAGCAAAGGCTACAAGACGCCGCGCGTCGAGCAACTGTCGCCCGGCATCAACGGCTTCGGCGGCCAGGGCACGATCCCGCTGGTCGGCAGCCCCGGCCTGAAACCGGAAACCAGCACCACCACCGAACTGGGCGCCTATTTTGATAACCTGGCCGGCTGGACCGCCAGCTTTTCCGTGTTCAATAACGAGTTCAAGGACAAGATCACCACCGGCACCGGCCTGGTCAACTGCAGCTACAGCCCATCGCCGAACCGCCCTGGCTGCGTGAACTTCGGCAACTGGCCCAGGGTCGACGCCTTCGGCCAGTCGATCAACGTCGATGAGGCCGTCACGCGCGGGGTGGAAATGAATACCCGCTTCCCGCTGGGCAAGACGGTGGCCGCCACCGCCAACTACACCTATACGGAAAGCGAGCAGAAGAGCGGCAGCAACGCCGGCCAGCCGCTGGGCGACACGCCCAAGCACGCCGTCAACGCGCGCCTGACCTGGGATATCACGCGTGAATGGAAGAGCTGGCTGCGCGCAGAATACCGCAGCGACCGCTTCCGCGACCCCGGCACCTCGGCCTCGACCCGCGCCGCCAAGGCCGCGCTGGGCGACTACAAGGGTTACACCATGCTGCACCTGGGCGCCAGCTATCAGGTGACGCCGAAAGTGACGCTGAATGCCGCCGTGTACAATCTGCTCAACAAGAACTTTATCGACTACCAGCCGTACCGCGCAACATCCGGGCCGGCACTGACCTACGCCAGCCGCTATGTGAACAATATGGATGGGCGCAGGCTGTGGTTGTCGGCGAATGTGGATTTTTGATGGTGTAGTACCTTTCCCCGTGTTGCGGGGAAGGGCGCTGCTTTTCCCGTCTCGGGGCCGCTCCGGTATGGCGCCAGGATCGTTCGCTGCGCCCCCGTCGATTTGAATGCGGCTCTCTCTTCGCTTGAAGCAGGGGACAGCATGTCCGGCTGCCCAGCCGTGCGCCGGACTCGTCCATGTACAATCAGCAACATGCGGATCGCTGTATCCGTCCCTTGATTGCGGAGCTTGCCTGCCTTGAAAAACACACTGCACACTTGGTCCCAGGCTTTCCGGGAAGCGTCTGCCTGCATCGGCCTCGGCTTGCGCGATACGCGCCATGCGGGACTATGGGGGCGCTCCGGTTTGCTATGCATGGCGGCGGTGCTGATTTGGCTGGGCCTGTATATCTATTTCGGCCAGTTCTTTCTTGAGCTGAGCGGCATGCTGGCGCTGGTGTCCGTCACCGGCCTCCTGGGCGTGGGCGTGCTCGATGGCGTGGGAACCTTGGCCAGCGGGCCGGCCACCATCTCGCAGATGGGCAATATCACCGGCGGCCTGGGCAGCCTGGTCAAATCGCTGCTGTCGATCGGCCAGATCGCGCTGGCCCTGCTGGCGCTGGCCACCTTTTTCTATGTGCTGGTGTTTATCGTCGGCGCCATCAGCACCGCCCGTTTGCCGCTGCGCTCGCTCCTGCTCGGGCGCGCCCGCGAGGTGGTGGCGCGCCGCTATCCGGGGTGGCAGCCGCCAGCGGACCTATCCGCTGTTGTTTCCAAGCCGTCGTGGGGCAAGCGCATCCTGCTGTTGTTGTCCTTGCTGATACCGCTGTGGGCCATGTTCGTGCTGATCGCGTGGCTGCTGGCCTGGAACGTGCGGCTGGTGTATGGCGCGGCGGCCGATGGCGTACTCGACGGCGAACAGCGGCAGGCGCTGAGCCGCCTGCAAGGCCCGGCCATCTTTGCCCTGGGGCTGATGCTGTGCCTGCTGATGCTGGTGCCGGTACTGAATTTATTATTGCCCGCCGTACTGTGCACCAGCGTCTGCCATCTGCAGCGCCGTGGCTGGCGCAAGGCTGTGCTCGTCAAGGAGTGAAAATGAATCTGGAGATCAGGCAGGGAACGCTGGAACGTGCGATCGAGATTGCCGCCAGGACGCATGCCGGCCAGCTCGACAAGGGTGGCGCGCCGTATATTTTGCACCCCTTGCGCGTGATGCTGCGCGTGGCGCCGGGGGCGCAGCAGATTGTGGCCGTGCTGCATGATGTGGTCGAGGATAGCGAGGTCACGTTTGAAGACCTGGAGCGGGAAGGGTTTTCGGCCGAGGTGGTCAAGGGCTTGCGCGCCGTGACCAAGATTGAAGGGGAATCGTACGAGGATTTCGTGGCGCGCGCGGCGCTCGATCCGGTGGGGAAGGCGGTCAAGCTGGCGGATCTGATGGAGAATAGTGATTTGTCGAGGATTGCGGAACCATCGCAGAAGGATCTGGAGCGGGTGGGGAAGTATCGCAGGGCGATTGTGTATTTGATGGCGAATTGAGCTGCTGTTGATTAGCAGATGGCGCCATGCATGCCTTTTCCCGTCTTGAGGTCGAGTCCGAAATAGCAGCTGTAGCCTTCGCCTTTCATGTGCACGCACGATAAGTCCCCGCGGCGGCGCTCCCGGTAGTCCTTTGCCTCGCTGCAGGCATTTTCCTTGGCGATATTCGGCCCAATCTGCAGGAACAGGTCTTTCGCCGCTGGTCCCGTCACCATGAACGCCACCTTCTTGTCGCTGGGCGTGGGCGGCAGCATTTCCGACAAGGTGCCGCCATAGATTTGATAATCGCCGCGCAAGGGCTTGGGTGTGCTTGGTGGCGACGTATCGGCCGCCATGACGGAGACGATGTGGAGCAAGAAGGCTGCAAGGACAAGCAAACGGAGGTTCATCAATGCTCCCGGATTTCAATATGAAGATGGTCGTCGTGGCCCATTAAAAAACGCACCCGCCCACTGCCTATTTCCTTTTGAATCGTTGCGTCGTTGAAAAATACCTTGGTTACGCCAGGATGCCGCAGAAACAGGCGTATCAATTTGATCGTGGCATCACGGTCATACACCTCATCAAAGCGCGACACGCGCGCAGCCTGGCCCGTGAGCTTGTCTTTTCGCACCGGGCGGATATCCATTTCAATACCCTTCTGGTGGCTTTTGTGCTTGTCATAGGCTACGCCTTCCGCGATGCTGATATTCCCTATTCCAAACTTGCGGTCGTCGATTGCTTGCCATTGATGTTCGATATGGAAAATCAAGGACAGCATGTTGGGATGCGCATGTTGAGCCAGATGCCCGGAATTCGGCATGTGGTTGAGGTTTCCATAGACGTAATAGCCTGCGCCTTCTGGCGCTTGAGGCAGGATGAAATATCCACGATGATCTTTTGGTTGGAGTTCAAGGGGCATGGCGCGGACTGTTGAACAGATGTGTTGATCGAGATGTTGCTGGTTTATCTTTTTGATAAACAGGATCAGTATCTGTTGGGCATCTTGGCAGGCGGTTGCGTTGTGTCAAAAAGGCAGTGGTCAAAAAAAGCGGGGGCAGGTCTGAAAAACCCGGAGACGGCTCCAAGCTGAGCCTGCCAGCTGGGTAAGACGGTGGCATTTGCGCTACACTGACGCCATGGATAACCGCCTTCTTGACGCGCTGCGCAATGCGCCCAGCCTTGACTTGTACGAACTCAGCCTGGCCATCAACCAGATGATCACTGACCCGAAACGCATTCTTGAAGTGCGCCGCCATTTGCATCTGGGCGCACACGTGATGTACTTCGATCACCGCCGGGGTACCCTAGCGCCGGGCCGCGTGCTGCAGTTGCTGCCGACGCAGGCGACAGTACAGGATGACATCACGCGTACCCAATGGAAGCTGCCCTATGTGGCCATCGTGGCCGATCCCGCGCAGCATGGCGAACCGGCAGCGCCACCGCTGCGGCCGCGAGCACCGGACCTGCCTGAATTCAAACTCGGCGATACCGTTGCCTTCACCGACAAGCACCTGCGCGAACGCGTCGGCAACATCGTGCGCATCAACACCAAGACCTGCTCCCTGTTGTGCGATGGCGAGCAATGGCGCGTGTCGCCGGCACTGCTGCGGAAAATCATCGATTTATAATCTGGCGCTCGTGTGCCGGCAGGCTAGGCTAATGGCAGGCGGAAAAGCAATGACGGTACTGACGTTGCGCTTACGAAAAGCCATTTTCTTGGGATGCTGTTCTTGTATCCATTGGGGAGAGGTTTTGTGGTAAGTTTTACCGGGAAAGTAACAATTCAGTATGCGGCGGGGACAAACCCTCCGGTAGTCGATGGCCGCGACATTTCAGATTGGATCTGGAAACTTGCAGGGGCATTTGATGGCTCTACGATCTTTGTCAAGAGGAAGAAAACCAGTACTGAGTTTGGTATCGTCGATGCTCTTGTTTTGGAAGTCGATGCTCCAGAAATACTTGAGCGTCGTATGGAGCGAAAGATACTTGAGCGTCAAGATGAAGACGGGTCTGTAACCATCATTGACAATGTTGCTTTTTACATAAAAGAAAATTATCGTGGGCAAGGGATCGCGAGCTACTCTTTACTTACGGAGGCGCTAGCTGCGAACGAGCTTGGATTTGCGATGATTGTTGCTACAGCCGCAAATGATCCAGCAATAGGGTGGAAAGTTTGGCCTAAACTAGGATATGACGCAGAGATACCTGACGACATCCTTGATAAAATGATGCCTGACCTGTTGGCGGATGGGAGATTTGACTTGACCCAGCCAATGCGCATTTCCACGCTTTTGGACGGTGGTCGCTACGATCTTTGGGAGCGCGATGGAAGTGGGTGTATCATGGAGTTTGACGTGAGCGATTTCGACGGTTGGTCGATGACACGTCTTGTTGCTAAAGTTTGAACTAGGAGGGGTAAATGAGACGAATTTCAGTAGGAGGCCAATTTTTGGCGCCAGCATCTGGTCGAGCTATCCGTGAAATGATGCGAATGGATGCAGAGGCAGTCGCTGCTGAGCGACGGGGTGCTTCTGTACGTCAACAGACCTTGATCGTCCAAAACGCACCAGCACGCCCAAGTGTTCAGGTTCGCATCCACGCGCCACATATTCAAGCTTTCTTGGCTCAGCGTAAGAAGAAAGCGGAGCCAAGTTTTTAACTGCCACACCCAACATGTAGTAGTTTTCCATGAATAGTATTACCTATAGTAGTCGCAACCTGATCTGACATTGATTGGTTTGGCGTCGGTTATCCCTGTAGCGAAATCACCTGCGATTAATCGGAGCCCGCCCGCTTGCGAGCCAATTTTCCCAAGTTAAGGAATGCGCCGGTTTTTAGCACGCGGCCGGGGTCAGGTCCGCCATTCAGGCACGGCCTGAGCATTAGATGATTTTCGAAGCGCGGCCTGCTGCCTAAACCTGGTCAGAAGAATCGGGGAGCCGTTGCGCTGCAGCGCAACGTCGCTGCGCGGGCACCCCGCATGCGGGGCGAATTCCCCGCTACGCCCCGCGTCAGTGCCGGACGCGGATTCGGTTCTGGCTGTTTCGTCTTTGGATAAAAAACAAAAGCCCCGTCGCTTGCGCTCGGGGGCCTTTGTTTTTTATCCAGTGGTGGAGACAAGGCAAAAGCGCCGGGGCGCTTCCTTGGTCAGAAGAATCGGGGAGCCGTTGCGCTGCAGCGCAACGTCGCTGCGCGGGCACCCCGCATGCGGGGCGAATTCCCCGCTACGCCCCGCGTCCGTGCCGGACGCGGATTCGGTTCTGGCTGTTTCGTCTTTGGATAAAAAACAAAAGCCCCGTCGCTTGCGCTCGGGGGCCTTTGTTTTTTATCCAGTGGTGGAGACAAGGCAAAAGCGCCGGGGCGCTTCCTTGGTCAGAAGAATCGGGGAGCCGTTGCGCTGCAGCGCAACGTCGCTGCGCGGGCACCCCGCATGCGGGGCGAATTCCCCGCTACGCCCCGCGTCCGTGCCGGACGCGGATTCGGTTCTGGCTGTTTCGTCTTTGGATAAAAAACAAAAGCCCCGTCGCTTGCGCTCGGGGGCCTTTGTTTTTTATCCAGTGGTGGAGACGGCGGGAATCGAACCCGCGTCCGCAAGCACTCTACAGACAGTTCTACATACTTAGCACTATCATTTAATTTAACTCAGCCAGCACGGATGTGCACGTTATGGGCAAGCGAGTTACCTATTATTTAGTCGGACGCTAAGTAACCCAGCATACGACGAGTCCCTGTAAATGACTCTAGAGCTTTTGACGGCCCACCCCAGGGACGAGGTGTTCTAGAGCTAACAGCGATTAAGCTGCCAGTGCGTACGAGTTATCGTTTGCAGTTAAGTTTTTTCAGGTTGTATTTACGAGGTAGCCCGCCCTCGGTATGCCCTGCGCTGCTTTGCAACCCACGTCGAAACCAGGTCGTCCCCACAGAACATTCATTGTAGCGCAAACTTCGTAGTCTTGCATGGTGCATTCGCAGTATTGAACGCTACGCATAGAAGATGCGGTATCAAGCCGCCAGCTGCCTTTCCCGCTCCGCCAGCACGACTTCGCTCACCAGCTCCAGCAACGCCGCCGGCGTCTCCAGCAAATAATCGGCGTTCCACGACAAGGGCTCGACCGGGCCGCAGTAGCCCCAGGCGCAGGCGATCGTGCGCATGCCGGCGGCGCGGCCGGCCTGGATGTCGCGCAGGTCGTCGCCGACGTACCAGCATTGCTCGGGGGCCAGGTTCAGGCGGCGGGCCGCTTCCAGCAGCGGGGCGGGGTGCGGTTTCGGGTGGGCCATGGTGTCGCCGGAGATCACGCAGCCGGCACTGGCCAGGCCGATCTGTTTGATCAGCGGGTCGGTAAAGCGGGCGGCCTTGTTGGTGACCACGCCCCATTGCAGGCCGAGGGCCGTCAGGCCGTCGAGCAGCTCGGGGATGCCGTCGAACAAGCGGCTTTCCACGGCGAGGGCGGCTTCATAGTTGTCGAGGAAACCGTTTTTCAGAGGCTCGTAGCCGCTTTCGCCGGGGGCAATGCCGTAGGACGCGCCTATCATGCCGCGGGCGCCGGCCGAGGCCGTGGGGCGCAGCACTTCGTAGGGCGTGGGGGCGAGGCCGGCGCGGGTGCGCATCAGGTTGATGGCCGCCGCCAGGTCGGGTGCGGTGTCGGCCAGGGTGCCGTCGAGGTCGAACAGGATGGCGCGCGGGGCTGGCAGGTGGTCGGTGGTCATGGCGGGCGCTGGTCGGTAAAAGTGAGTAAAAAAAGAAAAATGGCGGCCGCAGCCGCCTTGGGTGTTGCTTTTGAGTTACAGGGGGCGGGTGCAGGCCACCAGATAGTTCACGCTGGTGTCGTTGGTCAGCGAATAAATCTTGGTCAGCGGGTTGTAGCCCATGCCGCGCATGCCGTGGAGGTCGAGGCCGGCCGTGCGCGCAAATTGCGACAGTTCGGCCGGGGTGATGAATTTGTCGTAGTCGTGCGTGCCTTTTGGCAGCAGGCGCAAGACGTATTCGGCGCCCAGGATGGCGAACAGATAGGCTTTCGGGTTGCGGTTCAGGGTCGACATGAACACATGGCCACCCGGCTTGACCAGCGCGGCGCAGGCTTGCACGATGGCCGAGGGGTCCGGCACGTGCTCGAGCATTTCCATGCAGGTCACCACATCGTACTGGCCCGCTTCTTCGGCGGCCATGGCTTCGGCGGCGATCAGCTTGTAGCGCACGTTCACGCCGGACTCCAGGCTGTGCAGGTCGGCCACTTTCAGGGCTTTTTCGGACAGGTCGATGCCCGTCACGTCGGCGCCCTTGCGGGCCATCGACTCGGCCAGGATGCCGCCGCCGCAGCCGATGTCGATCACGCGCTTGCCGGCCAGCGGCACTTTCGCGTTGATCCATTCCAGGCGCAGGGGGTTAATTTCGTGCAGGGGACGAAACTCGGAAGTGGGGTCCCACCAGCGGTGGGCCAGCTCACTGAATTTTTGGATTTCTAGAGGGTCGGCGTTCATGGGTGGAATGATAGCGGCATTTTTCAAAACGGGCAGCCACGGACGAAAAAAAACCCCGCCGGGGCGGGGTTTTTCTCGAATGCGCTTGATCTGATGGTCGGATCAGGCGCAGCCGTTGGAGCAATTACTTGCGGGTACCAACCACTTCGATTTCCACGCGACGGTTTTTCGCACGGCCTTCGGCGGTTTTGTTGTCAGCAACTGGCTGTTTCTCGCCTTTGCCTTCGGTGTACACGCGGTTGCTTTCAACGCCTTTGGAGACCAGGTAGGCTTTGACAGCATCAGCACGACGTACCGACAGTTTCTGGTTGTAAGCATCGGTGCCGACGGAGTCGGTATGACCCACAGCGATGATGACTTCCAGGTTGATGCCGCCCAGTTGGGTGGTCAGCTGATCCAGTTTCGACTTGCCTTCTGGTTTCAGAGTGGCTTTGTCGAAGTCGAAGAAGGCATCAGCGGCGAAGCTGACTTTTTCCGAGGTAGGAGCTGCTGGTACTGGCACAACCACTGGCGCTGGTGCTGGAGCAGGCGCTGGTGCTGGTGGCGGAGGAGGTGCCACGCATTTGCCGTTTTGCAGGGTTTCTGGTTCTACGCACAGTGGCACGTCGCAACCTGGCACCGCGTCAGCAGGTGTCCAGTAGCCGGTACGCCAGCACAGGCCGAATGGGTCACGCACGATTACGCCGCGGGCATCTTGCACATAGGCGCTCTTTGGCGTTGGTGCCTTGATGTCGGTGGTCACTGGAGCGAATGGTGGCGAGGTTGGGGTTTGAGCCGAAGCCGAGCCAGCAATCACTGCGGATGCAGCGAAAAACAGCGTTACAAATTTATTCATTCTTTTTTCCTTTCGGGGGGTGATATCCGCAGAACAACACGGCGCTACTGGTCTTACGTGCCGGGATTTTATCATGTAGACCATAACGCTCGTTCAGATTGCGAAACTAGCAATTAACTTCTACTTCATTTTGCCACACGCATCCGTAGCGCACGACCGTGGGCAAATCAAAGCTTCCGCGATTTTAGACTGCATGTTGTAACTACGCAACGAAAATGCCCAATTATGACGCGCCCGTGACATCTGGTTACATTTAGTGCCTGTTTTGTGGGCAGAGGACTTGAACAGATATTGTCAATATGCACTATTGTCAAGCAGTCATGCACAGCCCCGGTGCACCGCCGGCACGCCCTGGCATTTCCCGCGTGTCCGGCAATTTGCACTTGCGGCAGGGCGCGCATGCTAAAATCGTACGCTTGACTGTTGGGCGTGCCTGACAAAAAGCCCATGGCGGCGCTGCGCTCCTGCAACCGTCCTGCCCCTTTTGCCAGCCACTCCACGACGACAGCCGCCTAGGATATGCAGTATTGCGTCATTACATTGCGTAGCAGATAAGTTAACCACAGCCTGAGATCAGTCGAACCGCCAATGGATCAATTCGCAAAAGAAACAATCCCTATTTCCCTCGAAGAAGAGATGCGCAAGAGCTACCTCGATTACGCCATGAGCGTGATCGTCGGTCGCGCCTTGCCTGACGCGCGTGATGGCTTGAAGCCGGTGCACCGCCGCGTCCTGTTCGCGATGCATGAAATGAACAACGTGTGGAACCGCCCTTACGTCAAGTGCGCCCGCGTGGTTGGTGAAACCATGGGTAAGTACCACCCGCACGGCGACGCCTCGATCTACGACACCCTGGTGCGCATGGCGCAAGATTTTTCGCTGCGCTACATGCTCGTCGATGGCCAGGGCAACTTCGGCTCCGTCGACGGCGACGCCGCCGCGGCCATGCGTTACACCGAGTGCCGCCTCGACAAGATCGCCGGTGAACTGCTGGCCGACATTGAAAAAGACACGGTCGACTTCGTACCCAACTACGATGGCAAGGAAAAGGAACCGTCGGTATTGCCGACGCGCATACCGAACCTGCTGATCAACGGCTCGTCCGGTATCGCGGTCGGCATGGCGACCAATATTCCGCCGCACAACATCACCGAAGTGATCAACGGCGCGCTGCATGTGCTGCGCAATCCGGAGTGCACGATCGACGAATTGATCGAACTGATCCCGGCGCCGGACTTCCCGACGGCCGGCATCATCTATGGCGTCTCGGGTGTGCGCGACGGCTACCGCACCGGCCGTGGCCGCGTGGTGATGCGCGCCAAGACCCACTTCGAGGAATACGGCAAGGACGGCGGACGCATCGCGATCATCGTCGACGAGCTGCCATTCCAGGTCAACAAGAAATCCTTGTTGGAACGCATCGCCGAAAACGTGCGCGACAAGAAGCTCGAAGGCATTTCCGACATCCGCGACGAGTCCGACAAATCGGGCATGCGCGTGGTGATCGAACTGAAACGCGGCGAAGTGCCGGAAGTGGTGCTCAACAATCTGTACAAGCAGACCCAGTTGCAGGACACCTTCGGCATGAACATGGTGGCCCTGGTCGATGGCCAGCCCAAGCTGCTGAACCTGAAGCAGATGCTGCAGTGCTTCCTGTCGCACCGCCGCGAAGTGGTCACGCGCCGTACCGTGTTCGAACTGCGCAAGGCGCGCGAACGCGGCCACGTGCTCGAAGGCCTGGCCGTCGCGCTGGCCAATATCGACGACTTCATCGCCATCATCAAGGCCGCGCCGACGCCGCCGATCGCCAAGGTCGAGCTGATGGCGCGCCCATGGGATTCGTCGGTGGTGCGCGAGATGCTGGCGCGTACCGGCGACGGCAATACGCCGGGCGGCGTGGACGCGTATCGTCCGGAAAACCTGCCGAAGCACTACGGCATGCAAGCCGACGGCCTGTACAAGCTGTCGGACGACCAGGCGCAGGAAATTTTGCAGATGCGCCTGCAGCGCCTGACCGGCCTGGAGCAGGACAAGATCGTCAACGAGTACAAGGAAGTGATGGAACATATCGCCGACCTGCTCGACATCCTGGCCAAACCGGAACGCGTGACTGTCATCATCACCGACGAAATGACACTGGCGATGAACGAGTACGGCGCCGGCAAGAAGGACGTGCGCCGCTCGCAGATCGAACTGAACGCGACCGACCTCGAAACCGAAGACCTGATCACGCCGCAGGACATGGTGGTGACCCTGTCGCACACCGGCTACATGAAGGCCCAGCCGATCACCGAATACCGCGCGCAGAAGCGCGGCGGACGCGGCAAGCAGGCGATGGCGACCAAAGAGGAAGACTGGATCGACCAGCTGTTCATCGCCAATACGCACGACTACATCCTGTGCTTCTCGGACCGTGGCCGCATGTACTGGCTGAAGGTGTGGGAAGTGCCGCAAGGCTCGCGCAATTCGCGCGGCAAGCCGATCGTCAACATGTTCCCGCTGCAGGACAACGAGAAGATCACCGTGATCCTGCCGCTGTCGGGCGAGAACCGCACCTTCCCGGAAGACCATTACGTCTTCATGTCGACCAGCCTGGGCACGGTCAAGAAAACCCCGCTGAAGGACTTCAGCAATCCACGCAAGGCCGGCATCATCGCGGTTGACCTGGACGACGGCGACTTCCTGATCGGCGCGGCGCTGACCGACGGCAAGCACGACGTGATGCTGTTCTCGGATTCGGGCAAGGCGGTGCGCTTCGACGAAAACGATGTGCGGCCGATGGGCCGCACGGCGCGCGGCGTGCGCGGCATGAACCTGGAAGAAGGCCAGCACGTGATCGCGCTGCTGGTGGCCGAGAACGAGCAGCAGTCGGTGCTGACGGCCACCGAAAACGGTTACGGCAAGCGTACGCCGATACTCGAGTACACGCGCCATGGCCGTGGCACGAAAGGCATGATCGCCATCCAGACCAGCGAGCGCAACGGTAAAGTGGTTGCCGCCACCCTGGTCAACACGACCGACGAAATCATGCTGATCACCACCGGCGGCGTCTTGATCCGCACCCGCGTGTCGGAGATCCGCGAAATGGGCCGCGCCACGCAAGGCGTGACCCTGATCGCGGTCGAAGACGGCACCAAGCTGTCTGGCCTGCAACGCGTGGTGGAAACCGATATCGACGAAGTCGAGCTGACGACGGAGGCCGCTGCGGCGCCAGCGGCCTCCGTCGATCCGGCCGACCCGGCCAGCGACGAGACGGACCCGGCGCAGCCGGAGTAAGATGATTGGGGCTCTTTCGGGAGCCCCAATTGCTATTGGCGCCACTTTTGCGGCCCCAGCACCATTATCGTAGGTCGGCTTGGCCCGCAGGGCGTAAGCCGACAAGCAGCACCGCAGTTCCCTTTTCAGAGCAAAATCTCGCACACCATGAGAAAAATCGTCGCCACCTTCTTTGCCGCCTTTTCGCTGGCCTTTCTTGCCAGCTTGCCGGCCCTGGCCCAGAACACCCAGGCGGCGCCCGCGCGCCAGGCCGCGCCCAGTCCCGCCATGAAGGTGGCCGTGCGCCGCATGTTAGAGGCCATGCAGTTCCCCGCGCTGACGCGGCAGATTTTTGATCAGATGCTGCAATCGGTGCCGGCCATGATGCGCCAGGCCGCCTTGCAGAACATCACCGGCAACGCCGAGCTGACCGAGGAGCGCAAGGCGCGCGCGCTGGCCAATGCGGAAGAAGAGATTCCGCTGGCCGTATCGACCCTGACCCAGGTGCTGGCCGACCAGAGCCTGATCGACGAATTGAGCGCCGAAATGGTGCCGTTGTACGCACGCTATTACACGGTGCAGGAAATCGAGCAACTGACGGCGTTCTACCAGACGCCGCTGGGCCGCAAGATGCTGGCCACCATGCCGCAGCTGTCGGCCGAATCGATGGCGATCAGCCAGCGCGTGCTCATTCCCCGTGTCAACGCCGTGCTCGAACAAGTCCTGCGGGCGGCCACGCAGCCGCCGCAATAACCCTTTGAGGAATGCATCTTGAATCCTGTCTACAATTTCTCCGCCGGCCCGGCCGTGCTGCCCAAGGAAGTGCTGGCGCAAGCCGCCGCCGAAATGCTGGACTGGCATGGCAGCGGCATGTCGGTGATGGAAATGAGCCATCGCGGCCCCGAATTCATCTCCATCTACCAGCAGGCCGTGGCCGACCTGCGTGAACTGCTGGCCGTGCCCGACAATTACAAAATTTTGTTCCTGCAGGGCGGCGGCCTGGGCGAGAACGCCATCATTCCGATGAACCTGGTGGGCCTGTCGGCCACCCAGCCGGCCAGCATCGACTTCGTGCAGACGGGGGCATGGTCGGGCAAATCGATCAAGGAAGCGGCCAAATACGCCAAGGTGAATGTGGCCGCCTCGTCGCAGGCGGGCGGTTTTGCCGGCGTGCCGCCGGTGAGCGAATGGCAGCTGACGCCAGGCGCGGCTTATTTGCATATCTGCACCAACGAAACCATCGACGGCGTGGAGTTCCAGGAGGCGCCGCAGGTGCCAGGCGGCACCACCATCGTGGCCGACATGTCTTCGCATATTCTGTCGCGCGTGGTCGACGTGTCGCAGTACGGCGTGATCTTTGGCGGCGCGCAGAAGAATATCGGCCCGGCCGGCCTGACGGTGGTGATCGTGCGCGAAGACCTGCTGGGCCATGCGCTGGATATCTGCCCGTCGGCTTTCGACTGGGCCAACGTGGCCGAGCACGAGTCCATGTACAACACGCCGCCCACCTATGGCATCTATATCGCCGGCCTGGTGTTCCAGTGGCTCAAACGCCAGGGTGGCGTGGCGGCCATGGAACAGCGTAATATTGAGAAAGCGGCGCTGCTATACGCGGCGCTGGACGCGGACGACTTCTACCAGAACCGTGTCGCCCCACCATACCGTTCGCGCATGACGATCCCGTTCTACCTGCGCGACGAAAGCCTGAACGAGGCCTTCCTGGCCGGCGCGAAACAGCGCGGCCTGCTGCAACTGAAGGGCCACAAGTCCGTCGGCGGCATGCGCGCATCGATCTATAACGCGATGCCGATCGAGGGCGTGCAGGCCTTGGTTACTTATTTGAACGAGTTTGCCGGACGCTAGAACACCTGCCAAAAAGCCCAGGGCGTTGTTGCATTGCCTTGTCGTACATTCGTACTGCCTGCGGCAATGCGCCTAGCCCTGATCATTTTGTCCGGTATTCTTATGCATATGAGCGCCGGCCCGCCGCCGGCGCAAGCCGTGCGGCCATGATTGAAGTACAGCTGACGAAACAACACCATGACCGATAAATTGAAACCCTTGCGCGAACAGATCGATGCGATCGACGCGCAGATCCTCGACCTGCTGAACCGCCGCGCCCTGATCGCCCAGGAAGTGGGCCACGTGAAGGCCGAAACCCAGGCGCCCGTGTTCCGCCCCGAGCGCGAGGCGCAGGTGCTGCGCGGTGTGGCCGAGCGCAATCCCGGCCCCATGGGCAACCGCGAAGTGCAGACCATCTTCCGCGAAATCATGTCGTCCTGCCGCTCGCTGGAAAAGCGCGTGACGGTGGCGTACCTGGGACCGGCCGGTACCTTCAGCGAACAGGCCGTCTACCAGCAGTTCGGCAGCGCCGTCGAAGGCCTGCCATGCGCGTCCATCGATGAAGTGTTCCGTTCGGCCGAAGCGGGCACGGCGGACTTTGGCGTGGTGCCGATTGAAAACTCCTCGGAAGGCGCCGTCAACCGCACCCTGGACATGATGCTGCAGACCAGCCTCATCATCAGCGGCGAAGTGGCGATCGCCGTGCACCACAGCCTGATGACCAAAAGCGGCAATATGGACGGCGTGACGTCGATCTGCGCCCATTCGCAGGCGCTGGCGCAGTGCCAGGTGTGGCTGAACCAGCACTACCCGCACATCGCGCG
Organism: Janthinobacterium psychrotolerans; assembly: GCF_001677885.1. Taxonomy (GTDB): domain Bacteria; phylum Pseudomonadota; class Gammaproteobacteria; order Burkholderiales; family Burkholderiaceae_D; genus Janthinobacterium; species Janthinobacterium psychrotolerans. The sequence goes on along the minus strand of NZ_LOCQ01000054.1, from coordinate 47,829 downwards.
CCACGCCGTGGCCTCGAACGCGGAAGCGGCGCGCCTGGCCAGCGAAGACGGCACGGTGGCCGCGATTGCCAGCGAACTGGCCGGCGCCCAGTACAAGCTGGGCGTGGTCAAGGGCCATATCCAGGACGACCCGCACAACCGCACCCGCTTTGCCGTGGTCGGCACCTTGCAGACCGCGCCGTCGGGCAAGGACCAGACCTCGCTGGTGCTGGCCGTGCCGAACAAGGCGGGCGCCGTCTACCAGCTGCTGGCGCCGCTGGCCAAACACGGCGTGTCGATGACGCGCTTCGAGTCGCGCCCGGCCCGCATGGGCAGCTGGGAGTATTATTTCTATGTCGACGTGGAAGGCCATGTGCACAACCCGGCCGTGGCGCAGGCGCTGGGCGAACTGCAGGGCAATGCGGCGTTCTTCAAGGTGCTGGGGTCGTATCCGGTCAGCCTGTGACGCCGACGGTGGTGTCGGATTACGGCCTGCGGCCTGATCCGACCTACGCCTTGTATATTTCGTAGGTTGGGTTAGCGCAGCGTAACCCAACAACAGCCGCCAATCTAATTAATACCAACTTTTAAAGCACACCATGTCTAAAAATATCGGTCCCGAATACGTCCGCGCCATCGCTCCTTACCAGAGCGGCAAACCGATCGCGGAAGTCGCGCGCGAATTCGGCCTGGACGAGGCATCCATCGTCAAGCTGGCGTCGAATGAAAACCCGTACGGCATGCCGGACTCGGCCAAGCAGGCCATGATCGCCGCCATCGACGACCTGGGCCGCTACCCGGACGCCAACGGCTTTGAACTGAAAGCCGTGCTGTCGCAGCGCTATGACGTGCCGGCCGACTGGATCACGCTGGGCAACGGCAGCAACGATATCCTCGAAATCGCCGCCCACGCCTTTGTGCAGCATGGCCAGGCCGTCGTCTATTCGCAGTATTCGTTTGCCGTGTACGCGCTGGCCACCCAAGGCCTGGGCGCGCGCCACCTGGTGGTGCCGGCGCAGGCCTATGGCCACGACCTCGACGCGATGGCCGCCGCCATTGGCGACGACACGCGTTTGCTGTTTATCGCCAACCCGAACAATCCGACCGGCACCTTCCTCTCCGCCGCGCAGATCGAAGCGTTTTTGCAGAAAGTGCCGCAGCACGTGGTGGTGGTGCTGGACGAAGCGTACAACGAATTTTTGTCCGCCGACGACCAGTACGAGTCGACCGCCTGGGTGCGCCAGTATCCTAACCTGGTGGTGTCGCGCACCCTGTCCAAGGCCTATGGCCTGGCCGGCCTGCGCATCGGTTTTGCCATCGCCCAGCCGGTATTGACCGACCTGATGAACCGCATCCGCCAGCCGTTCAATGTCAACTCGATGGCGCAGGCCGCCGCGATTGCCGCGCTGGACGACAAGGCATTCCTGGAGAAAAGCGCGCGCAACAACGCCGCCGGCTACCAGCAGTTCACCGAAGCGTTCACCGCGCTGGGCCTGGAATACGTGCCGTCGCACGGCAACTTCGTGCTGGTGAAAGTCGGCGACGACGATGAAGCGGGCGCGCGCGTCAACCTGGCCTTGCTGAAACAGGGCGTGATCGTGCGCCCGGTCGGCAGCTACGGCTTGCCGCAATGGCTGCGCATTTCCATCGGCCTGCAGCAGGAAAACGCCATCTTTATCGCCGCGCTGACGAAGGCGCTGGCTTGAAGCCGATGCTGAACAAAGTTGTCATCTTCGGCGTGGGCCTGATCGGCGGCTCGTTCGCGCGGGCCCTGAAACATGCGGGCGCGGTCAATACCGTGGTCGGCATGGGCCGCTCGCCGGCCTCGATGGCGCGCGCACTTGAACTGGGCATCATCGACGTCGTTGGCGGCGATATGGCGGAAGCCTTGAACGGCGCCGACCTGGTGCTGCTGGCCGCGCCCGTGGCGCAGACGGGCGCCATCCTGGCGGCCATCGCGCCGCATCTGCGGCCCGGCACCATCGTCACCGACGCCGGCAGCACCAAGAGCGATGTGGTGGCGGCGGCGCGCGCGGCATTGAAAGACAAGGTGGCGCAGTTCGTGCCGGGCCATCCGATCGCGGGCCGCGAAACGAATGGGCCCGACGCGGCCATTATCGATCTGTACCAGGGCAAGAAAGTGGTGCTCACGCCCCTGGCGGAAAACAGCGCGGCCGACATTGAAACGGTGGCTGGCGCCTGGCGTGCCTGCGGCGCCATCCTGCACACCTTGAGCCCGCAGGAACACGACAAGGTGTTTGCCGCCGTCAGCCATCTGCCGCATCTGCTGGCCTTTGCGCTGGTCGACGATATCGCCAACAAGCCGCATGCGGCCTTGCTGTTCCAGTACGCGGCCAGCGGTTTTCGCGACTTTACGCGCATTGCCGGTTCGTCGCCCGAAATGTGGCGCGATATCAGCCTGGCCAACCAGCCGGCGCTGCTGGCCGAGCTCGATGCCTATATGGCGCAGCTGACGACCTTGCGCGCGCATCTGGCGGCCAGCGATGGCGCGGCGATCGAGGCGGTGTACGCGAACGCCCAGCACGCGCGCCAGCAATGGAGCGAAGCGATTGAAACGGCGGAAACGCCGGCGCCCAAATAAACTATCAAAGGATTCCAGCATGACCCAGACCAAGCACTACCCCCACCATATCGATCTGAAACCGGTGATGCATGTCGAAGGCACGGTGCGCTTGCCCGGCTCGAAAAGCATCTCGAACCGCGTGCTGCTGCTCGCCGCGCTGGCCAAGGGCACGACCAAAATTGTCGACCTGCTGGCCTCCGACGACACCTTCGTCATGCTGACCGCATTGACCTCGCTGGGCGTCAAATGGACCCAGGATGAAATCGACCTGAGTCTGGACGCGGCCAGCTTGCACCAGGTGCACCATGTGGAAGGTTGCGGCGGCGTGTTGCCGAATCACGAGGCGGACCTGTTCATGGGTAACGCCGGCACCGCGATCCGCCCGCTGACGGCGGCGCTGGCCGTGATCGGCGGCGACTACACGCTGCATGGCGTATCGCGCATGCACGAGCGTCCGATCGGCGACCTGGTCGACGCCTTGAACGCGGTCGGCACGCAGATCGAATACACCGGCGAGCACGGCTTTCCGCCGCTGCGCATCCGCCGCGGCCATATCCATGCGCAGCGCATTGCCGTGCGCGGCAATGTGTCGAGCCAGTTTTTGACGGCTTTGCTGATGGTGGCGCCGCTGATGGCGCGCGACCATGCGGTGACCATCGACGTGACGGGCGAGCTGATTTCGAAACCGTATATCGAGATTACCCTGAACCTGATGCGCCGCTTTGGCGTGACGGTCGAGCATGACGGCTGGCAGTCGTTTACGGTACAGCCGGGCCAGCAGTATCAAAGCCCGGGCACCATCCATGTCGAAGGCGACGCCTCGTCGGCGTCCTACTTCCTGGCGGCCGGCGCGATTGGCGGCGGCCCGGTGCGGGTCGAAGGCGTGGGCCGCGACAGCATCCAGGGCGATGTGCGCTTTGTCGAAGCGTTGCAGCAGATGGGCGCGACCATTACCATGGGCGAGAACTGGATCGAGGCGCGTTCGAACGGCCCCCTGAAAGCGGTGGACATGGACTTCAACCATATACCCGACGCGGCCATGACGATCGCGGTGGCCGCGCTGTACGCGGACGGCACCAGCACGCTGCGCAATATCGCCAGCTGGCGCGTGAAAGAGACCGACCGCCTGTCGGCGATGGCGACCGAATTGCGCAAGCTCGGCGCGCAGGTGGAGGAGGGCGCGGACTATCTGCGCGTGACGCCGCCGGCGGAAATTGCCGCCGCCACCATCGACACCTATGACGACCACCGCATGGCGATGTGCTTTTCGCTGGCCTCGCTCGACGGCGCCGCCCGCCGTGGCAATGAAATGCGCATCAACGACCCGAAATGCGTGGCCAAGACCTTCCCCGAGTATTTCGCCGCGTTTGCGGCGATTGCCAGGGACACCCTGATTTAATTGATAGAGCCAACCATGTCCACATCCCACATCCCGGTCATCGCCATCGACGGCCCCACCGCTTCCGGCAAGGGCACGGTGGCGCACCGCGTGGCCGACAAGCTCGGCTTTCACTACCTCGATTCGGGCGCGCTGTACCGTCTGACGGCGCTGACCGCCTTGCGCCGTGGCACCGACCTGCGCGACGAGCACGCGCTGGCCAAGCTGGCCGAGCACCTGCCTTGCCACTTTTCCAATGGCGAGATCCTGCTGGCCAACGAAAACGTCACCGAGCAGATCCGCGCGGAAGAGGTCGGCAATACGGCGTCGAAGATTGCCGTGTTGCCAACAGTGCGCCATGCGCTGGTCAGTTTGCAGCTGGGTTTTCGCAAGACGCCGGGCCTGGTGGCCGACGGGCGCGACATGGGCACGGTGATCTTTCCGCATGCCCAATTGAAAGTGTTTTTGACGGCCAGCGTCCCTGCGCGCGCGCAACGGCGCTACAAGCAATTGATAGACAAGGGTTTTTCTGCTAATATGGAAGACCTTCTGATGGATTTGCAGGCGCGGGACGAACGTGATACTCACCGTGCGATTGCGCCGCTGGTCCCCGCGGAAGGGGCGCATGTCCTCGATACGTCGGCGATGACGGCAGATGTTGCTGTCGAAACCGTGCTGAAATGGTATGCAGCTGTTGCAAAATAGCATGATTTTGATGCTATGTGGTGCCCGTTGACGGCTCCTGGCCTGTCCGGGTGTGTCAAAAACCTAACCCAGTTTAAGTCGCATGGTGCGATCTCTGCTGGATAACCTGTGTGAACCCTATGTCTACTGTTACAACTAACGAATCTACCGGTATGGAAAGTTTTGCTGCGCTCTTCGAGGAATCGTTGTCGCGTCAAGATATGCGCTCCGGCGAAGTTATTTCCGCTGAAGTCGTGCGCCTCGACCACAATTTCGTGATCGTGAACGCCGGCCTCAAATCCGAAGCATTCATCCCTGTCGAAGAATTCAAGAACGACCACGGCGAACTGGAAGTCAAAGTTGGTGACTTCGTTTCCGTGGCGATCGAATCGCTGGAAAACGGTTTCGGCGATACCATCCTGTCGCGCGATAAAGCCAAGCGTCTGGCTTCGTGGCTGGCCCTGGAAAAAGCGATGGAATCGGGCGAAATCGTCGTCGGTACCGTCAATGGCAAAGTCAAAGGCGGCCTGACCGTCCTGACCAACGGCATCCGCGCATTCCTGCCGGGTTCGCTGGTTGACACCCGCCCGGTGAAAGATACCACCCCATTCGAAGGCAAGACCCTCGAATTCAAGGTCATCAAACTGGACCGCAAGCGTAACAACGTGGTGTTGTCGCGCCGCGCCGTCATCGAAGCTTCGATGGGCGAAGAGCGTCAGAAACTGATGGAAACGCTGAAAGAAGGCACGGTCGTGACCGGCGTCGTCAAAAATATCACCGACTACGGCGCGTTCGTGGATCTGGGCGGTATCGATGGCCTGCTGCACATCACCGACCTGGCATGGCGCCGTGTACGTCACCCGTCGGAAGTACTGACGGTTGGCCAGGAAATCACCGCCAAAGTCCTGAAATACGATCAAGAGAAAAACCGTGTTTCGCTGGGCGTGAAACAACTGGGCGACGATCCTTGGACCGGTCTGTCCCGTCGTTACCCACAAAGCACCCGTCTGTTCGGTAAAGTAACGAACCTGACCGACTACGGCGCGTTCGTTGAAGTGGAACAAGGTATCGAAGGTCTGGTACACGTTTCCGAAATGGACTGGACCAACAAAAACGTCGCTCCTAACAAAGTTGTCCAACTGGGCGACGAAGTAGAAGTGATGGTTCTGGAAATCGACGAAGAGCGTCGTCGTATTTCGCTGGGCATGAAACAGTGCAAAGCCAATCCATGGGACGACTTCGGTGTTACCCATAAGAAAGGTGACAAAGTCCGCGGCGCGATCAAATCGATCACCGACTTCGGCGTGTTCATTGGCCTGGCCGGCAACATCGACGGCCTGGTGCACCTGTCCGACCTGTCCTGGACCGAAACCGGCGAAGAAGCCGTGCGTCGCTTCAAGAAAGGTGACGAACTGGAAGCCATCGTTCTGGCCATCGACGTTGAGCGCGAGCGCGTTTCCCTGGGCGTCAAGCAACTGGAAGGTGACCCATTCAACAACTTCGCCGCCATGAACGACAAAGGCTCGCTGGTAACCGGTACCGTTAAATCGGTTGAGCCTAAAGGCGCCGTGATCCAACTGTCCGAAGAAGTTGAAGGCTACCTGCGCGCTTCCGAAATCTCGCGCGACCGCGTTGAAGATGCTGGTACGCACCTGAAAGTCGGCGACACCGTTGAAGCCATGGTGCTGAACATCGACCGCAAAGCCCGTGGTATCCAACTGTCGATCAAAGCGAAAGACAACGTTGAAACCCAGGAAGCGATGCAGAAGATGGCAGCGACCGACAACAACGCAGCTTCGGGCACCACCAGCCTGGGCGCCTTGTTGAAAGCCAAGTTCGATAACAAGAACTAAGACTGCGGATACCGGCAGATGACAAAGTCCGAGCTGATCAACCGCCTCGCCGAGCGCTATTCTCAGCTGGTGGCGAAAGATGCGGAGTATGCCGTCAAGACCATTCTCGATGCGATGACCAACGCCCTGGCGACCGGCCAGCGCATCGAGATCCGCGGTTTTGGCAGTTTTGCCCTGAACAGCCGGCCACCGCGCATCGGCCGCAACCCGAAATCCGGCGACAAGGTGATGGTGCCCGAAAAACGGGTGCCCCACTTCAAGCCGGGCAAACAGTTGCGCGAGCGCGTGGACGCGATGGTCGGCCAGCCGATCATCGAGGATTAATCGTCTGCTGGAAGGCGGAAAATAAAGAGCGGCGTCCTTGGATGCCGCTTTTTTTTGTTAATATGTTCCAAGTTTATGCTGTAAGGCATGAATACCCTTTGTATTGCCGTTTTCTCTGTCTGGACCTCTCGATGAAAATCATCTCCACCATCGTTGGCTGTGTTCTTTTCGTCCTGTTCTTCGGTTTTGCGCTGAAGAATGCGCAGGTGGTCGACCTGCATGTTTTCCTCAATTATGAAATCCGTGGCCCCCTGGTCCTGATGCTGCTGGGATTTTTTGTCGCCGGCGCCAGCCTGGGCGTACTGGCCCTGACGCCGACGGTTTTCCGCCACCGCCGTGAAGCGAGCCGTCAAAAAACCACGATCGCCGCATTGCACGCCGTGGGCGTGTCGTCGAATGTGCAGCCGCAACCGGATGGCGTCAGCACCCAGCCTTGATGCAGCGGGCTTCTTTTCTCCTCTTATACGAATAAAAACTATCGCATGGAATTTGAATTCTGGTGGCTCCTGGGCATTCCCCTGTTTTTCGCACTGGGCTGGATCGCCGCGCGCGTCGATATCAATCAGCTGGTGTCGGAATCGCGCAGCCTGCCGCGCAATTACTTCAAGGGCCTGAACTTCCTGCTCACCGAACAGCATGACAAGGCGATCGACGCGTTTATCGAGATCGTCAAACTCGATCCCGAATCGGCCGACATGCACTTTGCGCTCGGCAACCTGTTCCGCCGCCGCGGCGAGACCGAGCGGGCGATTCGCGTGCACCAGAACCTGCTGGCGCGCCCGGACCTGCCGCAGGAACAGCAGGTGCATGCTGCCTACGAGCTGGGCATGGACTACCTGAAGGCCGGCTTGCTGGACCGCGCCGAAGAAACCTTCAATGGCCTGGTCGAGACCCAATACGCGGCGCAGGCGCGCCGCGCGCTGCTGGAAATCTTCCAGCGCGAAAAGGAGTGGCCACGCGCCATCGAAGCGGCGCTGGGCCTGCAGGAGTCGGGCGCCGGTGCGCGCCAGAAGGAAATCGCCCAGTTCTATTGCGAACTGGCGCATGACGCGCTGGTGCACCTGAAACCCGACGAAGCCATGCCGCTGCTGGAAAAAGCGCTGCAGACCGACCGCAAGAGCGTGCGCGCCACCATCCTGACGGGCGACGTGCTGCTGGCGCGCGGCGCCGTGGAAGAGGCGATCATGACCTGGCGCCGCGTCGAGCAGCAAAGCGTGCCGCACGTGGCCCTGGTGGCGCAGCGCCTGATGGACGGCTACACCAGGGTGGGCCGGCCGCAGGAAGGCATCAACCTGCTGCGTTCCTACCTGGAAGAAGCCTCGTCGATCGACCTGATCGAAGTGGTGTTCAAGGCGGTGCTGGAGCTGGACGGCGTCGACGCCGCCAAGCAGCTGGTGAGCGCCGAACTGCGCCGCACGCCGACCCTGCTGGGCCTCGACAAATTGCTCGAGGCGCGCATGATGGACGCGCCGGCGGCGATCTGGTCGGAACTGTCGATGGTGAAAAACCTGGTGCACGGCTATACGCAAAAACTGGCCCGCTACCAGTGCAGCCACTGCGGCTTCAAGGCGCGCCAGTTCTACTGGCACTGCCCGGGCTGCAACAAGTGGGAAACCTACCCACCGCGCCGCACCGAAGAATTGAACGTCATGAACTGATACGTACACGTCACTTTGCCCCGAAGCAATGTGGCGTGTACTTCTATGTAAGACCTGCTTTTTATCCATACGGTACAACCATGAAAATCACCATTATCGGCACCGGCTATGTTGGCCTCGTGACCGGCGCCTGCCTGGCCGAACTGGGCAATGACGTCTTTTGCCTCGATCTCGACGCGAAAAAAATCGACCTGCTCAACAGCGGCGGCATTCCCATCCATGAACCGGGCCTGGAAGAAGTCGTCGCGCGCAACCGCGCCGCCGGCCGCCTGACCTTTTCCACCGACGTCGAAGCGGCCGCCCACCACGGCGTGCTGCAGTTCATCGCCGTCGGCACGCCGCCCGACGAGGACGGCTCGGCCGACCTGCAATACGTGCTGGCCGCCGCGCGCGGCATCGGCCGCCACATGAAGGAATACAAGGTCATTGTCGACAAGTCGACGGTGCCGGTCGGCACGGCCGAAAAAGTGCGCGCCGCCATCCAGGCCGAACTGGACCTGCGCGCCACCTACGCCACCTTCTCGGTGGCCTCGAACCCGGAATTTCTGAAAGAAGGCGCGGCCGTCGAAGACTTCATGCGGCCCGACCGCATCGTCATCGGCGTCGACGCCACACCGGAAGGCGAGCGCGCGCGCGACCTGCTGCGCAGCTTGTACGCGCCGTTCAACCGCAACCGCGAGCGCACCTACTGGATGGATGTGCGCTCGGCCGAATTTACCAAGTACGCGGCCAACGCCATGCTGGCCACGCGCATCTCGTTCATGAACGAACTGGCCAACCTGGCCGACAAGGTCGGCGTCGATATCGAAGCGGTGCGCCGTGGCGTCGGCTCCGATCCGCGCATCGGCTACAGTTTTTTGTACGCCGGCTGCGGCTATGGCGGCTCGTGCTTCCCGAAAGACGTGCAGGCGCTCGAGCGTACGGCCCGGCACCACGATCAGGAATTGCTGATCCTGCGCGCGGTCGAAGCGGTGAACGACCGGCAAAAGCATATCCTGGGCAACAAGATCGTGAAGCGCTTCGGCAACGACCTGGCCGGGCGCCATTTCGCCATCTGGGGCCTGGCGTTCAAGCCGAACACGGACGACATGCGCGAAGCGTCGGCGCGCGTGCTGCTGGCCGACCTGTTATCGCGCGGCGCCACGGTGGCGGTGTACGATCCGGTGGCAATGGCGGAAGCGCAGCGCGTGCTGCAGCTCGATCTCACATCCGCGCAACTGGCCAACATCCGCTATGCGGAGAATCCATCCGATGCGCTGGTGGACGCCGATGCGCTGGTGATCGTGACCGAATGGAAAGCCTTCCGCAGCCCCGACTTCGAGCTGATCAAGAAGCGCCTGAAGCAGCCGGTGATTTTCGACGGGCGTAACCTGTACGAGCCCGACACCATGTTTGACGCCGGCATCGAATACCACGGCATCGGCCGCTCGCTGCAGGTGCCGGCATGAGCGCGCACGCGGTGGCAAGCTTGACGGCGCCAGAGCGCCTGGCCAAAGTGCGCCTGCTGGTGGTGGGCGACGTGATGCTGGACCGTTACTGGTTCGGCGATGTCAGCCGCATTTCGCCGGAAGCGCCGGTACCCATCGTGCGCATCGAGAAACGCGAAGAGCGCCTGGGTGGCGCGGCCAACGTGGCGCGCAATGCGGCCGCGCTCGGTGCGCAGACCAGCTTGCTGGGCGTGGTCGGTGATGACGAAGCCGGCAGCCAGGTCGAGCGCCTGCTGGGCGAGGACGGCATCCGCAGCCACTTGCAGCGCGATGCGGCCATTTCCACCATCATCAAGCTGCGCGTGATCGGCCGCCAGCAGCAGATGCTGCGGATTGACTTTGAGGATGCGCCCAGCGACACGGTGCTGCGCGACAAGCTCAAGCAGTTCAATACCCTGCTGCCCGACTGCGACGTGGTGATTTTGTCCGACTACGCCAAGGGCAGCCTGGTGAACGTGGCCGAGATGGTCAAGGCGGCGCGCGCGGCCGGCAAGATCGTGATGGTTGACCCGAAAGGCGACGATTTTTCGCGCTATGCGGGCGCGTCAGTGCTCACGCCGAACAAGTCGGAACTGCGCCGCATTATCGGCAACTGGAGCACCGAAGCGCAATTGACGCAGCGCGCGCAGCAGATGCGCTCCCAGCTGGGCCTGGACGCCTTGCTGCTGACCCGTTCGGAAGAGGGCATGAGCTTGTACACGGCCGACGAGGTGCTGCACATGCCGACCGACGCGCGCGAAGTGTTCGACGTCTCCGGCGCCGGCGACACGGTGATCGCCACCATGGCCGCCATGCTGGGCGCCGGCATGAGCCTCGGTGACGCCGTGCGCACGGCCAACCGCGCCGGCGGCATCGTGGTCGGCAAGTTGGGCACGGCGACCGTCACGCGCGCCGAACTGTTCCCGCAATAAATCTTCCTCACTATCTGCGCCAGTTCGCTTGATCTGGCGCAGCTCTTCCACTCCGGGCCCTCGGCCGCTCCATGCCGCGTTCGCTACACTGTGATGACGGCCAGGCGCTGTCTTGTCTGCCGTTTCAGTGTTCTTCAACCACACTACGGAGACTTTCCCATGTTTAAACAATTTGTTTTGGCCGTGGCCACCCTGGCTGCGACGATGGGCCTGGCGATGGCCCAGGTGGACGTCAACAAGGCTGACCAGGCCGCGCTCGACAGCGTGAAGGGCATCGGCCCGGCCACCTCGAAAGCCATCATCGACGAGCGCGCCAAGGGACCCTACAAGGACTGGCCCGACTTTGAAAGCCGGGTCAAGGGCATCGGCCCGAAAAGCGCCGTGAAGCTGTCCGAGGCGGGTTTGCAGATCAATGGCCAGGGCAAGGGCGGCGCGGCCAAGCCGGCGGCGAAAGTCGCTGAGAAGAAGTAGGCGGCGTCGCTCGGATTAGACGCCAGGCGCCGTAATCCGACGACATTGTTGGCGTCAACGGTGGCGTCGGGTTACGCGCTTGCGCGCTAACCCGACCTACGCAGCTGCCAGCCCGGGTATATGCGTCAGCATGGCCATGAAGCCGAGCAGGCCCGGGCCGTCGAGCAGCATGAACGGTGGCGCGCCAGACGCGCCGTCGCAGGTCCAGGTGCGCACGGATAAATTGGAAAACGCCACCTCGCTGCAGCGGCAGCCGAACACGGAACCGGACCTGGCCGGCTACCGCGTGGTCTGGCGCGCCACCACGGCCGACCAGTGGCAGGGCGCGCAGGACGTCGGCAATGTCAGCGTGGCGACTTGTCCGACGCCACGACGCTGATTATTGCGCAGCGTCGACGGGCAGCCTGGCCAGGAAGCTGTGGATCTGCGACACCACGGCCGCGCCTTCGCCGACGGCGGCGGCCACCCGCTTGGTCGAACCGGCGCGTACGTCGCCGATCGCGAACACGCCCGGCACGCTCGTTTCCAGCGCGGCGCGGTCGGGCAGTTCTGCCGGCGAGATCGGCTTGTCGCCGAGCTTGCTGCATTGAGCGCGCGTGACGTCAAAGCCGGTGCGGATAAAGCCCTGTGGGTCGACCGCCACGGCGCAGTCCTGCAGCCAGTCGGTGTTCGGATCGGCGCCAACAAACAGGAACACGCGGCGCACGGCGCAATCGGACTCCTCGCCGGTCTGGTTGTTGCGCCAGCGCACCTCGCTCAAGCCATCGTCGTCGCCTTCGAGCGCGACGATTTCAGTGTGCGTATGCAAGATGATATTCGGCGTGGCGGCGATGCGTTCGATCAGATAGCTCGACATGCTGGCGGCCAGGCCGGCGCCGCGGATCACCATGTGCACCCTGGCCGCATGGCCGGACAGAAACACGGCCGCCTGGCCGGCCGAATTGCCGCCGCCGACGAGGATGATTTCTTCCTGGTGGCACAGCTTGGCTTCGATCGGCGAGGCCCAGTAATAAATGCCGCGTCCCTCATAGGTTTTCAGGTTGGCCAGCGACGGGCGGCGGTAGCGCGCGCCGCACGACAGCACCACGGTGCGGGCGCGCACGGTAATGCCATCGGACAAGGTCAGGCGCAGCGGCCAGCCGTCGCAGTCGAGTTTGGCGGCATTGGCCGGCGTGGCCACTTCGACGCCGAATTTTTGCGCCTGCACATAAGCGCGCCCGGCCAGTGCGCGGCCGGAAATTCCGGTTGGAAAACCCAGATAGTTTTCAATCCGCGCGCTGGCGCCGGCCTGGCCGCCATAGGAGCGCTGCTCCAGCGCCAGCACCGACAAGCCTTCCGAGGCCGCATACACGGCCGTGGCCAGGCCGGCCGGGCCGGCGCCCACCACCAGCACGTCGAAAATCTTGTCGCCTGACAAGTCCGGCAGCATGTCCAGGCAGCGGCCGATATCGGCGTTGCCCGGGTTTTTCATGATCTTGCCGTCCGGGCAGACCACCAGCGGCCACTCGTGCGGCGCCGGCTGGTAGCGCGCGCGCAGGGCGGCGGCCGCCGTATCGCTGTCCGGATCGAGCACCGTGTGCGGATGGCCGTTGCTGGTCAAAAAGCTTTGCAGCTGGAACATATTGGCATTGCCACGCGGCCCGACCAGCACCGGTCCGCCCGAGTTCGCTTCGATCAGGCCGACGCGGCGCAGTATCAGGGCGCGCACGATGCGCTCGCCCATTTCCGCTTCGGCCACGATCAGCGCGCGCAGCGACTCCGAGCTGATGTCGAGCAGCGCCACGGTGCCGACGGCGCAGCCATTGACGAGAGTGGGGCGGCCCGACAGTTGCGCCACCTCGGCGATGAAATGGCCGCGGCCCACTTCGCGCAGCAAGGTATCTTGTCCCATGACTTCATGGCGCGTGACGGCGACCCGCCCCGACAGGATGACCAGCATGCCGAAACTGCTGTTACCGGCCTTGAACAGCGTTTCGCCATCGGCAAAATGCTTGAGCTTGCCATAGCGCTGCATGCGGTCGAGTTCGGCGTCATTGAAGACGGGCGAAATCTGGTGGCTGCGGCCGGGCAGGTCGAAGGAACTGGCCTGGAGTGCATCATCCGGCGTGGTTTCAGGGATGAATTCAGGTGCGCTGCTGGTCATGGCGTATCCGTGGTGGCGATAGGGGAAGTGAATAAGCAAATAAGAAAAATAACTGATAACGGCAGTCTAGCGCAAGGCCGCGCCGCGTGCCCAAAGCTTGCCGCACTGCCGCAAGGAAAGCCGCGCAAGCGAGCATCCATGCGCCTTGTGGCGCGGGTGGGCGCGGCCTGCCAGGGCGCCCGGCGGGCCGTTGATCGGCGACACGCGAGCGTGCATCTCATATTAGAATGGGTCTTTGTTGAATTTACGCGAAGCGACACGATGGCTTACAAGACACTTGAAGATACGATAGGCAATACTCCGCTGGTACAGCTGACGCGTTTGCCGGGCGCCGACGCGCTTGCGCGCAACAACATCATCCTCGGCAAGCTCGAAGGCAACAACCCGGCAGGCTCCGTCAAGGACCGCGCCGCCATGTCCATGCTCAGGCGCGCCGAAGAACGCGGCCAGATCAAGCCGGGCGATACCCTGATCGAGGCGACCAGCGGCAATACCGGCATCGCGCTGGCGATGGCCGCCGCGCTGCGCGGCTACAAGATGCTGCTGCTGATGCCCGACAATCTGAGCGTCGAGCGCCGCCAGAGCATGGCCGCGTACGGCGCCGATATCCTGCTCACGCCCAAGACGGGTGGCATGGAATATGCGCGCGACCTGGCCGAGCAGATGCAGAAAGACGGCCGCGGCATCATCCTCGACCAGTTCGGCAATGAAGACAATGCGCGCGCCCACTACGAAAGCACGGGCCCGGAAATCTGGCGCGACACGGAAGGGCGCGTCACGCATTTCGTCAGCGCCATGGGCACCACCGGCACCATCATGGGCGTGTCGCGCTATCTGAAGGAGCGCAATCCGGCGATCCAGATCATCGGCGCGCAGCCGGAAGAAGGCTCGCAGATTCCCGGCATCCGCAAGTGGCCGGAAGCGTATCTGCCGAAAATCTACGACAAGACGCGCGTCGACCAGATCGAATACGTGAGCCAGGGCGTGGCCGAACGCATGGCGCGCAGCCTGGCGGCGGAAGAGGGCTTGTTTTGCGGCATTTCAGCGGCCGGCGCCTGCGAGATCGCGCTGCGCATTTCGCAAACCGTGGAGAATGCGACCATCGTGTTCGTGGTCTGCGACCGCGGAGACAGATATCTGTCGACCGGCGTGTTTCCAGCATAAGGTGTGATTCAGGTCGGCCAGAACGGCCTGGACATACGGTGTAAAGACCCCCTCCCCGGACGGGGAGGGAAAACCTGCGCAAGCGGCAGGATCAGCCTTGTGGCGTTTCGCCTTCTTTCGGCTTGAATTGCTTGTCGCTGATGCGGAATTTGTTGCGACGGTCACCCATCAAATAACGCAGGTCACGAATGCTCAGATCGCTGACTTCGTGCATGCGGATCAGCAGCGAGGCGCCGACCGGCAGGCGGTGGTGGCGGATTTTGCTGATGACTGGCGGCGCCACTTCGAGTGCGCGCGACAGGGCTGCGTCATTTTTCAGGCGCAGGTTTTCGATCAGGGTGTCGAGCAATCTGTTTGGGTTGTATTGCAACAGATCGTCGGAGTCCGAATCGCTGTTCATATCAATGCCGACTTGATTTGTCATGATGTTGTTAGTTCCTTCTGTAGTTGCACTGCAAAGTAAAAACACTCGGAGCTCGCTCTTGCTGCGTTCATGTTCATTCTTTACTAAAAGGAACGATTTCACACATGGTACGATCCGGGGTACAGTTTTTCATAATATATACACAATTGTACAGCAGGATTTAGTTTCACGTTAGAAAGTGTGACAATCGTGTCACATTCTTTTTTTCGTTGTCCTGTTGCAACACCTATGTATTCTTTACCATTGACATGATAAATCAAAAATTGCTTTTTGAGAAAAGTTAAGTTAAAAACCATGCGCAATTCTTGAGGTGGCCGGATCACTGGCGAGCTCGGCGAGCGCGATGCTGATCTGTGTACCATAAACATGTTCCAGAGCAGCGACAATCGCGCTTACGCTTTCTTACAAGTAACATTATAACTTTACACCGACTTCCGGTTAGCGAGCGCGCGCTTCGCTGACAGCCTTGCCCAGATCAATCACTGACATGGCATAGAAGTAACTTCTGTTGTACTGAGTTATAGCAAAGAAGTTATTGCTTGCCAAGCTGTACTCTGTTGCTTCTGAGCCATTCTGCAGGTCGATCAAGCCGTACAGCATATTCTGTGGTGGTGCCGCCACGCTGCTCACGCCAGCCTGCTGCAGCTCGGCCAAAGTGAATTTGGCGGCCAGGCCGGCACCGAGGAATTTTTCCCAGACGCGGCTCGGCGAGACCGTCACCGGATAGGCGATGGTGGCCGGATCATCGCGTTTCCAGCCATGCTCGACGAGGAAGTGGGCCACGCTGCCGATGGCGTCGGCGGTCGAGTTGCGCAAGTCGATATGGCTATCGCCGTCGAAGTCCACCGCATATTTCATGATGCTGCTGGGCATGAACTGTGGCAGGCCGATGGCGCCCGCGTAGGATCCCAGCAAGGTCAGCGGATCGATGCCATCCTTGCGCGCGAACAGCAGCGCATTTTCCAGTTCGCCCTTGAAGTAGGCCATGCGCGCGGCGCGGGTAGGGCTTTCCGGGTAGGAAAACGCCAGCGTGGTCAGCGCGTCGAGCACGCGGAAGCGGCCCGTATTGCGTCCGTACACGGTTTCCACGCCGATAATGCCGACGATGATATTGGCCGGCACGCCATACTCGCGCTCGGCGCGCGCCAGCGCTTCGGCGTTTTCCTGCCAGAATTTCACGCCGGCATTGATGCGTACCGGTTCGATAAAGCGCGCGCTGTAGGCTTGCCAGTTCTTCGGCTTGCCCGGCGGCGCCGGTTTCATCAGCTGCACCGTGGTGTCCACATAGCGCACCTTGCCGATCAGTGCATCGAGTTCGGCGCGGTCAAAGCCGTGCCTGGACGCCATCTCGTCGAGAAAGCTCCGCACCTCGGGCCAGCTGGCGTAATTGACGAATTCGCCTTCGAAATCGAACCTGGCGGGCGCCTTTTTTGCGGCCGGCTTGATTGCGCCCTGTTTGGCGGCCTGGATCGCCCTGGCGCGGTCGGCGGCGGAAATCTGGCTGTTTTCGGCGGCCTGTGCAGTGACGGCCAGCAGCAGGGACAACAGGAAGGCGGAAGTGGTCGAGGTAGTGGTAGGCAAGAATCGTCTCATCGGCATAGTGTTAACAGGCGGCGCAGTTCGCGCCGCGCACGGGTGTGTTCGTCTGGGCTGGCGTTACCATACTTCATCGCCGCATAGATAGCCAGAAAGCGCGCCATCGCATCGTGCGCGCGCGGCGTGGCCGGGCTGGCCGCCAGCCGTGCAGCATAACCGTGCGGCCCCTCATTTGTCGCACGGCTGTGTCCGCGTCGCGCCTGGCGGCGGCAAAAGCGCGCATACAGATTGTCTAGCGCGGCGTCGGCGTGCGTGGCCGGCCGCTGGCGCCACCACAGCAGGGCGCCGGCCAGTGCCGCCAGCGCGGCGAGCAGCGCGCAGGCGGCGGCGATGCCGCGCGCCGGCAGCGCCAGCACGGCATTGAGCAGAACGCGCTGGCGCTCGGGCGTGTAATCGAGCACCCAGTGCTGCCAGCGTTGCTCGGCCCGCTGCCAGGCGCTATGCCAGGCGTCCAGTGGCCGCCAGCGGCCGGCCTGCGCCGGCACCGGCGGCAGCGCCGCGTCCAGGCTGCGCGCGGTGCGCATCGGCGCGACCTGGGCGGTGGGATCGATCCTGGTCCAGCCTTGATCGGCCAACCACACTTCGCTCCAGGCGTGGGCGTCGGACTGGCGCACGGTGATGGTTCCTGCCGTCTCGTCGCGCAGGCCGCCCTGGTAGCCGGTCACCACGCGCGCCGGGATGCCCATGGCGCGCATCAGCACGACAAAGCTGCCCGCATAGTGTTCGCAAAAGCCCGCTTGCGTATCGAACAGGAACTGGTCGACGCCATTCTTGCCCGGCAGCAGCGGCGGCTGCAGGGTATAGCGGAACGGCGCCTGGCGAAAGTGGGCGAGCACGGCGTTGATGGCCGCCTGTGCATCCGTCTGTCCTGCGCGCAAGTGCCGCGCCCACGCCAGGCTGCGCGGATTGGCCTGCGCAGGCAGCGCCAGCCAGGGTTGCCTTTGCTCCGGCGCCAGCTGCGGCTGCAGCCGGTAGCGCGTTTGCGAACTGGCGCGGTAGCGCACGGCTGTCGTGATGGGCTGCACGGTTTGCAGCTCCAGTGCCGGCGACACCAGATAGGGATTGCCGGGCAGGCGCTCGAGGCTGCGCGGCAGGTCCAGTGCAAAGATGCGCCGCTGGCCGCTCGCCAGCAGCTCGACCTGGTAATCGAAACGCTGGCCGGTCAGTGCGACATCGATCTTGCCCGCGGTCGCGGACGCGGTGTTGCGGGTCCAGCGGACGCCGTCGTAGTTGCCCAGCACCACACCACGCCAGTACAGCGCGTCTTGCGGCGGCAGCGCGGCAGGGAAGCGCGCCGTGAAGACGGGCTCGCCGGACAAGGCCAGCTGCGCGATCGCTCCCGGCTGCATGCTGTCCGATAATCCCGTGGCGCCGCGCGCGCCGGCGCCGGCCTGGCCCCATAGCGGGCCGGACAGGCGCGGCATCATGAAAAACAGCAGCGCCGACAGGGGCAGGGCCAGCGCCAGCATGCGGCCCAGCAAACGCCAGCGCGCCGGCCAGCGCGGTTGCATCGTGCCGTACTGAAACGACAGCAGCGCCGCCAGCAGCACGCTCACCGTGGCCAGCAGCCACGCCGCGCCGAGCAGGCCCTGGCCATGGAAGAAATTGGCCAGCAGCAAAAAGAAGCTGATGAACACCACCACGCAGACATCGCGCCGGCCGTGCATTTCCAGGCATTTGAGCGACAGCAGCAGGGCCAGCATGGCCACGCCCGGATCGCGCCCGAGCAGGGTGCCGTAGCTGATATGCACGCCCGAGATGCCCAGCATGGCCAGCAGCATCAGCCAGCCCAGCGGCGGCTGGCGCCCACCCGGGCGCGCCATGATGGCCAGCGCCGCGCGCCACAGCAGCGGCGCGGCCATGGCCAGCGACAGCCACGGCGGAAAATGCGCGGCATGCGGCGCCAGCACCATGGCCACCGCAACCAACAGCAGCAGCATATCGGCGCGCTCGCGCGGCAGTGTTTGCAGCAGGCCCATTACGCGGCAGCCTGCGGCAAGCCATGCAGCGCCAGTGCGCGCAGGCAGGCGTCGAGGTGCGCCGCGCCCTGGCCCGATGCGACGACGACCTCATCCACGCGCAGGCCATACGCCAGCTGCGACTGTTCGGCCGCCAGCGCCCAGGCGCACAGGCGCGACAGCCGCGCTTCCGGGTCCAGTTGCGCCGGCAGGCTGGCGTAGTCGAGCAGCAAGTCGTCCCGGCCTTCGCCGTGGGCCGGCTCGAATTGCTTGCTGTATAAATGCTCGCCGTCGTGGCGTGCGATATGGCGCCAGGCCAGCCGCTGCAGCGCATCGCCGCGCCGGTAGGCGGCCACGCCGGCCAGCTCCAAGTGCCGGGGATGGGTTTCGGTGAGGTTGAAGGGGAGCGGCGGCGCCGGCGTTTCCGGGCGCGGATGGACCAGCACGCGCGCGCCCGGCTGCCAGTGGCACCAGGCGTGGAACAGGCCCAGCGGGAAGCCGCTGGCCAGGCGCACGGCAGGCGCCGCCAGCCAGCCTCGTTTGAGCGCTGGCAAGACCAGCGTGACGGTGGCCGCGCCGCCGGCGTCCACGTCAACCAGTGCGGGCGCCGCTTGCGGCACGGCCGCCAGTACGGCAATCGCATGACGGGGCCGGCTGCTGCGGTTGATCAGGCGCAGCTCGAAATTGGCGTTGCCACCCACGGCCAGCGGCCGGCCCGGCGTGGCCGACAGCGACAGTCCGGCCAGGTTACGGCTGGCAAACAGCATGTCGGTGATGGCGCAGGCGACGGCAAACCAGGTCAGCGCATGGCCCAGCGCCAGTTCGTAGTTGACGGCGGCAATCCACAGCGCCAGCAGCAGCACGGCAAACGCCAGGCCGGCGCGCGAGGGCCGGATATGCACGCGGTGCGCGCCGAGCCAGGGGCGCGTGGGCAGCAGTGAAGCGCGTGGCATCGGTTCACACCGGCGTGGCCAGCAGGATCTGCCGCAGCAGCGCGCCACTGTTCTGTCCGCCTTGCCGTGGGCGCAGCCGGTGCGCGCAGACGGGCAGCAGCATCGCCTGCACGTCGTCGGGCGTGACATGGTCGCGCCCGGCCAGCGCTGCCCAGGCGCGCGCCGCCTGCAGCAGGGCCAGCGCGGCGCGCGGACTGAGGCCTTCGGCAAACAGCTCGCCCGTGCGCGTGGCGTGCACCAGCGCCAGCACATAGTCGGCCAGCACGGCCGATACATGCACCTGGCGCAGGGCGGCCTGCATCGCCAGCAATTGCCCGGCCTGCAACACGGGCGCCAGCGACCGCAGCATGGCGCGCCGGTCCAGGCCCAGCAGCAGGGCGCGCTCGGCAGCCGCATCGGGATAGCCCAGGGTGATGCACATCAGGAAGCGGTCCAGCTGCGATTCGGGCAATGGGAAAGTGCCGGCCTGGTGCTGGCCGTTTTGCGTGGCGATCACGAAGAACGGTTGCGGCAGCGCATGGGTGACGCCATCGAGGCTCACTTGCCGCTCCTCCATTGCTTCGAGCAGGCCCGACTGGGTCCTGGGCGTGGCGCGGTTGATCTCGTCGGCCAGCAGCACTTGGGTAAACAGCGGACCCGGGTGGAACACGAAGCTGGTACTGGCGCGGTCGTAGACCGACATGCCGGCCACGTCGGCCGGCAGCAGGTCGCTGGTAAATTGCTGGCGCTTCCATTGCAGGCCCAGCGACACGGCCAGCGCGTGCGCCAGCGTGGTCTTGCCGACGCCGGGCACGTCTTCGATCAGCAGATGGCCACCGGCCAGCAGGCAGGCCAGCGCCTGGCGTATCTGCAGATCCTTGCCGACGATCACTTCGCCGACCTGGCACGCGGCCTGGTGTAAGGTTGAAAACATGGAGTCCTTGTCGTGTACGCACAGCCATTTCATCCGGAATCGCTGGCGCCGGTCAAATCCCGCGCCTGCCACCGCACCCGCCACCGGCGTGTCCGTGGTAGATTAGAAGGTCGAGACAATGGCGGCGCAGGCCAGCCTGTGATTTTACCTGCGCGGACAGCGACATAGCAGAGACCAAGCGAACAAGTACAACAATGAGCACAGCTATTTATACCCACCCCGATTGCCAGCGCCATGAAATGGGCGACTGGCATCCCGAATCGCCAGCCCGCCTGCAGGCCATCAGCGACCAGCTGATTCTGGCCCATATCAGCGACCTGGTCGAACACCGCACGGGCGCCTGCGCGCAGCTGTCCGATATCGAGCGCAATCACAGCGCCACGGCCATCGGCCTGGTGCGCGACAACCTGCCGCCGCCAGGCGACTACTATCCGCTCGACGGCGATACCTTGCTCAACGCACACAGCTATCAGGCGGCGCTGGCGGCGGCCGGCGCGGCCATTTCGGCCACCGACGCGGTGATCGACGGCGAGATCGCCAACGCCTTTTGCGCCATCCGTCCGCCCGGCCACCATGCGCGGCCCAGCGAGCCGATGGGTTTCTGCCTGTTCAACAATATCGCCATCGCCGCCAAGCATGCGCTCGACGTGCGCGGCCTGGAGCGGGTCGCCATCGTCGACTTCGACGTGCATCATGGCAACGGCACGGCCGAATCGGTGGCGCACGATCCGCGCATTCTGATGGTCAGTTTTTTCCAGCACCCGTTCTATCCCTACAGCGATGTCGAATCCTATACCGACACGCGCGTCAATGTGCCGGTGCCGGCCCGCTCGAAGGGCGATGTGGTGCGCCAGCTGGTGCTTGACCACTGGCTGCCGGCGCTGCACCGCCAGCGTCCGCAGATGATCTTCATTTCCGCCGGTTTCGACGCCCACCGCGAAGACGATGTGGGCGGCATGGGCCTGGTCGAAGCCGACTACAGCTGGCTGACGCAGCAGATGATGGCGGTGGCCCGGCAATATGGCGAGGGGCGCATCGTCAGCTGCCTGGAAGGCGGCTACAACCTGTCGTCGCTGGGGCGCAGCGTGGCGGCCCATGTCAAGGCGCTGGCCGAACTCTAGAAAAGCGACAGGCGGCTGCCCGTATTGAGGTGGCGGTGGGTCTGGAAATCGCATGCTTCGCCGGCCATGAAGCCGCGCCACGCGCGCGTGTAGACGGCCGCCGATTTGTCGGCGTCGAAGCTGTCGAGGTGCAGCATGTCGCGGTGATGCTTGATTTCATTGACCAGTTGGTCGTACAGCGCCTGCAGCCCTGCCGTGTCGGCGCTCTGGCGTTTCAGCCGATCTTCCAGCTTCGCTACCTGCAACTGCAACTGCCGGTTCACCTGCGCCACAGTGGCGCCGGTGTCTTCCATCGTCGTGATACTCATGCCATATGCTTGTTTCGTGCTGGCCTTCCATAGCTGAACCAGGTTGCCAAAGTAAAACAATTACCTTTCATGTAAGAGGCGGTATTAAAACATATTTTTATTACTAAAAGTAAATATTAAAATCCATGTGGAAATATTTACAGGCTTTTACGCGCCGCTGTGGCGGCCTGTTCCTCGTCCGCATAGCTGAACGTCAGCAGGGCATCGTCGTTCCAGCTCGCATCATGCAGAGGCGGCGTATAGCGCTGGCGATCCTCGCCCAGCGGCAGGCGCACGCTGCGGTCACCCGACTTCAGCAGCACGCCGGCCAGGGTGCGGGCGGCAGGGTAGGGAACGCTGATCATGGCCGAATGGCAGGGGCCGCCCGCCAGCTTGAACAGGTTGCGGCGCATGAACGGCAGCGCGTCCTGTTCCACCGCCCAGCGCACTTCGCATTCCAGCCGCAGGTCGCCCAGGCGCCGCACATTGGCCGGCAGGCCCGGCGTGACGATATTCGGGCGCCAGCGCACGGTGCTGCGTTTCTTGTTGCTGACCAGGTCGGCATTCGCGTCGTAGGCCGTCTTGTCACGCGTCAGGGCAAACGTGCCGTCGCTGGCCAGGGGAATCGCGACCGACAGATTGTCCGCTTCCAGGCGCAAGGCCACGTCCGCCATCGAGACGGCCGGGGTGGCGGCCATCAGCTTGAAGCGCAGCGGCGCGCCTGGGGCCAGGCGCTGGTGGTCGGCGTAGGCGTCGAGGCCCTTGAGCATGGTGCGGTAGGGCTGCAAGTCCGGATCGCGCGTGCCGCGCACATCGATGACCTGGGCGGCGGCGCTGTCTTCCGGCGTGCCGGCGTCTTGTGCATGGGCAGGTATCAGACAGGCTGTGAGCAGGCAAAGCAGGGCAGGCGGGAACAGGCGGGCTGGTGGCATGGATCGGGTCGGTCGGGGTCGGGGACGGTGGGCGCCGGGGCGCAAGCGCGGATGGTAGCACCACGGTTAGCATGAAATTATCACCAATTGTCTCGTTTCGTGCCGCGCGGTGCGCCCTGGCGGCGGTAAACCGGACGCTGCGCCGGCAACCACGTAAAATAGCGGATTGACTGAACGAATTTGAAGGCAAGAGCATGGCGATACAATGGTACCCAGGACATATGAACGCGGCCCGCAAGAAAGCGGCCGAGACCATGGAAAACACCGATCTGGTGATTGAAGTGGTCGACGCGCGCCTGCCGGCAGCCAGCTGCAATCCCATGGTCGACGAACTGCGCCTGTTCCGCCAGCGCCCCTGCCTGAAAATCCTCAACAAGACCGACCTGGCCGACCCGGCCGCAACGAGCGCCTGGGTGGCCTATTTCAATGCCCAGGAAGGCGTGACCGCGTATGCGATGACGACCAAGAAGCCGGGCGACGTGGCGCGCATCCCGGAACTGGCCAGGTCGCTGGCGCCGCACCGTGGCGTGCCGACGAAGCCGCTGCGCATCATGATCATGGGCATCCCCAACGTCGGCAAGTCGACCCTGATGAACGCGCTGCTGAAAAAGCGCGTGGCCAAGGTGGGCGACGAGCCGGCCGTGACGAAAATGCAGCAGAAGCTGTACCTCGACAAGAACACCATCCTGGTCGACACGCCCGGCATGCTGTGGCCGAAGATTGCCATCCCCAGCGACGGCCTGATGCTGGCCGCCAGCCACGCCATCGGCTCGAACGCGCTGATCGAAGAAGAAGTGGCCGTGTTCCTGGCCGAGGAATTGCTCAAGCGCTACCCGGACCTGCTGGCCGCCCGCTACGGCACCAAGGTCGGTGAAGTCGACGCCATCGGCGTGGTCGAAGGCATCGCCGCCAAACGCGGTTTCCGCATCAAGGGCGGCGACTACGACTTTGAAAAAGCTTCGCACACCCTGCTGCTGGACTACCGCAGCGGCATCCTGGGACGCATCTCGCTGGAAACGCCGGACACGCGCGCGGCGCTGCTGGCCCAGCATGCGGCCGAGATGGCGGAGAAAGCGGCGGTAGCGGCCGCGATTGCGGCTGAAAAGGCCAAGAATGCCGCGCGCGGCAAGCGCGGCACCTGATCTTCCGCAGGTCAAAAAAAGCGCCGCGACAGCAATCTCGCGGCGCTTTTTTTTCAGTCTGCCGCCTGGCCAAATCTGAAACTGGACACCGCCAGCGCGCCAAAAAAATCATCCTCGTGATACACCACCTGCGCCGGCTCGTTTTCGGCCGCGCCCAGCGCCACCATCAGCGGCAGCAGATGGTCTTCGCGCGGATGGGCCTGGCGCGCGGCGGGGGCCTGGTCCCAGGCCAGCAGGTGCGCCAGGCGCTCGGCCGGCGGCAAGGCCATGGCCTGGCGCAGCCAGGCGTCGAACTGCTGCGAGGCGACCGCGCCCGGCTGGCCGAACTGGCGCAGGTTATGGTAACTCAAGCCGCTGCCCAGTATCAGCACGCCCTGCTGGCGCAGGCTGGCCAGCGCGCGCCCCACTTGGATATGCGTGAGCGCATCGTAGCCGTGCTTCAGCGACAGCTGCACCAAGGGCATGTCGGCCTCGGGGTAGATCGGGAACAGGGCGCTGAAAGTGCCGTGGTCAAACCCCCGTTCATGGTCGAGGCGGGCAGGGTGGCCGGCCGCGTCGAGCAGGGTTTTCACCTGCGCCGCCAGTGCGGGCGCGCCGGGCGCCGGATATTGAATCTGGTAGGTATGCGCCGGAAAGCCCGAGTAGTCGTAGATCATGCCAGGGTTGGGGCTGGCCGAGACCAGGAACTGCGGCCCTTCCCAGTGCGCCGTGACCACCAGCACGGCCTTGGGACGCGCGCCGAGCTGGCGCGGGATATCCTGCAGCGACGCTTCGAGCACATCGTAGCGCCCGCCAAACTGGTCTTTCATGAACGGCCACGGGCCGCCGCCGTGCGACAGGAAATAGGTGGGGAAGGCAAGCTGGGACATGGCGGCTCCGTTCAGGGATGGCTGGGAATGCTGCTACTATAGTCATGCGCCAGAAGTTGATCAATACGGAAAATATTGATATATCATTGTCGTTTTGTTGATGATGGGGCGGGGATGGATACCTTGCGCAGCATGCGCGTGTTTCGCGCCGTGGTGGAGCTTGACAGTTTCGTGCGCGCCAGCGAACGCCTGGGGCTGTCGCCGGCCATGGTCAGCAAGCATGTGATGCACCTCGAGCGCCACCTCGATGCGCGCCTGCTCAACCGCAGCAGCCGCCACCTGAGCCTGACGGAAATCGGCAAGGTGTATTTCGAGCAATGCCGCGACATGCTGGACAACCTCGATGAAGTCGAAGCAACCGTCGGCCGCACGACGGTGGTGCCGCGCGGCATGCTGCGCCTGAGCGCGCCGGTCTGGTTTGCCAATCCCATCTTCACGCGCACCCTGGCCGCCTACCGCGAGCGCTTTCCGGAAGTCACGTTCGACATCGACCTGAGCGGCCGGGTGGTGAACCTGGTGGAGGAGGGCTTCGACCTGGCCCTGCGCGTGAGCCAGGCGCCATCGCCGGCCCTGATCGCGCGCCCGGTCGGCAAGGTGCGGTTTTACCTGGTGGCGGCGCCAGCCTACCTGGCCCGCTTCGGTGCGCCGCGCCTGCCGCAGGAACTGGCCGCGCACGCCATGATCAGTTATTCCTTGATGGCCTCGGGCAATGAACTGCCTTTCGATGGGCCGCATGGCACCCTCAAGGTCAAATTCCAGCCGGTATTGCAGTCGAATAATGAAAGCCTGCTGCATGCGGCCGCGCGCGACGCCATGGGCATCGCGCTGCTGCCATCGTGGCAGGCCGACGATGACATTGCTTCGGGCCGCCTGGTGCGCCTGTTCGACGATTACACGGTGTTCGGCGGCAAGGTGCACGCCGTGTACACCAGCCGGCGCTACCTGTCCTCGAAAGTGCGCACCTTTATCGACTTCCTGGCCGACGAAGGGGGGCTCGGTGCTTAAGCCGGCGCTATTTCCGTTCTTCCCGCTATCGTTGTTGTGCGTGCTGTCCATGCTGGCCTTGCCGGCGCTGGCGCAGCAGGCCAGCGGGCCGGGCGCCGCCGCCACCTCGGGCGAAGTGTCCGCCGAGCTCGGCGGGTACGGCCAGCGCAGCGCGCATGCCAGCGTGGCGCGCGACCAGCCGGGCCTGTCGCTCGACGCCGCGCTCGACATCGTGCGCAGCAGCAATTACCGCGATGGCAGCGTGTTTCTCGAACGCGCCGCCAGCCTTGGCGGCGAATGGAAGTCGCGCCAGGGCCGCTACGGCTTCAGTGCCGGCAAGGTCGAACAGCAGACCCGCTACCCGGCGCCGTTCAATACCTTTGCGATGGTGCTGGCGGCCTGGCCCGATGACCGCTACCGCTACGATGTGAGCCGCGCCAGCGCCTTTGTCCAGCGCTATCTCGGCAACGTCGAACTGGGGGTGGAGGCGACCGTGCGCGAAAAGCGCGCGGCCACCACCTATGCCAATGACACCGGCACCGATGTGTCGTCGTACCGCAGCCGCCAGCTGCAGCTGGCGCCGCGCCTGCGCCACTATGGCAAGCTGGGCACGGTGGGCACCGACACCGAAGTCGGTGTCGACCTGATGCAATGGCAGCGCCGCACGGCGCGCGTGACCGACGATGTCAGCAGCGACCTGACGCGCCGCCAGCATGCGCGCGCGCTGCTACTGCGCGAAGAACTGGACTTTGGCGGCGTGCGCGCGCCGCGCCTGCTGGCCAGCCTGCGCCACGAGCAGTTTCACCTCGACCCGGCCGACCGGCCGGCCGGCGGCAGCGACTGGGAACACCAGCGCGCCTGGGATCTGCAGGCCAGCGTGTTGCTGCGCCCCGATCTGAGCGCGTATGCCAAGACCGCGCGCAACTACCGTATCGACGACGATGGCTATACCAGCGCCGGCTACCGTCCGCTGGCGGGCCAGCTGCGCTACCAGCGCGAAGTGGGCCTGAACTGGAGCGGCAAGGACCGCAGCGCTTCGCTGCGCCTGTTCAGCGAGCGCCTGGTAACGAAAATCGTCTTCGACCCCAGCCTGGTGGAACTGAACCAGCAGGGCTACGCCGGCAACTTCGAGCCGGCCCGCCGCGACGGCGTGGCCATCGAGGCCAGCACGACTCTGTCGCCGGCGTTGCGGTTCGAGGGCCAGCTGCAGCAGGCGCACGCCCGCTATGACAACTACCCGTATGACGGCGCCGATATCGCGCTGGTGCCCAAGACCCTGGCCTCGGCCCGGCTGTACTGGACGCCACCGGGCCGCGCCACGGCCGACCTGGGCGTGCAGTGGCTGCGCGCCCTGCGCTATGGCAATGATTTCGGCCACAGCTGCCTGGCGCGGGTGCCGGCCTTCGCCACTCTCGATGGCCACTATGGCTACAAGGTGGGCGCCTGGCAGCTGGAACTGGCGGCCAGCAACCTGGCCAACCGCCGCCATTACGGCGCGGCGCGGGCCTGCCGCTCCAGCATTTACCAGAACGATACGCGCCAGTTGCGCCTGTCGGCGCGCTACCGCTTCTGACGCCGGCCCGCCCTGGTGCTTAAGTGGAGCTTAATTGGCGTCGCCGGCTTGACCGTGGCGGCTGTTTTTGAAACCGGTGGCCGATGCAGGCGCACAAAAAATGGTAACCTCGCACTGTTTACGACCACTATGATGAAGGATAGACCATGCGTTTCCCGCGCTTCCTGCGTTCCCTGCTGCGCCCTGTACTGGCCGCCACGTTCCTCCTCGCCGCCACCGGCGGCGCCATGGCCGCCGATACGGGCTTTACCACCCTGGCCACGCCGCAGCGCGCCGACACCGGCAAGAAAGTGGAAGTGGTCGAGTACTTCATGTATTCGTGCCCGCACTGCAATGCGCTCGAACCGCTGATGCATGACTGGCTCAAGAAACAGGGCGACGCCGTCGCCTTCCGCCGCGTCCACCTGGCCTTCAGTGGCCCGAAAGACCCGCAGGCGCACGCCTACGCCACGCTGGAATCGATGGGCGTGCTGGAGCAGTACCATGCGAAGATCTTCCGCGCCATCCACGTTGACCGCAACCGCCTGATGACCGATGGCGCGATTCTCGAGCTGCTGGTCAAGAACGGCATCGACAAGGCGAAATACCTGGAAATGTTCAACTCCTTCGGCGTCCAGACCAAGCTCAAACGCAACGAGCAGCTGATTACCGCCAGCAAGATCGACAGCGCGCCGACCATCGTCATCGATGGCCGTTTCGTCACCTCGCCGGCGCAGCTGTCGCGTCCGGGCCAGTCCGAGCGCCAGACCCAGGAAGCGACCCTGCGCGTGATGGATGAGCTGGTGGCGCGCACCCTCAAGGAGCGCGGTCCTGTGGCTGCGCCGGCGAAGA
Organism: Janthinobacterium psychrotolerans; assembly: GCF_001677885.1. GTDB lineage: Bacteria > Pseudomonadota > Gammaproteobacteria > Burkholderiales > Burkholderiaceae_D > Janthinobacterium > Janthinobacterium psychrotolerans. The sequence continues at coordinate 19,610 of NZ_LOCQ01000054.1, read as the reverse complement.
AGTAAGCCATGAAACAGCTGCCCTGGACCTTGTGCGCAGTAGCCCTGGCGTTGGTCGCCTGGCTGGCGCTGGCCGTCGTCAGCGTGGAAAACCAGCGCCACGCGCTGGCCAGCAAGGCCTGCGCCGAAAGCGACACGCAGTGCCTGGCCGCCGCACAGACGCGCGCGCACTGGTGGCAGCATCTGGCGTATGCGATGACGCATGTGCGGCCCTGATATGTCGGCGGTGTGTCGGATTACGCTACGCTAATCCGACCTACGGGACGTACAGCGTAGGTCGGATTAGCGCCATGCGCGTAATCCGACAATCATCATCGCAGCCACCCCACAGCCCGCCCTACGCGGGCTTTTTCATATAAGGAGCAAGCATGAAAGAAGTCATCCTGATCACCGGCAGTAGCCGCGGCATCGGCGCTGCAACGGCCTTGCTGGCCGCGCGCCAGGGGTATGCGGTCTGCATCAACTATGTACGCGACAAGGAGGCGGCCGACGCGCTGTGCGCGCGCATCCGTGAAGAAGGCTTTGAGGCGATCGCGGTACAGGCCGACGCCGGGGAGGAAGCCGATGTGGAACGCTTGTTCCGGGAAGTCGACGCACGCCTGGGCACGATCACGGCGCTGGTCAACAATGTGGGCGTGCTCGAACAGAAATGCAAGCTGGTCGACATGTCGGTGCAGCGCGTGGAGCGCGTGCTGCGCAGCAATGTGATCAGTTATTTTCTGTGCAGCCAGCAGGCCGTGCGGCGCATGTCGACCGCCATGGGCGGGCAGGGCGGACGCATCGTCAATGTGTCGTCGGCGGCGGCGCGCCTGGGCGGCAGCGCCGAATATATCGACTATGCGGCCTCGAAGGGCGCGATCGATACCCTGACCATCGGCCTGGCGAAAGAGGTGGCGCCCGACGGCATCCGCGTCAACGGCGTGCGGCCCGGCCTGATCTATACCGAGATCCACGCCTCGGGCGGCGAAGCGGGGCGGGTGGACCGGCTGGCGGCCGGCGTGCCGATGCAGCGCGGCGGCCAGCCCGAGGAAGTGGCGGACGCCATCATGTACCTGCTCGGTCCCGCCGCCAGCTATGTGACGGGGGTCTTGCTGGACGTGTCGGGCGGACGTTAAGCCTTGCTCGCTTGTGAATGCGGCGTGATCACCACGGTGCAGGTGGTGCCGGCCACCAGCACCTGATTCGTCGGCAGCCGGTCGATATGGATGCGCACCGGCACGCGCTGCGCCAGGCGCACCCAGTTGAAGGTGGGGTTGACGTCGGCCAGCAGTTCGCGGCCGGTGGCGGCGTCGCGGTCGGTGATGCCGCGCGCGATGCTTTCGATATGGCCGTGCAGGGTGCCGCCGCTCATCAGACTCATTTCCGCCTGGTCGTCCTGCGCCAGCATGGCCAGCTTGGTCTCTTCAAAGTAGCCCACCACGTAGTACGAGGCGCTGTCGATCACGGCCAGCTTGGCCGCGCCGACGGCGGCAAAGTCGCCCGTATGGACATTCAGGTTGGTGACGTAGCCGTCGACGGGGGCGCGCACGGTGGTGCGCTCCAGGTTCAGCTGCGCCAGGGTGCGCGCGGCCAGCGCGCCCTGCACCTGCGAGGTGGCCGAGCTGGCGGCGTAGGCGGCGCTTTCGCGGCTTTCGGTCGAGATGATGCTGGCGTCCAGGCTGGCGCGGCGCTGCGCTTCCTTGCCGCGGCGGCCCTGCTCCGTCCTTTGCGCGGCCAGCACGGCGTCGGCCTGGGCCAGCGCGCTGGCGTAGCGTTCCTTGTCGACGACGAACAGCACGTCGCCCTTGTGCACCAATTGGTTGTCGCGCACCAGCACCTGCGTGACGGTGCCGGCCACGTCGGCGCTGATATTGATCACGTCGGCCTTGATGCGCCCGTCGCGCGTCCAGGGCGATTCCATGTAGCGGTCCCACAGGGACTTGCCGATCCAGAGCGCGGCGGCGAGCAGCAGCAAGGTGATTGCATAGCGGGTCAGTTTGGTGACCATGGTGGTACCCTCTTTTTTCAGGTTGAACGGTTTTTTTATTTGTAAAGACTCAAGGACAGCGCGCCGAAGATGGCGACGAAGATGCACAGCCGCGCCAGCGATGGATGCCACACCATGCGGTACACGCCGAGCCAGCCGAACACGCGGTCCAGCACGGTCTGCAGCACGATGCTGAGAATGAACAGGGGCAGCAGGGTGGGCAGCAATACCCCGAACAGAGCGAATTCACGCGGCATGATGGTCTCCGGCGGCAGGCGCCATATGGTCTAGCAGGGAGGTGTACAGGGAGTGCAGGTCGGCCAGCGCCGTTTGCAGGCGCACGTAACGCTCGGCGCCGGCACCCTCCTGCGCCGCGCGCACGCAGGCGCCGGCCCGCAGGGTGGCGTCGATGGCGGCCTGCAGCTCGGCTGGGCCGCGCGTGCTCAGCCAGGCGGCGATGCTCGCTACGCAGAGGCCGAGCGCCCGGGTGGCGGCGCCGGGTGCCGTGGAGGTGGCGACCAGTTCGCGCACTTCGATCACCGAGTGGCCGATTTCCAGCAGGGTCAGGGCCTGGCGCACCACGGCGCGCGCTTCCTCGCCCGGCGCCGGGCCGGCCGCCGCATTGAGCTGGCTGAGCAAATCGCGCATGCGGTTGTCGAAGCGGTGCCTGTTCCGGCCGCCTGTCGACAGCCGTGCCGTGCAGGCGCGCAGCGCTTCGCGCCACAGGGCCGGCCCCACATGGTCCTTGTGGCCCATGGTGTGCCCGGGCAGGATCACGGCAAACACCACGCCGGCCAGCGTCAGGCCGACGATCAGCGCCATGCCGGTATTGAGAAAGGCCGCGCCGTCGATGTGCATCAGGTTGGTGGGCGCCATCTGCGTCATGAAGGTGCCCACCCCAAGGCCGATGCCCAGCCTGGCGGGATCGCTCATCAGGTACAGGCCGAGCGCCAGGAAGGGCGCAAAGCTCAGCACCAGCATGGGAAAGCCGTCGCCGTGCACCAGCACGAAATACACGCACACCAGGGCCAGCGGCATGGCGATGAAAAAGCCCGTCAGCACCTGGCGTATCATCGCGATCGGGCGCGGCACCGACGAGGCCAGCGCGCAGAATACGGCCGCCATCAGCATGGCGGTGCTGGCGTAGGGCCAGGCCAGGTAGTAGGCGCCCAGCGCCAGCAGGGCCAGGCTGATGGCCGCGCGCGCGCCGCTGGCGATCACCAGTGCCGGCGGGGTTTTCGGCGCGTACGCCTGCGGCGTGCTCACTTCCAGTGGGGTGTCGTGCGCCAGGCTGAAATACACTTCGTGATAGCGGCTCATGTCGCGCGCGAAGCGTTCCAGCAGCTCGCAGACGGTGTCGAAATCGATGCGCTGCGCGTGTTCGACGGCGGCGTCGCCGATCCGCACGCGGGCCTGCGCCAGCGCCGCCTGCAGGTGCAGCTGCATGGTATCGAGCGAGTCTTGCGACGGGCGCGAGCGCAGCGCTTCGGCGATGATGTCGAACAGCGGCGCGCAGGCCTCGACGACCTGCGTCTGGCCGTCGCGCTGCAGGCGCTCGAACAGGCGGTGAAAGGTATAAAAGGTGGTCAGCGCCGTCATGAAGGTACTGTTAAACGCGTGCAGCTTGCGGTTTTGCGCGCGCACATGGCTGACGGCGTCGCTCACTTCGAACAGGGCGGCCGAGCGGCCCTGTTCCAGCGCGGCCACGTCGGCGGCGAAGCGCAAATGCGTCACTTCCACTTCTGCCGCCGACAGCTTCTGCTGCAGCACGTCCTGGCAAAAGCCGAGGAATTTGGCATAGCGCGCCTCGACCGAACGCATCACCTGCGTGCCCTGGTGGCGCGGCAGCAGCACGCTGGAGACCACCGCCGAACAGATAATGCCCAGGCTCACTTCCGCCACGCGCGTGACGGCCAGCGCGAACACCTGCATCGGCTGCTCGATGGCCGGCAGCACGATCATGCAGGCGGTGTAGCCGGACAAGACATAGACATAGGACTGGGCGTTGCGGTGCAGCGCGGCGCCGCTGGTGCACAGGCCCACCCACAGCGCCAGGCCGGCGAACAGCAGCACCGGCTGCTGCGGGAAAAAGCCGATCAGGCACAGCGCGGCGGTGCAGCCGAGCAGGGTGCCGCATAGCCGATAAAAGCTTTTTTCCAGCACCATGCCGCTGCTGGGCAGGGCCAGGATGATGGTGGTGGTCATGGCCGTGCTGGGCGAATCGAGGCCCAGGCGGTAGGCCAGCCACAGCGCGCAGAAGGCGGCCGTCAGGGTCTTGGCGACATGGAGCCAGCGTTCGCCTTCGGTCGCGCGCCAGTCGCGCAGCGCATGCGCCAGCCTATGTGCGGCCCGTGGCAGGGGGCCTGTATGTGAGGGTGCTGTGGCTGGCGTCATCGATAGCGGTGTCAGTCCGGGTGGTTGAGATTGTTCAGGTTGCGCAGCTGGCGCGCATACAGCTTGTCGAGCACCTGCAGCTCTTCGGCGCTGAAACCCTGGTACAGCGACGAGGTTTCGGTGTACACGTCGGGCAGCGCCGCTTCGATCAGGGCGCGGCCCTGGTCGGTCAGCGAAATCATCACCGAGCGGCGGTCGCCCGGACGCGTGCCGCGATGGATCAGGCCGCGCGTTTCCAGGTCGTTGCACACGCGCGTCAGGTTGGCCGGCTTTTCATGGCAGGCCATGCCCAGCACGGCGGCGCTCGAGGTTTCGTCTTCGGTGCCATACAACACGGCCAGCACCATGTAGCTGGCGTCGACCAGGTCGTGCTTTTTCAACGCGGCATTGGTCAGGTCCTTCATGCCTTTCTGGATGTGATACGTCATGCGCAGCAAGCGCATCAGTTCCAGCGGAAACGCCGGCATGCGCGTGCGGATATGCTGCAGCCGCTTCGAGGTGGCGTCAAATGCTGTCATGTCGTGTTCCTTTGCGTGAGAATAAAGCGCTGATTGTAGCTTGCCATGTTGTGGCAACGCTAATCTTTGGCGCTAAATGCCGCCTCCCAGTGCGTTCATCAGCGAGACATACAGATCGAGTTCGCTGGCGCCATTCTTTGCCTGCTGCTGCTGTTCCGCCAGCAGCGCCACCTGCGTGTTGAGCATGTTGATGGCGTCGCTCATGCCGGCCTTGTAGGCCTGCTCGGCCAGGTCGCGCGCCCGCTGCGCCGTGGCCAGCGCCTGCTGCGTCAGCGCATGCTGCTTTTGCAGCGACTGCGCTTTGGTCACCGCGTTGGCGACATCGGCCATGGCGCTGATGACGATGGCGTTGTACTGCTCGACGGCGCCGTCATACACGGCCGTCTGGCTGCCCAGCTGGGCGCGCAGGCGGGCGCCGGCGAAAATCGGCAGACTCAGCGCCGGCGAGGCGCCGCGCACCTGCGAATGGGCGTCGAGAAAATGGCTGAAGCCGAAAGCCTGGAAACCGGCAAACGCCACCAGGTTCACGTTCGGATAAAACTCGGCTTTGGCCGCATCGATGCGTTTGGCGGCCGCTTCCACCCTCCAGCGTTGGGCGGCGATATCGGGACGGCGGCCGATCAGGTCGGCCGGCAGGGCCGAGGGAATCGCCAGCGGGTGGTCCAGCCGCAGCACCGGGCGCGTGAGCGCGCTGCCCGCCGACGGACCCTTGCCCGACAGCGCGGCCAGCTGGTTGCGCAGCAGCGCCAGCGATTCCCTGGCTTGCTCCAGCTGGCGCCGGCCGGCGGGCAGGGTGGTTTCGATCTGCGCCACGTCGACGTCGGTACCGATGCCGGCCTGGCGGCGGCGCTGGGTAATGTCGAGGATGCGCGCGCGCTGCGCCAGGCTGTTTTGTATCACGTCCTGCAAGGTGTATTCGTACGACAGCTCGATGTAGGTGCGCACCAGCGCTGTTTCCAGGGCCAGGCGCGCCATCTGCGATTCGGCCGAGGCCAGCTGCACGTCACCGAGCGCGGCGGCCAGCGCGGCGCGGTTGCGGCCCCACAGGTCCAGGTCGTACGAGGCGGTGACGGTGGCCTGGTTGCGCCAGGCGTAGTTGCCGGCCAAGGGCGCCGGGGTAGCGCCATGCTGCGAATACAGTTCGCGGTTGACCGACACGCTGGCGTCCAGCTGCGGGCGGGTCTTGTCTTCGGCTGCGCCGGCCAGCGCCTCGGCCTGGCGCACGCGCGCCTGGGCGCCGCGCAGGGTCGGGCTGTCGGCCAGCGCCTGTTCCATCAGGCGGTCCAGCTGCGGGTCCTGCAGTGCTTGCCACCACCGGGCGTGCGGCCAGGCGATGGCGGCGCTGGCCGCCGCGTTGTTCTTGCCGCCGTCGAGCGCATGCGCGTCCGCCAGCGCCGCCTGCGGCGCGATATGGCCCATGTCGGCGCAAGCGGCGAGGGCAAGGGCCAGGCTGGCGGCCAGCAGGCGGCGGGGCAGGGACATGCGCGGAACTCCTGAAAATAGTCGGTAAAAAAGATGGCACGCAGCGGTGAGCTTGCCAGGAGTGGCCTGGGTCTGCTGCGCCGCAACCGGTTACTGCTGGGTTACCGCCACATCCCGGCTGACCGGTTTTTATTTGACGACATGGTGACGGGTCTGCGCGATATCGAAATCGGCTTCCGTCTGCGGGATCTGGCCAGCCTTGCGGGCGGCGTAGAACTCGTTCATGACCTGTTCGCGCGTCACGCTGCTGGCGGCGGTGGCAGGGGGGGCCGGATAGGTTTCGGCGCTGGTGGCGATGTCGCCGGCGTTGCGGGCGCGGATATAGTCGGCCGTGACGTCGGTGCGCGTCAGTTGCGCCTTGTTGGCGGCTGGCGCCGTGCTCTGGGCAAACGCCGACGAGGCGGCGAGAGCGAGCAATGCTGCTGCGAGTGATTTGGCTTGCATGATGAACTCCTGTTTGGGCATGGCTGGATGGATGGGCCGGATCGCCACGTACCGGTCGGCTCGGCGGCAGGGCGCGTTTGGCGCCTTGCCGCCGATGAAACATGTTTCTGGATCAGAAGCGTGCTTACTTGAATGAACTATAGCAATGAATAGTACATTTGTGAAGTATTATCTTCAAATATGGTGTATTGCAGCCGTGCGACGTTTTTGCAAAGGGTGGAGTACAGTAATATTTTATTAACAGGAGAACAGCATGAGCGCAAGCAGCCTCGATCCAGACAACCTGCCCGGCCTGCCGGACCGCGTGCTTGGCACGGGCCATGGCAAGGGCGCACTGGGTCCCAGTGACAATTCCGACAGCGGCAGCGATGTGCAGGGCATCCCCGGCCAGGACCAGGACAGCCTCGACAGCGACAGCGACGCCGCCGGTACCGGCGAGCGGGCCGGTGTCGAGCCTGAAAACGCGGCGGCCGACGGCGGCGATATCGATGTCGACCATGTGGAACGCATGGTGCCCGATCGCGCCGTGGACGAGGTCGAAGGCGAAGAAGACCCCGACCGTCCTGACTGAGCGTAAAATGGCGGCTAGCCCGTTCACCAGAAAGCCGCAGCGATGACGCAAGACAAGCAAGAGAAACAGAAAACCTTGATGTCGATGTACCGCGAGACGCGGCCGCGCGAGTTTGTCGGCGAAAAAAGCACCACCAACCACCTGGCGTGGAGCTTGCTGATTGTCCTGATGGCGCTGGCCTTCTGGCTGGCGCTGGCGCTGGCGGCGGCCGAGAACCAGCGTTACGCCCTGCAGACCAAAGCCTGCCAGGACCACGTGTTTCCCACTGAAATCGACATGGCTTGCCTGCAACAGGTGAAATCGCGCGAGCACTGGTGGCAGCATGTGGGGCATGCGCTGGTGCATATGGGAACGTAAAAATGGGCGCCGATCAGGCGCCCATTTGTTACCGCTTCACTGCCTTATTTCGCCTTCGACGGCCCTTCCCACAGATTGATATGGCCTTCGCGCGCCTGCACATCGATGGCGCGCAGTTCTTCTGCCGTAAAGCCCAGTTGCCGCAGCGCCGCCACGTTTTCGCGGATCTGCGCGCTGCTGCTCGCGCCGATCAGGGTGGTGGTCACGCGCGGGTCGCGCAGCACCCAGGCCAGCGCCATCTGCGCCAGGCTCTGTCCGCGGGCGGCGGCGATCTGGTTCAGGCCGCGCACCCGGGCCAGGTTTTCCACGCTCAGGTGTTCTTTGGTCATCGAGCCGCCGCCGGGGCGGTTGATGCGCGCATCCTGCGGCACGCCATCGAGGTATTTGTCGCTCAACAAGCCTTGCGCCAGCGCCGTGAAGGTGATGCAGCCCATGCCTTCCTGTTCCAGCGTGTCGAGCAGGCCGTCGTCCTCGATCCAGCGGTTGAGCATGTTGTACGAGGGCTGGTGAATCAGACACGGCACTTTCCAGCCGCGCAGCAGGGCCGCCGCTTCGGCCGTCTTTTGCGGCGAATACGACGACAGGCCCACGTACAGCGCCTTGCCCTGCTGCACGGCCGTGGCCAGCGCGCCCATGGTTTCTTCGAGCGGCGTGTCGGCGTCGAAACGGTGCGAATAAAAGATGTCGACATAGTCCAGGCCCATGCGCTTCAAGCTCTGGTCCAGGCTGGCCAGCACGTATTTGCGCGAGCCGCCGCCCTGGCCGTAAGGGCCGGGCCACATGTCCCAGCCAGCCTTGGTGGAAATGATCAGCTCATCGCGGTAGGGTAAAAAATCGTCGCGCAGCAGCTTGCCGAAATTGCTTTCCGCGCTGCCATACGGCGGTCCGTAATTGTTGGCCAGGTCGAAATGGGTAATGCCCAGGTCGAAGGCCGTGCGCAGCATGTCGCGCTGGACGTCGAGGCTGGTGCTGTCGCCGAAGTTGTGCCACAGGCCCAGCGACAGCAGCGGCAGTTTCAGTCCGCTGCGCCCGCAGGTGCGATATTGCATCTGTTCATAACGATTCTCGGCGGCGTGATAGGTCATGGTGTCTCCTCTGGTGGTGAAGCGCTTATTCTCGCGCAAATCCGGCAACCGTGCGCAGGCGTCCCCAGCCTTACAATGATTGTTTTTCCTGCACACGGAGCAGACCATGGAAGTCGAACTGAAACTGCTGCTCGATCCCCGGCACGCCGCACGGCTGCGCGAGCATCCTTTGCTGGCGCGGCAGCCAAGCGAGGCGCCGGTGCTGCTGGCCATGCATGACATCTATGTCGATACGCCGGACCTGCAGCTGTGCCGCCACCAGGCCGGCCTGCGCGTGCGCCAGGTTGACGCTGCATGGGTGCAGACCCTGAAAGCGGGCGGCAGCGTGCGCGGCGGCCTGCACAGCCGCCATGAGTGGGAGAGCGAGGTCGATGGACCGCAGGTGCGGCTCGATGCGCTCGACGCGCAGATCAAGGGCAAGCAGCCGGTGCGCGCGCTGCTGCGCCGCAAGGCCATCCGAGGCAATCTGCAGACCGTGTTCAGCACGCGCATCGAACGGCTGGTGTGGCAACTGGCCACGCCGCAGGGCGATCTGGTCGAATGCGTGCTGGACCAGGGCCTGATCGAGAGCGGCGAGAACAGCGTGCCGGTCAGCGAGGTCGAACTGGAACTGAAGGCGGGCCGGCCGGCCGCACTGTTCGACATTGCGCTGGCGCTGCTGCGGGAGGTGCCGCTGTGGATAGGCCAGGCCAGCAAGGCCGAACGCGGCTATCGCCTCGCTGCCGGCTTGCCGGTGAACGCCGTCAAGGCGCGGCCCTTGCACCTTGGCGGCAAGCTGTCGGTGCAGCGGGGCTTCCAGGCCATCGCCGCCAATTGCCTGGAACAGATCAGCGCCAACCAGGACGGCGTGGCAGGCAGCGAGGATGTGGAAAGCCTGCACCAGATGCGCGTCGGTCTGCGCCGGCTGCGCTCGGCCTTCTCGCTGTTCAAGCCGCTGCTGGCCTTGCCCGAAGACTTGCAAGCCGATCTCGACTGGCTGGCCGGCACGCTGGGCGCCGCGCGCGACTGGGATGTGCTGGTCAATGACACGCTGGCGCCGTGCCAGGGCGACGTCGATGCCAGCATGCTGGCGCCCTTGATCGAGGCGGCGCGCGGGCAGGCGCGCGCGGCCCACGCGCAGGCGGCCGAAGCGCTGGCCGATGTGCGCTACACGCGGCTGCTGCTGCAACTGCAGCGCTGGCTGCTCACGTGTGGCTGGCGCGAAGGCGCCACGCCACGCCAGCGCCGGGCCCTGGAGCAACCCTTGCCGCGCTTTGCAAGGCAGGCCTTGCGCCAGCGCCAGCGCCGCCTGCGCAAGCGCGGCAAGCTGCTGTTGACGGGCACGCCGGAGCAGCGCCACGCGATACGCATCGCCGCCAAGAAGGCGCGCTACGCGGCCGAATTCTTTGCCTCCCTGTTCAGCGACGGCAAGGTGCGCGCCTATGTCAAACCGTTGTCGGGCTTGCAGGATGTGCTCGGTGGTTTGAATGACTTGCAGGTGGCCGATGGCTTGCTGCGGCAGCTGGCCGACAGGCAAGCTGCGCTGCAGGAACCCGCGTCGTTCGTGCGCGGCTATCTGGCGGCGCGCGCGCAAGAACGGCTGGGCGACGCCCAAGGCATGCGGCGCGCCTGGCGGCGCTTCAGGGCGGCGCGCCTGCCAGGCTGAGTTTGTTGCAAGGTTATTGCAGCTTGCTGTTCTGGCAGCCCGAGCTCGTGCATTCGCGGTAGCGGTCCTGCAAAAATTGTGCGCGCTTGATGGTGGTGTGGGTGGCGCAATCGAGGTTCACATAAAAACCCGAGCTGTCTTTTTTCGAGCAGCTCTGGTTGCGCTCGCTGATCCACGACAGCTGGCTTGACTTCAGGCTCTGCTTGCCGTTGGCGTCGAGCCTGGCGGCCAGCTTCTTGTAGTTGTCGTTCAGTTCCTTGTCCGCTTCCTGGTACACCTTGTTCAGGCAATACAGGCCGTCGAAATCGTTGCGCGGCGTATCGCAGGCTGAATTGGCGAAGGCGGAGCCGGAGGCGCACAGCAGCACGGCAAGCATGAATTTTTTCATGGTGGTCTTTCAATAAGTGGGACGAAGGCGGTGGTTGAAACGGCATTCTGGCCATCCTACAATAATCCCTGCCGCCGCCGTGTACGCTTGACCAGCCTTCAATAGGCCAGCCGGCCCGGCACGTTCACTTCGATCTGCGTGCCGGCGCCGGGCCGGCTGGTGATGCTCAGGCTAGCCTCGATGCTGGCGGCGCGCTCGCGCATGCCGACCAGGCCCCAGTGGCCGGGCCGTCCCGCTTGCGCCACCGCGTCATCGAGGCCGCAGCCGTCATCGTGCACGCGCAGAATAAAGGCCTGCTCGGCGTAGTCCAGTTCCAGCACGATATGCGCCGCGTCGGCATAGCGCGAGGCGTTGAACAGCGCTTCGCGCGCGATCGCATAGATTTCATCGTGCACGCAGGGCTGCAGGCGGCGGCACACGCCGCTCACGCGCACCTCGAACGCATGGGCGCGGTGCTCGGCCAGGCCCTTGCCGAACTGCTGCAATGCCAGGCGCAGTTCATCGGGCGGGGCGACGGCGCGCAGATCCATGATCTGGTCGCGCCCTTCGATCAGCAGCTGGTCGGCCAGGTTCAAGGTACCATCGAGGCGCGCCCGTTCGCGCGTGCCCTGCGGCAGCATGTGCGCGTGCGCGTGAAATGACAGGATCAGCCCCTGCACGCTTTGCAGCAGGGTGTCGTGCAGCGAGCGGGCGATGCGCGAGCGTTCGGCCAGGCGTTCCTGCAAGCGCTCGTGCAGCCGCGCGTGCATGCTGCGCTTGAGGCTGCGGATGCGCAGCACATAGCCGCCATACAGCAGCAGCGCGCCGGCCAGCGCCAGCAGCAGCTTGAACCACGCCGTCTGCACGAAGGTGGGCGCGATCGCGATGTCCATCCGCGCGCCCTGCGTGTTCCACACGCCGTCTTCATTGGCGGCCAGCACCTCGAAGCGGTAGCTGCCTGGCCCCAGGTTGGTGTAATACGCCTCGCGCCGTCCCACCGCTTCCTGCCAGCCGGCGTCCACCCCGGTGAGCCGGTAGCGCAGGCGCACGCGCTCGGGCATGGACAGGCTCAGCGCCGTAAAACCGATCTGCAGGTTCTTGCTGCCCTGCGGCAGCGACAACGGCTGGCCGGCCTGCGCCGTCCAGGGTTTGCCATCGGCCAGCACGCTGTGGATCTGCACGGGCGGCGGCAAGGCGTTGCGGCGGATATGGGCCGGGTCGAGCATGGCGATGGTGGCGGCGGTGGCAAACCACAGCTTGCCGTCGGGCGCGCGGATCATCGAGGGCAGGGGACGCAGCTGTGCGGCATGGCCCTGCAGGCCGTCGAGCGCGTCGAATCGTTCGAACTCCACCGGCCTGGCGGTGTCGGCCAGCCAGCTTGCCAGGCTGCTGGCGGTGATGTGATAGATGCCGTCCGCGCCATGCAGCCACAGGTCGCCATCGGGCAGGCGCAGCATGCCCGACACGCCGCGAAAGGTGTCGTCCTGGCGCCCGCGCAAGGGAAGGAAACGGCCGGCGCGGTACAGCGCCACACCGTGCTCGCCGCCGGCCCACATGCTGCCGCCATCGCGGTACAGCTGCAGCACGGCGCCCAACTGCAGGCCGTCGCGCGCACCCAGCTGCTTGACGGCGCCGTCGTGCTGGTCCTGTTTGACCAGGCTGATGGTATTGTCGGCGTGGCCCAGCCAGACCGTGCCCTGCCCATCCATCGCCATGGCCGTGGTCAGCACCGTGGGCAGGCCGGACAAGCCGCCATCCCTGATCCAGCTCCCGCTGGTGCGGCGAAACAGTCCGCCGCCCGAAAACGCGGCCCACAGGTCGCCCGCGCGGTCCTGCTGCAGCGCCTGCGGATCGAGGCCGGCCACGCCAGGGGGCAGCGCCACCGCCGTAAACACGCCATCGGCGGCGCGGTGATGCAGGCCCAGCTCATTGCCCAGCCATAAGCTGCCATCGGGCGCCCAGTGGCTGGCCGCCAGATGCCCCTTCAATTCGACCTTTTTCACGCCATCGGCCGTGAAGCTGCGGATGTCGCCCGCGTAGTCGCCGATCCACACATCGCCGTCCGGTCCCGGCAGCATGCCCGGATGGTCGAACGGTTCGGCCACCGGCAAGGTCTTGAGACGGTTCGGCCGCAGGCGGTCCAGCCCGGCCGAAGTGCCGAACCACAGGTTGCCTTCGCGGTCCTGGAAGCTCGATTGCGGCAGCGGGCCGCTGATGCCGTTCTGCCGCGTCAGCCGCTGCGCCGGCAGGACAGGCCCGCCGGGCACGAACTTGCGCTCGATGCCGTCCGCGCTGAACAGCCACATGGTGCCGTCGCGGTCGAAACGCATGCCGTTGCCGATGGCGTCGGGCTGCAACGGCCCCTTGCCCGGCGGCTCGCTGGTGCGCACGCGGTAGTAATGGTTCTCGTTGTCGACCGCCCAGATGGCGCCGTCGGGCGCTTCGGCCATGCTGACGAGCATGGTGCGCGGCCAGGCGTGTGAAAAACGCGCCTGGCCCGGCTTGCGGAAAAACACGCCATACATGGTGCCCATCCACTGCGTGCCGTCGCGCCCGAACAGCACCTGGTAGACGCGCCGCGTCGGCAGCCCGACGTTCTCGCCTTGGGCCTCGAAGCGCTCCGCCCCCGGCGCCAGCCGCGCCGCGCCGTCGCGCGTGCCGACCCAGATGGCGCCGTCGGGCGCCCGCTCGATATGCAGCACGGCTCCTGTCGGCAGTCCTTCGGCCGCGCCGTAGTTGCGCGCGCCGTCCGGGCGAAACACCGTCACGCCGCCGAGCCGGTAGCCGATCCAGATGGCGCCGTCCGGCGCGATCGCCAGCCCCAGCACATTCGACGAGGGCAGCCGGTGCCCATACACGCTGTCGGTGCGCTCGAAATGCACGCCATCGTAGCGGTACAAGCCGGTGGCGGTGGCGATCCACAGCCAGCCATCTTTACCTTGGGCAAACTTCAGCACATCAACCGGCGCCCCCTGCACTGCGCCCCAGGCGCTATGGCTGTAGTCGGACAGCAGCGGCGCCGGCGCCGGTGCGGGGGCACCCGCCGCGCACAGATGGAGCGCCGCCAGGGAAACGGCAAGCAGCAGGACACGCGGCAGGCGAGGGAGCATGGATGAAAGTGCGCGTGAGCGGCGGTTGAGATGGGAGACGATTATAGACGAGCCATCCGCGCGAAAACGACCACGGCGGTATCGCCGTGCCGACAAGTGCTACCGGTGACCGTCCTTCAACTTGGCCCCTGATTGTCGACGCGGCGTCGCGTGATGTGACATGCATCCGCCCAACTGCTCAACTGCTCGATTGCTGGTACAGGTAATCCAGATAGCCGGTGTGTGCGTTCGCTTCCTGTATCAAACGAGCCACTTCGCTGGAGACCGCCGCCGGATCCCATTGCCAGCTGCCCTGATCAGGATCGATCAGTCCGCCAAAATAGTTGTCTTCGCTGGCAGGACACAGCCCCACCGTTACTCCCGCCTGCGTGCTGATCAGTCCCTTGCGCACCAGGTCCAGCCAGACCAGCGGCAGAAAGCCATTGGGCATGGCCACCTCCACTTCGCTGATCGAGTTGCCGTCAAAGGTGAGGTCGCCGTCCTGCTTCATGAGATATCCAGCGAACCAGAGGCCGAACAGCACGATCTGCGCATTGAGCCATGTGTCAGGATCCTGCAACTGGTGCATGCCAAACCATGGTGTTTTGCCGAGTTCGGCCTTGCTCATGCCGTTGAGCAATGTCTTGGCATGGTTGAAGTGGCTCGATGCAAGGTTCGGCTGTTCGAGGAAGGTGTAACAGTCGAACAAGTCGAGGTGCAGTTGCACGATCAGTACGGTATCGGCGCTGTTTGCCAGTTGCTGTTGCAGTTGATCGCATACAGCCTTGCGCATGTCCACATCCCGATGCTGCGCCCAGCTGACCAGAAGGCACCGGCGCCAGCTGTTCAATCCCTCGCCGCCAAGCTGCAGGAACTGGCGCTCGACCGCCCCAGCCATGGACTGCATGATCGCATTCATGGCGCGCATGCTGGCGCTGCGGACATCATTCATGCGGAAGAGATGAATGCCGACCGCCAGCGATGCGATGCGCTCTTCCAGTTCTTGCCTGGTGGGCGGGGCTTCGCTCAGTACTTGCGCCGCAAGCTCATCAAAGGTACCTTCCATCCATTGCGGCGGCATCGGATGAAACAGCGCGCAATACGAGAGGCGTGCCCGATTCATCTGCCGTTGTTGCGCCGCCATATCCGGCTCCGAGCTATAAGCATAGAGAGATTGAATTCGCGCCACTTCATCGGTAAAGTTCTTCGGAAAATATTGCCCGGCCCCGGCGATCGTGGCGAGCATTTTCTCGCGTTCGGCTGCACTCATTACCTTGCCCAGCACCTCCCATTCGTCCCACTGGCGAATCTCGAGTTCGGATTGCTGCTTGTCTGGCAATGCCAGGAAAGAGTCGAGCAGGATCGCCGATCCTATATCAACGCGCATCGGCAGGCGCCATGAATCGCCGTTGGTAATGGCGTTGTCGGCTCTGATCAGCGCCGGGCCGATGAAACGAAATCCCACGTAGTCCGATGCGCCACTGATGTTTGCCGTTGCCAGCCCACCACCAACGATGATATCGCGCACCTGCTTGTAATCGGCTCGCAGTGCATCATCCTCTGACCAGCGCACGATACTCTGGACCATGCGCTCAAGACGAGTGCGTACCATATTCTCCGCACTCAACTGATAAGCCCTGACAATGAAACGGTCGGCTGCGGCCTGATAGTCGCGTGACAGGAAAGAGTCAATGAAATCCGTCCCGGCAGGCGCATGCGGGAAAGGGGCGGCAAGATCAGCGCTTCCCTGTGCAGCCGAGGGGCGGCCATAGAACTGCCAGCCGATGGTGTCGAACGGTGCACGCCACTGCGGGTCGAGTTTGATATTGGCTGCCTGGACAGCGATGGTCGCATCACGATAATCCTGCAGCGCCGTACGCAGCATGACAAGCCCATCTTCCATCTTGCCCTTTTCCTTGGTGATGCGAAGCACCGCCATTTCCCGTGTATCGCCTGCCGCAGGCAGTACGGAAAGTGCGCGCTCGACCTGGGCCATCAGGATGAAGGCGGTATTGTTAATATCACGCAGAGAGGTGGCAAACCGTCCCAGGATGACATTGCGTTGTTCGACGCGGTCGCGAAAGTTTTTTCCGATTTCGTAGGCATTGAACAGGTTCGACTGCCGTTCGCTTTGCCGCGCCAGCAAAATCGCGTAAAGGGAACCGGCGACGGCGACCGGTACGCCAAACAGGATCTGCAGGAAGCCGCTGTAGGACTGGCTGTCGAACGCCCCTTCGCCATCGGACGTTGGCATGAATGACGTGCCACCCAAAGCTTCATAGGCCACCGGCGCCCAGGCCAGCAGGGACGCCGTCAGGAACAGGATGGAGATCGAGGCCAGCAAATACAACCAGCCGTCATGTTCCGATTTTCGAAATATCCATACCACGGCGAAAGGTACGGCTGCCAGGCCCAACAACAATAGCGACAGTGACGCAGGTGACATGGACGAGGTTCCTCTATTTTGATTGAATGAAAAATGTTATGAAGTTTGTATTGATTATAATGCTAAATTGCAACAAAAATCCAAAATTGGCTTGCTGAAACAGCGCGCAAGGCGTGCAATACGCAGGTCGGTATCGGGCCAGCAAAGTGTGGTGCCTGCATCGCTGATCGAGGCAGCGTGCCAGAAGCTAAAATATCAGAATATCAAGTCAAGGAAACAAAACATGTCACTGTTCTGGACCATATGGGCAGGCGTTGTCGTCGGCCTTCTGTTGCTGGCAAGCCTGATCGAAATCAGCGGCGCGCGCAGCGGCTTCCAAGGCGCGAACGGCTTCATCCTGTTTACCAGCGGCTACCTGACCGTCTTGAGCAGCCCCGTTCTGTTTATCGTCACCTGGATCTGGGCCGATTTGTTGACGGCTTTTATCGTCTGGGGCATCGGCGCCGCAGTGTATGCAGCATTGTTCATGGGCATGGTGAAGGTGATTGAGCGGATGACGCGCAAGGATTCATAGCGGTGCGGAGGGAATGGGTGCGGAGGGGTTGTTCAGAGCCCGGATAATTCCTGAACTAGCGAAGCATCCGGTCTCTATTTGTTTGTACTAACAAGCCATGATAGTAGCGAACAAGTCAATAGCCAGTGGCATTGGACCTCAAGATACCCAATTCCACCGTTGATCTATCTACCACCGTGTACTAAAAAACGTTAGCCCGGACAATGATGTCCGTCCAACTTTTTTCGTCATGCTAAGTAATTCGTCAATTTTTGCTGTCAAAGCCTGATAGGCAATGATGCAGGAGTTGATGTGATGAAACTACTGATACTACAACAGGCTGAACAGCAAACATTGCGCGACATGGGTGTTTTTCATCCGCACCCCCGTGTACGGATACGTGCCCAAGCGATCGTTCGATTGAGCCAGGGACTGACTTTGCAGCAAACCGCGAACGAATTCCATGTTCATCTGAACAGCATTGAAGCATGGCGGCAACGCTGGAACAAGCAAGGGCTGATGGGTCTTTATGAAGGCCGTCATACCGGCCGCAAACGCAAGTGGACGGCCGAACAGCAAGAAGCACTACGGGCATTGGCGCAAGCCGATGGGGGCAGCGCCAACAGTCTGCTACGGACCCTGGCGCAAACGGAAGGCTTGCCAGCCATTAGCCAGGAAACGGCAAGACGATATCTGCACGAGATGCAGTTCAGCTACAAGCGCTACCGCTACAGTCTAAAAAAAAGCATCCACCGGAAGCTTTCGGCAAGGCTGCACGGATAATCGGCGAGTTGGATCAACAGGCTTGTGCCGGACAGTGCGAACTGCTGTTTTATGACGAGTCCGGTTTCAGCCCGAATCCGCCGATTCAGTCGGGCTGGTCGCCGATTGGACAGACGCGTGGAGTGGAACCGCTGTCACATGGCGAGCGCGTGAATGTTATGGGTGCGCTAAGCCATGACCACAAGCTGCACTGGCGAACGCAACGTCGGCCGACAGTACGCGACGACGTGATCGCTTTCTTCGACGAACTCGCGGCACAAAAACATAGCGTGCCGCGCATTGTCGTACTGGACAATGCGTCATTTCACAAGGGGCCGCAGATTGAGAAATGCCGACGAAAATGGATGGCGCAGGGGCTGTTTCTATATTACTTGCCCCCTTACAGCCCGGAGCTGAATCGCATCGAGATCCTGTGGAAACAGGCCAAGTATTTCTGGCGCCGTTTTGCCGGGCTGAAAGGAAGTGAATTGCTGAGCGAGGTGGAATCCCTGATGAACGGTTTCGGAACTGCATTCACAATAAATTTCGTCTGACTACTTAGACAGCTGGAAGACCACACTCCGCACGCCACTCGTTCATCATCTCATTGTTTACAGGCGATTCTTCCCCCATTCCCTTACGGAAGTCCTTGAGCTTGACCTGATAGCAGGTTTCTTTTGAGCTACCGGGTTGTTGAACAGGATTTGGTATCGGATGCGCAGCCTCCGGTTTAGGTGCATTCAACTGCCCAAGAACGACACCACCTGGAATATCCAGCGCATAACGCACATGGTCGTCGCCACGGTAGTGGAGCAAATCACGCATCGTTAAGCCCCAGTTCGTGTTCAAGCTGATTGTGGCCCCATCTTGTTTTTGAAGCTTAACACCAGACCAAGCCGGAAAAACTTCTTCACCCTTGACACTCCATTGAAAAACTTCAGTGGCCTTGACGACACCGCCGTAGCTTTTCTCTATCCTGGCAAGGGCATTTTTTTCGTCTTCCTGAAATCGCTCCTTTTCCCGCTGTAAGCTGGCAAGATTTTCTTCCATGTTGGCTTTTGCATCGAGCAGGGACTGCTCAGTCCGCTCCGCTGAAAATTTAGCACTTGCTACGGCTCCCATTTCGTTCCGGACTGCGGCACGGCGCATAGCGCGCACAGGATCGTTATCCCCGTTTTCTTTATCGGCCTGGGCCTCTTGGGCTTGAGCCTGAGCTAGTTTTTCCTGCAATTCCACGACTCTTTTTTCCAAAAATGCAGGGTGCTGCTTGGCCTCTTCGATACGTTGATCCATCGCTTGGTAATAATTTTGAAATTCACTGCGGATTTCTTTGATTTGCCATGCGCGCTTGGCGGCCAGTAGTTCGGCACCGTTCTTCAGGACGCACAGATACTCCACAGCCTCCCGGTTGGCATTGTCCTTGAACGTGCGCCACTCTGAGGTCTCGCAGGTCGCTCTGTTAGACAATGCTGTTTCATACGTATGAGTTTGATCTTGCGGAACCGTCATTTTTTTAACGATACTGACTTCTGAACTGTCACATCCAGTGAGAAGCACACTCGTGATCAAAGCCACGAGTCTAAATTGCATATTTTTTTTCATATTTTTAGATGTTGGTTAAATTAAAATATCTGCCCAGGTCCAATATGCAAGCGCGGCGATCATCTCATAAACAACAAGCTTGATGGTTGCATAATTTTTTCTAAACGCCAAACTGAACAATCAGGTTCATTTCCGTGCTAGTTAGCGAAAAGAGTAGGTAAACGTTCCTTGACTGGTCATTAAGACAACCTCTTTGACTTTGCACGTATGGGCAAAAATTTTGACGCCGTCACCAAACTTGAAGGTGAGCGGCAGGGGGTAGATGTTTAGATATGGGTGATCATATTCCCACTCGCAGCCTGCCATTTTTCAGGGCTAGGTTGCTTTTGAGTACACTGTTGAATTCTGTCACCCAACTACCAGCGCCATGAGCCAAGCCCTTCACAGCCA
>NZ_LOCQ01000055.1:0-260000 GCF_001677885.1 Janthinobacterium psychrotolerans | reverse complement strand
TCCAGTGTGGCTGGTCGTCCTCTCAGACCAGCTACTGATCGATGCCTTGGTAGGCTTTTACCCTACCAACTAGCTAATCAGATATCGGCCGCTCCACGAGCATGAGGTCTTGCGATCCCCCACTTTCATCCTTAGATCGTATGCGGTATTAGCGTAACTTTCGCTACGTTATCCCCCACTCCAGGGTACGTTCCGATATATTACTCACCCGTTCGCCACTCGCCACCAGAGCAAGCTCCGTGCTGCCGTTCGACTTGCATGTGTAAGGCATGCCGCCAGCGTTCAATCTGAGCCAGGATCAAACTCTTCAGTTTAATCTCTGTTACTTTGCCATTTTATTGGCACCGTCATTGCTGACGGGTCGCTCACTCAAAAAACTGACAGGCCACTACTTTCGTAGCGTCCTATTTCATTATTTCTTGTGAACATTTGATATTTTAAGTTTTACGTCAATCCGAAGATCGACGCTGCACTTCATCAAATGCCCACACTTATCGACTGTTAATTGTTAAAGAACGGTATTCGGTACTGCGTTTCGCGCTATCGACAAAGCGTTGTGTTTGTCAGCTGCGAAGAAGGAAGAGTATGAAGCGTTTCGGCTAATTCGTCAACCTTCTTTTTTCCCTGCCTTACTCAGCATTTGCATGCATCGTTCAGCGAGGGGGCGAATTATAGCGCTGCCCTGACAGGCCTGCAAGCACTATTTTTGGTCTTGCCGAATATTGCCGTGTGATATCGTAAGGCCAGCATCTTCGCACCTCATGAGCCTTGAATACCATGCCAATTTCGTACATCCCCGTCACCGCCAACACCAGCCTGGCGGGCGAGCTAGACCATCTCATCAATCACAAGACCAAGCCGCTGGGCAGCCTGGGGCACCTGGAAACCCTGGCGCGCCAGATCGGCCTGATCCAGCAAAGCACGCAGCCGGCAATAACCGGGCCGGCGATTATCGTGTTCGCCGCCGACCATGGCGTGGTCGCGGAAGGCATCTCGGCCTATCCACAGGACGTGACCTGGCAGATGGTGGAGAACTTCCTGGCCAATGGCGCCGCCATCAATGTGTTTGCACGCCAGAACAACTGCGCCTTATATATAGTGGATGCGGGCGTGAAGCATGCATTCGGCCCGCGCGACGGTTTGCTCGACCGCAAGCAAGGGCCGGGCACCCGCAATTTCGCCGCAGAGCCAGCGATGACGGCGCAGGAGTGCGCGTCCGCCATGCAGGCCGGCATGGATCTGGTCGATACACTGCAAGGCAATGTGCTGGGCTTTGGCGAAATGGGCATCGGCAATACCACCGCCGCCGCCGCGCTGATGCACAAGCTGACCGGCACGCCGGTGGCGAAGTGCGTGGGCGCCGGCACGGGCTTGTCCGCGGACGGTGTCTTGCACAAGCAGCGCGTGATCGAAGCGGCAGTGGCCAAACATGCGGGCGCAATCGAACCGCTCGATGTGCTCGCCACCTTTGGCGGCTTTGAAATCGCCATGATGGCCGGCGCCATGCTCAAAGCGGCCGAACGGCGCATGGTCTTGCTGATCGACGGCTTTATCGTCAGCAGCGCGCTGCTGGTGGCGGCGCGTTTGCAGCCGGCCATACTCGACTATTGCGTCTTTGCGCACTGCTCCGATGAAAACGGTCACCGCCAGTTGCTGGCCAGCCTGGATGCGCGCCCGCTGCTGCAGCTCGACCTGCGCCTGGGCGAAGGAACGGGTAGCGCGCTGGCCCTGCCGCTGCTGCATGCGGCCGTCAATTTCCTCGATCAAATGGCGACTTTCGGCTCGGCCCAGGTCAGCGAAAAGTCGGCGCACTGAGATGCTGCATCAAGTCCGCCTGTTCTTTACCGCGCTGCAGTTCTTTACGCGTTTGCCGATTCCGCGCTGGGTCGGCTACCAGCCCGAGTGGCTGCAGCAGTCATCGCGCTACTTTCCGCTGGTGGGCGTGGTGGTGGCCGGCCTTTGCGCCGCGCTCTATATGGCGGCAAGCTGGCTGCTGCCGTCGCATGTGGCCGTACTGCTGGCGATCGCCGCCGGCATCTATCTGACAGGCGCCTTCCATGAAGACGGCTTTGCCGACATGTGCGACGGCTTCGGTGGTGGCCTCACGCGCGAGCGGACGCTGGACATCATGAAGGACTCGCGCATCGGCGCCTACGGCGCGATCGGCATCGTCTGCCTGCTGGCGATCAAGGCTGCGGCGCTGGTATCGCTGCCGCCGGCAACGGTGGTGGCCGCTTTGCTGATTGCCCACCCGCTGTCGCGCCTGGCGGCGGTGTCGCTGATCTGGACCATGGACTACGCGCGCGACGAAGGCAAGTCCAAGCCGATGGCGCAGGCGATGAGCACCGGGGAATTCGTGATTGCCGCCGTCTGCGCCCTGTTGCCGGCCAGCGTGTGCGGCATGCTGGGTGTTGTCGACTGGAGCGCGCTGGTGCTGGCCGTGCTGGCGGCCACCGCCAGCACCTGGTTCCTGGGCCGCAAATGCCAGCGCCGCCTGCAAGGCTATACGGGCGACTGCCTGGGCGCGGTGCAGCAGGTGGCGGAGGTGGCGATCTACCTGGCCATCGTGTCGAGGTTCCAGCCGGCCCTGCGGTTTTACTGAGCCATGCGACTGATACTGGTGCGCCATCCGCAGCCCGATGTGGCCAGCGGCATCTGCTATGGCAGCAGCGATGTTGCTGTCGCGCCACATATTCTGGCGGCGGCGCGTGCCGGACTGCGCGCCAGCCTGCCAGCCAATATTCCTTTGTATACCAGCCCCTTGTCGCGCTGTGCGGATCTCGCGTCGCAGCTGGCGGGCGACCTGCAGGCCAGCTACTACACGCACGATGCGCGCCTGATGGAGATGGATTTCGGCGACTGGGAACTGCGCGCCTGGCACGATATCGACCGTGACGCGATCGACGCCTGGGCGCTGGATCTGGCGCAGTACCGGCCGGGCGGCGGCGAGAATGTGCTGGCGATGGCCGCCCGCGTGGCAGCGTTTCTCGATGAACTGTTGCGCGAACAACACGCGGCCGTCATCATCATTTGCCATGCCGGCACCATGCGCCTGCTGTCGGCGCTGCAGGCCGGCCTGCCATTGATGGAAACGGCTCTGCTGGCCGCTACCAGCGCACACAAAATCGCCTACGGCGCGGTCTTGGCGCTCGATTTTCAGCGACCAATAGTCACGCCGGCCGTTTGAGTCCGGCCCGGCTGCACGTATAATGGCGGGGTTTTGGTGCCCGCGTTCATGTCATGAACGCAGTTAAACGGGAAACACGATGCCGAGCCAAGGCCAACGTGTGCTGCCCCCGCAACGGTAAACAAGTGTCGCCGCTTTCGACTCGAAAGCGCCCGACAAGCTGTCCCTGACAACCACTGTGCCGATGACGGCATGGGAAGGTAGGACAGCCTCGCTTGCAGCCCGGATACCGGCCAGAACAGGTGGAAGTGTGTGAACGGGGATGTTCGCGTATCCGGCTGGCCAGTCCATCAGGCCGCCTTCGATCGTCATCCTCAGTTCCGTACTTCTGTTCAATCTGGCCTACGGGGACGTCGGCTGGTTGCTTCTTACTTACTGAAAATTATCATGACCCTTGCTGTTTCCCGCCACGCGGCCCTGACGTCGCTCGCGCTAGCCATTGCTGCGCCTTCCGCTTTTGCACAAGCGACCACCGATACCTTCGATCCAGTCGTCGTCACCGCCAACCGCTATCCGCAGCACCTGAGCGAAGTACTGAGCGACGCGCAAACCATCAGCTCGGAAGACATCGCGCGTTCGGGCGCCAGCTCGGTGGTCGACCTGCTGCAAAAACAGCGCGGCATCGAAGTGGCACGCAACGGCGGCCCTGGTACGGCGGCATCGGTCTTTATCCGCGGCGCCAACAGCAACCAGAATATCGTGCTGGTCGATGGCGTGCGCATCGGCTCGTCCACCCTCGGTACGGCCAACTGGAGCGCCCTGCCCCTGTCGAGCATCGACCATATTGAAATCGTCTACGGCCCATTGAGCACCATGTATGGCGCCGACGCCATGGGCGGCGTGATCCAGATTTTCACCAAGAAGGGCGATGGTCCTGCGCGCTTCTCGGCCGCGGCCGGCTACGGCAGCAACAATACGCGCCAGGTCGAGGCACAGGTATCGGGCGCCACCGGCGGCTACAACAGCTTCAGCTACTCGCTGGCAGCGGGCAAGGAAAAATCAAGCGGCTACTCGGCCTCGAAACTGGGCGCCTCGTCGTTCACCTACAATCCTGACAAGGACGGCTACGACAAGGAAAACGTCAGCGGCCAGATCGGCTACCAGATGGCCAAGGGCCACCAGGTGGGCATGGCGTTTTTGAACAGCAAGCTGGAAGCGCAATACGATGCCGGCCCTGGCTACGATGCGCGCAGCAACCAGAAACTGGAAAATATCTCGGTATTTACGCGCAACGAATTCCTGCCCAACTGGACCAGCGAACTGCGCTACGCGGAAGCGCGCGACAAGTCCGGCGACGACAGCGCCGCCGCATCGTGGGGCAAGAGCCAGATCGATACCAAGCAGACCGACCTGACCTGGCAGAATGATATCCGCATCGGCCGCGACAACCTGCAACTGCTGGCCGGCTACCGCGACGAAGACGTGACCTCGAGCAGCACGCCGGAAGTGACGGGCGGGCGCAACACCAAGTCCTTCGCGGTATCGTACAACCTGGTACGCGGCGCGCACCTGGCCAGCATCAGCGGCCGTCGTGACGACAGCTCGGCTTTCGGCAACCACAACACCGGCAGCATCGCCTACGGCTACCGCTTCACCAACGCCCTGCGCGCCACCGCCAGCTACGGCACCAGCTTCCGCGCACCGACCTTCAATGAGCTGTACTACCCTGGATACGGCCTGGCGACGAACCAGCCGGAACGTGGCCGCAACGCTGAAATCGGCCTGCGCTATGACGATGGCGTGTCCAAACTGAGCGCCAACTACTACCACAACAAGATCACCGACCTGCTGGTCAACACCACGCCTTGCCCGGACCCGACCTTCACCGGCACCTTCGGCTGCGCCTACAACGTCAACAAGGCGCTGCTCGAAGGCCTGACCATCGCCGGCAGCCGCAAGTTCGGCGACTTCAATGTGCAAGCGAACATCGACCTGCAGGACCCGCGCGATGAGACCAAGGACAAGCAACTGGTCCGCCGCGCCAAGCGTCACGCCAGCTTCGCCGCCGACTACAGCCTGGGCGCCCTGACCACCGGCGCCGAATGGCAGCTGTCGGGCAAGCGTTTTGAGAACGCCGCCAACACCACCATCCTGGGCGGCTATGGCCTGGTCAACCTGTACGCCACCTACCAGTTCAATCCTGACTGGTCGGTCCTGGCGCGCTGGAACAATATCGCCGGCAAGGACTACGAACTGGCGCGCTTCTACGCGACCCCGGGCTCGAAATTCTTCGTCGGCGTACGCTACGGCATGAAGTAAACACCTCGTTGAGGTAAGCTGCGGGCGGTGACGCTATCGTCATCGCCCGCAGTGCAGTTCCGCAGTCCCCGCTTTTAAGGCAGTCAATGCACCCATTTTTCCGCAACATGCGCCACCGCGCGACGGTGATCCTCACGACGCTCTTCGTGTGCGCGGTTGCCAGCCTGGTTTTCTCCGGCATGACCGGTTCGATCGCGATCCCGCTCGCCGACCTGCCGTCCGCCCTGTTCCATCTGGCCCAGGGCCAGACCGATACCCTGGCCGCCACCCTGCTCGATTTGCGCCTCGGCCGCGCGCTGACCGCCTTTGTCACTGGCGCCGCGCTGTCGCTGGCCGGCGTGATGATGCAGGCGCTGCTGCGCAACCCCCTGGCCGACCCTTATGTGCTGGGCCTGTCCGCCGGCGCCTCCGTCGGCGCGCTGGCCGCGCTGCTGTTCATGTGTTCCCTGTGGGTGGTCGATGCGTCCGCCTTTGCCGGCGCCGTCGGCGTGTCCATGCTGTTGTACCTGTTTGCCCGGCGCGACCTGCGCGCTGGCACGGCGGCCGAAGGCGGCGCCTCGCTGTTGCTGCTGACGGGGGTGATCCTGTCATCGGCCTGCATGGCCCTGGTGTCGCTGATGCTGTCGATCGCGCCCGAAAGCCGCCTGCGCAGCATGGTGTTCTGGATGATCGGCGATTTGTCCGGCGCGCCGGCGCGTTTGATGCCGTGGCTGGTACTGGCCGGCGCCATGGTGTTTGCGCTGCGCAGCGCCCGTTCGCTCAACGTCATGGCGCTGCACGCGGAAGCTGCCAGCACCCTGGGCGTGCGCGTGGGCGCACTGCGCAAGGGCCTGTTTTTCTGCTCCGGTCTGCTGACGGCCAGCGCCGTCACCAGCGCCGGCAGCGTGGGTTTTGTTGGCCTGATCGTGCCGCACGCGCTGCGATTTGCCTGCGGCCCCGACCATCGCGTGCTCATTCCCGCCGCCGCGCTGGCCGGCGGCACCTTTCTGGTACTGGCCGACACCCTGGCGCGCACCGTGCTGGCGCCGCTGCAACTGCCGGTCGGCGTGGTCACCGCCCTGGTCGGCGCGCCCGTGTTCCTGTACCAGCTGCACCGGCTGCGCCGCAAATAAGGCATTGATGATACGCACCTACCAACTGGGCCTTGACGCCGGCGCACGCACCTTGCTGTCCAACCTGAACTGGCGCATCGGCGCAGGCGAATGCTGGAGCATTATCGGGCGCAACGGCGCCGGCAAAAGCACCCTGCTGCGCACCCTGGCCGGCCTGCGCGAACCCGACTCCGGCCACGTCACGCTGCAGGGCCGCGCCCTGGTCGACTGGCCGCTGACGGAACTGGCGCGCGCACGCGCCTTCCTGGCGCAGGCGCGCCATGATGCTTTTTCGTACCGCGTGATCGAAACCGTGCTGTCGGCGCGCCACCCGTATCACGACAACCATTACTGGGAAGGCAGCGACGACCAGCAGATCGCCCTGGCATCACTGGCATCGATGGAAGTGGCGCACCTGGCCGAACGCGACGTGCGCAGCCTGTCCGGCGGCGAGCGCCAGCGCGTGGCGATCGCCGCCATGCTGGCGCAGGACACGCCCATATTATTACTGGACGAGCCGGCCAATGCGCTGGACCTGGCGCATCAGGTCAGCGTGATGGCACTGCTGTCGCGCCTGTGCCGCGAACAGGAAAAAACCGTGGTGATGGTAGGCCATGACCTGAATCTGGCGCATGGCGTGTCGAGCCATGCGCTGCTGCTGATGGGCGACGGCGGCTGGCGCGCCGGCCCGGTGGCCGAGGTGATGCAGGCGTCCATCCTGGGCGACTACCTGGGCCACCCGATCGAAATCATCGAACACGGCAACCGCAAGATATTCATACCGAAAGAGGACTGACATGAGCGACAACACCCCAATCAACGACGACACCGCCGCCAATACCGCTGCGATAAACGAACGCCACCGCGTGCGCATGGAGCGCAAGAAAGCCATTATCGACGCGGCGATCGCCAAGGCCGACAAGGAAATCGGCATCATTATCGTCAACACCGGCAATGGCAAGGGCAAGAGCTCGAGCGGCTTCGGCATGGCGATCCGCGCCATGGGCCACGGCATGAAGGTGGGCGTGGTGCAGTTCATCAAGGGCGCGATGTCGACCGGCGAAGAAAAATTCCTGCGCCGCTTTCCCGAGGAAGTCAGCTTTCATGCGATGGGCGAAGGCTATACCTGGGAAACCCAGAACCGCGAACGCGATATCGAAAAAGCCGAACTGGCGTGGGAACAGGCCAAGACCTTCCTGACCGATCCCAGCTACGGCCTGGTGCTGTTCGATGAACTCAATATAGCCCTCAAGTACAACTACCTGGACGTGCACAAGGTGATCGCCGACCTGCTCGAGCGCCCCGCCATGCAGCACGTGGTGATCACCGGGCGCGGCGCGCCCGAGGAACTGATCGCGATTGCCGACACCGTCACCGAGATGGCGGTGGTCAAGCATGCGTATGCGGCCGGCATCGGCGCGCAGGCCGGTACGGAATGGTGACGTCCGCATGACACGGACCCTGGTCTTTGGCGGCGCGCGCTCGGGCAAGAGCGCGTACGCCGAGCAACTGGCCCGCGACTCGGGCAGAGAGGTGCAGTATCTGGCCACCGCGCAGGCCGGCGACGGCGAGATGGCGACACGCATCGCTCATCACCGCGCCCAGCGCCCGGCTACCTGGCCGACGCTGGAAGAACCGCTGCGCCTCGGTGCGGCGCTGCTGGCGCAGGCGCAGCCGGGCCGGCTGCTGCTGGTCGACTGCCTGACCCTGTGGCTCTCCAATCTGATGTTTTCGTCGGGCGAGCAGTATGCGGAGGTGGGCGATATCGTCCTGCCCGAACTGTTTCACAGCGAACGCGCACATTTTCTGTACGCGCTGGAAGAGCTGCAAGACAGCGATTGCGACATTGTGCTGGTGTCGAATGAGGTGGGCATGGGCATCGTGCCCTACGGCGCCATCTCGCGCAGCTTTACCGATGAAGCGGGCCGCCTGAACCAGGCGGTCGCCGCCCTCTGCCAGCGCGCCGTATTCGTGGCCGCCGGCCTGCCCTTGCACTTGAAAGGCGGCCCATGCTGAGCGGCTTTTCGCTGCCCATGCTGGCCGGCCTGCTGACGGCCGGCGTGCTGTTTGACTTGCTGCTGGGCGAGACGCGGCGCTTGCATCCGCTGGTCGGTTTTGGCCGCCTGGCCGGCGCCCTCGAACACCTGCTGAACCGGGGCCGCGCCCGCTTCGTACGCGGAATTCTGGGCTGGCTGCTGGCCGTGCTGCCGATCACGTACGCCGCATGGTACTTGTGCGGCCTGGCCGGCGCCGTGCTGCATGTCTTCCTGCTGTACCTGTGCCTGGGGCTGCGCAGCCTGCGCGACCATAACCAGCCGATCGCCGCCGCGCTGGCCGCCGGCGACCTGCACACCGCGCGCCTGCTGACGGCGCGCATCGTCAGCCGCGACACGGCGAATGCCGACGCCGCCAGCCTGGCCAAGGCCAGCACCGAATCCCTGCTGGAAAACGGCAACGACGCCGTCTTCGGCACCCTGTTCTGGTTTGCGATTGCCGGCGGACCTGGCGCCGTGTTCTTCCGGCTGGCCAATACCCTGGACGCCATGTGGGGCTACCGCACGCCGCGCTACGACTGGTTCGGCTGCTGCGCCGCGCGCATCGACGATGTGCTCAATTACCTGCCGGCGCGCCTGACGGCGCTGTCGTATGTGATGCTGGGCAAAACCATGGCCGACAAACGGCGCGCCTGGCATTGCTGGCGCACGCAGGCACCCAACTGGGGCAGCCCGAACGCGGGGCCGGTGATGGCCAGCGGCGCCGGCAGCCTGGGACTGGCCCTGGGTGGCGACGCTGTCTACGATGGCGAACTGGAACGGCGCCCGCCACTGGGCAGTGGCCACCCGGCTGCCGCCCACGATATCGACCGCGCCTGGCGCCTGGTGATGGAAACCACCGCGCTGTGGCTGATCTGGGTGGCGCTAGCCGCCGGCCTGTTTTATCTGCGAGGGATCTCATTTGCCTGAACATTTGCTTGAGCATGGCGGCAATCTGCGCGAGGCCGCGCGCATGCACGGCCGGCCACTGGCGCAGTGGATCGATCTGTCGACCGGCATCAATCCGCACTGGTATCCGGTGCCGGAAAACGCCCCGAATGCCTGGCACCGCTTGCCAGAGGCCGATCCCGCGCTGGTGGACTCCGCCTGTGCATATTACGGCGCACCGGCCATGCTGCCGGTGGCCGGCACCCAGGCCGCCATCCAGGCCCTGCCCCGCTTGCGCGCGCCTGGCCGTGTGGTGGTCGCCGCGCCGTCCTACGCCGAACACGCGCACCACTGGGGCCAGCATGGCCACCAGTTGCGGCAGGTGCCGTACCCGGAACTGGACAATGCCGTCGACCACTGCGAGGTGCTGGTGGTCTGCAATCCGAACAACCCGACCGGTGCGCGCATCGCGCCGGAAATACTTCTGGCATGGGCTGAAAAACTGGCGATACGCGGCGGCTGGCTGGTGGTCGACGAGGCGTTTGGCGATACCGAGGATGCGGCCAGCCTCGGCATCCATACCGGTCAGGCCGGCCTGATCGTCCTGCGCTCGGTCGGCAAGTTCTTTGGCCTGGCCGGCTTGCGCCTCGGTTTCGTGGCCGCCCATCCCGCGCTGCTGGCCAAGCTGGCCGCCATGCTGGGACCGTGGACCGTCAGCGGTCCGGCGCAGCAGGTGGCGCTGGCGGCCTTGCGCGATACGCCGTGGCAGCAGGCCATGCGCGCGCGCCTGCAAACCGAAGGCGCGCGGCTGCGCCAGTTGCTGGCGTCGCACGGCATGGACAGCAGTGGCTGCGCGCTGTTTCAATGGTGGCCGGCAGCACGCGCCGAAGACTTTCACCGCCATATGGCCGCACGCGGCATCTGGGTGCGGCTGTTTCGCCACGCGGCGCGCGGCATCCGCCTGGGACTGCCGCCCGATGAACCGGCCTGGCGACAGCTGGAACAGGCACTGATTGCATGGAACAAGGAAAACACATGAAACACGTTACGACGACACTGCTGGCCACCCTGCTGGCCTTGCCGGCGCACGCCGCCATCACCGTGCGCGACGACGATGGCAATGCCGTCACCGTCGCCAGGCCGGCGCAGCGCATCCTGGCGCTGGCGCCGCATATCACCGAGCTGCTGTTTGCGGCCGGCGGCGGCGACAGGATTGCCGGCGTGGTCAGCTACAGCGACTATCCGGAAGCGGCAAAAAAAATTGCGCAAGTGGGCGACAACCGCCAGTACGACATGGAACGCATTATCGCCATGAAGCCGGACCTGATCGTGATCTGGATGCATGGCAGCGCCGAGCGCCAGATCGCCATGCTGCGCCAGCTGAAGGTGCCGATCTATCACAGCGATCCGAAAAAACTGGCCGATATCCCGAATAACATGGAACGCCTGGGCCAGCTGATGGGTACCGAAAAAGTGGCCGCGCCGGCCGCCGCGCAATTGCGCGCAAAACTGGCCAGTTTGACGGCCCGGTATGCGCAGCGCCCGCCCGTGCGCCTGTTCTACCAGGTGTGGGACAAGCCGCTGTACACCATCAGTGGCGCCAGCATCATCAGCGACGCCATGCGCGTGTGCGGCGGCCAGAATGTGTTTGCGGCGATGAAGATCGTGGCGCCGGTCGTCACCCCCGAAGGCGTGCTGCAGGAAAATCCGGAAGCGATTTTTGCCACCAGCGAAAAGAGCGACGCCGACAGCGAAGGGGGCCTGGCCATGTGGCGCGCGTTTCCGTCCTTGGCGGCGGTGCGCGGCAACAACCTGTTCCGCCTCAATGGCGACCTGCTGAACCGGGCCGGCCCGCGCATGGTCGACGGCGCCGCCGCCCTGTGCGAAAAGCTCGAGCTGGCCCGCCAGCACCGCGCTGCCCCGGCGGTGAAGGCGGCGAAGTGAGTCACTACCAGCGCATCGCCTGCCTGTCGACGGAGGCGGTGGAAACCCTGTATGCGCTCGGCGCCGAAGCGTACGTCGCCGGCATCTCGGGCTTCACCGTGCGCCCGCCGCGCGCGCGCGACGAAAAAACCAAGATCAGCGGCTTTTCCTCGTCCAGCCTGGAGCGCATCCTGGCCGTGCGGCCGGACCTGGTGATCGGCTTTTGCGACATGCAGGCCGATATCTGCCGCGACCTGGTCAAGGCCGGCGTGGAAGTGCACCAGTTCAACCAGCGCACGGTCGAGGGCATCTTGCGCATGATCGCCGTGCTGGCCGCGCTGGTGCAACGCGAGGAAGCCGGCCGCGCCCTGATCGCCAGCCTGCGCGACGATATCGCGCGGGCGCAGCAGCGTGCGGCGGCCTGGACGCGCAAACCCGTGATCTATTTCGAAGAATGGAACGATCCCCTGATGAGCGGCATCGGCTGGGCGGCGGAACTGATCGAACTGGCCGGCGGCGTCGACGCATTTCCTGAATTGTCCGCACAGCCCGGTGCCAAGGAACGCATACTCGCCGACCCTTTGGCGGTGGTACGGCGCGCGCCCGACATCATCGTCGCCAGCTGGTGCGGCAAGAAATTCCAGCCCGCGCAGTTGGCGGCGCGTCCGCAGTGGGACACGATTCCCGCCGTGCAAAACGGCATGCTGTTCGAGATCAAGTCGCCCGATATTCTGTCGCCAGGCCCGGCGGCGATTACCGAAGGGCTGCGCCAGATCAGCGATATCGTCGCACTGTGGCAGGCGGCGCAGGCATGACGGTCTCCTTCCACACATTGATGGTGCAGGGCACGACCTCGGACGCCGGCAAGAGCACCATCGTCGCCGCCCTGTGCCGGCTGCTGAAACGGCGCGGCGTCACCGTCGCCCCGTTCAAGCCGCAGAATATGGCGCTCAATAGCGCCGTGACTGCCGACGGCGGCGAGATCGGCCGCGCGCAGGCGCTGCAGGCCATGGCTTGCGGCATCGCGCCGCATACGGACATGAATCCGGTGCTCCTCAAACCGTCGTCGAACACGGGCGCACAAGTGATTATCCACGGCAAGGTACGCGCCGAGATGGACGCACGCGACTACCAGCAATACAAGACCATCGCCATGGGCGCGGTGCTCGAATCGTATGGCAGATTGCGCCAGCAGTACCAGGCCGTGATCGTCGAAGGCGCGGGCAGCCCGGCCGAAGTCAATCTGCGCGCGCGCGATATCGCCAACATGGGGTTTGCCGAAGCCGTCGACTGCCCGGTGATCCTGGTCGCCGATATCGACCGCGGCGGCGTGTTCGCCCACATCATCGGCACGCTGGCATGTTTGTCGGACAGCGAACGCGCGCGCATCGCCGGCTTCGTCATCAACCGTTTTCGCGGCGATATCTCGCTGCTGCAACCGGGGGTGGACTGGCTGGAGCGGCAGACCGGCAAACCGGTGCTGGCCGTGCTGCCCTACTTGCAAGGATTGTTCCTCGACGCGGAAGACGCGGTGGAATCGATGCAGGCCGAACGCGGCGCCTTTACCGTGGTGGTGCCGCAACTGCCGCGCATCAGCAACCATACGGATTTCGATGCCCTGCGCGCCCATCCGGGCGTCGACCTGCGCTTTATCAAACAGGGCCAGCCGATACCGCCGGCCGACCTGGTGATACTGCCCGGCAGCAAGAACACGCGCGGCGACCTGGCATGGCTGCGGCACCAAGGCTGGCCCGCCTACCTGGCAAAGCATCTGCGCTATGGCGGCAAGGTGATCGGCATCTGCGGCGGCTTCCAGATGCTGGGCGTCAGCGTGAATGATCCGCTCGGCGTGGAGGGCGCGGCGGGCGAGTCCGCCGCACTGGGCCTGCTCGACATGACGACCGAACTGACGGCGGACAAGCGGCTGGTGCAAGTGGCAGGCCAGTGCGCGTTTGCCGGCGCCGGCAACGCCGGCGTGGCCGGCTATGAAATCCATATGGGCGTATCGCACGGCGCGGCGCTCGATGCGCCAGCCTTTGTGATCGATGGCAGGCCGGAAGGGGCGGTGTCCGGCGACGGGCAAATCCTGGGCAGCTATTTGCACGGCATGTTCGACACGCCCGATGCCTGCTCGGCGCTGCTGCGCTGGGCCGGGCTGGAGTCTGGCCATGTGGTCGATACCGCTGCGCTGCGCGAAGCGAGCCTGGAACGCATTGCCGACGCGGCCATCCCTTTGATGGCCGCGCTGGAAAGGTTGCCACGCTGATGGTGTTGTCGGGTTACGGTCCTTCGGACCTAACCCGACCTGCGTAAAACGCGTAGGCGCCGCAGGTCGGATTAGCGGCGAAGCCGCGTAATCCGACAAGCTGCCACTCAATTCTTGAGGCACGTCCCCATGTACGTGCGGTCGGTGGAATACTCGACCGCCATGCTCGACGACACCGGCATGAACATCGAATAATCGGCGGGCACGTCGGCCGGGTCCTTGAACACGGCGATGCCATCGAAGTCGGCCGCTTGCGCGCCCAGGCCCAGCTTGTTGATGGTGATGGTCTCAAGGTGCGTCTTGCCGGCGGTGTTGTTGGTGATGGTCGCAGTGCTGCCGGCCACCACGATTTTGCCGCTGATGCCGGACGCCGCGCAGGCGTAGCTGCCGGCGATTTCGGTGCCGATCTTTTGCTGCTTGGCCGCCACGATGGTGCCCACGCGCAGCACGTTCTCGTCGTTGCGGCCGTAGCGGTCGATGAACAGCGCCAGCCCCCGGTCGCCCGCATGCACGTGGACGATGCCGAAATCCTGCTGGCCCTGGCGGGCGATGATCAAACCGCGCGCCGCGTCACGCACCAAGGTCAGGCTGGCGTTTTCCGCCGCCAGCTGCGGCGAGACCGCCGTGCACACGCCCTGGGTATTGAACACGCCGCCATTGCACAGTTGCGCGCTGCCATCGGCTGCCACCTTCAGGCTGCCCTTCGGGTTGAAGCGGCTGCCGCCGTTCGAGGCGTTGCGCATGGCGCCCAGGAAGATGTAGTTGCCGGCCAGCTTGGCGACATCGGTGGCGGCATAGCCGCTGCCGCTGACGTTCGAGCTCATGCTGCCCAACTTCACCGTGCCCGTCAGCAAGCGCGTGCGCGCATCGACGGTGAGGTTCAGGTCGGTTCCGGTATAGCTGGTGATATTGCCGCTGCTAACGGCGGTATAGCTGCCGCTGCGATCGACCAGGCCGAACTGCGTCGACAGGACCTTGACGCTGAAGGTTTTCCTGGCGTTGTCAAACGTGATGCGCCAGGTGTCGCCGATATCGGCGGCCACGTCGTAGACCGTCTCGTCGGCATTGGCGCCGGCGATCACGGCCAGGCCGGCCTGGGCGGCGACCGCTTGCGACGCCAGTGTCACGGCATCGGTGGCCGGTGTCGTGACCGGTGGGGTAACGACGGGTGGGGTAACCACGGGCGGCGTCACCACCACCGGTGGTGTGACTGGTGCGGCAGGCGTATTGTCGTGATCGCTGCCGCCGCCGCACGCGGACAAGGCCGCGCCCAGCAGGACGATGGAGATGGCATTTTTCATAGTGTTTTCCAGGAGAGGGTGACGCGGCATGCAATGGCCGCGATGGCAACGGCCATGCTAGCCAAGGCGAGCAACGATTACCATGGAACAAATGTTCCATGGACTTGAAACGGCGGCCATGGCAGGGCATGCAAGCTGCGGGCGCGCCTGCGCCATTTATGTGACAATCTGCATACTGCCGGCTCCGTTCCACACCCTCCTCAGGTTTTGCATCCATGTCCACATCCGCCGTTAAAAGCTATCTTCCGTGGGTCGTCGCCACCGCCCTCTTCATGGAGCAGCTCGACTCCACCATCGTCAATACCGCCATTCCCAGCATGGCCGCCAGCCTCAATGTGACTCCGCTGAGCCTGAAAGCGGTCGTCACCAGCTATATTCTGAGCCTGGCCGTGTGCATCCCGATCAGCGGCTGGATGGCCGACCGCTTCGGCACGCGGCGCGTGTTTTCCGCCGCCGTCGCCATTTTCACGATCGCCTCCATCCTGTGCGGCCTGTCCGTCAACGCACCGATGCTGGTGGCCTCGCGCCTGCTGCAAGGGGTGGGTGCGGCGATGATGATGCCGGTCGGCCGGCTGACCATTATCCGCACCTTTCCCAAGTCGCAATTGCTGGCGGCAATGAATTTCGTGATTATCCCGGCCCTGATCGGCCCCTTGCTCGGACCCACCGTGGGCGGGCTGATCGTGTACTGGCTGTCGTGGCGCGAGATTTTCTTCGTCAACGTGCCGGTCGGCCTGATGGCGCTGTACCTGGCGCACCGCTACATGCCCGACTACTATGGCGACAAACCGCGCCCGCTGGACCTGATCGGCCTGGTGCTGTTCGGCACCGGCATCGCACTGCTGTCGTGGCTGCTGGAAGTGTTTGGCGAACACCGTATCGACCCCACCTCGTTTGCCGTGCTGCTGTTTATTTCCATCAGCCTGCTGGCGGCCTATGCCTGGCATGCAAGCGAAGTGCTGCACCCGCTGCTGCGCCTGGCGCTGTTCAAGGTACGCACCTTCCGCGTCTCGGTGCTGGGCGGCTTTGTCACGCGGCTCGGCGTCGGCGGCCTGCCCTTTTTGCTGCCGCTGCTGTACCAGCTGGGCCTGGGCTTGCCGGCCTGGCAGTCGGGCCTGCTGATGATGCCGTCGGCGGCCGCCGCGATGGGCATGAAATTCATTTCCGCGCGCGTGCTGGCGCGCTTCGGCTACCGCCAGGTGCTGATCGTCAACACAGTGCTGATCGGCGTGACCATCGCCATGTTTTCACTGGTGAGCGCCGGCACGCCCTTGTACGTGATCGTCGCCATCAGCCTGTGCCTGGGCTTTTTCAATTCGCTGCAGTTTTCCAGCATGAACACCATCGCCTACGCCGATGTCGACAAGAGCGATTCGAGCATGGCCAGCACGATTGCCAGTTCGATGCAGCAACTGTCGATGAGCTTTGGCCTCGCGTTCGGCTCGCTGATCACCGGCTGGTATCTGGGCGACATGCCGCAGTCGAACCGCGTCATGCTGACCAGCGCCCTGCACCATGCGTTTCTGACCCTGGCGGTGGTAACGATCCTGTCGTCGCTGACCTTCTGGACCTTGCGCCGCAGCGATGGCGAAAGCATCAGCAAGGGCAGCGATAGCGATGAGGACGACGCGGACGCGGAAGAGGTCCAGGCCAAGGCCGTGGTCCAGACGGAAGTGCAGACGGCGGCGCAAACCGGCAGGCACTGAGCGGCCTCAAGCCTTTGTAGCGCCGCGCTGGCGGCGCCAAGTGCACCAGTGCTACTGTGTTCCGGGAGGCGCACATGGCAGTCGAGCGGCGGTTCGCATGGGAAGGCAAGGATCGCCACGGCAAGCCGGTGGCAGGCATGCTGCGCGCCACCGATGCGGCAGCCGCCACCCTGGCCTTGCGCCGCCAGGGCATCCTGGCCACGCGCGTGCAACATCGGCGCGCCGCGCCCGGCAAAGCCCTCACGCAAAAAGATATTGCCCTGTTTACACGCCAGCTGGCCACCATGATGGGCGCCGGCGTGCCGCTGCTGACCGCTTTCGAGATCGCCGGCAAGGGCCACGCCAAGCCGGCCATGACCCAGCTGATGCAGGATTTGCGCCACGATATCGAAGCGGGCGGCAGCCTGCAGCAAGCGTTCCGCCAGTTCCCCCACCTGTTTGACGAACTGTATTGCAACCTGGTCGCAGCCGGCGAACAGGCCGGCATCGTGCAGCAATTGCTGGCGCGGCTGGCCACGCACCAGGAAAAAGCCATCGCCCTGCGCCGCCAGCTGCGCGGCGCGCTGATGTATCCCTCGGCCATCGTGGCCGTCGCCATCGTCGTCACGTCGATTATCCTCGCCGTGGTGGTGCCGGCCTTCCGGCAAGTATTCGACAGCTTCGCCGCGCCGCTGCCCCTGCCGACCTTGCTGGTGATGGAACTGTCGCGCCTGCTGGTGCAGTCGTGGTACTGGCTGCTGGCCGCGCTGGCGGCTTGCACGCTGCTGCTGCGCCTGGCCTGGCGCCGCTGGCCACGCTTGCGCCGTGCAGTACAGTTGCAAGCGCTGCGCATTCCCCTGTTCGGCCCGCTGCTGCGGCGCGCGGCGATCGCCCGCTGGACCCGCACCCTGGCCGCCATGTACGCCGCCGGCGTGCCGCTGCTCGATGCGCTGGCCCTGGTCGGCGCCGCCGCCGGCAATATCGCCTACCAGGAAGCGACGAGCCGTATCGAACGCGAGATCCGCGCCGGCGGCAGCCTGGCGCTGGCCATGGGACACAGCGGCGTGTTTCCCGAGTTGCTCACGCAACTGGCCCTGATCGGCGAAGAATCCGGCGCGCTCGACGCCATGCTCGCGCGCGCGGCCGACATCATCGAAGCGGAGATCGACGCCACCGTCACCGTCCTCACCTCCCTGCTGGAGCCGGCGCTGATGGTGGTGCTGGGGGTGCTGGTGGGCGGCCTGGTGATCGCCCTGTATTTGCCGATTTTCAGGCTGGGCGCGGTGATGTGACGAGCCGGGTGCAGGTTCTCGGAATAGCCGCTGCATGCAGGTCGGGCCGGGCGGCCTGATCGCCGCTGTAGCAGTGCTTCGACTGATACAGCATGTGCCTGTGCGCCGCGCCTTGTGCCTTGTCCCTGCCGTGCCAAGCTTCCAGACTGGAGGCTTCTCCACCCTGCGACTGCCTGCCATGACCGAACTCCTGCCCCTGATCAGCTATTGCTTCGTGATGTCCGCCACGCCCGGGCCGAACAACGTCATGCTGGCCACCACCGGCGCCAATTTCGGCTATCGCGGCGCGCTGCCGCTTATCCTCGGCATCCAGCTCGGCATCTTTGTGCAGACCATGCTCATGTGCGTGGGGCTGGGCAGCGTGTTCGTCGCGTATCCGATGACACAGCAGGTACTGCGGATCGCGGGCGCGCTGTACCTGCTGTTCTTGGCCTGGAAGCTTGCCGGCGCCTCGGTGGCGGGAAGCAGCGCACCGAAGGCCGTGTCGTTGGCGCAGGCGGCGCTGTTTCAGGCGCTGAACCCGAAGAGCTGGCTCAAGGCGATCACCATGGCGTCGGTTTTCATGCCTGCACAGGGCAATATGCCAGCCAGCGCGCTGCTGGTGTCCGTGATCGGCACCGTGGTCGGCATGCCATGCAACGCCATGTGGGCGCTGTTCGGTGTTTCGATCCGCAGCGTGCTCAAAGCGCCGCGCAACCAGCGCCTGTTCAATCTGGCAATGGGTGGCATGCTGCTGGTGCTCGCCTTGGTGTTTTTACGCTAGACTGCCAGCCATGTTCTCCATCGACCGCTCTTCACCCATTGCCCTGTTCAAGCAGATCGAGGCCGCATTGCGCCAGCAGATCGCGCAGCGCGTCCTGCCTGGCGGGACCAGGCTGCCGTCGATCCGCCAGCTTGCCACCCAGCTCGCCGTGAGCACCAACACCGTGGTGATGGCGTATGACAGGCTGGTGGCCGCAGGCGTCATCGATACGCACGGCACGGCGGGCTTCTTCGTCTGCACGGCAAGCGACGCCAGCCGCGCCATTCCCGACGAGGTGGCGCTGGAAGCGGGCCAGGAGCAGGAGCCGGTCTGGCTGAGCCAGCAAGTGAACGACCAGCGGCCGGGCGTGCTGCTGGCCAGCAGCGGCGCCTTGCCGCCCACCTGGCTGCAGGACGCGCTGCCGGCGGCCGCCGTGCAACGTGGGCTGGCGCGCAGCGCGGCCGGCATGGCCTCGCGCTGTCCGCCGCAAGGACTGGCCGAACTGCGCGAGCAGATCGCGCTGCTGTTGCGCGGCATCGGCATTGCTGCGGACGCCAGCCACATCCTCACCACTTTCGGCGGCACCCATGCCATCGATCTGATCTGCCGCACGTTTCTGCAGCCCGGCGATACGGTGCTGGTGGAAGACCCCGGCTACTTCCTGATGTTCGGCAGGCTGCGCCAGGATGGCGTGCGCCTGGTGCCCATCAAGCGCCGCCCCGATGGCCTCGACCTGGACGAGCTGGAAGCGGCCTGCCGCGCGCACCGTCCGCGCCTGCTGTTCGTGCAAACGGCCTTGCACAATCCCACCGGCTGGAGCAGCAGTGCCGCCAACCTGCACAAGGTGCTGATCATGGCGCAGCAATATGGCTTCCTGATCGCCGAAGACGATGTGCACGGCCACTTCCAGCAGGGGCACAGCACGCGACTGGCATCGCTGTCCGGGCTCGATGGCGTGATCTACTACTCCAGCCTGTGCAAGGCGCTCAGCCCGGCCCTGCGCATGGGCTACCTGGCCGCGGCGCCGGCCCTGCTCAAGCTGCTGATGCGCACCAAGATCCACGCCATCATGACGTTGCCGGCGCTAAACGAATACGTGCTGCTCGAAGTGCTCAAGGCCGGCAACCTGCGCAAGCACCTGGAGCGGCTGCAACGCAAGATCATGGTGGCGCGCAACGCCAGCACGCGGCACCTGAGCGCGGCCGGCGTGCTGTTCGAACAGCCCGGCGACGCAGGAATTTTCTTGTGGGGCAGCATGCCCGCAGGGCTGGACGTGGACTTGCTGGTGCAGGACGCCTACCGCAACAAGATCCTGCTGATGCGCGGCGCCGCATTCTCGGCCAACGACACGCCCGACCAGCACATCCGCTTCAACGTCGCCTTCAGCCAGCATCCCCGCGTGAGTGCCTACCTTGAAGAACGCCTGCGCGCGGTGGCCGGCGCGCGCTCCAGCCTGGCACGTGCCAGTGGCGCAGCCAGCATCGTCAAGCCGGAACACTGAAAGCTGAGGCTGCAGGCTATTGCTTGCTCTTTCTCCTTGCTTGCCTCTACCGCTGAGTTTGTTCAATGCGGAGATACAGGTCCATGCCTTGGCCGCTATCCTGTGCCGCCATCAGCCTGGCAAGTTAATCTGACAGGGGCATGTCGGAGAACGCGTGGCCTGCCGAAAGTTCCCCGGAAGGGTGAGGATGTTTTACACTGCGCTGTGCCGGCATCTGTTTGTACGGCAATATCCCACCCTGACTAGACCACCATGCCGCAAGATACCCTGTTGTTCGCCGCGCCCGGCAATCTGTTCGTCACCCTGGTCGCCGCC
This sequence comes from Janthinobacterium psychrotolerans, assembly GCF_001677885.1. Lineage (GTDB taxonomy): Bacteria > Pseudomonadota > Gammaproteobacteria > Burkholderiales > Burkholderiaceae_D > Janthinobacterium > Janthinobacterium psychrotolerans. The sequence goes on along the minus strand of NZ_LOCQ01000055.1, from coordinate 239,517 downwards.
CTGTTCGGCCTGATCGTGGGCAGCTTTCTCAATGTCGTGATCCACCGCATCCCGAAGATGATGCAGCGCGAGTCCGACAATTACGTGGCCGCCGAAAGCGGCAAGCCGCCACCGCACACCGACAAATACAACCTGATGCTGCCGCATTCGCACTGCACCGCCTGCGGCCACCGCATCACGGCGCTGGAAAACATTCCCGTCATCAGCTACCTGGCCTTGCGCGGCAAATGCAGCGCCTGCAAGGCGCCGATTTCAGCGCGCTACCCGCTGGTGGAAATATTGACGGGCGCGCTGTCGGCGCTGCTGGTCTGGCATTTCGGCAGCGGCTGGGCCGGGCTGGCCAGCCTGCTGTTTGCCTTTTTGCTGATCGCCATGACGTTTATCGACGCCGACACACAGATGCTGCCCGACGACCTGACGTTTCCGCTGCTGTGGGCGGGCTTGCTGGTCAATATCAACGGCACTTTCGTGCCCTTGCACGATGCCGTGATCGGCGCGGCCGCCGGCTACCTGGCCCTGTGGAGCGTCTACTGGGCCTTCAAGCTGGCGACAGGCAAGGAAGGAATGGGCTATGGTGACTTCAAATTGCTGGCGGCGCTGGGCGCCTGGCTGGGCTGGACCATGCTGCCGACGATTATTTTATTGTCGTCCGTGGTCGGCGCGCTGGTCGGTATCGTTCTGATCGTGTTGGCCAAACGCGGGCGCGACAAACCCATCCCCTTCGGTCCCTATCTGGCCGCCGCCGGCGTGATCGCTTTGCTGTACGGCGCGCCGCTGTCGCAACTGACGCTGGGCCTGGTGGGCTGATGAAATGGAAGCCATGACGCAAGCTGCAACACCTTATTTCAGCATCGGCCTGACCGGCGGCATCGGCTGCGGCAAAAGCACGGTGGCCAATCTGTTTGCCGCGCGCGGCGCCACCATCGTCGATACCGACGAGATCGCCCACAGCCTGACGGCGCCCGGTGGCGCCGCCATGCCGGCCCTGCTGGCGCAGTTTGGCGATGGCGCCGCCGATGCGCGCGGTGCGATGGACCGCGCCAAAATGCGCGAGCTGGTCTTTTCCGATCCACAGGCCAAGGCCAGGCTGGAAGCGATCCTGCATCCGCGCATCCGCGCCGCCACCCTGGCCGCCGCCGCCAGCGCCACCGGCAGCTACGTGATCTTCGCCGTGCCGCTGCTGGTCGAATCGGGCGGCTGGGTGGAACGGGTCAATCGCGTGCTGGTGATCGACTGCCAGGAAAGCCTGCAGGTGGTGCGCGTGATGCAGCGCAACGGCCTGTCGGAAGCGCAAGTGAAGGCCATCATGGCGACGCAGGCGACACGCAGCATGCGCCTGGCGGCGGCCGATGATGTGATCGATAACAATGGCGACCTGGCGGCCCTGGAGCCGCAGATTGCCCTGTTGCACGAGGTATATCTGGCATTTTCAAAAAGAATGGCGGGAATGGCCTCGCAGCATTTGTAATTTGTCGACGCTTGGTTCAGAATCACGGGATTGCTTTGCAGGTCCATACTTAAGGGAATTATTTTGATTGTCTACGAATACCCTTTCAACGAACGCATACGTACGCTGTTGCGGCTGGAAGATCTGTACGACAAATTCAAGTTCTTTATCCAGCAAGAGCATGCGATGCAGCACCATGTTGCCCTGGCAACTATCTTCGACATGCTGGAAGTGGCCGGCCGCGCCGACCTGAAGTCCGATCTGTTGCAGGAACTTGAACGCCAGCGCCAGAGCCTGCTTGGCTACCGCAGCAACCCGAACGTGGAACCGGAAACCCTGGACGCCATCCTCGCCGAACTCGACAGTGTCAGCGGCGCGCTGGTGGCGGCGCAAGGCAAGACCGGCCAGAATATCCGCGACAATGAGTGGCTGATGAGCATCCGCGGCCGCACCATTATTCCCGGCGGCGCCTGTGAATTCGACCTGCCGTCCTACCATGCCTGGCAGCAGCGCAGCTCGGAGCAGCGCCTGGCCGATATCCACGCCTGGTTCGCGCCATTGGCGCCGCTGTTCGATGCGCTGGCGCTGGTGTTGCGCCTGCTGCGCGATTCGGGCGGCCCGGTCAAGCTGATCGCCAACGCCGGCAGCTTCCAGCAAATGCTGCAAGGCAAGGTCTACCAGATGCTGCGCCTGAGCCTCGACGAGGCCAGCGGCGCGATTCCCGAAATCTCCGCCAATAAATACATGCTGTGGGTGCGCTTTACCACCCAGGGCGGCGACCTGAAACCCAAGCCGCTCGAAGAGGATGTCCCCTTCGAGCTTACGCTGTGTAATTTTTAATTGTTCTTGCCATGACCGTTGTTAACTGCCCCACCTGCGCCGCCAAAGTCGAATGGACCGAGGCCAATACCTTCCGCCCCTTCTGCTCGAATCGCTGCAAGCAGATCGACCTGGGCGCCTGGGCCGAAGAGAAATACACGATACCGGCCGCCAACCCGCTCGATGATCCGCTCGATGAAGACGAGAAAAAACAGCAGCACTAAGCGAATGGGTTTTCCAGCCGCAGGCCTGTCGCCGCATAGCGGTCCAGCCTTCCGCTGACCACCGTCAGGCCATGGGCGATACCCATCGCCGCGATCTGGCCATCGATGGCCGAGCCGTGCTGCGGCAAGCGGGACCACACCACCGCGCAATCGAGGTCGAATTCCAGCAGCCGCGCCGCGTAATCGCGCAATACCACCTCCAGCCAGCTTTCCATCGCCAGCGCTTCCATGCTGGCGCCGCGCAGCCATAGCCGGCGGATGCCGGCGTGCCACTGCGCCACCACCTGCACCGGCAGGTAACGCTCTTCGGGCGCCACGCGCTCGAACCAGGATCGCACGCCGGGCGGCGCCTTGGCGCCCTTGCGCGCGGCATGGACCACGTCGGCGTCGAGCAGATAGCCGGACATGATCAATGGTCGCGGCCAAAATCGGCGTCGCTGCCGACGTCGGGCATGCCGCGCAGGATATCGTCGAGGACGCGCTTGGGCAAGGGACGCAGCACGCTGCGCAGGATATCGCGGTGCTCTTCCTCGATGCTGCGGCCATGGGCGCGGGCGCGCTTGTGCAGCGCCGCCAGCAGCAGTTCATCGGCGTCGTTGAAGGTCAGGGTCAGGGTCAGCGCCATGCGGGTCTCCCGCTATCGTCATCAATGACTTTAGCGGAAAGACCCTGTAATGCAAGGCGAGAGGGGCAATCAGGCGCTGGCGGTCAAGCCGCGGTGGCACTTTCCCGGCGCACCACATCCAGCCATTCCAGCAGGGGAATCGTGGCCGGCAGCAAGGGTTCCACGCCGACCGCACCCTGCCACGCAAAAGCCTGGCCTTCCAGGCTTTGCGGCTCGCCGCGCCAGTGGCGGCTGATATAGAAATGCAGGCGCACATGGGCGTGCGGATAGACATATTCCACGCCGCACCAGGCTTCTGCGCTGTCGATCTGCAGGCCCAGCTCCTCGACGAACTCGCGTTTCAATGCGTCGAGGATGGCTTCGCCCGGCTCGACTTTACCACCAGGAAACTCCCAGTAGCCGTCATACGGTTTGCCGGCCGGACGCTGGCCCAGCAGCACGTCGCCATTCGGTTTCATCAGGATGCCGACGGCCACATCGACCGGTTTTGGTTTCACCTCGCTCATTGCGGCAGCTTTCCGGCGGGAAGTTTCCCCGCATAATCGCGCGCGAACTGCCACGCCACCCGGCCCGAGCGCGAGCCGCGCTGCAAGGCCCAGCGCAGGGCGTCGCCGCGCGCCTGCGCGATCTGCTCCGGCGTGCAGCCGAACGAAGCGAGCCAGTGCGCCGCGATGTCGAGGTAGTCGTCCTGCTTGAACGGATAGAACGACAGCCACAGGCCGAAGCGTTCGGACAGGGAAATTTTTTCCTCGACCGTTTCGCCCGGATGCAGGTCGCCATCGTCGTCGGTCTTGTAGCTGCTGTTGTCCGACATGCGTTCCGGCATCAGATGGCGCCGGTTCGAGGTGGCATAGATCAGCACATTGTCCGACTGCGCGGCGATGCTGCCGTCGAGCGCCACCTTCAGCGCCTTGTAGCCGCTCTCGCCTTCTTCGAACGACAGGTCGTCGCAAAAGATGATGAAGCGCTCGGGGCGCGCCGCCACCAGGTCGACGATATCGGGCAGCTCGGCCAGATCGGCCTTGTCGACCTCGATCAGGCGCAGGCCCTGACCGGAAAACTGGTTCAAACAAGCCTTGATCAGGGACGACTTGCCGGTGCCGCGTGCGCCCGTCAGCAGCACGTTGTTGGCGGGACGGCCAGCGACGAACTGGCGCGTGTTCTGCTCGATCTGGGCTTTTTGCGTGCCGATATTGTGCAGGTCATCCAGGGCGATGTTCGACACATGGGCCACCGCCTGCAGGTAACTGGCGGCGCCCTGCCGGCGGCGCCAGCGAAAGGCAAAGCTGCGCCAGTCGACGGCAGGCAGCGCGGCCGGCAGGATCGCCTCCACGCGCGCGAGCAGACTTTCCGCGCGCAGCAGGAATTGTTCGAGGCCGGTCATGAACGGTAGTCGGCGTTGATCGATACGTAGTCGTGCGACAGGTCGCAAGTCCAGACAGTGGCCGCAGCGTCGCCGCGCGCCAGTTTCACGCGGATGGTGATTTCGCTTTGCTGCATCACGCGCTGACCGTCCTGCTCCTGGTAGTCGGGATTGCGCCCGCCATTCTTGGCCACCCACACGTCGTCCAGATACAGATTCAGCAGGCTGACGTCGAGGTCCTCCACGCCGGCGTAGCCGATGGCGGCCAGGATGCGGCCCAGGTTCGGGTCCGACGCAAAGAACGCGGTTTTCACCAGCGGCGAGTGGGCGATCGAATAGGCGATCTTGCGGCACTCTTCCATGCTGCGGCCGTCTTCCACGGTGACGGTCATGAACTTGGTCGCGCCTTCGCCGTCGCGCACGATCGCTTGCGCGAGGAACGTCGACAGTTCGGTGACGGCGGCGGCCAGTGCGGCGTAGCCGGGCGCGTCGACCGAATCGATCACCAGGCTGCCGGCGCCGGTAGCGACCAGCATGAAGGAGTCATTGGTCGAGGTGTCGCCATCGATGGTGATGCAGTTGAACGACTTGTCGGCCGCCTGTTTCACCAGTTGATCGAGCACCGGCTGGGCCACGGTGGCGTCGAACGCCAGGAAACCGAGCATGGTGGCCATGTTCGGCTTGATCATGCCGGCGCCCTTGCTGATGCCCGTCAGGGTGACCGCATGGCCGTCGATGGTGACGGTGCGCGAGCCGGCTTTCGGCTGCGTGTCGGTGGTCATGATGGCTTCGGCCGCCGAGAACCAGTTATCTTGCGTGAGCGCGGCGACAGCCTGCGGCAGGCCGGCGACCAGGCGCTGCACCGGCAGCGGTTCGAGGATCACGCCGGTGGAAAACGGCAGGATCTGCTGCGGCGTGCAGCCCAGCAGTTCGGCCAGCGCGGCGCAACTTTCTTGCGCGGCGGCCAGGCCCGATTCGCCCGTGCCCGCATTGGCGTTGCCGGTATTGACCAGCAGCGCGCGGATCGGCGCGGCGCCGGCGGTGACGGCCGCCAGGTTGGCTTTCGAGATTTGCACCGGCGCGGCGCAGAAGCGGTTCAGGGTGAACACGCCGGCCACGGTGGCGGTCGGCGCCAGTTTCAATACCAGCAAATCCTTGCGGTTCGGCTTCTTGATGCCGGCTTCGGCAACACCGATTTCAATACCGGCGACGGCTTTCAGGTCGGCGGCGACGGGCTTGGGAGAATTGACGGCCATATGAGTTCTTCTGCGAGGGGAAAAGGAAGCGCTATTGTAGCGCCTTCGCGGCGCCGGTGAGCATGCGAGGCATGGGACGGACGGGCAAAAAAAACGGAGACCGCGGTCTCCGTTTTTGTTCAGGCTGTCAAACCGCCTTTATGCCAATTTCCCGTGGCATGCCTTGTACTTCTTGCCGCTGCCGCAAGGGCATGGATCGTTGCGGCCAACCTTGACGCCCATGCTCACGCTCATGTCGTCGGTGTACTGCTGGTCGCTGTTGTCGCCGGCGGTCGGCGCCAGCAGCTCTTCCGGCGCCGCGTTCGGATCGAACTCGGCGTGCTGGTAGTGCACGTTTTCCACGTGCGACTGCTGCATCGCCGCTTCGGCCGCATCGACTTCCTCGCGCGACTGGATGCGCACCGTCATCACATGCTTGGTGACGTCGTTCTTGATCATGTCGAGCATCATGCCGAACAGTTCGAACGCTTCGCGCTTGTATTCCTGTTTCGGGTTCTTCTGGGCGTAACCGCGCAGGTGGATACCCTGGCGCAGGTGATCGAGCGCCGCCAGGTGTTCGCGCCAGTGGCTGTCGACGCTTTGCAGCATGACATTGCGCTCGAAGCCGCCGAACGATTCCTTGCCGACGATATCGATCTTCGACTGGTACACGGCATCGGCCGCCACCAGCACTTTTTCAACGATCTCTTCGTCCGTCAGGCTCGCATCGGCCGCCAGCAATTGCTGCAGCGGCATGTCGAGCTGCCATTCGCTGGCCAGCACGGTTTCCAGGCCCTTGATGTCCCACTGCTCTTCCACCGATTCCTGCGGCACATAAGCGTGCACCAGGTCGGTAAACACGCCGTGGCGCAGCGAGGCGATCATTTCCGAGATATCGGTCGTCTCCAGCAATTCGTTACGCTGCTGGTAGATCACCTTGCGCTGGTCGTTGGCGACGTCATCGTATTCCAGCAATTGCTTGCGGATGTCGAAGTTGCGCGCTTCCACCTTGCGCTGGGCCGATTCGATCGAGCGCGAGACGATGCCCGCTTCGATCGGTTCGCCTTCCGGCATTTTCAGGCGGTCCATCACGGCGCGCACGCGGTCGCCGGCGAAGATGCGCAGCAGCGCGTCGTCGAGCGACAGGTAGAAGCGCGACGAACCGGGATCGCCCTGGCGGCCGGCACGGCCACGCAATTGGTTGTCGACGCGGCGCGATTCATGGCGTTCGGTGCCGATGATGTGCAGGCCGCCCGCATTGACCACGTGGTCGTGCAGCGACTGCCATTCATCGCGCAGCTTTTGCGACTGCGATGCCTTGTCGGCGTCGCTCAGTTCGGCGTTCGCGTCGATGAACTTGATCTGGTTTTCGACGTTGCCGCCCAGCACGATGTCGGTACCGCGACCGGCCATGTTGGTAGCGATGGTAATGGCTTTCGGACGGCCGGCCTGGGCGATGATTTCCGCTTCGCGCGCATGCTGCTTGGCGTTGAGCACATTGTGCGGCAGCTTGGCTTTATCGAGGATGCCGGACAACAGTTCCGAGTTCTCGATCGAGGTGGTGCCGACCAATACCGGCTGGCCGCGCTCGTAGCAGTCGCGGATATCGATCACCATCGCATTGTATTTTTCCGCCGACGATTTGTAGACCTGGTCCTGGCGGTCCTTGCGCTGCAGCGGACGGTTTTGCGGGATCACCACCGTTTCCAGGCCGTAGATCTCCTGGAATTCGTACGCTTCGGTATCGGCCGTACCGGTCATGCCGGCCAGCTTGGCGTACATGCGGAAGTAGTTCTGGAAGGTGATCGAGGCCAGGGTCTGGTTCTCGTTCTGGATCTTCACGCCTTCTTTCGCTTCGACAGCCTGGTGCAGGCCATCGGACCAGCGGCGGCCCGTCATCAGGCGGCCCGTGAATTCATCGACGATCACCACTTCATTGTTCTGCACCACATAGTGCTGATCCTTGAAGTACAGCGCATGGGCGCGCAGCGCCGCATACATATGGTGCACCAGCGAGATATTGGCCGAGTCGTACAGCGAGGCGCCTTCCGGCAGCAGGCCCAGCTCGGTCATGATGCGCTCGGCCTTTTCGTGACCGGCTTCGGTCAGGAGCACCTGGTGCGCTTTTTCATCCTTGGTGTAGTCGCCCGGCACCTCGACCTTGCCCTTGCCGTCCGGCGTTTCTTCGCCGATCTGCAACGTCAGCAAGCCTGGCACTTCATTGATCTTGTGGTACAGGTCGGTGTGGCTCTCGGCCTGGCCCGAAATGATCAAGGGCGTACGCGCTTCATCGATCAGGATCGAGTCAACTTCATCGACGATGCCGAAGTTCAGGCTGCGCTGCACGCGGTCGCGCGCTTCATACACCATATTGTCGCGCAGGAAGTCGAAACCGAATTCGTTGTTGGTGCCGTAGGTGATGTCGGAGTTGTAGGCCTGCTGCTTGGCGCTGTGTTCCATCTGCGACATGTTCACGCCCGTCGTCAAGCCCAGCCAGCCGTACAGGCGGCCCATGGTCTCGGCGTCGCGCTGTGCCAGGTAATCATTGACGGTCACGATGTGCACGCCCTTGCCCGACAGGGCGTTCAGGTAGGCGGGCAAGGTTGCCATCAGGGTCTTGCCCTCGCCCGTGCCCATCTCGGCGATCTTGCCATAGTGCAGGACCATGCCGCCTATCATCTGCACGTCGAAGTGGCGCATGCGCAGCACGCGCTTGGACGCTTCGCGGCAGACGGCAAACGCCTCCGGCAACAAGGAGTCAAGCGATTCGCCGCCGGCGATGCGTTCCTTGAAGGCCGGCGTCTTTGCTTGCAACTCGGCATCCGACAGCTTTTCGATGACCGGCTCGAGCGCGTTGATCTCGCGTACCGTTTTTTGGTATTGCTTGAGCAGCCGCTGGTTGCGGCTACCGAAAATCTGGGTCAGTAATGACATGCTTGAATTCTTGAAAAAACGCCGTTAAAAAAAGCTCGGTAGCTGACAGCGAAGTAACAATCGCATGACCGCACGGAGTTCGACTATGGCAAAAGACGATGATTTTATCATGCGTTCCCCCCAAGGTTGGGATCATGCACTATATAACAATAGCTTTAAGACAAACAATCAAGGGAAATCGCCGACATTTTGCGCCGGGCAGGACGCCATGCGCGGCGGCGGCCGCCCTCGCCATGCGCGAGCGAGTGTGCTATGTTTCGGCCATGCGAAATCCCACTTACTCACCGGCCCCGCGCCGCAGCTACGGCTTTGCCCGCTCGGGCCCGCCAGTCACGGGCGCTACCGATTTCTTGCGCGGCAACGCGACGATGGCGTCCTTGATGCCCACCGTCAAGCGCCTGGCCGCCCTGCAAAAAGATTGCGCCAAGGCCCTGCCCGCCATGTTCGAACACTGCGATATCCTGCAATTCGAAGCGGGCCAGCTGGTGCTGGCCACGCCGAACGCGGCGCTGGCGGCCAAGCTCAAGCAGCAACTGCCGAAACTGCAGGGGGAGCTGGAAAGAAAAGGCTGGCAGATTGCCGGCATCAAGCTCAAGGTGCAAGTGATCAAGAGCATCGCACCCATCGTCCACACGCGCGCCCTGGCGCTGCCCGAAAAAGCCATGTCGGCCCTGGAAGAACTGAGCACGGCGCTGCCGGCCTCGAAACAGAACGATCAGCTGATCGCGGCACTGCGCAAGCTGGTGCGCCATCACCGCGACGCTAAAGATTAGGAACGCCGGGCGCCAGCACGTAGGTCGGATTAGCGAGGCTTTGCCTCGCGTAATCCGACAACACCGTCGGCGCCAACAATGTTGTCGGATTACGGCCCGAAGGGCCTAATCCGACCTACGTCAGCGACCACTCCCGCTCCATCTGGCGCAAATACGATTGCGGCGCCGCCGCATTGGTGTCAAACGACACGATCTCATACGAATCGGGCTGTTCCAGCAGCGCCAGCAGCAGCTGGTTGTTGAGCGCATGGCCCGATTTATGCGCCGTGTAATACGCCAGCAGCGGATGGCCCACCAGGTACAGGTCGCCAATCGCGTCGAGGATCTTGTGGCGCACGAATTCGTCGTCGTAGCGCAGGCCATCGGCGTTCAGGATGCGGTATTCGTCCATCACGATGGCGTTTTCCAGCGAGCCGCCACGGGCCAGGCCCATGCCGCGCAGGCTTTCCACATCCTGCATGAAGCCGAAGGTGCGCGCGCGCGCCACATCATGGATATACGACACGTCGCCAAAATCGACCGAGGCGCGCTGCATGGTGCCGTCGACGGCCGGGTGATTGAATTCGATGAAAAAGTCCAGCTTGAAGCCGTCATACGGCGACAGGCGCGCCCATTTCTCGGCCGCGCCGGTGCCATGGCGCACTTCGACAGGCTTGATGACCTTGATGAATTTCTTGGCCGCCGCCTGCTCTTCCACGCCGGCTTGCTGCAACAGGAATACAAACGACGAGGCCGAGCCGTCCATGATGGGAATTTCTTCCGCATTCACGTCGATCACCATATTGTCGATGCCCAGGCCGGCCGCGGCCGACATCAGGTGTTCCACGGTCGAGACGCGCGCGCCGTCCTTGATCAGCACGGATGCCATGCGCGTGTCGCCCACCGCCATCGCGCTGGCGGGAAACTCCACCACCGGCAACAGGTCGGTGCGGCGAAACACGATGCCCGTGTCGATGGCGGCCGGGCTCAGGGTCAGTTCGACCTTGGTTCCGGAGTGCAAGCCGACACCGATGGTGCGGACCGATTGTTTGATGGTGCGTTGTTTTAACATCCCCCGATTATAGCCAGTTGCGGCGCGGAATGCTGGCTGGCGTTGCTACGGCGTTACGGATGCTCGCTTTCCACATGCACCGCCTCACGGCGCACCAGATAGATGCCGCTGGCAATGATAATCGCCGCGCCCAGCATGGTGTATTCGTCCGGCAAGGTGCGCCACAGCAGCCAGTCCAGGCCCATGCCCCAGGCCAGGGCGGAATACTCGAATGGCGCCACGCTGGACGCCTTGCCGCTGCGAAACGCTTCGGTGATCGCCAACTGCCCCAGGAAGCCGCTGACCGACAAGCCTGCCAGCAGCAGCCAGTCCTCGCGCCGGATCGCCACCCATTCATGCCAGGACAGCGCCACGCCGCCGGCGGCCATCATGACCATCAGCCAGAACACCATGCTTTCGCTGGCGTCGCTGCGGCTGAGGATGCGTCCGGTGATGGCCGAGACGGCATAGCAGGCGGCCGCGCCCAGCACGGCCAGTCCCGCCAGCGACAAAAATTCGCCGCCTTGCGGGCGCAGCACCACCAGCACGCCACCGAGGCCGACGGCGATCGCGCACCAGCGCGCCAGGTCGACCCGCTCCTTCAAAACGAAGACCGACAGCGCCGTGATCAGCAGCGGCGCGATAAAGAACAGCGAATACGCTTCGGCCAGCGACAGGCGCTTCAGGCCATAGGCGAACAGGGTAATCATGGCCACGCCCAGCGCGCCGCGCAAACAGTGCAGCGGCCAGCGCACTTTCAGCAGGTTCCTGAAAGCGCCGCGGTACAGCAGATACAGGCACACCAGCGGCAGCGACGACAAGGCGCGCAAGGCCGTCACCTGCATCGCGGGATAGGTTGCCGACAACAGCTTCATCGCTGTATCCATCAGCGAAAACAGGCCGGCGGCGGCCAGCATGGCGTAGATACTGCGCAGATTGGGATGATGGGAAGGCAAGTCAACTCCTGGCGGGAGAGAAACCGTCATCATGGCGACGGCCGGAGCCAGGACCGGCGGCGCATGCAAGACAGCGCGCGGTCGCCCGGATTATAGCAAGCGCACTTGTCAGGCTGGCAGCAACATGACCAGCTTCACCTCGTGCTGGCGCGCCAGGTGCAAGGTCACCTGGTTGAAGTTGAGCAACCCTTGCACGGGATGCTGGAAGCGGCGCAGTCCGCCATCGCGCCCCAGCACCTGCTGCGCGCCCCACCACTGGCGAAACTCCACACTGGCACCGGACAGGTCGGCGATCAGGCCGGCCAGCGGCGCCTGGTCGGCATGGCGCCCGACGTCGGCGCGAAACTCGGCCACCAGGCGCTGCGCGCGCTCGGGCCAGCCGGCGATCAGCGTGCGCGCCTGCGGCGACAAAAACATGAAGTGCAGTAAATTCGGCAGCTGCTTGCATGTCTCGTCACCGGCCTGCGGCGCATCGAGCCAGCCCGCAAACAGCGCGCAAGCCTGCGCATTCCAGGCTACGGCATTCCACTGCCGGTCCAGCATATAGGCCGGCGCCTCGATGGCCGCCACGATGGCCGCCAGCTCGTTTGAGGCCGCGCCGCCGCCAGCGGCTTCGCCATGCTCGGGGTCGGCCTTGTCGGCCATGTCGAACAGATAGCCGCGTTCGGCCGCGCTCAGCTGCAGCACCTGCGCCAGGCGTGCCAGCATCCTGCTGGATGCCGACACGGGCCGGCCCTGCTCCAGCCAGGTCAGCCAGGTGGGACTGACGTCGCACAACTGGGCCAGCTCTTCACGGCGCAGGCCCGGCGTGCGGCGCCGCCCGCCACCGGGCAAGCCGGCCATGGCGGGGGTGACGGCTTCACGCCGGGCACGGATGAATTCGGCAAGCTTGTGCGACATGGCATTCTTTCGTGGTAGTGGCGCATGGTAGTAAATATACCAGTATAAGTTGTTGTCTTGTTACAGGATAAAACGAAGACTATTCTAGCTGTACACCAACACTTACGGGAGCAAACCATGCAACAGCACGATGTCATTACCGAGCAATTCGGCAAGACCGCCAATGCCTACCTGAGCAGCGCCATCCACGCCCAGGGCGCGGACCTGGTGCTGATGCAGGAAGCGGCGCGCCGCCATGGCCGCCCCGCAGTGCTGGACCTGGGCTGCGGCGCCGGCCACGCCAGCTTTGCCGTCGCGCCGGTGGCCGCATCGGTGGTCGCCTACGACCTGGCGCAGCCGATGCTGGACGTGGTCGAACATGCGAAAGCGCAGCGCGGCCTGGACAATATCAGCACGCGCCAGGGCGACGTGGCCCGCCTGCCGTTTGCCGACGCCAGCTTCGACATGGTCGTCACGCGCTTTTCGGCCCACCACTGGAACGACGTGGCCGGCGCGCTGGCCGAGGCCTGGCGCGTGCTGCGCCCGAACGGCACTTTACTGGTGGTCGATATCGTGGCGCCGAAAACCGCGCTGTACGATACCACCTTGCAGGCGGTGGAACTGCTGCGCGACGGCTCGCACGTGCGCGACTATCGCAGCTGCGAATGGGGCGCCAAGTTCGACCAGGCCGGTTTCACGCACAGCCTGCGCAGCGCGTGGAAGCTGACCATGCAATTTGACGACTGGGTGGCGCGCATGCGCACGCCAGGCCAGCGCATCGCCGCCATCCGCAACCTGTTCGATGCCGCGCCCGAGGAAGCGCGCCAGTATTTCGCGCTGCAGGACGATTACTCGTTCGATATCGACGCGGCCATGTTCGAGGCGACCAAACCGGTGGTGCAATAAAAAAACGGCGCCTGCAAAGGCGCCGTTTTCAAAGGGTCGTCGATATTATTTCAGCTGGCCCAGCAAGGTCTCGGCATTCGACACTTCAAACTTGCCGCCCTGCTCGATGTTCAGCTGCGTCACCACGCCATTGTCGGCCAGCAGCGAGTAGCGCTGCGAGCGCGTGCCCATGCCGTGCTTGGAGAAATCGGCGTCCAGGCCCAGGGCCTTGCTGTAGGCGGCATTGCCGTCGCCCATCATGCGCACGATGCCGGTGGCCTTCTGGTCACGGCCCCAGGCGCCCATGACGAAGGCGTCGTTGACGGAGATGCACCAGATTTCATCGACGCCGGCCGCTTTCAACGCGTCCGCGTGCTGCACGTAACCAGGCACGTGCTGTGCCGAGCAGGTTGGCGTGAACGCGCCTGGCAGGCCGAAAATGGCGATCTTCTTGCCCTTGGCCAGGTCCTGCACGTTGAACGTGTTCGGTCCCAGCGCGCAGCCTTCGGTTTCGGTTTCGATGAATTCAGCCAGGGTGCCTTCCGGCAGGGTATCGCCGATCTTGATCGTCATGGTGACTCCTTCTTTTATAGGGTATCAGGGGAAACCGGCCGTCGGCCGGTGCTGCGCGACAGTATGCCTGACTTGCCGCATTTGTGCAGAAAGCCCCGGAGAAAGCAAAGGTTTGCATCAAAAAAACGGCGGCCCGAAGGCCGCCGCAGTCACTCTCCATGCAGGTTGAAATCAATCAGCCTGTTTGCGCAAAAACGCAGGGATATCGTACGTCTCCATGCCGTTCTTTTCCATCGCGCGCACCTGCTCGGAAGCGGTTTCACGGCGCCATACGGCTGGCGCCTTCATGCCGTCAAAGCCTGGCGCCGGCGTGGCCGCGCCGACGGTGGTGGCCACCGTTTGCGCCGCGCCCATGGCAGCCGATGGGGTCAATGGGCTGTTGTGGGTACCCGTGCGCAGCACTTGCTGCGGTACCAGCTGGATGTTTTTCTTGGCGCGGCCCAGGCCGGTCGCCACCACGGTGACGCGGATATCGTCGCCCATGGCGTCGTCGTAGGCGATACCTTGCGCGATCGACGCATCGGGTGCGGCAAAGGCGCGCACGGCCGCCATGACTTCCTTGATCTCCTTGCCTTTCAGGCCACGGCTGGCCGTGACGTTGACCAGCACGCCGCGCGCGCCGGACAGGTCGATGCCGTCGAGCAGCGGCGAAGCGACCGCCTGTTCGGCCGCGATGCGCGCACGGTCCACGCCCGAAGCGGTGGCGGTGCCCATCATCGCCTTGCCCTGCTCGCCCATGATGGTTTTCACGTCGTTGAAGTCGACGTTGATATGGCCCGGCACATTGATGATCTCGGCAATGCCGGCCACCGCGTTGTTGAGCACATCATCGGCGTGCTGCATCCATTCGAGCATGCTTTCGTCTTCGTAGATCTCTTCCAGTTTTTCGTTGAGGATGATGATCAGGGAATCGACGTGCAGGGACAGCTGCTCCAGGCCTTCGTCGGCGATGTCCATGCACTTCTGGCCTTCATACGAGAAAGGCTTGGAGACCACGGCCACCGTCAGCGCGCCCAGTTCCTTGGCCACTTCGGCCACGATGGGCGCCGCGCCCGTGCCGGTACCGCCGCCCATGCCGGCGGCGATGAACACCATGTGCGCGCCGCGCAGCGAATCGGCGATGCGCGCGCGCGACTCCTCGGCCAGCTGGCGGCCGACGGCCGGCTTCATCCCGGCGCCCAGGCCGGTATCGCCGATCTGGATGATGTTGTGCGCCTTGGACGTCGACAGCGCTTGAGCGTCGGTGTTGGCGGCAATGAACTCCACGCCCGACATGCCTTTGTTGATCATGTGTTGAACTGCATTGCCACCCGCACCGCCGACGCCGACTACCTTGATGACGGTACCTAAAGCTGTGTTATCGACCATATCGAACTCCATGATGTGCTCCTATCAGAATGCGGTTTCCAAGCGCCAGGCCTCATATCGGTAGGAGAGCTGGAGATTGAAAACTGCGGTTAAATATAAAATAAGTTGTGTGTACCTGCGCTGCTGCAAAAAAACCTGTCTTGCCGGGCGAACCGCAGGCCCTTAAAAATTCCCTAAAAACCATTCCTTCATGCGCTGCCAGACTGCCTTCACCGAGCCATCCTGGCGCGTCACGATATGCCCGCGCAGGTATTGCTTTTTCGCTTCCAGCAGTAGTCCCAGCACGGTCGCGTAGCGCGGACTGCGCACCACGTCGGCCAGCTGACCGCGATACTCCGGCGTGCCGAGGCGCGCCGGTTTCAAAAAGATGTCTTCCGCCATTTCCACCATGCCGGGCATGATGGAGGTGCCGCCCGTGAGCACGATGCCCGACGACAGCACACCTTCGTAGCCCGACTCGCGCACCACCTGGTGCACCATCGCAAACAGTTCTTCCACCCGCGGCTCGATCACCGCCGCCAGCGCCTGGCGCGACAGGTTGCGCGGACCACGGTCGCCCAGGCCCGGCACCTCCAGCGATTCGCCCGGATCGGCCAGCACCTGCTTGGCCACGCCGTAGCGGATCTTGATCTCTTCCGCTTCAGCGGTCGGCGTACGCAGCGCCATCGCGATGTCGTTGGTAATCTGGTCGCCGGCGATCGGGATCACTGCCGTATGGCGGATCGCGCCATCGGAAAACACCGCCACGTCGGTAGTGCCGCCGCCGATGTCGATCAGGACCACGCCCAGCTCTTTTTCATCGGGCGTCAGCACCGCGTCGGCCGAGGCCATCGGCTGCAGGATCAGGTCCGACACTTCCAGGCCGCAGCGGCGCACGCACTTGACGATGTTCTGCACCGCCGACACGGCGCCGGTCACGATATGCACCTTGACTTCGAGGCGGATGCCGCTCATGCCGATCGGCTCGCGCACATCTTCCTGGCTGTCGACGATGAATTCCTGCGGCACCGTATGCAGCAACTGCTGGTCGGTCGGAATGTTAACCGCTTTTGCCGTCTCGATGACGCGCGCCACGTCAGTGGCCGTCACCTCCTTGTCCTTGATGGCCACCATGCCGCTCGAATTGAAACTGCGGATATGGCTGCCCGCGATGCCGGCATACACATTGCGGATCTTGCAGTCGGCCATCAGCTCGGCCTCTTCGAGCGCGCGCTGTATCGATTCCACCGTCGCCTCGATATTGACCACCACGCCTTTTTTCAGGCCCTTCGATTCGTGCTGGCCCAGCCCGATCACTTCGTGGCGTCCGTCGGACATCACTTCGGCAACCACCGCCACCACTTTCGAGGTGCCGATGTCGAGGCCGACGATCAGGTTTTTCGCGTCTTTTGTCATTTCTGTCGCCTAGTTTTTTGGGCTATTGTTGGTAAGTATCTGGTCATGCCGGAGGTCAAGCCGGCTTCTTGATTGGACTGCTGTTTTTCTTCTTGATGGCCGGCACCGGCCTGCCATCCTTGCCTTCGGCCGGTATCACCAGACCGGCCGAACTCAGGGCCAGGCCATTCTGGTAACGCATGTCGATGGTGTCGATATTGTCCAGGCGGCTGGCCAGCTGCGGGTAAATCCCCACCAGCCGGTCGACGCGCGCCTTCAATGTCGTGTGATTCTGTTCGCGCCCCAGCGCCACGCTCATGCCGTTGTTCAGTTTGACGGTCCACGCATAGCGGCTCGACAGCGACAGCGATTCGGGCGCCATCTTCAACGGCGCGAACCATTTTGCCAGGTTCACATAGGTCGCCAGCACGTCCTTCTCGCTGCCGTCCGGCCCCGAAAACGCGGGCAATTCATGGTCGTCCTCGGCTTCGGCCACGTTGGCCGTAAACACATCGCCCTTGACCGACAGCAGGCGGCCGTCCTCGCCCCAGGTGCCGAGCGCCTCGTGTTCTTCCAGCGCCACGATCAGCTGGTTCGGCCACTCGCGGCGCACGCTGGCGCGGCGCACCCAGGGCACCGATTCGAACACCCCGCGCACGCTCTCCAGATTGCTGGTGAAGAAATTGCCCTTGATGCGGTTCTGCGTGCCGGCGCGCAGGGTCAGGTAATTCACATGGCGCAGCCCCTTCGCATCGGCGCTTTCCACCTTGATGGTGCGCAGGTCGAACATCGGGCGCTGCGACACCCACCACACGCCGGCGGCCACGCACACGACAAGGACAAAGGCCATCAGGCCGTTGGCGGTCGTATTGAGGCTTCTAGCGTCGTGCCACATATCAGTGCTGTCCCTTGTTGATCTTCAGGCGTGCCGAAGCGACAATTTCAAGGCACAGGTCTTCATAGCTGATGCCCACCGCGCGCGCCGCCATCGGCACCAGCGAATGGCCCGTCATGCCGGGCGAGGTGTTCACTTCCAGCAGGAACAGCGCGCTGTCGGCATTGCGCATCAACACATCGACCCGTCCCCAGCCTTCGCAGCCCAGCGCGCGATAGGCGGCCAGCGCGATGCGCTCCATCTCGGCGATGATGGCCGCGTCCAGCTGCGGCGGACAGAAATACTGGGTCACATCCGTAAAATACTTGTTCTGGTAGTCGTAATTGCCTTGCGGCGCGACGATTTCGATCGGCGGCAGCGCGCGCGCGGTGGCGCCCTGGCCCAGGATCGCCACGGTAAATTCACGGCCGGTAATGAACTGCTCGGCCAGCACCGAGTCGTCCAGGCCGGCGGCGATGTCATACGCGCCCTGGAACGCCGACACTTCGTGCACGGTGGTGATGCCGATGCTCGACCCCTCGTGCGGCGGCTTGACGATCAGCGGCAGGCCCAGTTGCCCGGCCACCTGCGCCAGATCCGACGCATCGTCCAGCACCGCGTATTGCGGCGTCGGCAGCTTGTGCATCAGCCAGATCATCTTGGTATAGACCTTGTCCATGCCGACCGAGCAGGCCATCACGCCACTGCCCGTGTACGGAATGCCCAGCTGTTCCAGTGCGCCTTGCAGGCTGCCGTCTTCGCCGAAGCGGCCGTGCAGCGCGATAAAGACGCGGTCAAATTTCTCGGCTGCCAGCTCGGCCAGCGACCGCTCGCCCGTGTCGAAACCGTGCGCGTCGACGCCCTGGCTTTGCAAGGCGGCCAGCACGCCGGCGCCCGACATCAGCGACACTTCGCGCTCGGCCGAGCGGCCGCCGAACAGCACGCCGACCTTGCCCAATTGTTTTACATCGATAGCTGAAGCTGCGTTCACGTCAGGCCTTTGCGGTGTTGGATGGAAATGTGGTCAGTTGTTGCGGAATGCCGCTGATCGAGCCCGCGCCCATGGTCAGCACGACGTCGCCGTCGCGCGCCACGCTCATGATGGTGTCGGCCATGTCGGTCATCGATTCGACGAAAATCGGTTCGATCTTGCCGCGCGCGCGCAACGCATGTGCCAGCGAACGGCCATCGGCAGCCACAATCGGCGCTTCGCCGGCCGCATACACTTCCGACAGCAGCAGCACGTCGGGCGCGCCGAGCACCTTGACGAAGTCTTCGAACAGGTCGCGCGTGCGGCTGTAGCGGTGCGGCTGGAACGCCAGCACCAGGCGCCGGCCCGGATACGCGGCGCGCGCGGCGGCCAGCGTGACTTCGGTTTCCACCGGGTGGTGGCCGAAATCGTCGACCAGCGCAAAGCTGCCGCCGTTCGGCAGCGCCACCTCGCCATAGCGCGTGAAGCGGCGGCCCACGCCGGAAAACTCGGCCAGGCCCTGCTGGGTGGCGCTGTCGGCGATGCCGATCTCGCGCGCAATCGCAATCGCCGAACAGGCGTTCTGCACATTGTGCATGCCGGGCTGGTTCAGCACCACGTCCAGTGCCGGATAGCCTTCCTGCAGCACCGTGAAATGCATTTCCAGGCCGACGGCGCGCGCATTGATGGCGCGCACTTCGGCGTCTTCGGCAAAGCCGTAGGTGGTGACCGGCTTGGTGACGAACGGGATGATGGCGCGCACGTGCGGATCGTCGACGCACAGCATGGCGCGGCCATAGAACGGCAGGCGGTGCGTGAACTGCACGAAGGCCTGCTTGAGCTTTTCAAAATCGTGCTCGTAGGTGTCCATGTGATCGGCGTCGATATTGGTGATCACTTCGATCATCGGCGTCAGGTTCAGGAACGAGGCGTCCGATTCGTCCGCTTCGGCCACCAGGTAGTCGCCCGAGCCGAGCTTGGCGTTGGCGCCGGCGCTGGTCAGCCGGCCACCGATCACAAAGGTCGGATCGAGTCCGCCCTGTGCCAGCACGGAGGCGACCAGGCTGGTGGTGGTGGTCTTGCCGTGGGTGCCGGCAATCGCGATGCCGCGTTTGAGGCGCATCAATTCGCCCAGCATCACGGCGCGCGGCACCAGGGGGATCTTGCGCGCGCGCGCGGCCGCCACTTCCGGATTGTCTTGCGGCACGGCGCCCGAGGTCACCACCGCATCGGCGTCGCCGACGTGTTCGGCCGCGTGGCCGAGCATGATGGTCGCGCCCAGGCTGGCCAGGCGCTGCGTGGCCGCATTGCTGCCCAAGTCCGAGCCCGACACCTTGTAGCCGAGATTGACCAGCACTTCGGCGATGCCGCTCATGCCGCTGCCGCCGATGCCGACAAAGTGGATATTGTTTACTTTATGCTTCACAGAACTAACCTCATGCCAATTGTTCCAATACGTGTGCGATCGCCTCATTGGCGTCGCGCTTGCCTGCCGCCAGCGCCGCCTGCGCCATCTGCTGGCAGCTCTCGCGCGTCAACGACGCCAGCATCGCCGCCAGCGCCGCCGGATTCATTTCCGTTTGCGGCAGGTGTATCGCCGCGCCCTGCTGCGCCATCCATTGCGCGTTATTGCGCTGGTGGCTGGTGGTCGACGCCACCAGCGGTACCAGCACGCTGGCCACGCCGGCCGCCGTCAGCTCCGACAAGGTGATGGCGCCAGCGCGGCAGATCACCAGGTCGGCCGCCGCATAGGCCTCGGCCATGTCGTCGATAAAGTCGACCACATGGGCCGTCACGCCCGCCGCGCCGTACGAGGCGCGCAGGGCGTCGATATTCTTCTTGCCCGACTGGTGCGTCACCAAAGGCCGCTCGCCCTCGGGCATCAAGGCCAGCGCGGCCGGCAGGCTGTCGTTGAGCGCCTTCGCGCCCAGGCTGCCGCCCACCACCAGAATGCGCAAGGGACCAGCGCGGTGTTCGAAGCGCGCCGCCGGCGGCGCCATCGCCAGGATTTCCGCGCGCACCGGGTTGCCGGTGACGACCGCCTTGCTGGCCGCATCGCCAAACTCCGCAGGGAAGCCGAAGCATACCTGCTGTGCCAGCGGAAGCAGTGTCTTGTTCGACAACAGTAATGCCGCATCGGCATTGACCAGCACCAGCGGCACGCCGGACAGGCGCGCCACCAGGCCGCCAGGCACCGTCACATAACCTCCCATGCCCATCACCACGTCGGGCTTGCGGCGCGCAATAAAGCCGCGGATCGCGAACAGGCTGGCGATCATCTTGAAGCCGCCCTTGACCGTGTGGCCCAGGCCCTTGCCGCGCATGCCCGAAAATGCGATGGCGTCCATGGCGATGCCGCTTTTCGGCACCAGTTCCTGCTCCATGCCGTGGGTCGTGCCCAGCCAGCTCACTTCCCAGCCGCGCGCGATCATGGTTTGCGCGATCGCCAGGCCAGGGAAAATATGGCCGCCGGTGCCGGCCGCCATGATCATCAGTTTTTTCGTCTTCAAGTTCTTTACAGTGCTCATAGCCGGCCCCCGCGCATCAGGATCCGGTTTTCATAATCGATGCGCAGCAGGATCGCCAGGCCGATACAGTTGATCAGTACGCCCGTGCCGCCATAGCTCATCAAAGGCAGGGTCAGCCCCTTGGTCGGCAGCAGGCCCAGGTTCACGCCCATGTTGATGAAGGTCTGCACGCCGATCCAGATGGCGATGCCCTTGGCCGTCAGGCCGGCAAAGGTCTGGTCGATGGCGATCGCCTGGCGGCCGATATCGAAGGCGCGCTTGATAATCCAGTAGAACATGCCGATCACGATCAGCACGCCCACCAGGCCCAGTTCCTCGCCGATCACGGCCAGCAGGAAGTCGGTATGTGCTTCAGGCAGGTAATGGAGTTTTTCCACGCTGCCGCCCAGGCCCACGCCAAACAGTTCGCCGCGCCCGAACGCGATCAGCGAGTGCGTCAGCTGGTAGGCCTTGTTCAGCGCATTGTCTTCCTGCCACGGGTCCAAATAGGCAAAGAAGCGCTCGCGGCGAAATTTCGACAGCGCGATGATGGTAACGAAAATGGCCGTCAGCATGGCGCCGATGCCACCGAACCAGATGGCGTTGACGCCACCCAAAAACAGGATGCCCATGGCGATGCAGACGATCACGCCAAAGGCGCCCAGGTCGGGCTCCATCAGCAGCAAGAGGCCAACGAAACTGACGGCCAGCGCCATCGGCATGAAGCCCTTGGTCAGCTTGTGCATGTATTCCTGCTTGCGCACCGTGTAGTCGGCCGCGTACAGCACCATCACCACCTTCATCAGCTCGGAAGGCTGCGGACGCAGGCCCGGCAGGTTCAGCCAGCGGCGGCCGCCATTGACCGACACGCCCAGGCCGGGAATGAGCACCATCACCAGCAGCACCAGGGTGCCGATGAACAGCCACGGCGCGATCTTCTGCCAGGTGGCGACGCGGATGCGGAACACCAGCGCGCTGGCGATGATCGACACGCCGATGAACAGCGCCTGGCGCACGACGAAATAATTGTTGGTGTAGGCGGCGAACTTGCGCGCGTCCGACAGCGAAATCGAGGCCGAATACACCATCACCATGCCCAGCAGCATCAGCAGCAGCACCACCCAGATCAGCGGCTGGTCGTAGTCCATCATCTTCGACTGCCGCGCGCGGCCGTCCAGCGGCTTGGCAGCCGAGCCGGAACCGAAACCGAAAGGCAGCTGGAAGGCCATCAGAGATCCTGTCCGTTATCCAGCGCGATGTCGCGCACGGCGTCGACAAACACCTGCGCGCGGTGCGCATAGTTCTTGAACATGTCCAGGCTGGCGCAGGCCGGCGACAGCAGCACCGCGTCACCAGGTTGGGCCAGGCTTGACGCCTGCTGCACCGCTTCGGCCAAGCTGGCGCAGTCGAGCAGCTCCACGCCCGATGGTTCGAGCGCGGCGCGCAGCGCCGGCGCATCGCGCCCGATCAGCAGCACGGCGCGCACATGGCGCGACACCGGTTCGGCCAGGGGCGAGAAATCCTGGCCCTTGCCGTCGCCGCCGGCGATCAGCACCAGGCGTTGATCCGCACCGCCAAAGGCCTTGCCCAGGCCATTGATGGCTGCCACCGTGGCGCCCACGTTGGTGCCCTTGCTGTCGTCGTAGTATTCGACTTCATTGACGGCCGTGACCAGTTCCACGCGGTGCGGCTCGCCCTGGTATTCGCGCAAGCCATGCAGCAGCGGCGCGAACGGCAGGCCGATGGCGCGGCACAGCGCCAGCGCCGCCAGCGCGTTCGAAGCATTGTGCTGGCCGCGGATTTTCAGGGCGTCGGCCGGCATCAGTTTTTTCGCCATGGTCGGCACGGCTTCGGGCGCCGGATCGTTTTTCCTGCGCTTTTTCTCGATCACTTCTTCGCTCGGCACGGCCTGCGCCAGCCAGTACACGCCGCGCTCGTTGACCAGGCCAAAGCTGTCGGCTTCCTGTGGTTCGCTGGTGCCAAAGGTGACGGTCTCGACCATGGCATGCCGCATGCGCATCACCGCCGCGTCGTCGCGGTTCAGCACGCGCACCGTGTGCTCGCCAAAGATGCGCGCCTTGTCAGCAGCATAGGCGGCCATGTCGCCATGCCAGTCCAGGTGATCCTGCGACAGATTCAATACCGTGGCCGCATCGGCCTGCAGGCTGAAGGTGGTGTGCAGCTGGAAGCTCGACAATTCGAGTATCCACGCCTGCGGCAGGCTGCCGGCAAGCGGCTCCAGCACTTCCGCGCCTTCTTCCGGCACTGCCGGTACCGGCTGCGCGTCGAGCACTTCGCGCAGCACGTCAAGCGCGGCCGGGCTGATATTGCCGGCCACGCGCGAGGCCAGGCCGGCCCGTTCGCACAGCAGGCCCACCAGGCTGGTGACGGTGGTTTTGCCGTTGGTGCCGGTAATGGCGATGACTTTCGGTGCATAGCCGCGTTCTGTTTTCAGCGCGGCCAGCGCCTGGGCAAACAGTTCGATCTCGCCCCAGACGGGGATATTGCTGTCAGCCGCCGCCGGCGCGATGGACGCCAGTTCGCGCTGCGGCGCCAGGCCCGGGCTGACGGCGACAAAGTCGACACCATCGAGCAGTTCAGCATTAAATGCACCGGCGACGAACTGCGCGTTTGGCACTGCTTCGCGCAAGGCGGCCAGGCGCTCGGGCGCTTCGCGCGTGTCGGCCACGCGCACCGCTGCGCCGCTGCGGGCCAGCCACAGGGCCATCGCCAGGCCGGACTCGCCGAGCCCCAGTACCAGTGCGGTTTGATTGGCGTACATCATCAGCGCAGCTTCAGGGTGGTCAGGCCGAGCAGCACCAGCATCATGGTGATGATCCAGAAACGCACGACAACCTGCGTCTCTTTCCAGCCTTTTTGTTCAAAATGGTGGTGCAGCGGTGCCATCAAAAATACGCGGCGGCCCACGCCATAGCGCTTCTTGGTATATTTGAACCACGCCACCTGGATGATCACCGACAGCGTTTCGACCACGAAGATGCCGCCCATGATGAACAGCACGATTTCCTGGCGCACGATGACGGCGATGGTGCCGAGCGCGCCGCCCAGTGCCAGCGCGCCGACGTCGCCCATGAATACCTTGGCGGGGTGCGTGTTATACCATAGGAAGGCCAGGCCGGAGCCGGCCAGCGCGCCGCAGAAGATCACCAGTTCGCCGGCGCCCGGAATATGCGGGATGAACAGGTAGCGCGCATAGGTGGCGTTGCCGGTCAGGTAGGCGAACAGGCCCAGGGCCGTGCCCACCATCACGGTCGGCATGATGGCCAGGCCATCGAGGCCATCGGTGAAATTGACGGCGTTGCTGGTGCCGACGATCACGCAATACGTCAGCGCGATAAAGCCCCACACGCCCAGCGGATAGCTGATGGTCTTGAAGAACGGTACGATCAGGTCGGCCTTCGGTGGCAGGTCCATCGCAAAACCGGACTGCACCCAGGCGTAGATCAGGTTCCACACCTGGCCCGCGTTCGGTTCGGAAATCGACACCGAGAACGCCAGGTAGAAGGCCGCGGCCAGGCCGATCAGCGACTGCCAGAAATATTTTTCGCGCGAGCGCATGCCTTCCGGGTCCTGGTGCACCACCTTGCGGTAGTCGTCGGCCCAGCCGATGGCGCCAAAGCCCAGGGTGACGATCAGCACCGGCCAGATAAAGCGGTTCGACAGGTCGCACCACAGCAAAGTGGAAATGCCGATGGCGATCAGGATCAGCACGCCGCCCATGGTGGGCGTGCCGTGTTTTTTCAGGTGCGTTTGCGGACCGTCGGTGCGCACGGCCTGGCCAACTTTCAGGCGCGTGAGCATGCGGATGACGGCCGGGCCGGCGACCAGGCCGATCAGGATGGCGGTCAGGGTGGCGAAGACGGCGCGAAAGGTGATGAAGTTAAAGACCCGCAGTGGGCCAATGTCGTCCTGGAAATAATGAGCGAGCCAGAGCAGCATGATTAGTGAGCTTCCTTGTTATTGTTTGAACCAATCAAATGCTGCACGGCCCGTTCCATTTTCATGAAGCGGGAGCCCTTGATCAATACTGTTGCATCCGAACGGGCCGCCAGCAGCGCGTCGAGCGCCGCCAGCAAACCGTCGAATTGTTCGAAATACTCCACGACCGTGCCTGTCCCCGCGCCGTTGCCGGAGGCGACCATATGGCGCGCCAGGCCGCCCGTCGCCAGCACGTGCTCGATGCCTTTGGCGGCGGCGTAGGCGCCGATCTCTTCGTGGAACTGCTGCCCTTGCGAGCCCACTTCCCCCATTTCGCCCAGCACCAGGATGCGCGGCGCGCCGGCTTGCGCCAGCACGTCGATGGCCGCGCGCGCCGAATCGGGGTTGGCGTTGTAGCTGTCGTCGATGACGGTCGCGCCGTTCATCGCCCGCTTGTGCTGCAATCGCCCGGCCACCGGCGCGAACGCTTCGAGGCCCTGTTTGATGGCGTCCAGCCTGACGCCGGCGCCGAACGCGCAGGCAACGGCGGCCAGCGCGTTTTTCACGTTATGCTCGCCGGCCGCCTGCAGGCCGACAAAAAACTGCTGCACGCCGCCCTGCTCGTCTCGCACGCTGACGAACAGGTCGCTGCCGAAGTCCTCGGCGGCGCGGTGGGTGCAGCTCACTTCGGCGTCTTTCGACAGGCCGAAGAGGATCGCGCGGCGCGTGCCCGCGAGTTCCTGCCACAAGGGCGTGAATTCGTCGCCGTGCGGGAACACGGCCACGCCGTCTTGCGGCAAGGCGGCCAGCGCGGCGCCGTTCTCGCGCGCCACCGCCTCCACCGTGTGCATGAATTCCTGGTGTTCGCGCTGGGCGTTGTTGACCATCGCCACGGTCGGCTCGGCAATCGCCGCCAGGCGCGCGATTTCACCGGGATGGTTCATGCCCATCTCGATCACGGCCGCGTCATGGTGGGCGGCCAGGCGGAACAGGGTCAGCGGCACGCCGATTTCATTATTCAGGTTGCCGCGCGTGGCCAGGCGGTCCTGCTCGCCGAAGGCGGCGGCCAGGATGGACGACAGCATTTCCTTGACGGTGGTCTTGCCGTTGCTGCCGGTCACGCCGATCACCGGCAGGTCGAACTGGCGGCGCCAGAAGTTGGCGATGCGGCCCAGCGCCACCAGGGTGTCGGGCACGACAATGGCGGCGACCTTGCTGTCGTCCCAGCCCTCGGGCAGGTCTTCGACGATCACCGCCGCCACGCCCTGGCGCGCCACGTCAAGCAGGAAATCATGGGCGTCGAAACGCTCGCCGCGCAGGGCGACGAACAGCGCGCCGGCGCCGGCCTGGCGGCTGTCGGTGGTCACGCCGGCAAACGGCGTGTCGGAACGGCCGGCCAGGCGCGTACCGGCCGAGGCCAATACTGGCAGCACTTGTGCGAGTGTGGCGTGCACGGTCTGCTCCATCAATTGGTCCTCATCATGGTCAGGCGCGCCGACAGCGCCAGCTGCGCATGGTCGGCGTCGGAAAACGGCAGTTTCTTGCCCTTGATTTCCTGGTACGGCTCATGGCCTTTGCCGGCCAGCAGGATCACGTCCGGCTTGGCGGCATGCTTGATGGCCGACAGAATGGCGGCGGCGCGGTCTTCGATCGCCTGCGGCTGCGGACCGTCCTCGCGCATGCCGGCGACGATCTGCTCGATGATGGCGTGCGGATCTTCGCTGCGCGGATTGTCGCTGGTAACCAGCACATGGTCGGCCTGCTGGGCGATGGCGCCCATCTGCGGACGCTTGCCCGGATCGCGGTCGCCGCCGCAGCCGAACACGCACCACAGCTGGCCACCACGGTCCTGCGCCACCTGGCGCAGGGCGGCCAGGGTCTTTTCCAAAGCGTCGGGCGTGTGCGCATAATCGATGACGATCATCGGCGCTTCCTGGCCGCCCACCTGCTGCATGCGCCCCGGCGCCGGCTGCAAGGCCTCGATCGCGTCGAGCGCAGCGCGCAGCGGCGCGCCATGGGCCAGCAAGGCGCCCAGCACGGCCAGCGCATTGCTGATATTGAAGTGGCCCACCAGACGGGTTTTCACCGGCGCCGTGCCCATGCTCGATTCGAGCTGGAAGTCGGTGCCGGCGTTACGGCTGCGGAACTGGCTGGCACGCAGCATCAGCACGCCCGGCAGGTCCGGCACGCTGGCCGCGTCCTGCAAGGTGTAGCCGA
Source organism: Janthinobacterium psychrotolerans (assembly GCF_001677885.1). GTDB lineage: Bacteria > Pseudomonadota > Gammaproteobacteria > Burkholderiales > Burkholderiaceae_D > Janthinobacterium > Janthinobacterium psychrotolerans. The sequence continues at coordinate 212,525 of NZ_LOCQ01000055.1, read as the reverse complement.
TGACGGGAATCTCGCCCTTTGGTTTGCCGGCCACGTGCGCGGCCAGGCGCAGGCCCATGGCGTCGTCGAGGTTGATCACGGCCGTTTTCAGGCCGGGCCAGTCGAACAATTTCACTTTCGCCGCCTCGTAGGCCGCCATGTCGCCATGGTAGTCGAGGTGGTCGCGCGTGAGGTTGGTAAACATGGCGACATCGAAATGCATGCCGGCCGCGCGGTCCTGGTCCAGGCCGATCGAAGACACTTCGATCGCCACCGCCTGCGCGCCGCCGTCGCGCAGCACCGCCAGCTTACGGGCCAGCAGCACGGCGTCGGGCGTGGTGTAGCCGGTGACGTCGAAGTCGATCTCGCCGCGCGCCTTGCACAGGCCCACGCCCAGGGTGCCGATCACGGACGACGTTTCACCGAGGCGCGCCAGGGCTTGCGCCAGCCACAGCGCGCACGAGGTCTTGCCATTGGTGCCGGTCACGCCGGCGCTGAACATGGCGCGGTCGGGCATGCCGTAACAGGCGTGCGCAATCGGGCCGGCCTGGCGTTTCAAGTCAGGCACGGCCAGGTGTGGCACGCCCGAAGAAATATCGCCTTCGGCCTCGTCATGCACGATGGCGGCCGCGCCCAGCTTGATGGCGGCGGCGATAAAGCGGCCGGCGCCGGCATAGGCGAAAAACACATCGCCGCGCTGCACGCGGCGGGAATCGGAGGTCAGCTGCGCGCCCGGGGCGGCAGCCTTGATCCACGAACTGATGTCTTGTATGGTCATGAGCAGCTTCACATGGCCTCCGGGCCGGCATTGGCCGGAACCACGATTTCGGTAACGGAGGAATCGGGCGGTACGTTCATCGCGCGCAGCGCATTGGTGGCGATCGCGGCGAAAGCGGGAGCGGCGACCTGGCCGCCGTAGTGATACAGGCCGGTCGGTTCATCGATCATCACTGCAATGATGAAGCGCGGCGCCGACATCGGCACCATGCCGACGAAAGAGCCGATGTATTTGCGCGGCATCGCATAGCGGCCGTTTTCCACTTTATAGGCAGTACCGGTCTTGCCGCCGACGCGGTAGCCGGCGACCTGGGCGCGCTTGGCCGAACCGTGCGCACCCGACACCACCAGTTCGAGCATGGCGCGCATGTCGGCCGCCGTCTTCGGCTTGATCACCTGCTGGCCGACGGGCAGCTCGGTGACCTTCTGGAACGACAGCGGAATCGTGTCGCCGTCACGCGCGAACATCATGTAGGAACGGGCCAGCTGGATCAGCGACACCGAAATGCCGTTACCGTAGCTCATGGTCGCCTGTTCCACCGGACGCCACGATTTGTACGGACGCACGCGGCCGGCGACGGCGCCGGGGAAGCCCCATTTCGGCTGCTGGCCGAAGCCCACCTTGGTAAACATCTCCCACATTTCCTGCGACGGCATGCCCAACGCGATTTTCGAGGTGCCGATATTGGACGACATCTCGATGATTTCGGCCACGCTGATCACGCCGTGCGGCTTGGTGTCGGTAATCGTGCGGTCGGCGATGGTATAGCGGCCCGGCCCCGTGTCGATCAGGGTGCCCGGCTTGACCCGGCCCGTGTCGAGCGCCAGCGAGACCGTGATCGGTTTCAAGGTCGAACCGGGCTCGAAGGTATCGGTCATGACGCGGTTGCGCAGCTGCTGGCCGGTCAGCTTGCGGCGGTCGTTCGGATCGTAGCTCGGATAGTTGGCCAGGGCCAGCACTTCGCCCGTGTGCACGTCGAGCACTACCGCGCCGCCGGCCTTGGCGTTGAATTTCTCCACCGCTTCCTTCAGCTGGGTAAACGCGATGTACTGGATCTTGCTGTCGACCGACAGGGTCAGGTCCTTGCCGTCGTGCGGCTCGTGAATGAAGCCGATGTCTTCGACGATATGGCCCAGACGGTCCTTGATCACGCGGCGGCTGCCGGTGGTGCCGACCAGGGTCTTTTGCTGCGCCAGCTCCATGCTTTCCTGGCCCACGTCTTCGACGTTGGTAAAGCCGACCACATGGGTCATCACTTCGCCCTGCGGATAGAAGCGCTTGTATTCCTTGCGTTCGTCGATGCCGTCGATGCCCAGCTTGTTGATCTTGTCAGCCACGTCCATCTCGACCTGGCGTTTCAGGTAGACAAAGCTGCGGTCCGAATCGAGCTTCTTGCGCAGTTCGGTGACGTTCATTTCCAGCAGGTTGGCCAGCGCATTGATTTTTTCCGGTGGTGCCTGCAGCACGTCGTCCGGAATCGCCCAGATGGCTTTCACGGGCACGGACGAGGCCAGCACCTGGCCGTTGCGGTCGGTGATCTTGCCGCGCGTGGCCGGCAGTTCCAAGGTGCGCTCATAGCGCGCCTTGCCCTGCTTTTGCAGGAACTGGGTCGACACGCCCTGCAGCCACATGGCGCGTGCGCCCAGGCCGGCAAAAGCGAAGAACAGCAGGAACAGCACCACGCGCGAACGCCATACCGGCAGGCGCACGGCCAGTACCGGGTTTTTCGAAAAAGGCACGCCCTTCGAGGCCGCCACGCGGCCGCCACTGCCGTTGCCGCCCAGCTTCATTGGCCGCCCTCCGTCAGGTATTGCGTGCGCGCCGCCGTCAGCGGCGTCATGCTCAGGTCGCGCCGCGCGATCGCTTCGATCCGTTCATGCTTGCCCAAGGTCGACTGATCGAGCTGCAGCTGGGCCCAGTCGATGTCGAGCTGGCGCGACAAGGCCTGCGCGCGCTCGAGGTCGATCAGCAGATGGCGCGCCTGGTACTGCGCGTTGACCAGCGACAGGCCGCAGGCGACCAGCAGGGCCGACAGCACGATACTGAGCTTGCCGGTCATCGCGCGCCGCCCGTGGTGGCAAGGGGGATCGGCAAACGCTGCGCCACGCGCATCACGGCCGAGCGCGAACGCGGATTGCCTTCGATCTCGGCGTCCGACGGCTTCATCTTCGCAATCAGCTTCATTTCCGGCTGCGGCAGGTCCACCGCGCGGATCGGCAGGCGGCGGTCGGGCTGCTCGACATTGGCCTTGGACGCGAAAAAGCGCTTGACCATGCGGTCTTCCAGCGAATGAAAGCTGATCACGGCCATGCGCGCGCCGGGCGCCAGGCAGGCATAGGCCTGGTTCAGGCCAGTCTCGAGATCCTCGAGTTCCTTGTTAATGAAAATACGGATTGCCTGAAAGGTGCGGGTAGCGGGGTCCTTACCCTTCTCGCGGGTTTTGACGGCCCCTGCCACGATGCCGGCAAGCTGTCGTGTGCTTGAAATTGGCTGCACTGCCCGGCCAGCAACAATCGCCTTTGCAATCTGAAAAGCAAACCGTTCTTCCCCATAATTGCGTATCACTTTCTCTAAATTCTGCTCGGTTTCCACCGCCAGCCAGTCGGCTGCGGAGATGCCGCGCGTGGTATCCATGCGCATGTCCAGCGGTCCGTCGTTGCGGAAGCTGAAACCGCGCGCCGCGTCGTCGACCTGCGGCGACGAAATGCCCAGGTCGAGCAGGATGCCGTCCACCTGCCGCACGCCACGCGCGGCCAGGCTGGCCGTCATGGTGGCGAAACTGTCGTGAACGATGTCAAAACGTGGGTCGCCGATCTGTTCGGCGGTGGCGATCGCCTGCAAGTCCTTGTCGAAGCCGATCAGGCGCGCGTCAGCGGCCAGGCGCGACAGGATCAAGCGGCTGTGGCCGCCACGTCCAAACGTGCCATCGACATAAATGCCGTGCGCGCGATCGCCCGCGAGGTCGAGCGCGTCGACCGCCTCATCAAGCAGCACCGTGCGATGCTGAAATTCCGGCACCGTGAGTAGTGTCATTACGGAGCCTTAGAAAGAAAAATGGGAGAGTACATCGGGAGTACCGCCAGCGATGGCCTGCTGTTCCTGCTCGGCCAGGGTGGCGGCGTTCCATATTTCAAAGTGGCTGCCCATACCCATCAGCATCACTTCACGCGACAGGCCGGCGGCGCTGCGCAATTCAGGCGAGATCAGCACGCGCCCCGCCGAGTCCAGCTCGACGTCGACAGCGTTGCCGAGAAAGATGCGCTGCCAGGCGCGCGCCGACATCGGCCAGGCGGCGATCTGCTGGCGGTGGCTTTCCCACACGGAACGGGGGAAAAACAGCAGGCAGCCATCGGGGTGGCGGGTCAGGGTCATGCGGCCTTCGCATTGGATGGCAAGCGCGTCACGGTGCTTGGCAGGAATAGACATCCTGCCCTTGGCATCGAGACTGATAGCGGACGCGCCTTGAAACACGTAAGACCTTTTTTGAGCTGGGGCGGCAACGACTTCGGGATCGCCTTGGCGAGGGAAAATTTCCCACAAAAACACACTTTTTCACACAGTTGACCACTTTAGAGTAAGCACTGAGGGTGGTCAAGCGGTTTCCGATTGGTAAAACTTGAATTTTATTAATGAAATTAAGGACTTAGCGCAGATCGTTGAAGCAGCTTCAAATAAAAATATATCGATAAATTAGATACTTATGACAGATAGTGAATGTGCTACCTCATCTGCGCACATGTGTTTTCCTACCGTAAAAATCGAAAATTACGAAATGGAAAAATTGGAATTTTTGCAGGTAGTTGACACACAACAATAGTTTCACGATGCAGGCATCAAAAACGCACACAATCACGATTGTCTTGTTTTAAGGCAAAATTTATTCTATTTTCGTCTACAAACAAGGAGTTTCAAGGCCGCAGCCCACGCAGGCCATATATTTTGCATTGCAGCAAATAATTAGTAATCAGCAATTTTGATCAACAAAATACTTCAAATTGTATAGACAACTTTTTATAAAATTTGTCTGATAAGAAACAAAAAAGCCTCCTTGCGGAGGCTTTCTGAACGTTGCCGGACAGGCCGGAAACGCGAATTCAAGTGAAGCAGGCCGATAGGCCGGATTTTGTTACGGCGCCTCGCCTTGCGGTCTGGCGCTATGACAGTCATTCCTCTAGGCGCCGGATTACTCCGGCGCTCAAGCTTTCTACCCGCACGCTCCGCGAGCAGCATCATCGCGTGCCTATTTGAAATTGCACCAGGTGGAGGTTACCGCGTTTCACCGTAACTTAATACGCTCGTCTCTGTGGCCCTGTTCCTCGCCTTATACTTTGCAGCTTTCAGCGGACGGCCGTTAACCGTCACCCCGCTCTATGGAGTCCGGACCTTCCTCCCGCCGGTGCATTGCTGCACCAGCCAGCGACTGTCTGGCCTGCTTCACCCGCCATTGTACCGCGCCCCGGCACGATACGCAAAAAGCCGTGGCGCAGTTCGGGCAATTGTGAAATTCGGTGTCGCCATTTCAAAAGCCGGCTGAAAACGGCTCCCCTAAAATGGCGCAAGCTGCACGCTTGCCCGCTTTTTTCATCCCACTTGCCATAAAGAGCCGAACATGACGCAATCCTCCCGTACCGGCGGCCAGATCCTGGTCGACGCCCTGCAGATCCACGGCGTCGACACCGCCTTTGGCGTGCCTGGCGAAAGCTACCTCGACGTGCTCGACGCCCTGCACGAGTCCAGCATCCGCTTCATCATCAACCGCCAGGAAGGCGGCGCCGCCTTCATGGCCGAAGCCTACGGCAAGCTGACGGGCAAGCCCGGCATCTGCTTCGTCACGCGCGGCCCGGGCGCCACCAATGCCGCGATCGGCGTGCACACGGCCTACCAGGATTCGACCCCGCTGATCCTGTTCATCGGCCAGGTCGGCAATGACTTTATCGACCGCGAAGCGTTCCAGGAAATCGACTACCGCCGCATGTACGGCCAGATGGCCAAGTGGGTGGCGCAGATCGACCGTGCCGAACGTATCCCCGAATACCTGGCGCGCGCCTTCCAGGTCGCCACCAGCGGCCGGCCCGGCCCGGTGGTGCTGGCCTTGCCGGAAGATATGCTGGTATCGCTGGCAACCGTGGCCGACACCGGCGCCTATCAGCCGGTGCAGGCGTCGCCGGCCGCCAGCCAGGTCGATCAATTGCGCAGCATGCTGGCACAGGCAAAACGCCCGCTGCTGCTGCTGGGTGGCGCCACCTGGACGCCGCAAGCCTGTCTTGATCTGCAGCGCTTTGCCGAAGCGAACCACTTGCCGGTGGCCTGCGCCTTCCGCTTCCAGGACCTGCTCGACAATGCACACCCCAACTATATAGGCGACGTCGGCATCGGCATCAACCCGAAGCTGGCCGCGCGCGTCAAACAGGCTGACCTGGTGATCGCGCTGGGACCGCGCCTGGGCGAAATGACCACCGGCGGCTATACGCTGTTCGACGCGCCCGTGCCGCGCCAGCGCCTGGTGCATGTGCATGCCGATGCGGAAGAACTGGGCAGCGTCTACCAGGCCGAGCTGATGATCAATAGCGGCATGGCACAGATGTGTGCCATGCTGGCGGCGCTGGCGCCGGTCGCTGCGGCGCCGTGGCAGGGCAGCGTGGCCGAGGCGAAGGCCGAACTGGCCAGTTACCAGCAGCGCCCGCCGGTTTTCCAGGATGACCAGGCGCCGCTGGACCTGTGGCAAGTGACGCAGGACATCATGGCGCAGGCGCCGCGCGACACCATCGTCACAAATGGCGCCGGCAACTATGCGTCCTGGGCGCACCGCTTCTACCGTTACGGCGGTCTGCGCACGCAGCTGGCGCCGACCAATGGCGCCATGGGCTATGGCGTGCCGGCCGGCATTGCCGCCAAAATCGTGCACCCCGAACGCACCGTGATCACCTTTGCCGGCGACGGCGAATACCTGATGAACGGCCAGGAACTGGCCACGGCCGTGCAATACCGCGCCGGCGTGGTGATCATCGTGTTCAATAACCAGATGTTCGGCACCATCCGCATGCACCAGGAGCGCGACTACCCGGGCCGCGTCTCGGGCACCACCTTGCACAACCCGGATTTTGCGGCGCTGGCGCACGCGTATGGCGCGCATGGCGAAGTGGTCAATACGACGCCGGAGTTCGCTCCTGCGCTGCGGCGGGCACTGGCGCACGCCAGCGAGCAACAGCTGCCGGCCCTGATCGAGTTGCGCTATGACGGCAACCTGATCACACCGAACGCCACCCTGGACACCATCCGCGCGCAGGCTGAAAAAGCGAAACGGTAAAGAACCGGGATCAGGCCACCGGCATTTCCGTATTGCCCGCCGGTGCGGCAGGTGCGGCGGGAGTGGCCGGCTCGGCCGGCACCTCGGGCGCCGGCTTCACGGCAGGGCATGGCGTACAGTTTTTCAGCGGGCGGCCAAAGTCGCTGATGCGCGACAGTTTCATCGGCATGCGCACGTTGCCGCCACAGTAATCGCCTTCCAGGACCAGGGTCTTGCCGTCTTTGGAAAACTTGCCGGCAATCGTGCGTTCTTCATTGTCGGCGCCGGCGATGGTGAAATCGAATGCGCCGGTGGCGTCGTCGAGGTTGACATCATTGGCGACGATGGGCCAGCTCAGCGAACCGGCCGTGAACTCATAGATGACGGTGTCGGCCTCGGCAAAGCGATGCAGGGTCACGCGCTGGCCGCCGATTTCGCCGCTGTCCTTTTGCAGGCACAGATCGGAATACACACTGACGCCATAGCGCTCCAGCCCGGCTGGCTTCCTGTCCTTGGCGGCCGCGAACGTGGCGCCGGCGGCGCCGGCCATCGTCAGGGCCAGCAGCAAGGCGCCCAGGCGCAGCGATTTTCTTTGGTACATGACGGTTCCCCTACTTTATTAACAGCAATATTGTAACTGATGCCGCCAATGCAAAAACGCGCCGCCAGACCCAGGTCTGACAGCGCGTTTTTATCACATCAGGCCATCCGCTGACGGCGGCCTGGTGTCATGAGCTACGCTTGCGCGTAGTTCAGCTTAGAACGAGTGACGAACGCCAAGGCTGAAAGCTTTATCACCGGTACCAACATTGCTGTTGTTACCAACGGTGTAGCCGGCGTTGTTTTTGTTCGAGATCTTGGCGTACGAAGCGTAGGTGCTGGTGCGCTTCGACAGAGCGTACGAGTAGCCCAGTGCGAACTGGTTCGCATCGGCGTTGGCGGCGTTCTTGTCGTTCACGTGGATGTACGAAGCCATCACGGTGCCAGCTGGACCCGCTGGTACGGTCACGCCCAGCAGTGCGGTGGTGCTGTCGGTGCTAGGCAGCGCTTCGACGTAGCTGAACGAATCAGCATTGCCGTTGTTACGCAGGGCGCTGTTCAGGCCTTTGTTCACGCCGTAAGCGACGTAAGCTTTCGCCACTGCGAAATCGTAGTTGGCGGCAGCCAACCAGTTGCGGGCGCTGCCGGTTTCGGTGGTAGCTGTGTCGTTCTGGGTGTTGCTGTAAGCAACGCGAGCGTTCAGAGGACCATTTGCGTAGCCAACCGACGCGCCGATTTTGCGGCCGATTTTGTTCGAAGCAGCGTTTTCGCCGAAGGTGTAAGCAACGTCGCCGTCGAAGCCGTTGTAGCTAGGCGAGGTGTACAGCACGGTGTTGCTGGTGCGGGTGTTCGCTGGGAACAGGTTCTTTGCGGAACCCGAGTAGCCGGCTGCGAATGGATCAGCAACTTTCGACAGCGTGTTGTAGATCGGGGTGTACTGGCGACCCAGGGTCAGGGTACCGGTGGTTTTGCTGCTCAGGCCAACATAGGCTTGACGGCCAAACAGCGCTTCGCCGGTACCTTGCGCGCCGGTATCAACATTGAAACCCGATTCCAGCAGGAACAGAGCCGACAGGCCGCTGCCCAGATCTTCGGTGCCTTTGAAACCCAGACGCGAAGCCGAAGCAATACCGCTGTCCAGCTTGTTGACGTTGCCGTCTTTGCCGCCGCGCTCGCTGACGAAACCAGCGTCAACGGTACCGTAGATGACGACGCTCGATTGAGCTTGGGCTACGCCGGTGGCTGCTGCCAGGACTGCCAGGGTGATCAGAGTTTTTTTCATTGCATGTTTCCTTTAATTTTTTGAAGCAAAAAGTAATACAGCCTATGCATCTCGAGCTGCGCTCTAGCAGAGCGCTTTTTATGAGTGAGGGCAAGGTCTCCACCTGCCACTGCTGTTCCGGTCAGGGGAACAGTCATATCGGATTCGGCACGCTATTGCACCGATTAGCTTGAAGGCTGCATAAAGACCGTATTTCGTGCGCCAGTTCGGGTGCTCAGGTGGCACCGGAAGCGGCACTATAACGATCGTTGCGCATTCCATCAAGTTCCAACATGTTACTTCCGGTACCAGGCCAGGGGCCTTTTTGTGGCACCCCGACCGTCGCCAACCGTACTATGCGACAGAGCCACTGCCCCTTGCCAATCAATGCATTGGCCTGATTGACCATTTCATCATAGCGCATGCCTCTCTGGAAGCCGTTGTATTAGCGCAACAGTAGCAGGCGCATGATTAAAACATCAACATGCTGCAGCCATCAACACCGTTACATATTTACGCGACAAAGCAGACAATTTGTAAGGTGATAATGGATGAACGGGACGAAGCATACACCGCCCTGTGAAAGTCTGCTGGCGCAGGCCCAAAAGTGGACAAAATGGTGCGTCATTTTGGTGCAATGACGCCTGTTTGAGGGGCGTAGATGAAATTGTCGTGCTTGCTTGACCTGCGGGAAAAATAGCCTGAACAGCAAATAAATTACTGACCCTCGGGTAATTTAAATTAAGTTACTGAAAACTTTTCCAGGTCCCCAGGCGGCTGTGGTAAGCAAAACCGCAGCCTGCCGAGTTGCGACTTTTGCTTGCAAATTTCAACACAATTGAAACAATTTCTTACAATGTTAACTCCTGAATATTTCGCATATTTTGTTGTTTAAAAACGACGATTTGATACGTATCAATCGAATTATCGTTCTGGCCTGCAATATCTTCTTTTTCTTTTCAAAAATTTCCCAACCATTTGCCAGCGCCAGGCGATCATCTCCCGATGATCTTCCTGATCAACCAGAAATAGGCGCGGTAAGGCAGCAGCCGCGCCAGGCGCAAGGCATTGGTGAAGCGTTTCGGAAAATGGATATGGAACTGGCCACGTTCGATACCGTCCAGCATGGCGCCGGCGGCATCGGACGCTGTCATCCGCGCCGGCATCCTGACATCATGGCCTGCAGCTGCAGGCGTGCCGACCAGGCCCGGATTGATCTGGTACACGTCGATGCCATGCGGATGCAAGTCCAGGTACAGCGATTCGGTCAGGTTGATCAGTGCGGCCTTGCCGGCGCCGTAGGCGAGCGTGCCGGACCAGCCGCCGTAGCCAGCCGCCGAGGCGACGATGCCGATACCGCCCGCGCCCTGCCTGAGCAGCACGGGCCGCACATGGTCGAGGCAGTTCAATACGCCGCCCACGTTCAGCGCCAGCAGGCTGCTGGCCGCTTCGTGATCGAAACTGTCGGCGCGCGTGGCCTGATAGCCGCCGGCCACCACCAGCACCAGGTCGATGCGCGACCAATGGCGCAACAGTTCTTCGCTGGCCGCCCTCACCTGTTCATGCCGGGTGATATCGAGCGGCAAGGCCAACGCCAGCGGCTGGCCCTGGCACAGCTGCTCCAGGCTGTCGCGCCTGCGCGCCGACAACGCCACGCAGGCGCCCTGCTCCAGCAGTTGCAGGGCACAGGCGGCGCCGATGCCGCTCGACGCGCCGATGATCCACACGCGCTTGCCGACCCAGTGATCAATCTTGCCATTCATGACCGCACCTGGACGCGCTGGCGGAACACTGTGGCGTGGCCGTGGCGCCGGGCGCGGCGATTGCAAGCAGGCTCAGCGAAAACAGGGACAGGGCAAGCAGGCGAGGCATGAGGCTATCCTTTAACGGCGGACGCGGTGAACCAGCAGGCTGCCCTGCAGGCTGTCCTGGACAAAAAATCCAGGGGAGTGTCAATTAAATATTGATATGTGTCAATAACTGTTATCGGGTTCGCAAACTTGTACGCCAGCCATATTGAATCGGATTCAGGCATTTGCCGGGGTTGACGGAGGGCGTAAAATGGCAAGACGTTCTTCCAGGTATCAAGCAAGCCCACCCGTATGTATACAGACCAGCACCCCCTGCCCGCCGCCTTCAGCATCAGCGATGTCGAACGCGATACGGGCCTGGCCAAGGAAACCCTGCGCGTATGGGAGCGCCGCTATGCCTTTCCGCAGCCGCAGCGCGACGCCCACGGCGAACGCAGCTATTCCACGGAGCAGGTACAAAAACTGCGCATGGTGAAACGTTTGCTGGACATGGGTTACCGGCCTGGCAAGATCATGCAGCACAGCACCTCGCAGCTGCGCGCGCTGGCCGCCGCCGGCATGGCCGCGTCGCAACCGGTACAGCCCCAGCTCGAACACTATCTGGCCCTGTGCCGCGGCCATCACCTGTCCGAACTGGGCGCGGCGCTGCGCCAGGCGCTGGCCGTGCTGGGCCTGAGAAAGTTCACCATCGAGGTGATCGCACCACTGACCAGCCTGGTCGGCGAAGCATGGGCCTGCGGCGACCTGGCCGTCCATGAAGAGCATGTCTATAGCGAAACCATGCAAACGGTGATGCGTCACGCCATCTTTTCCATGCCGCAGCCGAGCCTGCCCAGCACCCGCACGCCGCGCATCGTGCTCACCACCCTGCCCAACGAACGCCACGGCCTGGGCCTGCTGATGGCAGAAGCACTGTGCGTGGCGGCCGGTGCCGAGTGCATCTCGCTGGGCGTGGAAACGCCGCTGGCCGACATCGCCGCCGCAGCGCGTGCGCAACGGGCCGATATCGTGGCGCTGTCGTTTTCCAGCGCCAGCAAGGAGAAGCAGACGCGCGACAGCCTGCAGCAATTGCAGGCCAGCCTGCCGCCGCAGGTGGAAGTGTGGGCTGGCGGACGCAGCCCGGTGCTGTACAAACGCCCTCCCGCATTCCTGCATGTACTGGACTTGCGCCAGGTGGCGCAGACGATGGACGACTGGCGCCGCCGCCACCAGGGGCAACTGCGACCGGCGCACTGAGGGCGCATACAATGTTGCCAATCCGTGAGGCGGCGGACACGCTCTGGTAGAATAGGCCGATCATAGCGTCCGGCGCCGCCGGGCCAAGCGCAAGCACCCGCCATCACATACCCATGTTTAGTTTCTTCAAGAAAAAACCTGCCGTCCCCGAGGCCGCGCCAGTCACTGTCGAGCCTGTCATCCCTGCCGCACCTGTCGCGCCGTCGCCGCAGTCTGGCGCCCTGTCCGGCGCGCCGGCCGAACTGGTGCCCGTGATCGTGGCCGCCGAGCCGGAAAAGAAATCATGGATGACACGCCTGAAGGCCGGCCTGTCCAAGACCTCGAACACGCTGTCGGTGCTGTTTGTCGGCGCCAGGATCGACGACGCCCTGTATGAAGAGCTCGAAGCGGCGCTGCTGATGTCCGACGCCGGCATCGACGCCACCGACTATCTGCTGACGGCGTTGAAGAAAAAGGTCAAGGACGACAAGCTGCTCGACGCCGCCGCCGTCAAGGCCGCCCTGAAAGTGCTGCTGATTGATCTGTTGAGCCCGCTGGAAAAACGCTTCGAACTGGGCCGCCACAAGCCGCTGGTGATGATGATCTCGGGCGTCAACGGCGCCGGCAAGACCACCACCATCGGCAAGCTGGCCAAGCACATGCAGTCGAACCGGCAATCGGTGCTGCTGGCCGCCGGCGACACCTTCCGCGCCGCCGCGCGCGAACAGCTGATGGTCTGGGGCGAGCGCAACAACATTACCGTGATCTCGCAGGAATCGGGCGATCCGGCCGCCGTCGCCTACGACTCGGTGCAATCGGCCAAGGCGCGCGCAATCGACGTGGTAATGGTCGACACGGCCGGCCGCCTGCCGACCCAGCTGCACCTGATGGAAGAGCTGAAAAAGATCAAGCGCGTGATCGGCAAGGGCATGGAAGGCGCACCGCATGAAACCTTGCTGGTGATTGACGGCAATACGGGCCAGAATGCGCTGACGCAAGTCAAAGCGTTTGACGACGCCTTGCAGCTGAGCGGCCTGGTAATCACCAAGCTCGACGGTACCGCCAAGGGCGGCGTGCTGGCGGCGATTGCCCGCGTGCGTCCGGTGCCCGTGTATTTCATCGGCATCGGTGAAAAAATTGAAGACTTGCAGCCGTTCGTGGCTGCCGAATTTGTCGAAGCCCTGCTCGGATAAGCCCCACTATCACATGATTGAATTTCAGCACGTCTCCAAGCAATACTCTTCCGATGCCGTCGCCCTGAGCGACATTTCACTGAGCATCGCCAAAGGCGAGCTGGTGTTCCTGGCCGGGCCATCGGGCGCCGGCAAGTCCACCCTGCTGAAAATGATCGCCGCCATGGAACGCCCCACTTCGGGCAAGTTGATCGTCAATGGCCAGGACATGGCCAAGCTGAAACCGGCCGGCGTACCTTTTCTGCGCCGTAACATGGGCCTGATCTTCCAGCAGCAAAAGCTGCTCAACGACCGCTCCATCCTGGCCAATGTGATGCTGCCGCTGCTGGTGGTCGGTGCGCACAAGGTGGCCGCCGAGCAACGCGCCCGCCGCGCGCTCGACAAGGTCGGCCTGCTCGACCGCGCACTGGCGCGCCCGCTGTCGCTGTCTGGCGGCGAGCAGCAGCGCGTGTCGATCGCGCGCGCCATCGTCAACCGCCCGCAAATCATCCTGGCCGACGAGCCGACAGCCAACCTCGACCGCGCCAGCGCCAACAAGGTGCTCGACGCCCTGAAAGCGTTTCATTCGGTGGGCGTGACCTGCCTTATTTCCAGCCATGACGAACAGATGCTCGACGCCGCCGCCCGCGTGATCCATTTGAAAAACGGCCAGCTGGTGGCCATCGACAAGGCCACCGAAGCGCCCGTGTTTGCCGCGCCCGATCCCGATTTCGCACCCAAGCCCGATGCGGACGCGGACGATGCCGAAGGAGAAGACGCATGAGAGGCTGGTTCCGCCAACACCGCTTCGCGCTCGGCTCGGCGCTGATTCATTTGCGCAAGTCGCCGAGCGGCTTCCTGCTCAACGTACTGGTGGTGGCGATCGCACTGTCGCTGCCGTTTGCCGGCCTGACCATGCTCGACAATGTGCGGCCGATGTCCGAGCAGATGTCGGTCGATCCGGAAATCAGCGTCTTCATGAAGACCGATACGCCGCGCGCGCAGGCCAGCGGCCTGGCCGGCGAAATGCGCAAGATCGTGCACGACCCGAAGGCGAAAATCGTCTTTATTCCACGCGAGGAAGCGCTTGAATCGCTGAAAAGCAAGAGCGGCCTGGCCGACGTGCTCAACACCCTGGGCGACAATCCGCTGCCCGACAGCTACGTGCTGAAACTGAACGCCTTCAATACCGCCACCGAAGCGCAGGATGTCGATGCGGTGGCCGAGCTGCTGCGCCAGTTGCCGGGCGTGGAATCGGCACAGGTCGATTCGGCCTGGGTCAAGCGCCTGGCCGCATTGCTGGGCGTACTGCGCCTGGTACTGCTGCTGCTGGCCATTACCCTGGGCGTGGCCGTGATCGCGGTGGTGTTCAACACCATTCGCCTGCAGGTGATGACGCAGCGCGACGAAATCACCATCTCGAAACTGATCGGCGCCACCGACACCTTTATCCACCGGCCGTTTTACTATACGGGTGCGCTGCTGGGCCTGTGCGCGGGTGCACTGGCCTTGGGTGGCGTGGCACTGGCCTTGCAGCCGCTCAATACGGCAATTGCCGAATTTGCCCGCCTGTACGCCTCGGAATTCCAGATGACGCCGCTGGCGCCGCTGCCGATGGCGGGCCTGCTGGCCGTCAGCGCCGGGCTGGGCCTGATCGGCGCCTTCCTGTGCGTGCAGCGCCACCTGGCGCGCGTCAACTAGCATCCTGCCGGGGCGGCGCTGCCGGCGCCGTCCCATGCACCCGCCTAATACCCTTGATTTTTGACAAGGATTCTTAAGGCCCACTTCAGTTAGCCTGCGTAGAATATTGACATTGCCATAGGGAATGATATGCAGTTCTGCCATAGTTGCCATAGGCTACTGTGCGGCGCTTTCACGTCAGCCACAATCGGCGCACACTGGCGTCATCCCCATGCAAGACCGCATTGCCCAGACACCATCAGCCTTTCGAACGTCATAGTATTTTGGCTATCGGAGCGATTGGATCAGCTGATTGGCACTCTCCATCAGAGAGTGCTAATATATGTCATAGCGTTTGCAACAAGGCCATGGCCGCCAGATAAAGATGGCGCCGCCAGTTGCAAACCGCAAGACCGGATACAGCAAAAAGAACGAAACTGGTCCCTGCCGCGTGGCAAGGCCGTATGGAACAAGCAAGACTACGAGGAGTAAACATGACTACGATGTCCGCATTGGTTCCCACCAAAAATAATGCGCTGAACCTTGGGTTCACCGGTAACCTGGGCAATATCGACGCCTATATTTCGGCCGTGAACCGTCTGCCCATGTTGACCCATGATGAAGAAATCTCGCTGGCGACCCGTTTGCGCGAAAAAAACGACCTGGCCGCCGCGCAGGAGCTGGTGCTGTCGCACTTGCGCCTGGTGGTATCGATCGCCCGCGGCTACCTGGGCTATGGCCTGCCGCATGCCGACCTGATCCAGGAAGGCAATATCGGCCTGATGAAAGCCGTCAAGCGTTTCGACCCGGACCAGGGCGTGCGTCTGGTGTCGTACGCCATGCACTGGGTGAAAGCCGAGATGCACGAATACATCCTGAAAAACTGGCGCCTGGTCAAAGTGGCGACGACGAAAGCGCAGCGCAAGCTGTTCTTCAACCTGCGCAGCCACAAAACCGGCCTGGACGCGATGACGCCGAAACAGATCGATGCGCTGGCCAAGCTGCTGGACGTGAAACGCGAAGAAGTGATCGAAATGGAAACGCGTCTGAGCGGCCGCGATATCGCGCTCGAATCGCCGACCGACGATGAAGACGACAAGTTTTCGCCGATTGCCTACCTGTCGTCGGAGCAAAGCGAGCCGACCAAGGTACTGGAAGCGGAACAAGTGACGCGTTTGCAATCGGAAGGCCTGGAAACGGCGCTGGGCAAGCTCGACCCGCGTTCACGCCGCATCGTTGAAGCGCGCTGGCTGGCCAACGACGACGGCTCCGGCGCCACCCTGCACGCGCTGGCGGAAGAGTTCGGCGTATCGGCCGAGCGCATTCGCCAGATCGAAGTGGCGGCGTTGAAAAAAATGAAGGGCGCGCTGGCCGCCTACGTGTAAGTTATTCATAGCACGCAACAAAAAGGCGCCGCAAGGCGCCTTTTGCTTTAAGCCGCCAGGCCCTTGGCGAGCACGTCGGCTACAACTTCGTTCAAATCCGCGCCACGCTCCCTGGCCAGGGTTTGCAACTGCAACACCAAGTCGCTGTTGAGCTTGACGGCGAACGGCACCAGGCCCAGGGCCTGGTCGCGCTTGCGCTGTTCGCGGCGGTCAACGACCACCGCGTCCTTGCCGAAGGCGCCGGCGCCGGGAACATTCATCTTTCCCATCAACTTCTTGGCATCGCTTTTCGCCAGGTCGGTCTTTTTCATGGTTGTTTCCTGAGTTTCAAAACTACATATTAGCATAAGTCATTGATAAATAAGACAAAAATATTTTATCAAATCTATTTATGACAGTTTTTTGTCAAAGTTTTTGTGTTGCAAGTCCTCACAACGTGAAGACTTGTAACACAAGAACTACAAGGTTGTGGGAAAGTAGGTCCCACGGTCCTAGCCAGGGTTTTTTAAAGGTGTTAACGCGAGGCAGTTTGTGCAGAATTCAGTACAACAAAATCAACGGCAACAGCAACAGGAACCCCTAATTAGAGAACCAGACGAGTTGGTTTAAAAGCAACACAAAAAACGGTCTAAAACGACCATAGAGGCACTTTCTCAGCATTCTAGTGATGGGTAGCACTCAATGCCAAAAATCGCTCTACGGTCGTTCTAGACCGTTTTTTTGTGTTGGAAACGGTGTAAATCGTTTAGCAATCAATGCAGACTCTGCTGATTGTTCTTGCTTTGCTTTCAATGTTTCAATTTGCTGTTGAAGTTCTGCAATTTTCTGTTTTAGCTCAAAAATTTTCTTAATATCACTTTCTTTGAAATGACTCAATTGACTCATTTGCATTTCAAGATTGAATTTTGAAAACAAGATTGAATTAATTTGTTTATTCCTAGATCTTTAGCTAATCCCGTTTTTGAAATTTCACTATGAACACCGACAAGACCATTCTTATAAGTCACTTTACAAGCCAATAAAATCATTATATTAAGTAGTGTGTTTTTAGGGCGAGGTATTTGAATGAGTTCTTTGATGACTTTTTTATTTAATGAAAAATAATTAGATTCTTCATTTGAGTTATTGACAACAACAGATTTATTATTTATATTTAAAGACATAAGATTTCCTTTTAATTTTATAGTTAGCACTAATCATTAAAAAAGATAATCTTAAAAAATCAAGCCCCAGCAATGGAGCTTTTTTTTGGACGAAAAAAAGGAACTCGTCGAGTTCCTTTTTCATTGTTAGTTTCTTATCCCCTAAGTGGCACGCCACCCGCGGAGGATAATTTTGGCTCATAAATTAATCTCTGCATAAAAATTGAGCCAGACGTGAAAAATATGACTGCAAACATAACAATCATTGGAATGACGAAATTATTTGCTAATCCACCGATTGCGTAAGCAAAACCCAACTGAGCAATTGATAAAATAATAGCAAATAAAAATAAACTAAAACTTCTTTTCCAATAATAAATTTGACCGTCCTGAAGTTTTATTCCGATAAGCATATTTTTATTCAAAAATAAGGTTACTTCTTGACCCAAGCCCTGTGTCAAAAAATCGTCTAAGCTCTGAGCCGTTACTATCTTCTGAAGAACGTTATTACCAATTTGAATTGTATTATATTTAATGGTAGAAGACCCAACATTTCCATGTGTCAAATTTGCCGATCCAAGTTTTTTCAAAACGCCACTTACTTGCTTCATTGCAATTCCTTAAGAATTAAAAAATAATGCTAAAATGAAATTATATTCTATTTTTAACTGTCTAGTAAACTTTTTTGTTCTATATTGCAACAAAAAATACAAATTTTTTTATCCCATATCTTTTAAAAATCAATATTATATTGTTTTATTTTTATCGAATTTTTATTCTAGAGTATCGTTTTGTTGTTTTTTTGTTGCTGTGTCCTACAGACTTCATAACCTGATTTTGTGATGCTATTTCTGTTGGTGACAATTGATTTATATGATTTCTTTCAAGTGAAGCTATATTCTCAATGCCCAGAATTTCACTAATAAGAATAGAAAAATCTTGTCCAGTGCTTCCAGTCGCTTGACTTAAATTGAATACTAAATTTGATATGGCTTCCCTTCTAAAAAAGTGAAAACGAAAACCTTTTTTTCTCAAACCCAACTTTTCAACAAGCTTATCAAATGAGCCCGAAAATCCTAAGACCCCATAGCTAAAGAGCCTGTCGCCGTTGGTCTTTGGCATATTTTCAAATATTTCTTTTGCCTCTTTTAAAATGTAAACTTTTCTTGGTTGGCCTGATTTTTTTTGATAAAGCTGAACATAATTCTCAGCTAAATTAACTTGTTCCCAAGTCAATGGGACAATCTCACTTCTACTAAAACCACAGTAATATGAAAGTAACGAGATAGCTTTCAATTCCCAATTGCTGTATTTGTGGAGAGCACCGAACAAAATATCTTTGTCTTCTGTTGATAAGCGATAGCTATTTTTTGAAGAAATGTCACTATTGGCTAATAAGCCTTTATCATAAAATAAAACAGGGTTTTTAAGGCTGAAAAAGGACTTATCATAATATTTCAGTTCATTAAATACTTTTTTAATGAAAGAAAGTTCTCTTGTGACAGATATTTTTTTGACTGTTTTTAGGCGTTCTTTTATGTAGTCATTAATTTCAATGTATGAAATTTCTTGAACTTTAAATGCTCCAAACTCTTTTTTTTCTTCTGCCTGTGAAAGTGTATTGTTCGCTATCAAAGCAAGCATACCGCCTGCTTGCAAAAGTGGTTCTGTTGTTGAGTAGTGACGGTTCGGAATTTTTGTTTTAAGGATTGTTTTAAAAAAAGACTTTATTACTGCTGTGTTTCTTTGTTGTGTTTGAGTTTCATTTTTTCTTGTGTCAATTTTTTCTGTAATATATTTACTAATATATACAGAGATCGGGGGAGCGACCAAGAACTCATTTACTTTTTTTCTTTCTTCTTCTTTAAGCTTGTCAATTGTGCTTAAAAAATAGCTACCCGCTTTTGACTTGAAATTATTCAATTCGTCCACAGCTTGTTGAAGTGTGTCAAAAAGGCTGTCAAGCTTGACTTGCTGGTCATCAACTTTTTTCTGCACTCGTACTCTGTACTTGACAATCTTCTCTTTTGACTTAGTGCTATTTTTCCAACTTACTGCTGTGATTCCACGCGGTAAAGTAGCCATATATTTCCCCAAAATTTGACAATTTTATGGAAATATTCTAGGCTGAAAATCGTTTTTTGACAAGCTTTAAGAAACAACATAGAACTTAAAATCATTTAAAATCAATGACTTAAAAATGTAAAAAAGTAAATTTCTTTAATGGTTGTTTCCTGATTTTCAAAACAGCCATTTCACGCCATCGCCGCCTGCCAGGCGTGCGCCGCAAGAATAGCATTTTGCTATGATCAACAATCTCATCCGTGAATACCACACAGAGGACGCAATCTGAAAGGAAAAGCATGCATTACCCGAGTCACTCCTTACGCACTTTATTCTGGCCATTCTGGCTGTGTCTGGCGATGCTGGCCGGCTGCGGCGCCGCCACCAGCACCGGCGAGGCCCACAATACGCCGCGCAGCGTCACCCATGTACTGTCGCCCGGCGAACAGGTGGCCATCACCGCCACCGACACCCTGAAACTGGAGCGTGTCAACGACAGCCGCTGCCGGGCCGGCGCCGTGTGCGTCTGGAAAGGTTACGTCAGCTACAGCTTTACCCTGCTGCACAGCGGCGGCGCCACCGACCTGGTATTGTCCGATTCCATGCCCAACGGCGCCAGTTCCATCACCATCAATCACCTGACGTTTACCCTGCTCGACGTCGACCCGGCCACGCCGCCGCCGATGGACGCGCCCATCCCGACGTACCGCGTCAAGGTCAAGATCACGCAAGGCGCGCTCAAGCGCTAGCATCGTGGCGGCAGCGGCTGTCGGCCGGCGCCTGTTCCCGTTGGTGCAAGCCATAGTCGCGCACCACGCCGGCGATGCGCAGCCGGTAATCGTCGAATACGCCCTGCCGGCCTTCGGCCTGCGCCGCACGGTGCGCTTCGAGCCGCCGCCATTGCGCCAGCGCCGCCTCATCGCGAAAAAACGAGAGCGACAACAATTTGCCAGGATCGCTGAGGCTGCTGAAACGCTCGATGGAAATAAAACCGTCGACCTGGTCCAGCAGCGGCCGCAGCGCGCCCGCCAGTTCCAAATAATGTGCGCGCCCTTGCGCACTGGGCCACACCTCGAAAATCACGGCGATCATGCGATACCCGCTGTTGTAAACACCGGAATGCGGGCATTCGGCGAAGGCCGGTAATGCCAGTCCAGCCCCAGTGAGCGCAGCGCTTCGGACCAGGCCGGCAGGATGGCGGCGACGATGGTCTGCGCCACCGCCTGCCCCGGGCAGCGATGCACGCCATGGCCATAGGCCAGCCCTGCGCCGGCCAGCAGCACCAGCACCATTTGCCCCTGGCGTATCGTCACCTTGTCGATCTGCACGTCGCAGGCGGCAAAGCGGCGCGTATTGTGGATCGCCAGCGTGGGTCCCTGGCAGGTGCGCAGCGCCAGCACGCTGTTGCCCAGCAGCGCCGCCGTCGCTTCGCAGGTCTGTATCAGCAAACCGATCAGGTTGGCCGTTTGACTGGCGTCGGCATCGGGCCGCAAGCCACTGAACGCCGCTTGCAAAGCGCTGGCCGCCAGTTCGGCGCGCGCGACGCTGGCGCGCTCGGCCGTCACTGGCAGGGCGGCGACAACGTCCTGCGTCCACTGGGCAATCCGTGGCCCATCGGCCGGCGCAAAGCCCAGCAACTGGGCCACGGCCAGCAAAGGGACGTCAAAGATCAGGGCGTTCAATTGCTGCGCGCTGCCCGGCAGATGGTCGCGCGCCAGGCGGGCGGTATCGGCATGCAGACCGGCCAGGTCAACGCCTGCCAGTTGTTTCATCAACTTGCGCTTCGCTGCGGCATGGCGCGCGCCGTCATTCATGCGCGCCAGTTCCGCAAAGAGCGCGCCGCATGCCGTACCGATCAGGTGCGCCGGCACCGGCTGGCCGGCTGGCCGCACGCGCAAGTCAACATGCTCCAGCACGGCGGCGACTCCGGCGCCGGTTGCCAGCCAGCAGTCCAGGGCGGCATCAAAGCGCAAGGGCGGCCCGTCGGCCTGGCGGCGGTAGTAATCAAAAGGCGCGGCGTGGGTGACGGCGGCCAGCAGATGGTCTGGATCGTGGGGAAACATGGCAACTCCATTGCGGTGATGAATGGAGGCGAGTATGCTGGCCCTTTTACCCCAACACTTCGTCCGGGAGCGAACCATGGATGCTGGCAATAACGTCAACACTGCCGATACCGGCCTGGCGCAGCTGGCCGGCGCCATTGCCGAGCCAGCCCGCGCGCGCATGCTGTGCAGCCTGCTCGACGGCCATGCGCGCACGGCAACCGAGCTCTCCGTGCTGGCCGAGGTTGGCGCGTCGACCGCCAGCGCCCACTTGACGCGCTTATGCAAGGACGGCTTGCTGACGGTGGTGGCGCAGGGCAAGCATCGCTATTTCCGGCTGGCCAGCGTTGAGGTGGCGCAGGCGCTCGAAGCACTGCTGGTGGTGGCCGGTGTGCCACGTCCTTTGTTTACGCCAAGCACGCCGGACCGGTTGCGCCATGCGCGCACCTGCTACGACCATATGGCCGGCACGGTGGCCGTCGCCCTGCACGATCAACTGTTGGCTCAGCATTGGCTGCTTGGCGACGACGGCAACTACCGCCTGAGCGAGGCAGGCGCGATCGGCATGGCGGCGATCGGCATGGCCGTGGCGCCGCTGGCCGGCCAGCGGCGCCGCTTTGCCTGTGCCTGCCTGGACTGGAGCGAGCGGCGCTTTCACCTCGGTGGCGCGCTCGGCGCGGCCGTGCTGCAGCTTGCGCTGCGCCAGGGCTGGGCAGAACGCGAACTCGACAGCCGCGCGCTGAAAGTGTCGCCCGCCGGCCAGCAGCGGCTGCTGGCCGCATTTGGCGCCAGCTGAACAGGGCGTTATGATCTTGCATTGATTTCACCAGCAAGGCGCAGCATGATCGAGTTCCAGGCCCTCTCCAAACGCTACGGCGCTTTCGACGCCGTCAAACCCTTGACCTTGCAGGTCGGCCGCGGCGAAGTCTTCGGTTTCCTCGGCCCCAACGGCGCCGGCAAGACCACCACCATCCGCATGCTGATGGGCATCCTGGTGCCGAGCGGCGGACGGGTGCTGGTCGACGGCCTCGATTGCCACCGCGATGGCGCGGCCGTCAAGCGCAGGGTGGGGTATTTGCCCGACAATCCGATCTTCTACGACTACCTGCGCGGACGAGAAATATTGCAATTCGTCGCCGAAATGCACGGTTATCCACGCGCCGTAGCAGCGGCCAGGGCCGAGACACTGCTCAAGGAGTTCGGCCTCGACGAAGCGAGCGACGACTTTGCCGTCAACTATTCCTTGGGCATGAAAAAGAAACTGGGGCTGGCCTGCGCGCTGATACACGAGCCGTCCGTGCTGGTGCTGGACGAGCCGATCAACGGCCTCGACCCGCGCGCTTCACGCGAGGTGCAGGAACGCTTGCTGCGCATCGCCGCCGCCGGCACCACCATCTTTGTGTCAACCCACCTGCTCGACATGGCGCAAAAGCTGTGCAGCCGGGTCGCCATCATTCACCGCGGCGCACTGGCGGCCACTGGCAGCCTGGACCAGATTCGCCAGCAGCTGGCCAGCGCGGGCAGCCTGGAAGATATCTTCCTGCAGCTGACCGACGAGGCGGGCGCGGCGGATAGCGCGGCATGATCGCGCCGCCATCGGCCTGGCAGGCGATCTGGCTGCTGACCCGGCTGCGGCTGCGGCGCCTGCTCAATATGAGCGGCACGGCCTTGCTGTTCCGGCGCGGCCAGCGCGGCAAGCGCCGTGCGGGCACGCCGGGCAAGCGGCGCGGCCGCTGGCTGATCGGCGCGCTGCTGGCTGCGCCCATGCTGTTTTCATTTGGCTCGATCGCGCGCAACAGCGTGCTCAATCTGCATTGCCAGCTCGACGCCGTCGCCGCCTGCGCCCGGCAGGACGCCATGCCGGCGGTGATCGCGCAGATGATGGCCACGCCCTTCAGCACGGCGCTGCTGGCCGGACTGACGTTCCAGCTGAGCCTGATGTGGCTGGTCAGCGTGCTGGTGCCGCTGGGCGCCGGCGACCTGGCGCGCCCCGACTGGGACCTGGAGTGGCTGGCCACCCTGCCCTCGCCCATCAGCACCGTGCTGTGGGCGCGCGTGTTCGAGCGCAGCGTGGCCAATCCGGCCGGCCTGCTGGCCGTGCTGCCCACCACCACCATGGTCGCCTGGTATTCCGGACTAGGCTGGTACTCGCCCGTGCTGGCGCTGGCGGCCAGCCTGGTGCTGCTGTTGCTGGCCGCCATGCTGCGCACCCTGGTCGACACGGGCTTGCGCCTGTCGCTGGCACCATCACGGCTGGCCAATCTGCAAGCGATGATTTCCCTCCTCTGCATCCTGCCCATGTATATCGGCATGTCGTTCGGCATGGGCAGCGAGGGCTTTGCGTTTGCCTGGGCCGCCGCCATGCCGGCCTGGAGCGCGTGGACGCCGCCCGGCCTGATCGTCAACATGCTCAACGCGCAAGATGCCGGCGCCGCCCTGCTGGCCGCTGGCGCCTTGCTGGCGCAGTTGCTGCTCTTGCTGGCGCTGGGCATGGCGGTGCTGCGGCGCCAGTTGCGCCACGGCGTGGTCGGTTCAGGCCAGCACGCCAGCGGGCGCAAGGCCGCCAGGGCGGCGGCGCCTGGACGCTGGCAGCTCGGCAGCGTGATCCAGCGGCGCGAGCTGACCTTGCTGGCACGCGACCGCAATTTCCTGGTGCAGACCATGGTCCTGCCGCTGCTGATACTGGGCGGCCAGGTGGTCTTCACGGGCCGCCTCAAGGATCTGCACGGCCTGCTCGACAGCCCGGCCCTGCTGGCCTCGACCGGTTTTTTCCTCGGCACCTATACCCTGATGATGTCGGCCTTCCAGAACCTGAACAAGGAAGGCGGCGCGCTGTGGCTGCTGTACACTTTCCCCGCCGGCGTGGAGCAGGCCTTGCGCGAAAAAGCGCAGCTGTGGGCCGCACTGGCGATGGTGTATCCGCTCATTATGTTTGGCGTGGCGCTGGCCTGGATGCCTGCCTGGCGCTGGGACATGGTGGGCCTGATGCTGCTGGCGCTGGCCGGCATTGCCCTGTACGCGCTGATCGGCGTGGCGCTGGGCGTGTTTGCCAGCGACCCGCTGGCCACCGAAGCGTCGGCGAAAATGCGCCCGACCTATATGTATCTGTATTTGCTGCTGACCGGCCTGTATATCGCCGCGCTGGCCGCCGGCAGCGTGGTGCAGCAACTGGTGTTCGTGGTGCTCACCGGCGCGCTGGCCGTGGCCCTGTGGCAAAAGGCGCGCGACGAGGTGCCGTATCTGCTGGACCCGGCCGCCTCGCCGCCGGCGCGCGTCTCGGGCGCCGACGGCCTGATGGCCGCCATGCTGTTTTTCGTGCTGCAGGTGCTGGCCTTGCTGCTGCTCAAGGACCAGGGACAGGCCAGCTTGCAGCACAGTGCGCTGGCTTTCGGCATTGCCGGCGCGCTGAGCTACGCCCTGACGCGGCTGGCCTACTGGCGCAGCAAGGCCACTGGTGTGCCGCACATTCGGCACGGCCGCCCGGCCTGGCGAGTAGTGCCGGGCGGCGCCGCGCTGGCCGCCGTGTTCGGCGTCGGCCACACCATGCTGCTGCATGCCTACGGTGTGGCGCCACCGGCCTCGCCGCTGCCCGACGGCCAGTGGAGCTGGCTGTGGCTGAGCGCGCTGGCGGTGCTGGCCGCGCCCCTGTGCGAGGAATTCATCTTCCGCGGCCTGATCCAGGGCGGCCTGCGCCGCTCATTGCCGGCCTGGCAAGCGCTCATCATCGGCGCGGCGATCTTTGCCATCGTCCATCCGCCGGCGGCCATGCTGCCCGTGTTCGTGCTGGGCCTGTGCACCGGCTGGACCTATGAAAAGAGTGGCGCGCTGCTGGCGCCGATGCTGGTGCACGCAAGTTATAACGCGGCCATGCTGGCCTGCCAGTTCGCGCTGTTTTGAACTGAAAAGAAAATGGCCCGCACGATTGCTCGTGGGGCCATGGTCCAGGATGACGGCGCTTGCGGGATCAGATCACCCGGCTGCGCCTGCGTAAGTAGCTGCGGCTTAATGCGCCTTCGAGTTCCCGCTCCGTTTTATGCTGGTTCACCGTGTACAGGGCCCACAGGGCCGCTGGCACCCAGCCGATCACAGTGCACTGCATGACCAGGGTGGCGGCGCCAGCCAGTGGCCGGCGCAACATGAAAAACGTGAGACACGGAAGTAGCAAGGCTATCAGCAGTCGCGTCACGACATACTCTCCTCAATCAAGAGCAGCGGGCAGGATCCGGTATCCGGTCCGTCCCCCGCCCGCTGCGTACTGCTCCTTATAAATGCACGGTAATCTGCGGCATTAAATCATCAAATGTACGGCCATTGCCGTTTTCGCCGATCGCGTGCATTTTCCATTCGCCGTTATGGCGGTACAGCTTGGCCATGATCTGCGCCGTGTGGGCGCCCTGGACCGACAGGTTGAAACGCGCGATTTCCTGGTTATTGCTGGCATTCAAAATGCGGCAATAGGCGTTTTCCACCTGCGAGAAGTTCTGGCCCGTGAAGCTGTTGACGGTAAACACCAGGCTTTTCACGCCGGCCGGCACGTTGGCCAGGTCGACATTGATCTGCTCGTCGTCGCCATCGCCCGCGCCGGTACGGTTGTCGCCGGTGTGAACGATGCTGCCGTCACGGCTTTTCAACTGGCGGAACCAGACGATATCGGACACCTTGTTGCTGTCGTCAAACAGCACGCACGAGGCATCGAGGTCGACCGATTCGGTTTTCGAACCGAAACCGAGGAAACCCTTGGTCTTGACCGAATCCCAGCCCAGGCCCATGGTGATGCGGGTCAGGCTGGTGCCAGCTTCCTTGTCCAGAGAAATCTTCTGGCCTTTGCTCAAATTGACAGACATACGCATTGCTCCTGTTTGGTTAGTGTGTGATTACGCCGGCTTGCTCTGGGTCCAGGCCAGGAAGGCCGCGCGGTTGCGCGAGCAGATCAGGATCTTGCCGGTGCCCGAAAATTTGAGCACCATGCCTTCGCCGCTGGTCTGGCTGTTGATCAGGTTGCCCAGGAACCCTCCGCTGCTGCCGGTCGTAATGGAAATTTCGTATTGCAGGCGGTTGTCCCAGCACACGACATGGGCGTTATCGATCACCACGTCCTTGCCAGGCAACACGTCCAGTTCGGACATGGCGCCAAAACCGGATACCGCCAGTTGGCCGCTGCCGGCCGTTTCGGTGATAAAGAAACCACCGCTCCGGGCAAACAATGCGTTGCCCAGACTTTGTGTGCGCACCTTGAGCTCAACGCCGGAACTGGCCGCGACAAACGCGCCATCGCTGATCATGTATTGCTGGGCGCCCACGTCCAGCACGCGCACGGCGCCTGGTAAGGTTGGCGACAGCAGGCAATCGCCATCGCCGCGCAGGGCCTCGACATGCTGCTGAAAGAACGATTCGCCGTTGGCAAAGGTGCGCATCAGCGCAGCGCCCAGGCCGCCGGTCATCTTGCCTTTCAGCTCAAGGTTGGTTTCCATCATCACCATCGCGTCGGATTCGCAATAAATCTTCTCGCCCTTGGCCAGCGAGACATGCAGAAACGGGTCGATGTCCCCGGTCACACTGAAAACTGGCATACAACTGTTCCTTTCCTGGCGATGGTGATGGTGATGCGGATTTAAAACTTACACGCCGACGCCGAACGAGGCGGCGAGTGGGCCCAGGCCGCCCTTGTAGCCCTGGCCGATGGCCTTGAATTTCCAATCGGCGCCATTGCGGTAGATTTCACCGAAGACCATCGCCGTTTCGGCCGAGCCGTCTTCCGACAGGTCGAAGCGGGCGATTTCCGTGTTGCCATTGGCGTTGATGCAACGCACATAGGCTTTCGAGACCATGCCGAAGTTCTGCTTGCGCGCTTCGGCGTCGTGGATCGTCACGCAGACGGCGATCTTGTCGATCTCGGCTGGCACGGTCGACAGGTCGACGGTGACGGTTTCGTCATCGCCATCGCCGGCGCCGGTGGTGTTGTCGCCCGAGTGGGTAACGGAGCCGTCGCTCGACTTCAGGTTGTTGTAGAAAATCATGTCGACGTCGGCACGCACCTTGCCGTCCGCTTTCAGCAGGAAGATCGAGCCGTCGATGTCGAACGCGGCGCCATCGGTGGCGCGCGCATCCCAGCCCAGGCCGATGGTCATTTTGGTGATGCCGGGAGCTTCTTTGCTCAGGTTGACGTTGCCGCCTTTTTGCAGACTGATTGCCATGATGTATTTCTCCTATGTGAAATGAAGGTACCGCATATGTCATACAAACACCTGGCGCCCTCCACCGGCCCGACTCCCCGGGCCGGCGGCGACGCTTGCTGCTGCTGGCGGGCAAACCGGTGTGTTCGTTTGCCGCGCATTCCTTGGACCTGCTATGCCTTGATCGATTCCAGCGCGTCGGTCTTGCCCTCTTCCAGCGCCATCCTGCGTTTGTAGCGGATCGACGACCACAGCGAGGCGAGAATAAAGGCCACGCCGATCAGGCCGGTAAATATCTCGGGCACATGGAACTTCATGCTGACCAACATGATCACGGCCAGGATGCCGATCGCATAGTGTGCACCGTGCTCCAGATAAACAAACTCATCCAATGTACCCTTGCGCACCAGGAACACCGTCATCGAACGCACGAACATCGCGCCTATCGCCAGGCCCAGCATAATGATGACCACGTCCTTGGTGATGGCGAAGGCGCCGATCACGCCGTCAAAGCTGAACGAGGCGTCGAGCACTTCCAGGTACAAAAAGCCGCCGATACCGCCGCGCTTGACGATGTCGCCCATATTGCCGTCACCGTTGTCGCCTTCGAGCAAGCCGCTGATCACGTCGACGCCGACGTAGGTCAGGATGCCCCACAGGCCCGCCGTCAGCACTACCAGCTTTTGCCCGTCTTCGATCATGCCCAGGCTGGCCATCAGGGTGCCCAGCGCGATCATTACGGAAATCGAGGACACCTTGCCCAGCGCGCCGATCTTTTCCTCGAAGCGGCCCAGCCAGTGGGTTTCTTTTTCATGGTCCAGCAGAAAGTTCAGGAACACCAGCAGCAGGAAAATGCCGCCGAAAGCCGCCACTTCCGCATGGTGATTCGTCAGGTGCATCGAATACTGTTCAGGGTCGCTGAGCGCCAGATTCCATACTTCCAGCAAACCGAGGTCGGCCGCTTGCGCAACGATGACCAGCGGGAACAGCAAACGCATGCCGAACACGGCGATGATGATGCCCACGCCCAGGAACAGGCCTTGCCAGAATTTGTCCCAGTTTTTCAGGACAGAAGCATTGACGACCGCATTGTCGAATGACAGCGACACTTCCATGATGCCCAGGATCACGGCAATACCGAGCGCCGCCAGCATGGTCGATACACCGCCATGGGTATAGCCCCACCAGGCCGAGATGCCCAGGCAGATAAATGTCACTAAAAATGACACTCTGAAATGCTTCATCAATTCTCCTATCAGTTTGCAAACATAAGACTAAGTATAGGCGCGCACGATTGATTTAAAAATGGAAGATAATGGAAGCATTACTTCGTAAAAACAGAAGATAGGAGCATTGATGAAAACCACGGGCTTCAATTACCGGCATTTGTATTTCTTCTGGGTCGTCGCCAGGGAGGGCGGCGTGACGCGCGCGGCCGAGCGCCTCGGCCTGGCCGTGCAGACCATCAGCACCCAGCTGGCGCTGCTGGAAAAGGAACTGGGCAAGTCGCTGCTGCAGCCGCAAGGGCGGCGCCTGGTGCCGACCGAGGCGGGTCGACTGGCACTGAGCTATGCCGACCGCATCTTCCTGCTCGGCGAACAGATGCAGGAGGCGCTGGCCGACACGGACGCGGAAAAAATGCGCCTGACGGTGGGCATTTCCGATTCCCTGCCCAAACTGATGGCCTACCGCATGCTCGATGCCACGCGCCGCCTGGGCCAGCCCGTCAAGCTGGTGTGCCTGGAAGACGAATTCGAGTCCTTGCTGGCCGACCTGGCCCTGCACAAGCTGGACCTGGTGCTGACCGACCGCGCCGTGCCGGCCGGCGCCAGCCTGCGCGTGGCCAGTCATCTGTGGGGAGAAAGCGCCATGAAGCTGTTCGGCGTGCCGGACCTGGCCGCGCGCTACCGCGACAACTTTCCGCACAGCCTCAATGGCGCGCCGTTCCTGCTGCCGACACGCAATAACGCCCTGCGCGGGCGCATCGACGAGTGGATGGTGCACGAAGGGGTGCGGCCCGACGTGGTCGGCGAATTCGAAGACAACGCCATGCTCAACGCCTTCGGCCGCAAGGGCCTGGGCCTGTTTTTTGCATCAGCGAGTCTGGCGGCCGAGATCGAGGAGCAGTTCGGCGCCGTGCTGGTCGGCGAAGCCTCGGCCTTGCGCGAACAGTTCTATGTGATTTCGAACGAGCGCAAGATCATGCACCCGGCGCTGGGCGTGATCCTGGCGGCCGTGCAAAAACGCCATCTGGCTGCTTGACGCATCGGGAAAGCAGCCTGCGCCAGCGGCAAGATCAGGCAAAGCAAACCGCCGCACGCGCGCAATATTAGGCTATGGTGGCCTTCGTCGTTTAAGATGACGTTTTAACAGCCCATCTTTTTGCGTCCCCATGCATAATGTTTTGCTCGTCCTGCTCGCCTTTTTCCTGGTTGCGCTCAATGGTTTCTTTGTTGCCGCCGAATTTGGCATCGTTACCTTGCGCCGCACGCGCATCCGCGCCATCGCCAAGACGCAGGGACTGCGGGGCCGCATCCTGGCCAAGGTGCATGGCCAGCTCGACGCCTATCTGTCGGCCTGCCAGCTGGGCATCACGCTCGCTTCGCTGGGCCTGGGCTGGGTCGGCGAGCCGGCCTTTGCCGGCCTGCTCGAACCGCTGTTCGGCGCCATCGGCGTCACCTCGCAGGAGCTGATCCACGGCGTGTCCTTCGTCGTCGCCTTCAGCGTGATTTCGTTTTTGCATATCGTGGTCGGCGAACTGGCGCCCAAGTCGATGGCGATCCGCAACCCGGAAGCGGTCGGCCTGTGGAGCGCGATTCCCCTGTACGGCTTTTACTGGGCCATGTACCCGGCCATCTTCCTGCTCAACGCCAGCGCCAACTGGGTGCTGCGCATGGCGGGCCTGTCCGGCAAGGGCGGCCACGACGCGCATTATTCGTCGGAAGAGCTGAAACTGATACTGCGCACCAGCCAGCCCGGCGAAAAATTCACGCGCGACGAGCGCAATATCCTGGCCCAGTCGCTCGACTTCGAGCAGATGACGGTGTCCGACCTGATGCGTCCGCTCAATGAAGTGGTGGCCCTGTATGCCTCGGAAACCCTGGAGCAGAACCTGGAAACGGTGCTGCGCAACCGCTTCAGCCGCTATCCGTATTTCGATACCAATGAAGACGACGTGCTGGGCGTGATCCACCTGAAGGACCTGTTTTTCGCCCAGCAGGCCGGCAAGACCATCAGCTCGCTGATCCCCTTCCTGCGCCCGGTGGACATCATTTCCGCGCGCACGCCGGCGCTGGAACTGTTCCGCCGCTTTCGCGACGGCGCGCCGCACTTCGCGCTGATCGGCGAAAAAGGCAAGCGCCCGGTCGGTTTCATCACCTTGGACAACTTGCTCGGCGCCATGGTCGGCGAGATCCGCGATGAATTCCGCCGCAATGAAAACGACTGGCTCAAGCAGAGCGACGGCACCCTGATCGGCAAGGCCAGCCTGCCGATCTTTTCGCTCGAACGCATCCTCGGCATCGATATCGAAAACGAGGAGCTGGGGCTGGACGACGTGGAATCGGTGGGTGGCCTGATCATGGTCAAGCTCGGCGATATCCCGAAACAGGGCCAGCGCATCACGTTTGTCGACTTCGATATCGTCGTCAAGAAAATGAACGGGCCGCGCATCGTGCTGATCAAGGTGATCCCGAAACTGGAACGCGACCTCGACGCCGACCTGCGCGACTAGTCTTTCTTTTCAGTCAGGCTATCTTTGCCCTGCGGTACGGTGGTCACGCCCAAGGTCCAGGTCTGCAGCAGGCTGTACAGCACGGCCAGCAGGGTCGGGCCGATAAAAATGCCGACAAAGCCGAAAGCCAGCACACCGCCCAGCACGCCCAGCAGCACCAGCAAAAATGGCAGGCTGCTGCCGCGGCTGATCAGGAGCGGCTTGACCACATTGTCGACGCCGCTGATCAGCAAGGCGCCCCACACCAGCATGAAAATGCCCCACCCCGTCTGGCCGCCGTTGAACAGCCAGATGGCGGCGCCGCCCCAGATCAGGGGCGGGCCGACCGGCACCAGCGACAGCACGAAGGTGGCGATGCCCAGCAGGGCCACGGCCGGCACGCCGGCGATCAGAAAACCCACCACCGCCACCAGCGCCTGCGCCAGGGCGGTACCGAGCAGGCCGTACATCACGCCGCGGATGGTGCGGCTGATGGTCAGCGCCACGCCGGGCGCGCTGTCGCCGATAATCCGCGCGCTGCCGTTGAGCAAGGCCGTGCGCAGCAATTGCCCATCGCGGTACAGGAAGAAGCTGACGAACACGGCCAGGCTGGTCTGCGCCACGCCGCTGCCCAGCACGATGCCGCCGGAGGTCAGGAAATGGCGGGCCGGCTCCAGCATGTTCTTGCCCAGGTTCAGCAGCTCTTCGCGGTCGTCGATAATGCGGCGGATATAGCCATCGATGGTCTCGCCGATCAGCGGAATATTGGCCAGCCAGGCCGGCGGATGCAGCGCGCCCTCGTCCAGCGCCAGGCGCAGCTGCTCATAGATGCGCGCCACATTGTCGGCCAGATTGTAGGTGACCAGCACCAGCGGCAGCACGATCACCAGCACCAGCGAGACCGTCATGATGGCGGCGGCCAGGTTGCGCCGTCCCTTGACCTTGTCGAGCAGTAATAAATACAGGGGCCAGCTGGAGATGCTGACGCAGACGGCGAACAGCATCGCCGGCAAAAAGGGGCGCAAGACGAAAAAGCAGCCGATCAACAGAAAGATGACGGCTGCCAGGCGGGCGTGAGGCTCGAAACGTTTGTCCATGTACTGCGTGCATCCTGAAATGGCGCCCCGGTGGCGCCGCTGGCTCAGGATAGCAGAAGTTTAAGATCGTGCGCGATGGCGGCCGGCTTCTCGCCGTGGCGCACGAACAGGCGGATCTTGCCCTGGCGATCGAAGACATAGGTGCCGGCCGTATGGTCGACCGTGTAGCTGCTGTCGGTTTCGCCTTCGACCTTGGCGTAATACACCTTGAATTCCTTGGCCACTTTGGCGGTGGCGGCCAGGTCGCCGTATAGGCCGACAAAGCGCTTGTCGAACGCCGGCACATATTCGGCCAGCAGCGCCTGCGTGTCGCGCTCGGGGTCGACCGTGACGAACAGCACCTGCACCTGGTCGGCCTGCGGACCCATGTCCTTCATCACCTGCGCCATATCGGCCATGGTGGTCGGGCACACGTCCGGGCATTGCGTGTAGCCGAAGAACATCAGCACGACCTTGCCCTTGTAGTCGGCCAGGGTGCGCGGCTTGCCGGTATGGTCGGTCAGCGCGAATTGGCGCGCGTAACCCAGGCCCGTCACATCGGTGTTCTGGAACACGGGCTTGGGCACTTCGGGTTTGCCGCAGCCGGCCAGCAGCAAGGATGTCAACAACAGGCAGAAGAGTTTTTTCATAAGCCGAGAGGAAGGTAATGGTCGACCAGCAGCGCCGCGAACAGCAGCGACAGGTAGATGATGGAATACGTAAACGCCTTGCGCGCGATCAGATCCGTGTAATTGCGGTACATCTGCCACGCGTAATACAGGAAGCCGGCATTGAGCACCACGGCCGAGGCCAGGTAGATCAGCCCGCTCATGCGCACGGCATACGGCATCAGGGTGGTGGCGGCCAGCGCGATCGAATACAGCCACACGTGGAACTGCGTGAATGCCAGGCCGTGCGTGACGGGCAGCATCGGCAGGCCCGAGCGCGCGTAGTCGTCGCGGCGGTACATGGCCAGCGCCCAGAAGTGCGGCGGGGTCCAGACGAAAATGATCAAGACCAGCAGCCACGCCTGCATCGGCACGTCGTTGGCGACAGCCGCCCAGCCCAGGGCCGGCGGCATGGCGCCGGACAGGCCGCCGATGACGATGTTTTGCGGCGTGGCCGGTTTGAGCACCATGGTGTAGATCAGCGCATAGCCGACAAAGGTGACAAAGGTCAGCCACATGGTCAGCGGATTGACCAGGTAATACAGGATGCCCATGCCCAGGCCGCCGATCACCAGTGCGAACACCACCGTCTGCTTCACGGTGATATCGCCCATGGCCATCGGCCGGCGCGCCGTGCGCGCCATGCGCGCGTCGATCTCGCGCTCGGCCAGGCAGTTGACGGCAAACGCCGCGCCGGCCAGCAGCCAGATGCCGATGGTGCCGAACACCACCGGCTGCCAGTCCGGCAGATCCTCGCTGGCCAGAAACATGCCGATCACGGCGCAAAATACGGCCAGTTGCGTTACGCGCGGCTTGGTCAGCGCCCAATACTGGGCGATGCGAGGGGATGGCTTGCGGCTGATGGTCTGAGTAGTCATTTCTGGGAAAGTGCGGAAGGTGCTGCCGCGAAGTTGTCGCGGTGAATGCTGCGTTGAATATTCCGATTCTGTGCGGCATCGAGCTGGAATTTAGCCTTGTAGTTTAACATGGTCAGCAACAACACGAGCAGCGCCGCGCCGCCGTTATGCATCACCGCGATCGACAGCGGCCAGTTCAGGTAGATCGTCGCCATGCCGGTGGCCGCCTGCAAGGCCAGCACCAGTGTAATCGCCCGCGCCGTGCCGCGCAGGGACGGCAGCTTCCAGGCGCGCAACACGGTGTAGCCGATGCCGGCCAGCACGACAAAGGCAAAATTGCGGTGCACCCAGTGGATGGCCGTCAGGGCCGAGAACGGCAGATAGTGACCGGCGGCCGTCTTGCCCAGCTCGCGCCACAGATAAAATCCGTGCTCGAAATCCATTTCGGGGATCACCTTGCCGCCGCACAAGGGGAAATCGGTGCAGGCCAGCGCCGCATAATTGGTGCTGACCCAGCCGCCCAGGGCGATCTGCAGGCCCAGCAGCACGGTCGACAGGATGGCCAGGGCGCGCACCGGGCGCAGCACGGACGCATCGGCATCGGCGCGCAGCACGGGCGAGACCGCATGATCCTGGCGCCCGCCCAGCCACACCAGCAGGGACAGCAATCCCATGCCCAGCAGCAAATGGATGGTGACGATCACCGGCTGCAGCTTCAGGGTGACGGTCCAGGCGCCGAATGCGCCTTGCAGGCAGACAAAGAAAAACAGGGCGGTCGGCAGCGCCGGCGCGAATTCCTCGCGGCGGCTGCCTTGCTCATCCTTTTTGCGCCACTGGCGCCAGGCCTGCACCATCATCGCCACGATCAGCACGCCAATGGCCATCGCCAGGTAGCGGTGCGTCATCTCGATCCAGGCTTTCACGACAGTGACGGGGCCGGTCGGCATCAGGGTTTCGGCGGCAACAATATGTTCGTGTGCCAGGAAAGGATTGGCCGAGCCATAGCAGCCTGGCCAGTCGGGGCAGCCGAGGCCGGAATCGGACAGGCGCGTAAAGCCGCCAAACATGATCAGGTCGACCGTCAGGAAGACGGCGATCCATACCAGCTTGCGGTATTTGTTGGCGTCGGCCGAGACCCACACCATGGTCAACGGCAACAGGGCCACCAGCAGGCCCGTCAGGCCCAGCTGGGCCAGCGCGGAAAGATGCATTGTCGGCATGCGAACTCCTCAGCCGATCGCCGAAGCTTTGAGCAGCTTGGCGATATCTTTCTTGACCTTGGTCGGGTCCGCGTCTTTCGGGAAACGCATCATCAGGTTGCCCAGCGGATCGATCAGGTATAGATGATCTTCGAGCTTGCCGCCCGGCTCCACCGGCAGCCAGGCCTTGAGGGCCGCGTCATTGACGCGCAGCATATTGGTGCCGTCGTACTCGCGCATGACCATGGTGTCGATCGGCTGCGGATCGGTAATCAGCCAGACCCGTTCGATGCGTTCGCGCTCCTTGCCCTGCGTCAGCCGCAACTGCTGCATGGCGAACAACTGCTTTTTGCACGCCTCCTGGCAGTCGGAAGGGCCGGCCTGCAGCATCACCCACTTGCCCTTGAACTGCGCCAGCGGCGACGGCATGCCATCGAGTTGCTTCACCTGCAATGTCGCTTCCGGGATCGGATACTGGCGCGGGTCGATCAGCGCGCCATAGTTGTTGCGCCCGCTGGGCTTGATGATGTAATACGTCACATACGAGGCGATAATCGGAAAGGCGCACACGGCCACCACGGCCAGCAGTTTCCAGCGGCCGGTGGTTTGCGCTTTTTTATCCAGCGTGTCAGGGTGATTTGTTTGCACGTCGAAATCCTGTAAAGACAAAAAATAAGATGGCCATCAGCGCCAGTGCGTACCACTGGAAAGCGTAGCCGCGATGCTTGTCCGCGCCCAGGTCGGGCGCCGGCCAGTCGCGCACCGGCAAGCTGGCCGATTCAGGCGAGGTCTGTTCGACCAGCAGTGGCTGGAACGCCAGGCCGCTGGCGTTGGCCAGCTGCGCGATATCGGCATTTTGCACGATGGCGTGCGGCGCCAAAGGCGCGGCCGTGCCCAGCTGCATCACGTGGCCGGCATGGAGGCGCGCCACGCCCTGCAGCGTGACGGTGCCGGTGGGCGTGCGGTAATCGGCGATGCGGGTACGGTCCGTATTATTGCGCGGCAGCCAGCCCTGCGCCACCAGCACATGCATGTTTGAACCCTCGATTTGAAACGGGGTCAGCACATGCAGGCCGGCCTGGCCCCGGTAGGGGCGATTGTCGAGGTAGACGGTCCAGGCCGGCACGAAGCGGCCGGTCAGCGTGACGCGCCGGTATTCGATGGCCTGCGCGTCCTGCGGCAATAGCGGTGCGGCGCCCAGAGACAAAGGCGCGGCCAGGTTGCCGGCCTCCAGCCTGGCCGCGCGGGCGATCTTCTCGTCCGCGCGGCGCTGCTGCCACTGCGCCAGCGCCAGGCCCAGCGCGACCAGCAGCAGCATCACGACAAATGGAACCGGGCGAAACCGGAAGCGGAATTGCGCGCGTAATCGTGAGTAAATACGCATTACAATGGAACCTCCTCAGAGCGGGCCTTGTCATCCATGAAAATCGTCGTCGCCATCGCTTTTATCCTGATCCTGGGCAGCCTGGGGTCGGCCTTGTTCTTCCTGATGCGCGACAAGGGCAAGAGCAACCGCACCGTGCAGGCGCTGGCCATGCGCGTGGGGTTTTCCATCGCCCTGTTCCTGTTGATACTGCTGGCGCACAAGCTGGGGTATATACAGCCTACCGGCATCCATTAGACGCCGCCATTGCCTGGTTGGCAAAATTTCGCACCAAGAAAAAAGCCGTACACGGATGGTCCGGTACGGCTTTTTTCCTGCCGGGACGCACGGCTTGCGCCATGCGCCCTGCCCCGCATTATAACCAATACACGACCACGTACAGGCCCAGCCAGACGACGTCGACAAAGTGCCAGTACCAGGCGGCGCCTTCGAAGCCGAAGTGATGCTCGGGCGTGAAGTGGCCTTTCAGCACGCGGTACAGGATCACCGACAGCATGATGGCGCCCAGGGTCACGTGGAAGCCGTGGAAGCCGGTCAGCATGAAGAAGGTGGCGCCGTAGATGCCGGACGTCATTTTCAGGTTCAGGTCGCTGTAGGCATGCATGTATTCATAGACCTGGAAGCCCATGAAGATGGCGCCCAGCAGGACGGTGGCGGCCAGGAACAGGGCCGTCATGCCGCGGTGACCGGCGCGCAGCGCGTGGTGCGAAATGGTCAGGGTCACGCCCGACGTCAGCAGCAAGGCCGTGTTAATCGTCGGGATCCAGAACGGCGTCATGGTGGTAAATTCCTGCACCGTGCCGGCCGGCCCCACCGTGCCCCAGTGGGCGGCGAAATCGGGCCAGATCAGCTTGTGATCGAGGTCGCCCAGCCACGGCATGGAAATGGCGCGCGCATAGAACAGCGCGCCGAAGAAGGCGGCAAAGAACATCACCTCCGAAAAGATGAACCAGCTCATGCTCCAGCGGAAGGAGTAATCGATGCGCTCGCTATACAAGCCTTTTTCCGATTCGCCGATGGCGTCGCCGAACCAGAAATACAGCACCAGCAAGATGCCGGCCAGGCCGAGGTAATTCACATACGGGCCCCAGGCAATGTCATTGACCCAGGCCGAGGCGCCTATCATGGTCAGCAGCAGGCTGGCGCCGCCCAGCATCGGCCACTTCGATGGCCCGGGTACGAAATAGTGCGGTGCAGAGGACGCTGTAGCGTGGTTGGAACTCATTCTCATCTCCTCGTTGATATATTTATGGTACGACCAGGCTGACGATGGTGATCAGGATGCCGACCAGGCAGGCGACCGCCAGCAGGCCGGCAATCACGATATGCACCGGGTTCAGCTTGGCCGAGTCCGTATCGAAATCGCTTTTGCGCCGCAAACCGGTAAATGACCAGATCACGGCCTTCAATGAATACAGGAACGACGCTTGCTTACGCGGTTCGTTCATGGCTGCTCCTATTGCACCGCCGGCGTCTGAGCCTGGCTCAGACCGGCAATCTCGAAAAACGTGTACGACAAGGTAATGGTTTTCACTTCTTTCGGCAGCGCCGGATCGAGGAAGAACACCACCGGCATCTGCCGCGCCTCATGCGGTTTCAAGGTCTGTTGCTGGAAGCAGAAGCACTCGACCTTCTTGAAATGCGGCGTGGCGCTTTGCGGCGCATAGCTGGGAATGGCCTGCGCATTGACGGTGCGTCCCTGCGTGTTGACCACTTCATACAGCACCGTCACCAGCTCACCCGGATGCACCTGCATGCTGGAAACGACAGGGCGAAACCGCCATGGTCCCTGGGCGTTGCCGTCGAACTCCACCGTGATGCTGCGCGTGGTATCGACCTGCGTGTTCTTGTCCCAGGCGACCGTACCGTCCTTCTGCGTCAGCACATTGATGCCCATCACTTCGCAAATCTGCTTGTAGACGGGAATCAGGGCGTAGCCAAAACCGAACATCACGCAGGCAATCACCACCAGCTTGCCCAGCATCTGGCGGTTCAGGCCGCGCGTTTGCGGCTCCTGCTGCGGCTGCACTGGCGTCGTCATGTCAGAGCCATAGCCGCTTGGCAAACACGGACAGGAAAAAGAACGCCGCCAGCGCCGCCAGGATCAGCCCGGTGCGCAGGTTGTTCGGCTTCTTGCGTCCACTATTACGCTCGCTCATGGCAGCTTATTTCACGGTCGGTGGCGTTTCAAAGGTGTGGAACGGCGCCGGACTCGGCACGGTCCACTCCAGCCCTTCCGCGCCCTCCCATGGTTTCGCCGCCGCGGCCTTGCCGCCACGAATCGTCGGGATCACCACGAACACCAGGAAATACACCTGCATCAGGCCGAAGCCGAAGCCGCCGATCGAAGCGATCATGTTGAAATCGGTGAATTGCGCCGGATAATCGGCGTAGCGGCGCGGCATGCCGGCCAGGCCCAGGAAGTGCATCGGGAAGAACGTCACGTTGAAGGTGATCAGCGACAGCCAGAAGTGGATCTTGCCGCGCGTCTCGTTGTACATATGGCCGGTCCACTTCGGCGACCAGTAGTAGAAACCGGCGAACAGGGCGAACAGCGAGCCGGCCACCAGCACGTAATGGAAGTGGGCCACCACATAATAGGTATCCTGCAGCTGGATGTCGATCGGCGTCACGGCCAGGATCAGGCCGGTGAAGCCGCCCATGGTAAATACAAAGATGAAGCCGACCGAGAACAGCATCGGCGTCTCGAAGGTCATCGAGCCCTTCCACATGGTGGCGATCCAGTTGAACACCTTCACGCCGGTCGGCACGGCGATCAGCATGGTGGCGTACATGAAGAACAGCTGGCTGGTCACCGGCATGCCGGTGGTAAACATGTGGTGGGCCCAGACGATAAACGACAGAATCGCGATCGACGCCGTGGCGTACACCATCGAGGCGTAGCCGAACAAGGGTTTACGGGCGAACGCCGGCAGGATCTGCGAGACGATGCCGAAGGCCGGCAAGATCATGATGTAGACCTCGGGGTGGCCGAAGAACCAGAAGATATGCTGGTACATGACCGGGTCGCCGCCGCCGGCCGCGTTGAAGAAGGAGGTGCCGAAATGGCGGTCGGTCAGCGTCATCGTAATGGCGCCAGCGAGCACCGGCATCACGGCGATCAGCAGATAGGCCGTGATCAGCCAGGTCCAGCAGAACATCGGCATTTTCATCAGGGTCATGCCCGGCGCGCGCATGTTGAGGATGGTGACGATGATATTGATCGAACCCATGATGGACGAGGCGCCCATCAGGTGCATGGCGAAAATCGCCATGTCCATGCCGGGGCCCATCTGGGTCGACAGCGGCGCATACAGGGTCCAGCCGGCGGCGGTGGCGCCACCGGGCACGAGGAAGGACGTGGCCAGCAGGATGGCGGCCGGCGGCAGCAGCCAGAACGAGAAATTGTTCATGCGCGCAAACGCCATGTCGGAGGCGCCCACCTGCAGCGGGATCATCCAGTTGGCGTAGCCGACAAAGGCCGGCATGATGGCGCCAAACACCATCACCAGGCCGTGCATGGTGGTGAGCTGGTTGAAAAATTCCGGGTGGAAGAACTGCAGGCCAGGGTGGAACAGCTCGGTGCGTATCATCAGGGCCAGCACGCCGCCCGACAACAGCATGGCGAACGAGAACCACAGGTACAGGGTGCCGATATCCTTGTGGTTGGTGGCAAACAGCCAGCGGCGGTAACCCGTTGGATGGTCATGCGCGTGGTCGGCTGCGTGCAGATCGTGACCGGTGCGGTCCAGGGTGCTAGTGCTCGTGCTCATACTCATCTGCGGCTCCTGATTACTTGCGTGCAGCCACGATTTCGGCTGGTTGAACGATATTTTCCTCGGCCTTGTTGGACCAGGTATTGCGCGTGTAAGTGATCACTGCCGCGATATCGGTGTCGGACAGTTGTTTCCAGGCTGGCATTTCCGCCGGATACTTGCCGCTCTTCTGGCCATTCAGCAAGACATGGATCTGCTCGGCCTTGGCACCGTTGACGACGGCCGAACCGTCGAGCGGCGCGAACGCACCCGGCACGCCCTTGCCGTTGGCCTGGTGACAGACCACGCAGTTGGCCGCATAGACTTTTTCGCCCTTGACCTTGAGTTCGTCGATGGTCCAGGTCTTGGTCGGATCGTCGGCCAGCGCCGCCATTTCCTTCTGTTTCACGTCGACCCAGGCCTTGTAGTCGTCGCCAGACACGACCTTGACGACGATGGGCATAAAGGCGTGTTCCTTGCCGCACAGCTCGGCGCAATTGCCGCGGAAAGTGCCGATATGGTCGGCCTTGAACCAGGTGTCGCGCACGAAACCGGGAATCGCATCTTGCTTGACGCCAAAGGCGGGCACGGACCAGGCGTGGATCACGTCATTGGCGGTGAGCACCATGCGGATCTTTTTGTTGACCGGCACCACCACTTCGTTGTCGACTTCGATCAGGTAATTTTCGCCGCGCTTTTCCGTCGGCGGCGCACCCGGTGCGCCCACTTGCGCGCGCGGGGTGGACAGGTTGGAGAGGAAAGAAATGCCCTGGCCTTCGCCTTTCAGGTAGTCATAGCCCCATTTCCACTGCATGCCGGTGGCCTTGATGGTGATGTCGGCGTTGGAGGTGTCTTTCATGCCGACCACGGTGCGCGTGGCGGGCAGCGCCATGCCAATCACGATCAGGAACGGCACGACGGTCCAGGCGATCTCGACGGTGGTGCTTTCGTGGAAGGTGGCCGGCTTGTGGCCCAGCGACTTGCGGTGCTTGAAGATGGAATAGAACATGACGCCGAACACAGCCACGAAAATCACCAGGCAGATGACCATCATCCAGGTGTGCAAATCGTAGATTTCATGGGCGATCTGGGTCGCCGGCGGTTGCAGATTCATCTCGAACGGCACCGGACCGCCGGTGCCGGGATAGGTAGAGGCGGCAGGCGCCGCCATGGCCCAATGTCCGCTGCCAGCAGCCAGCAGCAATAGTCCCGGCATCGACGATAGCAGTCGCTTTGCATAAGTCATGTTTTCCCCAACCACCTAAAAAATAACGATATTTTAAACGGCTGCGGAAACCTCCGTACTCCCCCGCTACCGCTCCTCCCTGAAAGCACAACGGCCCGGGCAACGCCCCGCAAGCCGACAGCACCAGCAGATTCCATGCTGGCCGCCCGTACAAGACATCGTCGGACAACCATGCTGCAACCCTGTTTTCCCTGCACAGCCACCGTAGCCATGCGTGCAAGATGATGACTATACTAATGCAGTAACTTCATGTGTGGCTTGCTTTGCATTTTTATTTTTTCCACAGCCCTTGTTTTTAAGCTTAGCAAGCTGACAAAACAGTCAACGATTATAAGCAAGAAAAGTTGAATCCATCAAGAAATATGCGGCGTGCGCGCCCGTGCGCCACCGATGGCGGCGCGGATTGCAACGGTTGCAGCACTATCAGCCGCAAAGCCGACCAAGTCTCGGTTTTCCCTCCGCGCAAAGAGTTCCTGAGAAAATGGGCAGGGCTAGGCGCGTTGCCGAAGACACTACGCATGTACGGCGAGGCAAGGCAACAACGCCATGGCCGTTTTATCAGGGACTCTTGGGGTTGCGCGCCAACTATTTCGGTTTTTATTTCCTCGGTAGATCGAAGCGGATGATCGCTTCGCCGTTGCGGGTAACACGCGGCGCGGGGCGGAAAGCATGTCCGTAGAGAACTTCAAAAGTGAGCCCCAGCTTGCCATCAGGCCGGCGCATTTTCTCCAGGGCAGAAAGCATGCGCTGCCACGCCTGCTTGCCCATCAAGCCGCGCCGCCGCGTGCTCAAAGGATTGCCGCCAAAAGCGCGCACATCGGCCAGCAGTTTCTGAGGCGTATCGTAAGTCACGGTAATGATCTCCATATCCAGCACCGGCGTGGAAAAGCCCGCTTCGACCAGCATGTCGCCAAAATCATGCATGTCGACAAAAGGCAAGCCATGCGGATAGAGGTCGGCTTCGGCAAAGGCGTCGCGCAGTTCGCGGAAGGTGTCGGGACCGAAACAGGAAAACATCAGCAAACCATCGAGGCGCAGCACGCGGCGCCATTCGGCAAACACGCGGTCGGGCTGGGCATGCCAGTGCAGCGCCAGGTTGGACCAGACCAGGTCGACGCTATTGGGCGCCAGCGGCAAGTCGCCCAGATCGCCGCATAGCAAATCCACGCCTGCCTTGGTCGGCAGCAGCTTGCTGAGGAACTGGTTCAGGCCGGACAATTTGCTGGCCGGCGCGCGCGCCGCCAGCACCATCGCTTGCGCGGCGTCGAGACCGAGGATCTGCGCGGCCGGATAATCCTTGTGCAGCTGCGCCAGGTCGGCGCCGGGGCCACAGCCGGCGTCGAGCACGCGCAAGGGCGCGATCTTGACCAGTTCCAGGCGCTCATGCATGCGCGACGACACTTCGCGGCGCAGGAAATCGGACGGCGCCACGCGCGCCGGGCGGGAAAAGAAATCACGGACGTGCACCGCATCGATGGGCGCACTCATTTTGGGCGGAGTAGT
The DNA here is from genome assembly GCF_001677885.1 of Janthinobacterium psychrotolerans. Lineage (GTDB taxonomy): Bacteria > Pseudomonadota > Gammaproteobacteria > Burkholderiales > Burkholderiaceae_D > Janthinobacterium > Janthinobacterium psychrotolerans. The sequence goes on along the minus strand of NZ_LOCQ01000055.1, from coordinate 169,597 downwards.
GGGAACTGACATGTCGAATCGGGTGAGGTGAGATAATGTCGGCAGTGTACAGGGAACGCGGCCATGGCGATCAACAGCCTTTTTTGCCTCGATGTGCTGGGCAGCCTGCTGCCGGCCCAGTGCGCGCTGTGCGCCGGCAGTTGCCGTGGCGTCGTGTGCTCGCCGTGTCGGCAACAATACCTGGACCAAACGCGGCGACGCTGCCGCCAGTGCGCCAATCCGCTGGCCGACACGGCCTTGCTGTGCGGACGCTGCCTGCGCCGCCCGCCCGCCTACGACGCCACCTGGACGGCCGTGGACTACGCGGCGCCGGTCGACCAGCTGTTGCTGCAACTGAAATTTGGCGCGCGCCTGGCGCTGGCGCCGCTGTTTGCGCAATTGCTGGCGGCGACCGTGCGGCAGGCAGGCAGCTGGGATGCGCCGCAACTGCTGTGCCCGGTCCCTCTGGGCCCGGCCCGGTTAGTGGCGCGTGGCTACAACCAGGCGCTGGAAATTGCGCGTCCGCTGGCGCGCCAGCTGGACATCGCCTTGCAGCCCGGGCTGGCCGTGCGCGTGCGCGAAACGCGGGCGCAAAGCGGCGTGGCGCCACGCGAACGGCGCACCAACCTGGCGCAGGCGTTTATGGTGGCGCCGCAACATGCCGGCCAGGTGCCTGGGCGCCATATCGGCATCGTCGACGACGTGATGAGCAGCGGCCATACCGTCCACGCGCTGGCTGCCGCCTTGAAGCGCGAAGGCGCGCGCAAGGTCACGGTGCTGGTGGCGGCGCGCACGCCGCCGCGCTGATCGATTACTTATATGAGGAGAACGTCTTGTTTCACGTAGTGCTGGTCAATCCGGAAATTCCGCCCAATACGGGCAATATCATTCGCCTGTGCGCCAATACCGGCGTGCAATTGCACCTGATCGAACCGCTGGGCTTTCCGCTCGACGATTCAAAAATGAAACGCGCCGGCCTCGACTACCACGACTACGCCACCATGAAGGTGCACAAGGACTGGGCAGCTTTTCTCGCCGACACGCAGCCGGACCCGGCGCGCATGTTCGCCATGACCACGCACGGCTCGCGCCCGTTTGCCGAACTGGCTTTCTTGCCAGGCGACGTGTTCGTGTTCGGTTCGGAAACCAAAGGCCTGGACCCGGCGCTGCGCAACAGCTTTCCCGCCGAACAGCGCATCCGCCTGCCGATGCGCCCCGACAACCGCAGCCTGAACCTGTCCAATACGGTGGCGGTGGTGGTGTACGAAGCGTGGCGCCAGCACGGCTACGCCGGTGGCGCCTAAGGTGCAAGCAGTGCTTCGGCCTGATGCGCGCGGTGCAGCAGGCCGAGCAATTCTGGCGCTGGGGGCAAGCTGACGCCGCCGATTTCGTGCACTGCCACACCCGGCGTCCAGGAATTCATCACCACCGCGCCCTGCATGGCCGACAAGCCGGCCAGCGTGATTTCCTCTTCGCGCTGTGGCACTTGCATGTGCGCCAGTTGCCGGCGCACCATGGCCATCATGGTGCCGCCCAGCATGGCCGCCTGCGGCCACACCACGCCGTGGCCATCCCAGAACGCCAGGTTCCAGATCGTGCCTTCGCTCAAACGCCCCTGGCGGTCGACAAAGGCGGCGTCGTCCAGGCCTTGGGCCGCCGCCTGGCGCAAATACCAGGTCTTGGCGATTTCGCCCACATGCTTGATGGCGGGCAGCAAGCGCTCATGCTCGACCGCCGCCAGGCGCAGCGGTCCTTGCGGGCCCGACGAGGGCGGCGCCGTGCGCACCAGCACTTGCGGCAGGACCGGGACGGCGGCCACGGCAAATTCACCGGCTGGGCAATACAGCGTGAGCGTCAGCGAACAGTCAGCCGGGCTGGCCGCCAGGGCTGCGCGCAAGTAGCCACGCAACATGTCATCAGGCAGGGCCATATTGAACAGCTGCAGCGAAGCGCCGCGCAGCCGCGCCAGGTGCAGGTCCAGGCCGCGCACCTGGCCGCCACGCACCTGCATGGCCGTAAAGTGCGCGTAGCCGGCAAAGGCCAGCGGCGCCAGGTCGGCGATGGTGGCCGATACGCCATTGAGTTGAACCACAGACATTGTCGCTCCGGTATGATCTTCAGGGGCTGTCATTATCGGCAATCCCGCAGCGCTTGAAAAACGAGTTTTTCTTGCCCCACCATTGAATTTTCCTTGAAGCCGCCATGCACCGCATGCTACCGGGCACCCGTGCCCTCCGTACCTTTGAAGCGGCCGGCCGGCTGCTCAATTTCACGCAGGCCGCCAAAGAGCTGGGCCTGACGCCGGCCGCCGTCAGCTATCAGATCAAGGAGATCGAAGAGCAGCTCGGCCTGATCCTGTTTGTCCGCAGCAGCCGCAGCATGGCCCTCACGCCAGCAGGCCGGCTGTTGTTCGACGCCGCCACCGACGCGCTGCACACCTTGCGCCAGGCGCTGGCGCGCGCGCGCCGGCTGCAACAGCCGCATGCGCCGCTGCGCCTGTCGGCCGGGCCGCGCTTTGCCACGCAATGGCTGCTGCCGCGCCTGGCGCAATGGCGCGCCGCCCATCCCGAAATCGAACTGAGCTTTGATATCAGCGACCAGGTGCGCAACTTTGATCACGACGAGGTCGATGTCGCCATCCGCTTCGGCGCCGGCAGCTACGCCGGCACGCAGACGGTGCGCTTGCTCGATACGGTGGTGGTGGCCGTGTGCAGCCCTGCCCTGCTGGCCAGCGGGCAATGGACGACGCCGCGCCAATTGCTGGGCCAGACCCTGTGCCAGGTCGATTGCGAAGTCGGTGGCCGGCCCTGGCCGAACTGGGCGATGTGGATGGCGGCGGCCGGCGTCGCCGATGCGGACACCAGTGCCAGCGTCAGCTTTGCCGATTCAGGCCATGTGCTGCACGCCGTGCTCGGTGGCAGCGCGGTGGGGCTGCTGGAACTGGCGATGATCAAAAAGGAACTGGCGCAAGGCACCCTGCTGCGCCTGTTCGATATCGCGCTGCCGGTGGCGCCGGCGCTGGCCTATCACCTGGTGTATCCGGAGCACAGCGGCGACCGGCGCATCGCCGCCCTGCAAACCTGGCTGCTGCGCGAACTGTCTGACTAGCGCAGCGCCAGCTGCGGCAAGGCCGTGGTGTCGGCGTCGAGGATCACCAGCTGCGTGCGCAAATCGCGCGTGGCGGCCAGCTTGCCGTTCACATACAGATTGGTCTTGACGCCATACACGCCCTGCGACACGCCGGCCGGCAAGGTCAGCTCGAACGAGTTTTCAAACCGCCCGCCGCTGCTGTTGTTGCTGGCCAGCGATTTCGAACCGGACTTGAAGGGCTGGCCCTGCGGGTCGAGCACCACCAGTTCCTCGCGCACCTCGTTGACGCTTTGCGCGCTGCCATTGACCAGTTCCACTACCGAATTGACCTTGAACGGCTGGCCGCGCTTGACGGTGGCCGCGCTGACCTGCGGCGTGTATGACACCACTTGCGGCTCGCGCGGCAAGGCGCCGCGCGCGCGGATATAGTCGCGGTCGGCCTGCGCCGCCGTCTTGGTCTGGCGCGAATTGACATTGATCGCCAGGCAGCCGGCCGCGGCCAGGCCACCACCGATGGCGGCGCCCTTCAGCGCGCCGTTCTTGCCACTGACCAGGGCGCCCAGCAAGGCGCCCACTGCCGCGCCGGCGGCGGCCGTCGCGCCCACGCTGCAAGGATCGTCGCTGGCGGCTTGCGGATTCTGCCCGCCTTGCGAATATGGCGTGTCCTGGCGCACGCCATTCGGGTTGCCCGGCGCCGTGGCGCAGCCGGCCAGCATGGCGGTGATGGTCAGGGCGGCGGCGGCGCGCAAAGTGGTCTTGTTCATATGAGCTCCAAAGTGACTTATTTGATCGTGGTTTCGGTCTGCAATACCTGGCGCTCGCGTTCACGCACGCGGCGCGACAGATTGTCGATGCGCGGGTTGTTCGGATCGACGCGGCGGGCGCTGTCGAGATAGGTCTTGGCGGCGTCGAACCGGCCGTCGGCCAGCGCCCGCTCGGCGTCGCGCAGGAACGACTGCGCCATCTCGTTGCGCATGGCCGCGCCATTGTCAACGGCGGGTGCGGCGATGGAGGCCGGCGCAGGACGTTCGACCGCGCGCGGCACGGCCAGTTCAGCTGGTGCCGGGCGGCTTGGCGCCGGATCAACCGGCGCAGGTGCAGGTGCGGGAACGGGTGCCGGTGCCGGTGCCGGCGTATTCAATGCCTGCAGATCGGCCTTCAATTGCTTCAGTTGCGGATATTCGCGGTCGATCGCTTCGAGCTTGGCGATGCCGCTTTGCGCCGCCGGCGCATCCCGGTTGTCGAGCGCCTGGCGCACGCCCACCTGTACCGACGCGGCCGCCGCCTGCTGGCGCGCCAGCTGCTTGCGCAACGATTCCACCGTCGAGGCGCTGGCGCAGTCGGCGTCAAGCCTGGCGATGGCCTCGCTGGCGCTTTGCAGGCGCTTGCCGTCGATCGCGCTGTCGATCGCCTTGACGCTGCGCTGGCAGCTGGCGCTGGCCGCGCCAGCCCTGGCGATGGCCGCCTGCAAGTCCTCGGCCTTGGCGCTGGATTTGCCGGTACACACGTTTTTCGCCGTCGCCAGCTTCTGGCGCGCGCCGTCCAGGCTGCCATCGGCAACCAGTTTCAAGCCGCTGTCGATGGCGTTATTGCAGGCCGATTCGCCTTTGCCGCCGGGCGTGCCGTTCATGTAGACGATCACCAGCGCCAGCACGGCGATGGCGGCCAGCCAGCGCGGCCATTTTTTTGGCGGAGCCGGTGGCGCAACCACCTTGGTTTCGGCGGTGGGCGCCGGTTTGGCTTCGACCTTGGGCTGCACTGGCGGCGCGACCAGGATCACCGGCGGCGGTTTCGCGGCAGGCACGGGCTCCGGTTTTGGTGCCGGTTTTGGTTCCGGCTTGGGCTCCGGCTTGGGCTGCGCCGGCGGCAGTGGCGGCGGTACGGCAGCCACCGGTTCTGGCAACGGCGGCGGCGCGGCAGCACCGGCCACGCCCTGGCCACAAAAAGGACAGAACGGCACGCCGCCCACCAGCACCGATTGACACTTGACACACTTGTTCACAACACGTCCTTCATCAAAGCGGGGGCGGCGCGGCGCTCAGGGGCGGCGGCGCGCTGAACAGCACCGAGGCCAGTTCCGGGAACTGCGACAGGTCGGCCCAGGCAGGCATGCCTTCGCGCCAGACCTTGGTGGCGGCCGGCACGATCTGCCCGGCGCGCACGAATTGGCCGACATGCTGGGCCGTAAACGGTCCCTGCTGCTTGCCATCGATGCCGAGGAAATATTGATATTCGACCAGCGGCGGCGCCATGGCCGGCGCCAGCGACGGCGCGCCGAACGGCGAGCCGAACGGCGTGCCGAACGGCGTGCCGAACGGCGACGCCACGGCGGCGGTCGGCGCGGCGGCCACCGGCGCCGGCGCAAACAGCGATTGCAGCGCGCCCGGCTCCAGCATCTCCGGCTTGATCGCAAACTTCAGGCGCGGCAAGCCATCTTCGCCCGGTTCGCGCACTTCCCATTCATGCGTGTCGGCATCGGAATCGGCCACCACATGGGCCCACGCCTTCAGGTCGGCCAGCAGCTTTTCTTCCAGCTTGCGGATCTCGGTGTCGGTCAGGCCCTTGCGGCGCGCGCTTTCGCGCAGGTCGGCGGCGATTTCATGGGCGATCGAATTGCCGAAACCCTTGTTGTCGAGCTGGGCGCCGCCGGTCATCGAAATCAAACGCGGCGTATAGACGTCGGTGGCGTAATAGCCGGCCAGCGCGGCCAGCGCCACCGTCTGCACCTCATCCATTTCCGACAGGCGCTCGGCCACGCGCGACTCGATCAGGCCGTGAAACACATGATGCAGGCCGCTCTGGCGGATCGAGCGTTCATTGCCGATGCGGCGCACGTCGCCGCGGCCCATGGCAAACAGGTACTGGCCCAGCGGCACGATGCGGCCATTGTGGCGCGTCAATACGCCCAGCATGACGGCTTTCAGGAACAGCGCAAAGTGATCCGCCAGCAAACGGATTTCATCGGTGCCCGGCGCGATCGGATGATTGAACTGGGTGGTGTCGATATGCGTGTGGATGGGCGCCTTGTCGTTGTCGCTTTCCTTGCGATAGCTGGTGCGCCAGCCTTCGAGTCCGCGCAGCACCGTCAGCGGCACGCCGGCCAGCTCGCAGTAGCACACGGCGCGCCCCGCGATGCCGGTCTCGACGATATCGAGCTGGCTCTTGGTGATGCCGGCCTGGGTTTGCACGCAGGCCTCGATTTCGGCGCCGAAGCGCGCCTTGAACTGCTGCGCGCCGGCCACGCCGATCACGCATTTGTATTGATCGGCCACCACATTGAATTCACCCACCATATTGGCGTCGATCCACGGCATGGCGCAGGCCAGCAGCTTGCGAAAATAATCCTGGCGCCGCGCCGGTTCCATCTGGTCGAGCGCCGCGAACAACGGATCGACCTTGTTGCCGTCTTCGTCGTTGACACCCATGGTGGCCAGGCGGTTTTCCGCCATGCGCTTGACCTTGTTCAAGATGTCGCTGCGCTGGGCAGGGTCGCCCAGCATCGGGAACAGGGTCTTGGAGCCGCCGATATCCTGGAACGCTTCATCGGCCCACACACGCAAGGTTTTGGCATCGGGCATGGCGATATCGGCCACCGTGACGGGCACGACGATGGCGGTCGCATGGTCTTTCTGCAGGTCTTTTTGCACGATGACATTGGCCGTCTGCAATTGCGACAGCATGTCGAGCACGGCGGCGCGGCCATGCTGCAATTCGCCGACCAGGCCATTCCACACGGCGCGTCCTTCGGCGTCGACGCCGGTGCGGTTGCCCAGCCAGCGCGAGATGTCGCGCAGCAGCATGACCGCCTCGTCGGCGGCGCGCGCACGCAGGTGGAACTTGAGCGCATTGGCGATCTCGGTGCGCAGATGGTCCATCACCGAAGCGGCCTGCTTGTCGCCGCTGCCGAACAGGCCGCCACGCACCTGTTCCAGGTTGTTCAGCAGGCGTTCGTATTCGCGCGTGCGCACCGCTTCCTTGATTTCGCGATAGCGCTCGGCGTTGGTGTCGATCTGCGCGATCAGGCCGCTGCCGGGCGCTTCGATACGGTCCTTGATCTGCTCGACCAGCGACAGCACATATTCGAGGCCGCCGAATTCCTTGTTGTCGAGGTAGCCATACAGCTGGTCGCGCACCACCTGCTTGATATGGCCGAACAATTCGCCGCGCCGCTTGGCGATGCGGTCTTCGGTGGTGTCGGCGGTGGAATCCTGGTCGCGCACGGCGTCGCGTTCGAGCTGGCGCACGGCGTCACGCACCTGGGTTGGCCATTCCTTGCGGTCGTAGCCGGTGCGGATTTCGTCGATACGGCGGTTGACGCGCTCTTCCACGCCGCTGAGCAAATTGCCCTGGCGCTCGGCCAGCAGGTCGTCGACGAGCTGGAAGTCGTCGAAGGGGCCGTTCGAACGCTTCAGCTCGATGCTCTTGTCGGAAAACACGGGAAAGTCGTTGAAGGGCGCCGCGCGCAAGCCCATGTGGGCGCCGATAAAGGCGTTACGCTGGTCGTCATTGGCGCGGTTGGCGGCGGCGTCAACGCCGCCGACACCAAAGAAGGCCTTGAGCATGGCGCCGGCCCAGCGGTGGGCGCGTTCGTCGCGCGCCGCTTCCTGGCGTGTATCGAGCACCGCCATGCCGAACGAGGAATAGCGCTGCGAGAAATACAGGCGCATGTCGCCGAAGCGATTCTGCGGCACCGGCGCCTTGTACATGGCGTTCTTGTGCTGGGCCTGGTTGACGGCGATCGAGCGCTTGGCGCGCGCGAAGTCGGCCGACGCAAAATCTTCGAACAGCGAATCGGCCACCATGTGATAGATGTCGTCGACGCTGTCGGTATGCTGCTGGGCCAGGTTGCCCGAGTCGACCAGGAACACTTCGTTGTACGGCACGCGCGGCAATTCAGGGCGGTCGTAGGTATCCCAGCGGCTCAGGTAATTCTTGTTGCCCATCATCGCCGATTCCAGTTCCATCAGCGCCGCATAGCCATTGCCCTCGGTACGGTCCTTGTTGTTCTTGGTAAAGCCGCTGGGCAGGAACAGCATCAGTTCCACATCGGCGCGCTCGACTTCGGTCTTGGCGATCCAGCGCGCCAGATAGCCCATGTCGAGGAAGGAACCGGAACCGGTGCCGCCGGCCACCGAACCGACCACCACGATACGAAAGCGGCCCGGCTCCATGCGCAGGCCCAGTTCGCTCAGCTGGCGCTCGTGCGACAGGCCGGCTTTCAGGGTCTTGAGTTTCAAACGGATCTTGTCGCGCACCTTGCTGTATTTGTCGAAAAAATACAGGCGCGAGACGGCGCGCACCTGGCCGGCGCCCGACTGCATGTCGAAGTTCAGGTCGCGGATCTTTTGCGGCGTCAGCGGCAGCCATTCCTTGATATGCGGATAGCGCTCCAGCGAGTCGTCGTCGCGGCCATATTTGTCGGCGTCGAACGAGCCGACGATTTTTTCATCATCGGTAAATTTCAGCAGGTCGAACTGCAAGTCCTGCGCCTGCGATTCACCGCTTTCCACCAGCGCGCCATTGTCGAGGTCGAAATGGATGAATTGCGCCACCGGAAACTCGGTCAGGTTTTCCACGCGCGTGCGGTGGCCGGCGCCGCCCCACAAGGTGTTGAGGATGCGCCGGCGCACGCGCATCAGCACCTGCATGCCGGTGCCGCCCACGCCGATGAACAAGGTGGGGCGCAAATCGATGATCTTGTCCTGCTTGCGCTCGCCCGGCGCGGCGGTGGTCTGGTTCAAGGTGTCTGACATGGTGTTTCCTTAACGGGTAGGCGGTCGCCGGCGCGGGCGTAGCTCGGTGGTGTCTTGTTTAATTGCGGCTGGACGTAAATGTGAGCACCAGCGCCACCAGGCCGACCAGCACCAGCGGGCCCATGAACAGTGGCGCCAGGAATTTATGCGAATTCACGGCCGCCAGCACCACGGCCGTGGCCAGGCTGGCGAGGAAAATGAACAGCCACCAGCCCGAGGCGTTGGCCTTGTTCGGCGACACGCGCTTGCCCACCAGGCCGTTGGCGTAGGCGTTCTTGGCAAAGAAAAAGGCCACGAACAGGATCAGCAGCACGGCGCCGCCGATCAGGGTGTCGCGCGACGAGGTATCGGTGGCGCCGACCTGCTCCAGCGCGGGCGCGGTCTCGACGGCAGCCGTGGTCGCTGGCGTGGCCGGGGTGGTGGCAGGAGCCGGCTCGGCCGCCGGTGGCGGCAAGGTAAAGCCTGCGTTGTCTTTGGGAGTATCTTGTGCCATCGTCTGCCTCGAAAAGTGAAATAGGAATCAGGAATTGAAAAACGTGCTCAGCCCACGGTCACGGCATGGCCCTCGGCCATACGCACGATGGACGGCTTGCCCAGGCCACGCTTGAGTTCGCCGATATCGCGCCCGCCATCGTCGCGCAAAATGACGCTCTTGAACGGCTTCATCAAGACCTGGCGCGGCACGCCGTCGACCACCACGCGGTAGCGCTTGCTGCGCGTGCCCAGCAGGCCGAACAGAACAAACGCCAGCACCAGCAGCAAGACGGCGGCGATGATCAGCAGCACCGGCAGCAGCGGATACTGGATGCGCACCAGCAAGGGCACGGTGGCCTGCGAGGCGCGCACGCTGTCGGGCGGGGTGAATACTTCCGAGATCGGGTCGCCCGGGAACAGTTCCTGCAGTTCGCTGGCAAAGCCGGTCGACAAGGCCAGGCGCTGGTCGGCCAGGCCCACCGTCGCCTTCATCGGCAGCAGCACCTGCTTGCCCATGGCCGACAGCGCCTGGGCCGACCATGGCGACGGAATCTGCGCCATCGGCAAGTCGAAGCGCACTTCGACGGCCTGGCTGGCGCCCGGCTGCAAGCCCTTGATGGCGGCCGGACTGACCTGCAGCGGCGCGGCCTGGCCGGCCAGCGCGGCGTGCACGGTGGCGTTTTCGATCACATACGGGAAAAACATGTTCTGCAAGGACGCCTGCAGCACCACCTGCGGCAGCAGGCTGGCCGCTTCGACGTCGAGCACGATGGTGCGGCCGTCACGGCCCAGGCTGGCATGTACGTTGGGGGTATTCTTGACCGACTGCGGCACGATGCGCACAGCGTCCTGGTCCACCGGTTTCAGGCGGGCCGGCGCGCGCGTCAGCACTTTGGACAGCCGGCCTTCGGCCTGGATGCGCGTCAAGGCGTCGGCGGCCGGCTGGCCATAGGCCAGCGCATACACCATCAGGCCCTTGGCGCTGTACAGCTTGCCCTGCACCGGCATGCGCAAAGGAAACACCAGGGTTTTGGTGATCGACGGTTCCAGATGCAGCAGGCGATAAAAGTCGCGGTTGCGCTCGGCGGTCTGGCTGTCGTTATTGGGGCTGTTCTTGTTATTGGTAAAGATCCATACAATGCCGGACGCCGAGCGGAAGGGGCCGGTAATGGTCTTGGTCACGGCTTCCTGGAAGTCGGTGTCGGCCAATGCGCCGCCGCTGCTTTTGCGCGCCAGGCCCAGTGGCGCCAGTTGCGCGGCGATGCCGGCCGCGCCACGGCCCTGGCCCAGCAGCGCCGGCGAGACATGGCTGCCGCTGCTCTGGCTGAAGGCCAGCAAAAACAGCTGGTCTTCCGGTGTGCTGGCGGCCTGCGCCACGGCGCCCACCAGCGCTTTCAACTGCGACTGCTGGTCGGTATAGAACGGCTCCATCCAGCCCGAGTTCTGCACCAGGAAAGCCTGCTGGATGCCGGCCGCCTGCAGCGGCAGGCTGGCGGCCAGGGTGACCACTGCGGCGACGGCGGCCACGATGCGCTTCATCAGCTTCATGCCTGCAGCTTCCAGCCGTTGATGCGGCCCAGCAAGGGGTGATAGGCCCACAAGGTGCCCTGGTGGGCGAACAGGCGCATGCGCCACGGTTCGGCCACCGAAAAAGCGTGGAACGGCAGTTCGCGCACGCCGTCGTCCTGCAGCAGTTGCGCATACATGCGCTCGTCCGAACGCAAGACACTGTCGAGGCTGGCGCGCGTCTCGAAGCGCACGCCAAAGACGCTCTCGCCCGCTTCGAGCAGCGGCATCACCGAAGTGCTGCTGGCGCCATCGTTGCCGCGTTCGAGTTCCTGCCATGGCGCCGTTTTCAGCTTGGTGGAAAAGCGATAGTTGATGCTGCCCGAACACAGGCGCGGCTCCATCGCCTCCGCCGTTTCACCCTGGGTGCCCAGTTTCAGGTACAGATAGCGGTCGGCGGCGCTGTCAAAACACAGCTGCCACAGGTCGCCATCGCGCGACAGATACGGGCAGCCGAAATCGAATTGCGGCTGCAGGCCGGCCGGCCACGGTGTCCACGAAGCGGCCATGCCGCCGTCCTGGCGCTGCTGCAAGCGCAGCTGGCCATGTTCGCACGGCCAGATTACGCTGCGGCCATAGGCCACCGGCGCGCTCGCCTTGCCAGGAAGGATGGCGCCATCGAGCACGACGTCGGCGCCGGCGACATGGCGCGCGTCCAGGTTCAGGAAGCGCAGCACGCCGTCGGCGCCCTGCAGCGGCGCCCACAGGCGGCCCTGGAACCAGATCGGCGCGGCCACCGAAGGCGCGTCGCCGAAGTGCTCGACCTGGTAGCTGAGCGAGGCGATATCGGGCGTGATGCAGGCCAGGCCATGGCCGCTGGGTACGTACAGGCAGCTGTTCCAGGCGCTGGCCAGTTCGGCGCGCCAGGCGGTCTCGCCCAGCTGGCATTCGGACAGCAGGCCGCCCTTGGCAGATTCCAGCGCCAGCCAGAGCTGCGAGCCGGGCAGCCAGCCGTACAGGGCGCCCTTGCGCGCGTCGAGCGCCAGCAGGGCCGCGCCGGTGGTGCCGAAGCGGGCCGAGAAAAACGCGTGCTCGCCCGGCGGCGGCGCCGGCAAGCTGGTGTCGGGGTCGGCATTGGCCAGCGCATCGGCCGACTGGTCGCGCGCTGGGCTGCGCGCGATTTTCAGCGCTTGCGCCGTCTGGCGCAGGCCGGTCGCGCCGGGCATGGCGCTGCTGTTGACCGGGCGCGCACCGAACGGCGCGACCCAGGCGCTGGCCTGGCCGCTTTGCGGCGGCGCCTGCAAGGCCACGCCCGTGTAGGGGCTGTACTGGAATTCCGGCGGAAACTGCACGCTGGCCTCGCCAGGCAGGCGATGGGTGCGCATCAGCTGGCCGATATCGTCAGCGCTCAGGCGTGGCGACACCGCCTGACCTGCCGCGCTACGTGCAAACTGCAAGCCTGACTGGGCCGCATCGGCAATCCACACGCCGGACTGCAGCAGCCACTCTCCCGTACTAGTATGTTCCATTGATTTCTTCTGTCGCAAACGATGACCGCCATGGCGATGGCGTGATGAACGGCGGCACTACGCGCTGCGGCTGACCTGGTGCAGCCTTGGCATAACGATCATAGTAACGCCTTTTTATCCTTGTGAAAACATTGACAGCGTGCAGCACGTTGTCGATATCCCCGGTCCGGTATAGCACGATAGTATAAACGCAACAAGCGCGCTTTCTCTTGTGCACGCACAGCACGGCTTTATTGCTGGCGCACCTTGCTGAGCAGCTTGGTCGTCGAGCGGTCGTGCTCGAAGTCGATCGCCACGGCCTGGCCGCCATAGGCCAGCACGGCTTTGCCTTCGGGGATGGCCGCCATGTCGTAGTCGCCGCCCTTCACATAGATCTCGGGAGTGATTTCCTGCACCACTTCCAGCGCGCTGTCTTCCGAAAACGGCACCACCAGGCTCACCGATGCAAGTGCTGCCAGCACGGCCATGCGGTCTTCGCAGCTGTTGAGCGGGCGATCGTCGCCCTTGCCCAGGCGCTTGACGGAAGCGTCGGTATTGAGCGCCACCACCAGCGAGGCGCCCAGCGCGCGCGCCTGCGCCAGGTAAGTCACGTGGCCGCGGTGCAGGATATCGAACACGCCATTGGTGACGACCACCGGTTTCGGCAAGGCTGCGGCGCGCGCCCGCAGTTCCTCGCGGCTGCATAGTTTGGTTTCAAAGTCAGGCATGGGCATCGGTTGTTCCGTACAGTGGGTGGGTGGGCTGCCGGCCGCGCACGGCCAGCAGCCCCGGTCCCGCTATTATAGGGGGCGATCCGCTACAATATGCGATCGCCGCGCCAGTTTGGCGCACACGTCCTCTTTCATTCATTGCAAGCAGGCACTTCCTGTGTTTCAATCACTTTATGACACTGACTGAACTGAAATATATCGTGGCAGTGGCGCGCGCCAAGCACTTCGGCCATGCGGCCGAAGCCTGTTTTGTGGCCCAGCCGACCCTGTCAGTGGCCATCAAGAAGCTTGAAGACGAACTGGGCGTGGTGCTGTTCGAACGCGGCGGCGCGGAAATTTCGGTCACGCCGCTGGGCGCGCAAATCATCGCCCAGGCCGAGCGCGTGCTGGAACAGACGGCCGCCATCAAGGAACTGGCCAAGCAGAACAAGGACCCGCTGGCCGGTCCGCTGCGCCTGGGGGTGATCTATACCATCGGCCCCTACCTGCTGCCGCCACTGGTCAAGGCCATGATAGCCCAGGTGCCGCAGATGCCATTGATTTTGCAGGAAAATTTTACCGTGCGCCTGCTCGAACTGCTGCGCCAGGGCGAGCTGGACGTGGCCATCATGGCGCTGCCCCTGCCCGAACACGGCATGGCCATGCAGACCCTGTATGACGAGCCGTTCGTGGTGGCCATGCCGCGCCACCATGCATGGACAGCGCGCAAGAGCATCGCCGCGCAGGACCTGAAATCGGAAACCATGCTATTGCTGGGCAACGGTCACTGCTTCCGCGACCAGGTGCTGGAAGTGTGCCCGGAGATGGCACGCTTCTCCTCGCCCGGCAACGGCATGCAGCGCACCTTCGAAGGCTCGTCGCTGGAAACCATCCGCCATATGGTGGCCAGCGGCATCGGCCTGACCGTACTGCCGCGCGCCTCGGTGCCGGACATGCACGCGGTGGACGGCATGCTGGCCTACCGCGAATTCGACGCTCCAGCCCCCTCGCGCCGGGTGGTCATGCTGTGGCGCAAAAGCTTTACGCGCAAGGCCGCCATCGACGCCCTGTGCGCGGCGATTGCCAGCTGCGAACTGCCCGGCATCACCAGCCTGTTCGAAGAGGAAGTGCTGAGCGAAAAATAGTACATTGCCATACTATTTGCGATAATCGTCGTTTCTCTTCAACAAGACCGAGATTTCCATGAACAAGCTGGCGCTGTATTTCCGCCTGATCCGGCTCGACAAGCCGATCGGTACCGTATTGCTGCTGTGGCCCACCCTGTGCGCCTTGTGGATGGCGCAACAAGGGGTGCCGGACTGGCGGCTGCTGCTGATCTTTTTTCTTGGCACCTTCCTGATGCGCTCGGCGGGCTGCGCCATCAACGATTACGCCGACCAGGATATCGACAAATTCGTCAAGCGCACGGCCGACCGGCCGATTACCAGCGGGCGCATCAGCGGCAAGGAAGCACTGGGCGTGGCCGGCGTGCTGACGGTGGCCGCCTTCTGCCTGATCCTGCCCCTGAACGCGCTGACCAGACAGCTGTCGGTGGCGGCCGTGATCATCGCCGCCACCTACCCCTACTTCAAGCGTTTCTTCGCCATTCCGCAAGCGTACCTCGGCATCGCCTTCGGCTTCGGCATCCCGATGGGCTTTGCCGCCATCACGGACTCGGTGCCCGTCGTCGCCTGGCTGCTGCTGGTCGGCAATGTGTTCTGGGCCGTGGCCTACGATACGGAATACGCCATGGTCGACCGCGACGACGACCTGAAGATCGGCATCCGCACCTCGGCCATCACCTTCGGACGCCACGACGTGGCCATCATCATGCTGTGCTATGCGCTGTTCCTGCTGCTATGGCTGGCCTGCGGCTGGTACCTGGGCCTGCGCTACTGGTATCTGGCGGGCCTGCTGGTGGCCGCCGCTTGCGCCGTTTATCACTACACCTTGATACGCGCACGCGAGCGTATGCCGTGTTTTGCGGCATTCCGGCATAATAACTGGCTGGGAGCAGCGGTTTTTGCGGGGGTCGTGCTGGACTTCGCTTTCCGCCAGTAATGCAGGCTGGCGCCTCGGACCCCATTGAGGCGCCGCAAGACCGCCTTGCCGCTGCGCTCTACACTGGTATTTCACTGTGCTTTCACCCACCGATGAGGTAATACATGAGCTCGATACAAACAGGCAAATCCAGCAGCGACAACGTCATCGCCGAAGCAGGCCAGGCACGCGACAAAGTGATTGGCGACATCAAGGGTGTCATCAACGAAGCCGAAGGCTGGCTCGACAACGCCGGTGGCCAGACGGGCGAAAACATCCGCGCCGTCAAGGAAAAATTCTTCTCCACCCTCGATACGGCCAAAAAAGACCTGATCAAGCTGGAAGAAGATCTGGTTGACCGCACCAAGAAGGCCGCCAAGGTCACCGACGAATATGTGCAGGACAATCCATGGAAGGCCGTCGGCGCCGGCGCCGTCGTGGGCGTGCTGTTCGGCCTGCTGCTGGCCTCGTCGCGCCGCTAGTTTTTCCCGCACTACCGGGCGGCCTGGCCGCCTGCATTTCGATACGAAAGGCAGTTCATGGCTATCGTTCAACATGCTGCCCGCGTCGCGGCGACCCTGGCCACCATTCTTCGCACCCGCTTGAAACTGGCGGCGGTGGAGATGGAAGAAGAGTCGCTGCGCTACCTCACCTATCTTGGCCTGGCCATGCTGGCCCTGCTGCTGCTGTTTGTCGGCCTGGTGCTGCTGGTGTTCCTCGTCATCGTCATTTTCTGGGACACGCACCGCATCGGTGCCATCGCCATCTCCTCGACCGTCTTTATCGTTGCCGCCATCGCCACCCTGGTCGGCGTACGCGCCAGTTTTCGCAGCAAGCCCAAGCTGCTGTCGTTCACCATGGATGAGCTCAGCAAGGACCTCGACGCCTTGCAGCACCTGGCGCACCGCGAAGCGGAGCGGCCATGAACCACGCTCCCCTGTCCTCTGCGAAGGTCAAACTGAGCGCCAGGCAACGGCGCGACGCGCTGCTGGCCGAATGCGCGCTGCAGCGCACGGCGCTGGGCGTGCAGACACATCAGTTGTTCGAGCCCTTGAGCGCTGGCAATCTGCGCCAGGCCATCCTGGCGCGCCTGACAGTGCCGCTGATGGTAACCGGCAGCGTACTGGGCCTGATGCTGCTGCGCCCGCGCCGCAGCTTGCCGTGGCTGTTGCGCGCCAGCGCCCTGCTGCGCCACGCCAAGGTCGCCCTGCCCGTGATCCGCAGCGTCTTGCAGCGGATGAACCGGCACCAGCCACCGGTCGAAAAATAATTCTGGTTTGCTGCATCCAAACAGCGCATCCATGGGTAGTACAGGTATCAGCCAACCGGTTGAACCATACTTTCAGGAGCCTGCCATGCACATCACTACCCTCGCCATTCCCCTGTCGGCCCTGCTGCTGACGGCCTGCGCCCCCATGGCCGCGCGTTACTCGCAAGACGCCCTGCCCGCCACCGTGCAAGTACCGGCCGGCCATCAGGTGACCATGCAGACCGTCGGCGTCGGCAAGATCGCCTATGAATGCAAGGCCAAGAAAGACATGAGCGGCCATGAATGGGTCTTCGGCGGACCGGACGCCGTTCTCAACGACCGCGGCGGCATGCAGGTCGGCACCTATGTCGGCCCACCGGCCACCTGGGCCAGCCGCGATGGCTCGGCCGTGACGGCCACGCAAGTGGCGGTGGCCCCTGCCGGCGCCGGCAATATTCCGTATCAGCTGGTGAAAGCCAATCCGGCCACCGGCAGCGGCGCCATGCAGGGCATAAGCTATATCCAGCGCGTGGCGACCAAGGGCGGCGTGGCACCGGCATCGGCTTGCAGCGCCAGCAATCTGGGCGCCAAGCAATGGGTGCCTTACCAGGCCGATTATATTTTCTGGAAAGCCGCCTGAAACGGTTGAAACATGTCGGTTGGCAAGATCTTTTCTGGCCTATAATCCATTAAAAACTTGCTAACCAACCGACCGACGCCACCTTGCCTACGCCCGCCGCCACCTACGACTACGACGCCGCCCTGCGCGCCTGCGCGCGCGGCGAGCAGCAAGCCCTGCAAGGTCTGTACCAGCAGGAGAGCCGTTACCTGCTGGGCGTGGCGCTGCGCATCGTGCGCCAGCGCGCGCTGGCCGAGGACGTGCTGCACGATGCATTCTTGAGCATCTGGCGCCGCGCCGGCAGTTTCGACGCCACGCGCGGCAGCGGCAAGGGCTGGATCTATGTGGTGGTGCGGCACCAGGCGCTGAACGTGGCGCGTGCGCGCGCCCATGAAATATCGGCCGACGAGGATACCGTGGAAAACCTGCTGCATGAACGCCAGGAAAATGACAACGGCGACGCCGGCGACGCCTATGCCCTGCAAGCGAACATGGGCAAGCTGCACGATTGCCTGGGCCACCTGGACGAGGCCAAGCGCAACTGCATCCTGTACGCCTATGTCGACGGCTGCTCGCACAGCGAAATCGCGCAGCGGGTCGCCTCGCCGCTCGGCACCGTCAAAGCCTGGGTCAAGCGCGGCCTGGCCAGCTTGCGGGAGTGCATGGGATGAACACGCCATTGAACGAAGAAGAACTGCAGCGCCTGGCCAGCGAATATGTGCTGGGCACCTTGACGGCGCCTGAACGCGCCGGCGTCGAACAGCGCCTGCCCGGTGACGCGCTGCTGCGCGGCGCCATCGATGCCTGGGAACAGCGGCTGCTGCCGTTGACGGCCCTGGCGCCGCCCGAGGACCCGTCGCCGCAATTGTGGCCGCGCATCGCCTCGACCCTGTTTACACCCAAGGCCATCGAGCAGGCCGGCGGCTGGCACGCGTGGTGGAACAGCCTGGCGTTCTGGAGAATTCTGGCCGGCGGCGGCCTGGCGGCAGCGGCCGCACTGGCCGTGACGGTGAACCTGCAGCTGCAGGCGCCAAACGGCCCCGGCTATCTGGTGGTGCTGGTGGCGCCGCAGGACAAGGCGCCGGGCTGGATCGTTCAAGCAAGCAGCAAAAACAGCCGCGACCTGAGCCTGATCCCGCTGGGGCCGACTGCCGTGCCGCAGCAGAAATCGCTGCAGTTCTGGACCAAGGGCAAGGACTGGGGCGCCCCTGTCTCGCTGGGCCTGGTTCAGCCGGGGCAGACGCTCAAGCTGAAACTCGACAAACTGCCGCCGATGCAGGCCGAGCAGCTGTTTGAAATCACGCTGGAGCCGGAGACCGGTTCACCGACGGGACGGCCGACCGGACCGATCCTTTACATTGGCCGCGCCGTGAAGGTCATGTAGAACTGTTGACCAAACCTGCAGTTTCTTGGGGTGATGCGAGTAGCTGCTTGCACCCCGAGCCGGAATGCATAAAGACTGAATGATTAAAAACAGCGGGCCGACGGCCTGAGAAAATGCCGATGGCGGCGTTGCGGCTTCCTTGTCGTACATGCCGGTTTTGTCAGGTACTTTTATTTCCCCAGCTCGTCACCCAACTCGCGCCCGCGCGCCGCCGCCGCCTTGATGCCCTTGATAATGGCCGCCTTGACGCCGCTCTCTTCCATGCTGGTCAAGGCCGCGTAGGTGGTGCCGCCCCTGGAGGTGACGCGCTCGCGCAGCACCGAGGCCGGTTCGCTGGAATTGGCCGCCAGCTGCGCCGCGCCCGTGAAGGTGGCGATCGCCAGCTGCGTGCCCTGCTCGGCCGTCAAGCCCAGCTCGCGCGCCGCTTCCTGCATCGCTTCGATAAAGTAGAACACATAGGCAGGGCCGCTGCCGGAAATGGCGGTTACCGGATCGATCTTTTGTTCATCATCGAGCCAGACGGTGGTGCCGACGGCGCCCAGGATGGCGTCGGCCTGCGCTCTTTGCGCGGTACTGACGCCGCCGCTGGCCACCATGCCGGTAATGCCCATGCCGATCAGCGCCGGCGTGTTCGGCATTGCGCGCACAATCGCCGGATAATCACCGAGCCAGCGCGCCAGGTCGCCGCTGCGGATGCCGGCAGCGATCGTCAGCACCAGCGGCGCCTTGGCCACATCGAGAAACGGCAGCAACTGGGCCGCCGCTTCGCCCATGCTTTGCGGTTTCACCGCCAGCACGATCACGTCGGCCACGCGCAAGGCCTCATCGGCGGCGGACGCCGTGGTCACGCCAAATTGTGCCTGCAGTTTTTCCAGCGCCGGCGCATGCGGGTCGATCACATGGATGTTCGCGCCCGCCGTCAGTTTGCCGGCCAGTCCGGCGATCAGGGCCGCCGCCATATTGCCGCCGCCGACAAATGCTATCTTCAGTTCTGCCATCATCAATGCTCTTTCAAAGGGGTTCAGGAATAATCGCGGGCGCCGAAGATCGCGCTGCCGACGCGCACGATGGTCGCGCCTTCCAGCACGGCCGCCTGCAAGTCGGCCGACATGCCCATCGACAGGGTATCGAGCGGCAAGCCGTCGGCGCGCAGCTGTTCATACAGCACGCGCAGCTGCGCGAACGCGGCGCGCTGCAGCACGGGATCGGTTTGCGGTTCGGGGATGGCCATCAGGCCGCGCAGGCGTAACTTCGGCAGTTGCGCCACCGCGCGCGCCAGCGCCGGCAAGTCGGAAGGCGACACGCCGCTCTTGCTCGCTTCGCCGCTGATATTGACCTGCAGGCAGATGTTCAGGTCAGCCATGCCGTCCGGGCGCTGCTCGGACAGGCGCGCGGCGATTTTTTCGCGCTCGACCGTATGCACCCAGTCGAAATGCTCGGCGATCGGCCGCGTCTTGTTGCTCTGGATCGGGCCGATAAAATGCCATGCCAGCACCGTTTGAGGCAGCGCCAGCCTGACGGCGGCGATCTTGTCGATCGCTTCCTGCAGATAATTTTCGCCAAACGCGGTTTGCCCGGCAGCGGCCGCTGCCAGCACCGCATCCGCGCCAAAGGTCTTCGAGACGGCCAGCAGGGTGACGGACTCGGGCGGGCGCTGCGCTTCTGTCGCCGCTTGCGCAATACTGCGCCGCACGGCTTGCAGTTTCTCTTCGATTGTGGACATAATCATTTTCTAGTGGGCGGGCGCAGCCGCTGCAGGCGCGGCGCCCTTTATTGCAGGCACATGGATTATAAATGGACATCTCCGAACTACTCGCATTCTCCGTCAAGAACAAGGCTTCCGACTTGCACCTGTCCGCCGGCCTGCCGCCGATGATACGGGTCAATGGCGACGTGCGCCGCCTGAACGTGGCGGCGCTCGAGCACAAGGAAGTGCACGCCATGATCTATGACATCATGAACGACAGCCAGCGCAAGGCCTATGAAGAGGCGCTCGAATGCGATTTTTCGTTTGAAATCCCGGGCCTGGCGCGTTTCAGGGTCAACGCCTACAACCAGGAACGCGGCGCCTCGGCCGTGCTGCGCACGATTCCGTCGAAAGTGCTGACCCTGGAAGAGCTGAACGCGCCGCGCATCTTCGGCGAACTGGCGATGCGCCCGCGCGGCCTGGTGCTGGTGACCGGGCCGACCGGGTCCGGCAAGTCGACCACCCTGGCGGCGATGGTCAACCATGTCAACGAGCGGCTGAACCACCATATCCTGACCATTGAAGACCCGATCGAGTTCGTGCACGAACCCAAGAAATGCCTGATCAACCAGCGCGAGGTGGGCCAGCACACGCATTCGTTCAGCAATGCGCTGCGCTCTGCCCTGCGCGAAGATCCGGACGTGATCCTGGTCGGCGAATTGCGCGACCTGGAAACCATCCGCCTGGCGCTGACGGCGGCCGAGACGGGCCACCTGGTGTTCGGCACCCTGCACACCTCGTCGGCGGCGAAAACCATCGACCGCATCATCGACGTGTTCCCGGCCGAGGAAAAGGAAATGGTGCGCACCATGCTGTCCGAATCGCTGCAGGCGGTGATCGCGCAAAACCTGCTGAAAACCAAGGACGGCAGCACGCGCGTGGCGGCCCATGAAATCATGCTGACCACGCCGGCCATCCGCAACCTGATCCGCGAAGCGAAAGTGGCGCAAATGTATTCGGCGATCCAGACCGGCAGCAATGTCGGCATGCAAACCTTGGATCAATGCCTGACGGACCTGGTGCGGCGCGGCGCGATTTCGGCCGAGACGGCGCGTTCGGCCGCCAAGTCGCCTGAAAACTTCCCGGGCTAAGCCATGACCATGAGCGACAATACCGGCGCCATCCACGCGCTGCTGGCGCAGATGCGCGAACGCGGCGGCTCGGACCTGTTCATCACGGCCGGTTTTCCGCCAGCCATCAAGCTCGACGGCAAGCTGACGCCGCTGTCCTCCACGCCGCTCGACGCGGCGCTGGCAGCGGGCTATGTGCGCGCACTGATGAACGACAAGCAGGCACACAGTTTTGAAGCGAGCAACGAAGCGAATTTCGCCATCAGCCCCGAGGGCCTGGGGCGCTTTCGCGTCTCGGCCTTCGTGCAGCTGGGCCAGGCGGGCATGGTGCTGCGCACGATCAATACTGCCATACCCGAGCTGGCCAGGCTGGGCCTGCCTGCCATCTTGCAGGAGGTGGTGATGAGCAAACGCGGTCTGGTGATCATGGTGGGCGCTACCGGCTGCGGCAAGTCGACCACGCTGGCGGCGATGGTGGGCCACCGCAACGCCAACAGCCACGGCCATATCATCACCATCGAAGATCCGGTGGAATTCATCCATCCGCACGGCAACTGCATCGTCACCCAGCGCGAGGTGGGGGTCGATACGGAAGACTGGGGCACGGCCCTGAAGAACACCTTGCGCCAGGCGCCCGACGTGATCCAGATCGGCGAAATCCGCGACCGCGAAACCATGGACCATGCGATCGCGTTTGCCGAAACAGGCCATCTGTGCCTGGCCACCCTGCACGCCAACAACGCCAACCAGGCGCTCGACCGCATCATCAATTTCTTCCCCGAAGAGCGGCGCCAGCAGCTGCTGATGGATTTGTCGCTGAACCTGAAAGGCATGATTTCGCAGCGCCTGATCCCGCGCAAGGATGGCGCCGGACGCAAGGTGGCGATGGAAATTTTGCTCAATTCGCCGCTGATGAGCGACCTGATCTTCAAGGGACAAGTCCATGAGATCAAGGAGCTGATGAAAAAGTCGCGCGAGCTGGGCATGCAGACGTTCGACCAGGCTCTGTTCGACCTGCATGAAGCAGAGCAGATCAGCTATGAAGACGCCTTGCGCAATGCCGATTCCGTCAATGACTTGCGGCTGTCCATCAAATTCAACAGCAAGGCGGCCCATGCGCGCAGCGCCGGCGACGGCAGCATCGGCGCCAGTGCCCTTGGTCTGCTGTGAAGCCAAGACAGCAGGAAATTTACAGTTATTTTAAACAATCGTTATGTAAATTTCTTATAGTTAATTTTTTTAAGCCCGGTGTCGGAATACATGTTCCTGGTAGCACTATTCGGTGATAATGTTTGCTAAATTATTCACGGATATCGATACGGAACGATGCCAGTCTTCGGGAACATTTTATCGTCATGGCTGCGGATGGGGACGTATTCCCGCTGGTTTCTGCCCATCGTCTTGCTGATACTGGGCGTGTCCGCCGTGCGCTACCATACCTTGCTGACGACGCAGGCGGCGCAAGCCGACGCGCGCTACCGCAGCGAAGCGCGCCAGCTCAATCTCTACCTGGCCAACACCGTGCTGCCGCTGTCGGTGCGCAGCGATGGCGCCAGCGTGCGGCAGGTATTGCGCAGCGCCCTGCCGCTGAACCGCAACCTGGCCACCATCAGCTGGCATGGCGGCAACGGCCGCATCGAGGTGCAGGCCGACAGAGCGCGGGATGGGGCGGGCGCGCAAGTGCCGTCCTGGTTTGTCCGGCTGGCGGGCATGAAACCCATCCACAACCGCCTGCAGGTGTCACTGCCCGGCGGCGGCGATGGCGTGCTGGAAGTACAGTACGGGCCCGGGCTGCCGCTGCTGCAGGTATGGCAGGCGGTGCGCCAGCAAGCGCTGCTGAGCGCCTTCAACATCATCGTCATCCTTGTGCTGCTGGGCTTGCTGTTGGCGTCCCACCGCAGGCTGCTGGCGCGGCTGGCGCAGGCGATCGAGCGCCTGCGCGGCGGCGACTTCACGGTGCGCATGGCGCCCGGCGCCACGCCGGAAGCGCAACACCTCTCGCGCGCCTTCAATGGCATGGTGGGCGATGTCGGCGCAATGCTCCATTCCCTGCAGGCCAGCCGGCAGCAGCTGGGACTGCAACTGACGGAAACCGTGCACATGCAGCAGGCGCTGCAAAAAATGTCCTGGCAAAACTACCATGATGTGCTGACCGGCCTGCCCAACCGCGCCGCACTGGCGGCCCGCTTCGAGCAGGAACTGTTCCTGGCGCGCGAACGCCAGCGCCTGATGGCCGTATGCCTGTTCGATCTGGACCACTTCCAGGCCATCAATGACCGCCATGGCGCCGACGCCGGCGACGACCTGCTCAAGCAGGTGGCCGGCCGCCTGCACCAATTTACCGGCCAGGTCCATTACGCGGCGCGCCTGGGTGGCGACGAATTCGTGCTGCTGCTGTGCGGCCAGGCCAGCCAGGAGGGCATCGAGCAGCAATTGCAGCAGCTGATGCGCGAACTGAGCCTGCCCTACCAGTGCGACCAGCAAGCCGTGCACCTGACGGCCAGCGCCGGTATCGCCGTGTATGCCGGCAAGGAACTGAACGCGGAAAGCCTGCTGCGCCACGCCGACCACGCCGTCTACCAGGCCAAGCTGACGGGGCGCAACCAGTATCATTTTTTCGACAGCCATCTCGACGAGGAAGTGCGCACCCACCACAACCAGCGCACCGAAGTGCGCCATGCGCTGGTCAACGGCGAGCTGCGCCTGCACTACCAGCCCAAGGTGAATATGCGCACCGGCGCGGTGGTCGGCATGGAAGCGCTGCTGCGCTGGCAGCACGGACAGCGCGGCCTGCTGTCGCCGGCGCAGTTCCTGCCGCTGGTCGAGCAAACCGACCTGATCATCGACATCGGCGAATGGGTGCTGCGCCAGGCCCTGTGGCAGATGCAGCGCTGGAGCGCGGCCGGCCGGCAATGGGTGGTCAGCGTCAATATCGCGGCGCGCCATTTCCAGCAGCCCGATTTCGTGCTGCGCCTGAAAACCATCCTCGGCGAATTTCCCGGCGTACGCGCCAGCATGCTGGAAATCGAGATCCTCGAATCATCGGCGCTGCACGACGTCGAACATGTGCGGCGCATTATCCGCGCCTGCCAGGCGCTGGGCATCACGTTCGCGCTCGATGATTTCGGCACCGGCTATTCCTCGATGTCCTACCTGAAGCGCCTGCCGGCCGACATCATCAAGATCGACCAGAGTTTTGTCCACAATATGCTCAACGACCGCGACGACCTGCACCTGGTGCGCGCCGTGATCGGCCTGGCCCGCTCGTTCCGGCTGACGGTGATCGCCGAAGGCGTGGAAAGCATCGCCCACGGCGAACGCCTGATCGAGCTGGGCTGCGACCTGGCGCAAGGTTACGTCATCGCCCGCCCGATGCCGGCCGACTTGGTACAGGGCTGGGCGGACAATTTCGTCGCGCCAAAGCAGTGGCGCGCCGCCAGCTACGCGGAAGACCAGATTTAATTTTTGGCTATGTCAGCGCCGCATCGATCAATTCGATCCAGTGCCGCACCGGCACCTCGGTACCCGACTGCAGCTGGCTGAGGCAGCCGATATTGGCCGACACGATCACGTCCGGCGCGCATGCTTCCAGTTCGGCCACCTTGTTGTCGCGCAGCTGCTGCGACAGCGCCGGCTGCAGGATCGAATAAGTGCCGGCAGAGCCGCAGCACAGATGGCTGTCGGCGCACAGGCGCACGTCGACGCCGACGGCGCGCAGCACCTGCTCCACCCGCCCCCGTATCTGCTGGCCATGCTGCAAGGTGCACGGCGGGTGGTACACCACTCTTTCCGTGATGCGCCCCTGCACCAGCGCCGCCAGTTCCGTCTCGAATTGCGGCAAGACTTCGCACAGGTCGCGCGCCAGCTGCGCAATGCGCTGCGCCTTGGCCGCGTAGCGCGCATCGTGGGCCAGCAAATGGCCGTATTCCTTGACCGTGGCGCCACAGCCCGAGGCCGTCATGACGATCGCCTCAATCGTTTCCACGTAAGGCCACCAGGCGTCGATATTGCGGCGCATGTCGTCCAGCGCCGCTTCCTGCTCGTTCATGTGATGGCGCAGCGCGCCGCAGCAGCCAGCCTTTGCCACATTGATCAGCTGCACGCCGAGGGCGTCGAGCACGCGCGCGGTGGCCGCGTTGATATTCGGCGCCATGGCCGGCTGTACGCAGCCGTCCAGCACCAGCATGGTGCGCGCGTGCGGACGCGAAGGCCAATGGCCCGGCTTGGCTGCGGGCCGCAATTTGTCCTGCAAGCCTTTTGACAGCAGCGGGCGCAGCGCCTGGCCCGCCTTGTAGACGGGCGTAAACAGCCAGCGGCGCGGCAGCGCCTCCTTCAGGGCAAAGCGCAAGGCGCGTTCGCGCAAGGGGCGCTGCACGCGCTGATCGACGACATGGCGGCCGATATCGACCAGGCGCCCGTATTTCACGCCCGATGGACAGGTCGACTCGCAGTTGCGGCAGGTCAGGCAGCGGTCCAGGTGGGTCTGTGTTTTTGCCGTGACAGGCGCGCCTTCGAGCACCTGCTTGATCAGGTAGATGCGTCCGCGCGGGCCGTCGAGCTCGTCGCCCAGCAGCTGATAAGTGGGACAGGTGGCGGTGCAAAAGCCGCAATGCACGCAGGCGCGCAAAATGGCTTCGGCCTCGTCGCCGGCCGGCGTACCCTTGATAAAGTCGGCAAGATTGGTTTGCATGGCGTCTCGATATTAGTGTTCGATAGATTCAGTACATGCGGTGCGGATTGAAAATGCCGGCCGGGTCAAAACTGCGCGCCAGGCGTGCATGGATGGCCGCCACCGCCGGCGCCAGCGGCTGGAACACGCCGGCCGTCTTGTCGCCGCCGCGAAACAGGATGGCGTGGCCACCGGCCGCCGCCACGCTCTGCCGGATGCGCTGCGCGCCGGCCGCGTCGGCGTCGCCATCGATTTTCAGCCAGCGCTGCGCGCCGCCCCACTCGATCAATTGCCGGCCTTTCAAAATCACGGCGCTGGCGTGCGGCGGCAGCGAAAGCCGCCACAAGCTGCCCGGTCCCTTGAAAAAATCGTGCGTCTGCTCGCGCAGCGCGCTCCAGAAAATCGCCGCCTCCTGCGCCGCGACCGCAGCGCCGCCCAGCCGCTGCTGCGCCGCCGTCACGGCCGCCTCGGCGCCCGACAGGCGCAGCGTCAGCACGCCGTCGTGCCAGCAGCTGGCGGAAATTGGCAAGGGCTGGCCGCCCCACTCATTGAGCATGCGCAGCGCGGCGATTTCGGCGCATTCAAATTGCAGGCTCGCCTCGCGCAGCGGCAAGGGCAGCACTTTCAGCGACACTTCCAGGATCAGGCCCAGCGTACCGAGGGAGCCGGCCAGCAGGCGCGACACATCGTAGCCGGCCACGTTTTTCATGACCTGGCCGCCAAAGGCCAGGCGTTCACCGTGGCCATCCATCAGCACGGCGCCCAGCACGAAGTCGCGCACGGCGCCGGCGCTGGCGCGGCGCGGCCCGGACAGCGCGCAAGCGACCGTGCCGCCCACTGTGGCGCCCGGGCCAAAGTGCGGCGGCTCGAACGCCAGCATCTGGTTGCGCGCGGCCAGCGCCGCTTCGATCTCCACCAGCGGCGTGCCGCAGCGCGCCGTGATCACCAGTTCGGTCGGCTCGTAGTCGATGATGCCGGCATAGGGCCGCGTGTCGAGCACCTCGCCCGCCAGTTGCTGGCCATACCAGTCCTTGCTGCCGCCGCCGCGCAGGCGCAAGGGCGTGCCCGCCGCGCTGGCGTTGATGATGCGTTGCCTGAATTGTTCCGCTATCGCTTGCAAAGAGGTCTCCGGTGTGACTAAAAACGCGGCAGGTTGGCAAATGGCAGCCGCCCGGCCGTCACATGCATCCTGCCAAATTCGGCGCAGCGGTTCAGGGTGGGAATCGCCTTGTCGGGGTTGAGCAGGCCATGCGGATCGAAGGCCCGCTTGACGGCAAAAAAGGCGTCGAGTTCGGCGCGCGTAAATTGCACGCACATGGAGTTGATCTTTTCCATGCCCACACCGTGTTCCCCGGTGATGGTGCCGCCGACGGCCACGCACAGGGCCAGGATATCGGCGCCGAACGCTTCGGCGCGCGCGAACTCGCCGGGCTGATTCGCGTCGAACAGGATCAGCGGGTGCAGATTGCCGTCGCCGGCATGGAACACATTGGCGCAGCGCAATCCATGCGTGGTTTCCATGGCGGCGATGCCGGTTAACACTTCGGCCAGTTTCTTGCGCGGGATGGTGCCGTCCATGCAGTAGTAATCGGGCGAGATGCGCCCGGCGGCCGGAAACGCGTTCTTGCGCCCGGACCAGAATTTCAGGCGCTCGGCCTCCGTGCTTGACACGGCAATCGCGATCGCGCCGGCCCCTTCCAGCACCGCCGTCATGCGCGCGATTTCCTCTGCCACCTCTTCATGCGTGCCATCGGCCTCGCACAGCAAAATCGCGGCCGCGTCAGTATCGTAGCCGGCTTTGACGAACGGCTCGACCATGCGCGAGGAGGTCTGGTCCATCATTTCCAGGCCGGCCGGAATAATGCCGGCGGCGATCACATTGGCCACCGCATTGCCGCCCGTGACCACATCGCCGAACGAGGCCATGATGACGCGCGCGGTGGCCGGCCTGGGTATCAGTTTCACCGTCACTTCGGTGACGATGCCAAGCATGCCTTCGGAGCCGATAAACACCGCCAGCAAATCGAGGCCCGGGGAATCGAGCGCTTCGCCGCCAAGTTCGATGATCTCGCCGTCCAAGGTGGCCACCCGCACGCGCAGCACATTGTGCACCGTCAGGCCGTATTTCAGGCAATGCACGCCGCCCGAATTTTCCGCCACATTGCCGCCGATGCTGCAGGCGATCTGCGAGGAAGGATCGGGCGCGTAGTACAGCGCGTGTGGCGCCGCCGCTTCCGAGATGGCCAGGTTGCGCACGCCCGGCTGCACCACGGCGATGCGCGCATAGGCGTCAACGCGCACGATGCGGTTCAGGCGCGCCGTCGACAGCACCACGCCATCGGCGATCGGCAAGGCGCCGCCCGACAGGCCGGTGCCGGCGCCGCGCGGCACGATGGGCACGTTCATTTCACGGCACACGCGCAGGATGGCCAGCACCTGGTCTTCCGTGTCGGGCAGGGTGACGATCATCGGCAACTGTCGGTAGGCGGCCAGGCCGTCGCATTCGTAGGGACGCGTGTCTTCCGCCGCCGACAGCACGCAGCGCGGCGGCAATACCGCGTGCAGGGCGGCGACGACCGCCTGCTGGCGCGTCAGGGTAAATCCGGGAGCGGCTGTTGCGGCGGCGGCAGTGTGCATGAGTTCAGTCCGGGCAGGCATGGCGTTGCCCTGATTGTAAGCACAAACCGTCAGGCGGCGCCGGTTTTTCGTCGCAGCGGAGGCCAAGTTTCCGCCAGGAAGGCGCGCAGTGTCGTATGCTGCCCCCTTCTCCACACGACAGGAACAGACATGGGCAAGCGACTTTCTAAAATCGCCACGCGTACGGGCGACAATGGCAGCACGGGCCTGGGTGACGGCAGCCGCACCAGCAAGGACAGCGCGCGCGTGCACGCCATGGGCGACATCGACGAACTCAATTCCAACCTGGGTGTATTGCTGTGCGAAGCCATGCCCGACGCCCTGCGCGAAGAACTGGTGGCCATCCAGCACGACCTGTTCGACCTCGGCGGCGAACTGTGCATCCCCGGCTACCAGCTGATCAAGGAAGAACACGTGCTGCGCCTCGACGACTTGCTGGCCAACTACAATGCCGAGCTGCCCGCGCTGGCCGAATTCATTTTGCCAGCCGGCTCGCGCGCCGCCTCGCTGGCCCATGTGTGCCGCACCGTGTGCCGGCGCGCCGAGCGCAGCATCGTCGCGCTGGCCGCCAAGGAAACCATCCACGAGCATCCGCGCCAGTATGTGAACCGCCTGTCGGACCTGCTGTTCGTGCTCTCGCGCGTGCTGAACCGCTTTGCCGGCGGCGATGATGTGCTGTGGCGGCACGACCGCGCGCGCGGCTGACAGCGCCCTCACTGCGCAGCCTCAACAAAGCTCCACGCGGCGCGCAATGGCGGGCGCGGCAGGCGTAGCATGAACGCCGATGCCAAAAAATGGCAAAAATCCTGCCCCCATAAACCCAAACAGTTTAGGTTCACGCTATTATGCCTGCCATATTCATTTATGCAGGCCATCGCGTCGTGATCTATTCGAATGACCACCGGCCGGCACATGTGCATGTGCTCGGCAGTGGCTGCGAGGCCGTATTCGAGCTCGATTGCCCCTGCGGGCCACCCTGCTTGCGCGAAAATTATGGTTATTCGCAGAAATACCTGGGCCGGCTGGCCGGGGCTTTGATGACGGAGCTGGGCCAGCTATGCTGGCGATGGGAGGAAATCCATGGAGTTCACTGACACCGATTTTGTGCAGGCGCTGGCCCACGCCACGCCGGCCAGCCTGGCCGAGACACAGATCAGCCCGTCGGGCCTGGGCATCCATTTTCCCTTGCTCGACGCCGACCTGTATCTGCCCGCCCTGCTCGAAGGTTTCCTTGGTTCGCAGCGCTGGGTCGCATCCAGCAACGGCAAGAAAGGCGGCCAGGCGCGCAGCAGCGCCAAATCGACCGCCGCGCGCGAAAACGGCAAGCTGGGCGGGCGGCCGCGCAAGGCCCGGCCCGCCGAAGAACCGGTCGACTGATCAGGCTTTGTTCGGTTCGAACTTGCCGGCCTGATAGTCGCGGATCGCCTGGTTGATTTCTTCGCGCGTATTCATCACGAACGGGCCATGCGCCACCACCGGCTCGCCCAGCGGCTGCGCATGGCCGAACAGCACCACCGCGCCGTCGGGTGCAAAAAACTCCACCGCATCCCCATCGGCATCGAGCTCGACCAGGGTAAACGCCGGCGCCGCCTGGCCGGCCAGCGCCAGCGCGCCTTGCACCACGTACAAAAACACATTTCGGCCGCGCAAGCCATCGAGCACGAAACGCGCACCGGGGCGCATCACCAGCCATGACATGAACACACCGGTCAGCGACTCGACCGGTCCGCTGTGGCCCTCGTACTGGCCCGACACCAGGTGCAGGGTCGACAAGCCGTCCGGCGTGGCCACCTTGACGATGGACTCGTCCTGCACGCCCTGGTAGCGCGGCGCCGTCATCTTCAGGCGTGACGGCAGATTCAGCCACAGCTGCAAGATTTCCAGCGGCCCGCCATCGCGCTTGAACGCGGGCGGCGACAGCTCGGCATGCACCAGGCCGCTGCCAGCCGTCATCCACTGCACCCCGCCGGCGCGAATGATGCTGTCATGGCCGGCGCTGTCGCTATGCATCAGCTCGCCTTCGAGGATAAACGTGACCGTTTCGAAGCCGCGATGCGGATGCGGGCCGAACGGCAAGCCGCCGTTGCCCGGCGCATAGGTCTGCGGGCCATGGTGATTGAGAAACAGGAAGGGATCGACCTGCTGCAGGCGCGGCCCTGGCACCGGCCGGCGCGTGGTCAGGTCGGCAATATCGTCGCGGTAGGCCTGGTGCAGGCCCTGGATGGTTTTCATGTTCATGCTGCTTCCTGTCATGGTCTGGATCATGCGGTCGATTATGGCGCAAGTCAGGCCAGCACGCCCCGCACGCCCAATTGCTGGCGCAGCAAGATGCGCAGCATCAGCACCTGCGCCACCGCGTCGGCCTGCAGCGGGCTCAGGTCCGTGGCCAGACAGTCGCCGGGCGACGGCACCTGCGGGTCGCCGCGCAGCAAGGCGTCGATTTCGCTGCCGACGGCGGCTATCCACTGCTGCAGCACCGGCGTGGCGGGCAATGCATCGGGACTGAGGCTGATGCGCGCCGTGCTGCCGGCCACGCGGCGCAATAACGGCAAGGTGCGCAGCGCCGCCAGGCCCACGCCGGCGCTGCGATCGAGGCGGCGCTCGATGCGCAGGCGCTGCAGCACCTGCTCGGCATTGTTGCTGGCCAGGCCAGCCTCGCGCCGCTGGCGCGCGATCGACGCATCCCACTTGCCGCCGACGGCCAGCACCGCCAGCAGGTATTTCAGGTTGGCCGAGACGGCGCCGGCCAGGCGCGGCTCCAGGTCGTCGGCCTCGCGGTCGGGCCACAAAAAAAACGTCGCCAGCAAGGCCAGCACGCAGCCCAGCACATTGTTGCCCAGGCGGCTGAAGGCATAGGCCATCTCGCTGGCCGGCATGGCGTAGTCGGCCACCAGCACAAAGGCCGGCGTCATGAACATCACGTGCAGGCTGTAGCTGACGCGGCGCAGCGCCATGGTGGCCACAATCATCGGAAACACCACCAGCGATATCGCCAGCGGCGTGTGGATCACCAGGCCGATCAGTACCGCCAGCAGCGCGCCGGCAATGCTGCCGGCCACGCGCTCGATGCCGCGCGGCCAGGTGGTCGACACCGACGGCTGCAATATCAATAGCGTGGCCATGGTGGCCCAGTAGCCGAAGGGAATCCGCAGCAGTTCGACCAGCAAAAAGGCGCTGGTGGTGGTCAGCGCCACGCGCGCCGCATGGCGCCAGCCCAGCGACTGCAGGCTGGCGTTGACGCCCAGGGTCTGCCAGCCCTGGGCCAGCGCTTGCGCGGCCGCCAGCCGCCATGGCAAACGCTCGGTGCGCGGCAGGTCGAGCTCCATGAAGGCCACGTTCAGGCGCAGCGGCAGCAAGGCGCCCAGCGCCGCTTCCAGGCGCCGGCCGCAGGCGGCCAGGCGGCGCTGCAGTGGCAGCAGCGGTGTTTCCGGATGGCGCCGCAAGGCCAGGCCCAGGCGGCGCAGCAGCAGCGCCATCGCGGCCAGGCTGCGGCGCGCGCGCGGATCGTGGCGCAAGCGCTGGCGTTCGCGCTCGCAGGAGTGCGTCACGGCGATCAGGTAGGCAAAGATGCGCTCGGCGTCGCTCAAGGCCAGCAGCAGCTTGTCATAGGGCGCGCTGTGACCGGCGCGCGACGGCGGCACGGCGGCCAGCGCCACCCTGGCCGCTTCCAGCGCGGCGCGCGCCTGCGAGCGGTAGCTGGCGCCATGGGCGCCGCCGCCGGCCTGATCGCCGGCTTTCGCCAGGTAGCGCGCATTGTCGCGCGCGATGCCGGCCAGGCGCAGATAAGCGGTGCGGATCGCCTGCCGGCTGGGGCCGTAAGGATGGATGCGCCAGACGGTAAAGCTGAGCACGGTGGCAAACAGGCAGCCGGAAAGATAAATCGCCAGGAAGGGCAGCGCCTGCGCCAGCGAGTACAGCGGATGGGTCACCATCACCACGCAGGCGGTGGCGGCCAGGATCGCCACTTGCGCCGCCGCCGCGCCCCAGATGCGCGCCAGCGCGCCGGCCCAGGAAAACAGCAGCACGGCCAGCGCGGCGGCGGCCACGCCATGGCCGGCCGCCAGCGCCGCCACGCCACCGGCCAGGGTCGACAGCAGGCCAAAGCCGGCCATCGAGACGAAACGCATGCGGCGCGTGCCGGCCGCGTCGGCCAGGCAGGTCCAGAAGGCGCCGATGGCGGCCCAGGAGAAATCGGGATGGTCGAACAGCAGGCCGAGCACCAGCATGGCGCTGGCGGCGCTGGCGGCGCGCAAGCCTTCGGAGAGATTGGTTTCGTCGACGGCCAGGCTGACCATCCACAGCGGACGGCGCTGCGCCAGCCGGTCGCCAAGGCCATGCAGGGCCGCGCCCCAGCGCCCTGCCCGGCCGGTCCACCGGCGATGAAGTTGCTTCAATTTCACTGCGCGCCCCTGCCCTGCCAAGTTGGTTGTCTGGCAGCTATTGTAAGGGGCGCGCAGCGGGGACGGCAGCGTGATACTACTTAGGGCTATCCCTTGGTGGCGCCAAACGTGAGGCCTGCAACAAAGTGCTTCTGCATCAGGAAGAACATCAGCACCGACGGCAGGGCCGCCAGGATGGAGCCGGCCGAGACCAGATTCCAGGCCGTGGTCCACTGCCCTTTCAGGCCCGCCACGCCGACCGTGATCGGCGCGGCCGTATCGCCCTGCGTCAGGCACAGGGCCCAGAAGTAGTCATTCCATACAAAGGTAAACACCAGGATGCCGAGCGCGGCCAGGGCCGGCCGGATCAGCGGCAGGATCACCTTGGTAAAAATCGTCCATTCGCCGGCGCCTTCGATGCGCGCCGCCTCGATCAGCTCGAACGGCAGCTGCTTGATGAAGTTACGCAGGAACAAGGTGCAAAACCCGGTCTGGAACGCCACATGGAACAGCACCAGGCCCTGCACCGTATTGAACACGCCAAAGTCCAGCGACATATTGCGCACCGGGATCATCAAAATTTGCACCGGCACGAAGTTGCAGGCCACAAAGGTGGCGAACAAAAAGGTGTTGCCCTTGAACTTGTAGGTCGACAGGGCAAAACCGGCCATCGCCGCCAGCGCGATCGAACCGATCACCGATGGCACCGTGATCAGCACACTGTTCCAGAAGTAATGCAGCATCGGCGAGGCCGTCAGCGCCTCGTGGTAGTTGGCCCACAGCGACAGGTCGCGCGGCCAGCCCCAGTAATTGCCTTCCATCAGTTCTTCGGTCGAGCGCAGGGAAGTCACCAGCACCGCGATCATCGGCAGCAGCCAGATCACCAGCGCCAGCGGCAGCGACATTTTGTACAGGCGCCGGTTCCACGGCTTCCATTTATCGACAGGCATCGGATACATGGCGGTCCTTATTGTTCTGTGCGCAGCATGCGCTTGAGGTGATAGACGATATACACCAGCATCATTGCGAACAGCACCACGGCGACGGCGGCCGAATAGCCCTGGCGGTAATACTTGATGGCCTGGTCATACGAGTAATAGGCCAGCACGGTCGAGCTTTCGAACGGCCCGCCGCCGCTCATCACGGAAATCAGGTCGAAGCTGCGCAGCGCGCCGATAATGGTCACCACCACGGCCATGAAGGTGCTCGGACGCAATTGCGGCAGGATCACGTGGATCAGCATCTTCCAGCCCTTGGCGCCTTCCATGCGCGCCGCTTCCACCTGCTCCGAGTTGATCGAGGTCAGACCCGTCAGGAACAGAATCATGCAGTACGCCGTCTGCGGCCACAGCGCGGCAAAGATGATGCCGTAGGTCACATAGCGCGGGTCGCCCAGCACCGGCACGCCATGGCCGAGAATCAGCGCCAGCAGGCCAAAAGTCGGGTCATAGAACCAGCTGAAGATCAGGCCCACCACCACGCCCGACAGGACGAAGGGGGCGAAGAACAGCGACTTGACCAGGCGGATGCCGCGCACCTGCTGGTTCAGGTACAGCGCCACGGCCAGGCCGGCGGGCGGCGCCAGCAGGAACAGCACCAGCCACAGGAAGTTGTTTTTTAGAGCGGTAAAGAACGTGTCGGTATGGAACAGTTCCTTGTAGTTGGCCAGGCCGACAAACGTCTTCTGCGCCAGGCCATCCCACTCGAAAAAGCTCAGGTAGATGGTGTACAGGATCGGATAGACCACGTACAGCCCGACCAGCAGGCAGGCCGGCGCCAGGAACAGCGCGGCGGCGCGATGCCGTTTGAATGCGGGCGCGGACCACCAGCGTACAGGCCGGCGCGGCGCCTGTGGCTTGGTGGCGCTGGCGCCGAAAGTAGAAGTATGCATGTCGTCAGCCTGGCCTGGTCATCACGATTTTTTGTAGATGCGCTTGCGCGTACGCTCGAGCTGCGCCAGGATCTCGTCCAGCGCGTTCGGATCGTTGATGAACTTCTGCATGCCCTTCATGCCTTCGTCGGCCATTTCCTTGGTCATGTCGCGGTCATAGAACTGCGCGATGCCGCCCTTGGTATTGGACAAAATATCAAAGCCAATACGCGAGATCGGTTCCTCTGGCGGCGCCGACTTGCTGTTGGCCGGCAGGGAGCCCAGGCCTTCGGCCAGCTTGGCGCTGATGGCCGGCGTGCCGACAAAGGCCAGGAAGCGGCGCGCGTCGACCTTGTTCTTGGCGCGGCTCGGAATATGCAGCGACTCGATCGGGCCTTCTTCGGCGCCAACAATGGCCGGGTCCATGCTCGGGAACTGGAAGTAGCCCATCACCGCAGCCTGCTTCGGCGGGAAGCCCTTGGCGATAAAGGTGCCCATCAGCATCATGGCAGCCTTGCCCTGGAACACGAACGGCTGCGCCGCATCGAGGTCGTAGGACAGCGGATTGTCGATGAAGTATTTATTGTCGAGCAAGGTCTTCCAGGTGGTGTAGACCTTTTTCACGCGCGGGTCGGTGTAGGCGATTTCGCCGTTCATCAACTGCTGGTGGAAGGCATAGCCGTTGATGCGCAGGTCGAGGTAGTCGAACCAGCCGGCCAGGGTCCAGGCGTCGCGGCCGCCGACGGCGATCGGGCTGATGCCGGCCGCCTTGAGCTTCTTGTTCGCGTCCATGAACTCGGCCCAGGTCTTCGGCTCGCCGGCGATGCCCGCTTTCGTAAACAGGTCCTTGCGGTAGAACATGCCCCACGAGTAGTAGACGGTCGGCATGGCGTACTGCTTGCCCTTGTACGACGACGCTTCCTTGCTCGATGCGTAGGTGTCGTTCCAGTTGTTCTTGGCCCAGTCGCCGCTCAGATCTTCGAACAGGCCGCGGCTGGCGTAATAGGCCATGCGCTCGCCATTGTGCCAGGTGACGATGTCGGGCGCCTGGCTCGACAGCCAGTTCGGCAGCTGGATCTTGTACGCCTCTTCGTCGACGAAAGCGACCTTCAGCTCCACGTCCGGGTTGGCTTTCTTGAATTCGTCGAGCGTGGACTGCCACACGGTGCGCTGGCTGGCGCCCTTGAAGGCGATATTGACGGCCAGGGTACCGGCTTGTACCGATACGCTGGCGGTGGCGGCCAGCATGGCGGCCGATAACAGTCCTGCTTGCATGATGCGTTTCATCTTGTCTCCTTGGTGTTGATCACGGAAAAACTTCACGGTGCGAATCTGCGTTCGCTATTCAAACGGGTCCTACTTGAAATACCGACACGCCTTGCGGTGGCACTTGCGCGCTGCCGATCACAAACTTCGCGCCCTCAGGATGCGGCGCATCAAGCGGCGCATCGCCATAATTGAACACGTACGTCAGGTCGCCGCGGCGGCTGATGCGGGTGCCATCGTCCAGGTGCGCGACCGGCAAGCCCGCTTCCTGGGCCACCGCCGCCAGGTAGGCGCGCAGCAGCGGCTCGTCAAAGATGGCCGCCAGGTAATGCAGGCGCTGGTGGCGCACGATGGCCGGATGGCCGTCGTCAAAGGTGGCCACCACTTCGGTGCCGCCCGACACCTCGATCAGATCGCGCCAGATGCGCGCTTCGCCTTGCTGCGATCCCCACTGCACCGCTACCCGCGTGGTCGGACGCATGGCGTCGACGCGCCACACGCGCATCGGCAACTGCTGCGCCAGCGGGCCCGGTCCCAGGTTGGCGGGTATGCACAGGTCCACCGTTTTCGAACCGCTGCGCGGCGCAAACACCACATGGGCGCCGCTGTCCCGCAAGCGCTGCGGCAAGTCGTCCGGCAACACCGGCAGCGGCGGCACGACGATCAGGCTGTAGCCGTCGAAGTTGCTTGACGTTGGAATCACGTCGACGTCGAAACCGAGCGAACGCAAGGCTGAATAGTATTCGAATACCAGCGGACCGTACTGGAAGTCCTGGGCTTGCGGATGGACTTCGAACAGCCACTTGGCTTCATAGTCGAACACCAGCGCGACCCTGGTCGCCACCTTGGCATTCTGATTGGCAATCAGTTGCAGTTCCTGCGACACCTGCATCGCTTCGGCGCCGCCGATATCGAGCAGGTTGTCGGGCGTGTTCAGGCCCGCATGCAACTGCTCCTGGCCAAACGGGCACTGGCGCCAGCGGAAATACGACACGCAGCCGGCGCCGTGGGCAAACGCTTCCCAGCTCCACAGGCGCACCATGCCCGGCAATGGCGCCGGATTCCACTTGGCCCAGTTGACGGGACCGGGCTGCTGTTCCATGACCCAGAACGGCTGCTTCGACATGCCACGGTACAGGTCGTGGTTGAACGAGGCAAAATCGGGATGACCGGTGCGCAGCCAGCGCGACTTCAGTTCAGGCGAAAACCAGAATTCTTCCAGCGCGCCGAGCGGATAACTGTCCCAGGTGGCCGCGTCGAGATCAAGCGCGACCGGATAATGGTCGAATTCAAAAAAGTTCTGCATGAAGTTGTGCACCATCACGCGGCCAGGCGCATGGCGGCGCAGGATCTCGACCTGCATGCGGTTGTAGCGCGCCACTTCGCTCGACGCAAAACGGCGGTAGTCCATGCGGTGCGACGGATGGGCTTCGGTGACGGTGCCGACCGGTGCGTCAATCTGGTCAAAGCTCGTGTATTCCATGCTCCAGAACACCGTGCCCCAGGCTGCGTTCAGCGCGGCGATGCTGGTGTAGCGTGCGCGCAGCCAGTCGCGGAACCGCGCCACGGCGTCGGGCGAATAGCTGACCACGGTCTGGTGGCAGCCATATTCATTGTCGGTCTGCCAGGCGCTGACGGCCGGATGGTTGCCATAGCGCTCGGCAAGCAGGGTGACGATGCGGTGCGAGGCTTCGAAATAGGCGTTCGAGGAAAAATCGTAATGGCGGCGCGAACCGAAGGCGCGCGCGCGGCCGTCGGCACCGACCGGCAGGATATCGGGATGCAGGTCGATCAGCCACTTCGGCGGCGTGGCCGTCGGCGTCGACATCACCACTTCCAGGCCGGCCGCGCCCAGCACGCCGATCGCGCGGTCGAGCCAGTCCCACTGCAGCTTGCCTGCTTCCGGTTCGATGCGGCTCCAGGCAAATTCGCCGATGCGGACCTGGGCGATGCCCATCGCCTTCATGCGGCGCGCATCATCTTCCCACATCGATTCCGGCCAATGTTCCGGGTAGTAACAGACTCCTAAACGCATGACTTTACTCCTGTGCAAGATGTTGCGGATTGAACGGTGCCGCGACGGCGTTGCCATCGTCGGTAAACAAATGGCAGTGGCGCGCCAGCATGCCCAGGGTCAGCTCGGCGCCGGCCTCGGTGGCCACATTGCCGGGCGCCTTGGCCAGCAACGGATCGCCGCCGGCCTGCTCGAAATGCAGATAGGTCTGTTCGCCGAGGCGCTCGACGAGCATCACGCGGCGCACGATGCTATTGCTCTCTTGCGGCGCCAGCAGCAGGTGCTCCGGGCGCACGCCGACGCAGACGTTCTGGCCTGCGCGCAAGGCGCGGCCATCGGCCTCGATGCTGATGGTTTCACCGGTGTGGTCGAGCGTGACGCGCACAGCATCGCTGTCGCCCGCGACCACCTTGGCCGGCAGGAAATTCATTTGCGGCGAGCCGATAAAGCCAGCCACGAAACGGCTGTTCGGGCGGTGGTACAGCTCCAGCGGCGAGCCGACCTGGGCGATGCTGCCCAGGCGCTGCACGTCAGGGCCGGCGCGCAGCAGCACGATCTTGTCGGCCAGGGTCATCGCTTCGACCTGGTCGTGCGTCACATAGACCACGCTGGCGTCGACGAACTGCTTGTGCAGGCGGGCGATTTCGATACGGGTCTGGCCGCGCAGGGTGGCGTCGAGGTTGGACAGCGGTTCGTCGAACAGGAACACGCCGGGGCGGCGCACGATGGCGCGGCCGATCGCCACGCGCTGGCGCTGGCCGCCGGACAATTGCTTCGGTTTGCGTTCCAGCAGTTCTTCGAGCTGCAACACGCGCGCCGCTTCGCGCACGCGCCGGTCGAGTTCATCTTTCGGCGTCTTGGCCAGCTTCAGGCCGAAGCCGATATTGTCGTACACCGACATGTGCGGGAACAGCGCATAGCTCTGGAACACCATCGCCACGCCGCGCTCGGCCGGTGGCACATCGTTCATCAGTTCGCCGGAGATGCGCAGTTCGCCGCCCGACAGATCTTCCAGGCCGGCAATCATGCGCAAGAGGGTCGACTTGCCGCAGCCCGAGGGGCCGAGAAAGACGCAGAATTCATGTTCGCCGATGTCGAGGTCGACGTTGCGGATCACCGCGGCGCCGTTGCCATACGACTTCTGCACGCCATTGAGGGTAATGCTTGCCATGCCTAGTCTCCAGTAGGTTAAGCGCTTAACCAGTTCGCCTTAAAAAAAGTGCCCGGCTGGCCAGGCACGCTCTTTTGCGTGTTTTTTTTATTATTATGGTTTCGAATGCGCTCGTTTGAACCGAATATACCAAAAGTTTTTTTATGAAGCAATCGAATCCGATGATGCACCGCAACATGAGCGCGGCGTTCGCGCCCTCCGGCGAGCGCACATTGACAGAGGGCGCCGAACCCTGTTGAATGCACGCATGCAACCGATCCCGCTCCCATGACCACCCTGTCCCAAGTCGCCCAGCGCGCCGGCGTCACGTCCGCCACCGTCTCGAACGTGCTGCGCCAGCGCGGCAAGGTCGGCGCCGACACGCGCGCGCGCGTGCTGGCCGCTGTCGAAGCGCTCGGCTACCGGCCCCACCTGACGGCGCGCGCGCTGGCCGAAGGCCGCGCCCCCACCCTGGCGCTGATGGTGTCGAGCATCGCCAACCCGTTTTATCCCGAATTCGCGCTGGCGGCCGAACAGGCGGCGCGCCAGCATGGCCGCTTCCTGATCGTCTGCAACACCAACGACGATCCCGATATCGGCCGCGCCTATCTCGACCAGATCGCCGGCACCTTGTCCGACGGCGTGCTGGTGATGAACGCCAATATCTGCATCGAGGACTTGCAGGCGACCGCGCGGCGCGGCGCCACCGTGGTGCTGGGCATGTGGGAAAAACCGCACCAGCCGCCGGCCCTGCCCTGCGTCGCCGTCGATTTCCACCTGGCCGGCGCGCTGGCGGCGCGCTATCTGATCGCGCTGGGCCACCGCAAGATCGGTGTGATGGTCGGCGGCGGCGTCTGCGGCGTGCACGCCGAGCGCGAGCGCGGCTTCAACGATGCGCTGCTGGAGCTGGGCCATGGCGACGCCGTGGTACACAGGATGATGGTACACGATTCGGTCGAAGGGGGCTTGCAGGGCGGCGCCGCCATGCTGGCCGCCGCGCCGTCGATCACGGCCGTCTTCGCCACCAATGACTTGCCGGCGCTGGGCCTGATGCATGCGGCGGCCGACCTCGGCATCAAGGTGCCGCAGCAGTTGTCGGTGATCGGCCTGACCGACATCCAGGGCGCGCACCAGGCCCGTCCTGCATTGACGACGGTGGCGGTGCCGACCGCGCAGGCGGCCGCCATGTCGGTGGCGCTGCTGCTGGAACTGATCGCCGAGCCGCAGTCGGTGGCGCCCATGCGCATCGCGCCGGCGCCCGAGCTGGTGGTCAGGGCCTCCACGGCCCGTAGGTCGGATTAGGCCCTTCGGGCCGTAATCCGACAACACCACGATCAGTGCCAACATGGTTGTCGGATTACGCGCGAAGCGCTAATCCGACCTACGCATCTTTACACCACGCTCAAGCGCGGCTCGCTCGCGTCGCGCGGAAAACGCTGGCGTATCGACGCGGCGATACCAAAGCCATCCAGGCCCACGCCTTTGAGCAACTGCACCGGATCGCCATGGTCGATGAACTGGTCCGGCAGGCCCAGCATCAGGATCGGCTTGACGATGCCCTCGGCGGCCAGTGCCTCGGCCACGGCCGAACCGGCGCCGCCCATGATGCAGCCCTCTTCCACCGTGACCAGATAGTCGTGGTCCGCCGCCAGCTGTTTCACCAGCGCCACGTCGAGCGGCTTGACGAAGCGCATATTGGCCACCGTGGCATCGAGCTGGTCGCCGGCGGCCACACTCGGCGCCACCATCGAACCAAACGCCAGGATGGCGATCTTCTTGCCTTCGCGTTTGAGCTCGCCCTTGCCGATTTCAAGGCTGGCCAGTTCCGCCACGATGGCGGCGCCGGCGCCGGCGCCGCGCGGATAGCGTATTGCCGCCGGGCCCGGATAGTAATAGCCGGTGGTGAGCATCTGGCGGCATTCGTTTTCGTCCGAGGCGGCCATGATGACCATGTTCGGGATGCAGCGCAAAAACGCCATGTCATAGTTGCCGGCGTGGGTGGCGCCATCGGCGCCGACCAGGCCGGCGCGGTCCAGCGCAAACGTCACGTCGAGGTTTTGCAGCGCCACGTCGTGGATCAGCTGGTCATAGGCGCGCTGCAAAAAAGTGGAATAGATCGCCACCACGGGTTTCAGGCCTTCGCAGGCGAGGCCACCGGCAAACGTCACCGAATGCTGCTC
Source organism: Janthinobacterium psychrotolerans (assembly GCF_001677885.1). Lineage (GTDB taxonomy): Bacteria > Pseudomonadota > Gammaproteobacteria > Burkholderiales > Burkholderiaceae_D > Janthinobacterium > Janthinobacterium psychrotolerans. The sequence goes on along the minus strand of NZ_LOCQ01000055.1, from coordinate 128,303 downwards.
GGCGATGCCGACGTCGAAATAACGGTTCGGATACTGCTGTTCGAATTTGACCATGCCCGAGCCTTCCCGCATGGCCGGTGTGATGCCCACCAGGCGCTTGTCGTGCGCAGCCATGTCGCACAGCCAGTTGCCGAACACTTCCGTGTAAGTCATCTTGCCCGGCGCCGTGGCCGGCTTGATGCCTTCGAGCGGATTGAACTTGCCGGTGCCGTGGTACAGGATCGGTTCGGCTTCGGCCAGCTTGTAGCCCTGGCCTTTTTTCGTCACCACGTGCAGAAATTGCGGCCCCTTTAGTTGCTTGATGTTCTGCAAGGTCGGGATCAGCGAATCGAGGTCGTGGCCATCGATGGGGCCAATGTAATTGAAACCGAATTCCTCGAACATGGTGGCCGGCACCACCATGCCCTTGGCGTGTTCTTCAAAGCGTTTCGCCAGTTCCAGCACCGGACCGGGCAACACCGACTTGCCGACGTTCTTGGCGGCCGCATAGAACTGGCCCGACATCAATCGCGCCAGGTGGCGGTTCAGCGCGCCGACCGGCGGCGAGATCGACATGTCGTTGTCGTTCAAAATTACCAGCAGGTTGACGTCTTCCTGCACCCCCGCATTGTTCATCGCCTCGAAGGCCATGCCGGCCGTCATCGAGCCGTCGCCGATCACGGCGATCGCATGCAACGGGTCGCCCTTGATCTTGGCCGCCTGCGCCATGCCCAGCGCGGCCGAAATCGAGGTCGACGAGTGGGCCGTGCCGAAGGTGTCGTATTCGCTTTCGTCGCGTTTCGGGAAACCCGAAATACCATCCTTCTGGCGCAGGGTGTGCATGCGCTCGCGCCGGCCCGTCAGGATCTTGTGGGTATAGGTCTGGTGGCCGACGTCCCACACGATGCGGTCGTGCGGCGTGTTGAACACATAGTGCAGCGCGACGGTCAGCTCGACCGTACCGAGGTTGGACGACAGGTGGCCGCCGGTTTTCGACACCGAGTCGAGCAGGAAGCTGCGCAGTTCCTGTGCCAGCGGCACCAGTTGCGAACGGGACAGCTGGCGCACTTGCGCCGGTTCATTGATGGTTTCTAACAGTTTCATTTAAGCCTTCCGCTGCACGACCAGGTCTGCCAGCTCGCGCAGGCGGCGTGCCTTGTCCCCGAATGGCGCCAGCGCCGCATGGGCGTCGCACCGCAATTGTTCCGCCAGGGCCTTGGACGGCTCCAGCCCCAGTATCGATACATAGGTCGGCTTGTTGGCCGCCGCATCCTTGCCTGCCGTCTTGCCCAGGGTGGCCGAATCGGCCGTCGCGTCGAGCACGTCGTCGACCACCTGGAACGCCAGCCCCACCGCCTTGGCATAGGCGTCGAGCGACGCCATGTCGGCGGGTTCGAGATCCTTGCCGGCCAGCGCGCCCAGTATCACGGCCGCGCGCAGCAAGGCGCCCGTCTTCAACTGATGCATCTGTTCCAGCTGCTGCAGGCTCAGGGACAAGCCCACGCTGTCGAGATCGATCGCCTGGCCGCCGCACATGCCGGACGAACCCGACGCCTGCGCCAGCAGCCGTACCATCGCCATTTGCCGTCCTGGTGGAATTGCCGCGCCTTCGGCCAGGATGGTGAACGCCTGCGACTGCAGCGCGTCGCCGACCAGCAGGGCGGTCGCTTCATCGTAGGCGACATGCACGGTGGGCTTGCCACGGCGCAAGGCGTCGTCGTCCATGCAGGGCATGTCGTCATGCACCAGCGAATACACATGTATCATTTCCAGCGCGCAAGCGGCGCGCGCCAGGGCGGCGGCGTCAGCCTCGAACAGCTCGCCTGCGGCCATCACCAGCAACGGGCGCACGCGCTTGCCGCCACCGAGCAGGGCATAGCGCATCGCCGCGTGCAGCTTGTGCGGTATCACATCCGATGCCGGCAAGAACTGCTCGAGCGCGCTTTCCACGCCGGCCTGGGTGGCCTGCATCCAGTCGCCAAAGGTCAGGCCCGGCGTGACCACCGCCGTCATTGCAGCGCCTCGCCATCGGCAAACGGTTTCAGCATGTCGCCTTCGAGCACCTTCACCTGCGACTCGACACTGTCGAGCTGGCCGGCACAGTACTTGACCAGTTCGGAGCCGCGCTGGTAGGCCGCGACCGATGCTTCGAGCGGCAGCTGGCCCGCTTCCATTTGGGTCACCAGTTGGGCGAGCTCGGCCATGGCCTCTTCAAACGAGGCCGGCACGGCGGCGGCAGTTAATTTCTTGGACATAAACTCAGATCTTTTCGTGGCACGAGGGGCTTGCCGGCCGATGCCGGGCATACCCGGCCAGCACAGTAGCGGTATTTTAGAACAAACCACTGTATTAAGTGAAAACTAAAGCGTGTACGGCGTGCTCAAAGCAGGACAGACTGGCCGTTACGCGCTGGTGTTGGCCGCAATCGCCCCAATCTGTCTGAAAACCTGCCGCAAAGCGTCGTCTTCTTGCACCAGGGGTCAAATACTGCCGTTTCTGGCAGGGAGTTTGGCATGGCTGGGGCCGATTCACGCTATAATCGCCGGTTCTGTCCGAAATACCGTTTCAACCAATTTGAATTCAGGTCTTTGCGGATTCTTTCTCTCTGTAGCGGCTGCCCAGGGGATGACCGGGGAGCCTGCTGACCGTTGTACATATTATGGGGGGTTGGGATGTCCGATCTGGCTACTCACGCCAAGCTGGCGCGTTCAAACGCGCAACTTCCGGTCCACGTCTATTTTGACGAAACGCTGTTGCAGCGTGAAATGCAGCAATTGTTCCAGGCCGGCCCGCGCTATATCGGGCATGAGCTGATGGTGCCCGAAACGGGTGATTTTGCCACCCTGGCGTCCGAAAACGAAGGACGCATGCTGGTGCGCAACGCCAATGGCATCGAAGTGCTGTCCAACGTCTGCCGCCACCGGCAGGCGCTGATGTTCAATGGCCGTGGCAATGCGAACAATATCGTCTGCCCGCTGCACCGCTGGACCTACGACCTCAAGGGCGAATTGATCGGCGCGCCGCATTTCCCCGAGACGCCGTGCCTGAACCTGTCGAAAACGCCGCTGCAAAGCTGGAACGGCTTGCTGTTCGAACAGAATGGCTACCACGTGATGGACAAGTTGAAAGACCTGTCCGTCTCGAAAGACCTCGACTTTTCCGGCTATATGTTCGACCACGTGGAAATCCACGAGTGCGACTACAACTGGAAGACTTTTATCGAAGTCTACCTCGAAGACTATCACGTCGAACCGTTTCATCCGGGCCTGGGCAGCTTTGTCAGCTGCGACGACCTGCGCTGGGAGTTCGGCAAGGACTACAGCGTGCAGACGGTGGGCGTGCACCGCGGCCTGCAGCAGTCGGGCTCGGCCGCCTATAAAAAATGGCAGGAACAGGTGCTGCAGTTCCGTGGCGGCGAACCGCCGCCGTATGGCGCCATCTGGCTGACCCTGTATCCGAACATCATGGTCGAGTGGTATCCGCACGTGCTGGTGGTGTCGACCCTGTGGCCGGACGGCCCGCAGAAAACCCGCAACGTCGTCGAGTTCTACTATCCGGAAGAAATCGTGCTGTTCGAGCGCGAATTCATCGAGGCCGAACGCGCCGCCTACATGGAAACCTGCGTCGAGGACGATGAAATCGCCCAGCGCATGGATGCCGGCCGCAAGGTGCTGATGGCGCGCGGCGTCAACGAAGCCGGCCCCTACCAGTCGCCGATGGAAGACGGCATGCAGCACTTCCACGAATGGTACCGCGACAATATCGCACTGTAGTTTCTGGGCCGCCGCGTGCGGCCTTTTTTTATTCTCTCGTTTTCCAGGAATCACATGCAATCGTTATGGATGCTGTTTGCCAGCTTTATGTTCGCCATCATGGGGGTCTGCGTCAAGCTCGCTTCGGAGATGTACTCGACCTCGGAAATCGTCATGTATCGCGGCATCATCGGCATCACCGTAATGACCTGCACCATTCTGTATCGGGGTGGTACATTTAAAACCGGCATGTGGGGCCAGCACCTGTGGCGCGGCGTGGTCGGCGTGATCGCCCTGTGGCTGTGGTTTTATGCGATCGCCATCCTGCCCCTGGCCACCGCCATGACGCTCAATTACATGGCGCCGATCTGGATTGCCGTGATCCTGCTGGCCGGCGGCTGGTGGAAAGCGAGCCAGCAGGTCGAATGGCCGCTGGTGGCCGCAATCGCCATGAGCTTTGTCGGCGTCACCCTGCTGCTGCAGCCGGTGTTTGCAACCGAGCAGGCGGCCGGCGCCATCACAGCCTTGATCTCGGGCATGCTGTCGGCGCTGGCGTATTTGCAGGTGCGCAAGCTGGGCCTGCTGGGCGAGCCCGAATACCGTGTCGTGTTTTATTTTTCGGTCGTCAATTTTGTTGCCGGCGTGATCGGCCACGTGGCCAGCGCCGGCGGCGGCCCCGTCGTCTGGCACGCGCACACCAGCGGCTATGGCGTGGGCTTGCTGGCGGCCATCGGCCTGTGCGCCACCATGGCGCAGATGGCGATGACGCGCGCCTATCGCCTGGGCAAGACGCTGGTGGTGGCCAACCTGCAATACACGGGCATCGTGTTTTCCAGCTTCTGGGGCGTGGTGATCTTCGGCGACCTGTTCGACTGGCATGGCTGGACCGGCATCGGCATCATTCTCGCCTCCGGCCTTGCCGCCACCTATTACAATACCCGCAACACCGCCCGTGGCGCGGCCATCGCGCGCACGGACCCGATTGCCAGCGAAGTGTAAGGAGCGTTCACCATGTACACCACCTTGATCAGTGCCGATGACCTGGCCAGCCACCTGAATGACAGCGGCTGGGTCATCCTCGACTGCCGCCATGACCTGCTCAACCCCGCGGCCGGCAGCGACGCCTTCGCCGCCGGCCATATTCAAAATGCCCAGTTCGCCAATATCGACACCGACCTGTCCGGCCCGAAAGCCGCCGTCGGCGCCGCCTTTACCGGCCGCCACCCGCTGCCCGAACGCCATGCCCTGATCGCCGCCTTGCGCAGCTGGGGCATCAATGACGACACGCAAGTGGTGGCCTACGATGGCCAGGGCGGCATGTATGCCGCCCGTTTATGGTGGCTGCTGCGCTGGATCGGCCATGCCAGGGTGGCAGTGCTCGACGGCGGCCTGGCCGCCTGGCAGGCGCAAGGCCTGCCACTGGTCACGCCGGTCGCGCCGCGTCCGGCCGGCAATATCACGGAACAAGCCAGCCTGACGCGCACCGCCAGCGTGCAGGATCTGGTCGCCAACCTCGGCACGCAGGCCTTGCAAGTGCTGGACGCGCGCGCGCCCGACCGCTTCCGTGGCGAAAACGAAACCATCGATCCCGTCGGCGGCCATATCCCGGGCGCGAAAAGCCGTTTTTTCAAGGACAACCTGCAGCCGGACGGCCGTTTCAAGCCGGCCCGGGAACTTGAACAGGAATTTGCCGGCCTGATCGGCAAGCCAGAGGCGGCCGTCATGCAGTGCGGCTCCGGCGTGACGGCCTGCCACAATCTGCTGGCGATGGAAGTGGCTGGTTTACCGGGCGCCGCGCTGTATCCGGGTTCGTGGAGCGAATGGTGCGCCGACCCGGCGCGGCCGGTGGCGACCGGCAATTAACAAAAAGGCGAGCCACCATGGCTCGCCTTTTTCATCAGGGGCTGGTCATCCTTACCCGTGCCGGTGGCGCGTCAAAAACAGCACGATGCCCACGCCCAGCGCGATCAACAGCACTTGCGGGATGGTTTCGCGCAACGTCGAGCGGCGCTGCATCTGCGGCATCAGGTCGGACAGCGCGATATAGATGAAGCCGGACGAGGCGAACACCAGCACATAGGGAATCAGGTTGCTGGCGCGGTCCAGCGTAAAGTAGCCCAGCAGGCCGCCGGCCACCGCCATCAGGCTGCACAGCAGGTTGAAGACAAAGGCGCGCAGGCGCGAAAAACCGGCGTTGAGCAGCACGATGAAGTCGCCGATTTCCTGCGGGATCTCATGCGCGATAATCGCCAGCCCCGTCACCAGGCCCAGCTTCGGATCGGCCAGGAAAGCGGCGGCGATCAAAATACCGTCCGTAAAATTGTGCATGCCGTCGCCGACCAAAATCATCCAGCCGGCCTTGCCCGCTTCATGCTTGTCGTGGCCGTGCGCATGGTGGTGGCCGTCGCCTTCGTGGTGGTGCGAATGGCGCAGGATGGCAAACTTTTCCAGCATGAAAAACGCCAGCAGGCCGGCCAGCAAGGTTGCGAACAGGCTGCGCGGATCGGCTTGCGACTCGAACGCTTCGGGCAAGGCGTGCAGCAGCGAGGTCGACAGCATGATGCCGACCGACAGGCTGACCATGCGCTCGACCACCTTGGACAAGAATGCAAACGAGAAAATCGCCGCCGCGGTAATGCTGAACACGCCCGCGATCGTGGTCGCGAGCAAAATGGATAAAAGGACGGGATCGATGATTTCTTACCTCAAAAGGGGCGCCAGGATACTGGCGTCCGCTGTGCTGGAGCCTGCTCAGTACGGTATTGCGTATTATTGATTGATGCAACCTTGGCGGCGGCGTGGTGCGAGTAAGATGCAATTGTACTGCATTGACGAGCTGACCGGGCATTTGCTGCCCGGCTTGCCTTGCTGGATCAGCGAGGAAACATGCTGCCAGGATATTGATTACGCCACGCCATGGGCCTTGAACCAGGCCAGGCAGCGGGCATAACCGTCCCTGGCGTCGGCCGCCACATAGCTGGGGCGGTAGTCGGCGTTGAAGGCGTGGCCGGCGTCGGGATAGACCACGAATTCGGATTTGCTGCTGCCCTTGGCCAGGGCCGCTTTCATCTTCTCGATCGATTCCTGCGGGATGCCGGTGTCCTTGCCGCCATACAGGCCCAGCACCGGCGCGGCAAGCGTGGGCGCGATATCGACCGGGTGCTGCGGCGTGATCGCGGTCGACTCGCCGACCAGGCGGCCATACCAGGCCACGCCCGCTTTCACGGCCGGATTGTGCGCCGCATACAGCCAGGTGATGCGGCCACCCCAGCAAAACCCGGTAATGCCCAGCCGCGCGGTGTCGCCGCCGTTCTGCCTGGCCCAGGCGACGATGGCGTCGAGGTCGCTCATCACCTGCGCATCGGGCGTCTTGCCGACGATGTTTTTCATCAGCTCGGGTATGCTGGCCACCTTGGTCGCATCGCCCTGGCGCACGAACAGGTCGGGCGCCAGCGCCAGGTAGCCCTGCTTGGCAAAGCGGCGCGCCATGTCGGCAATATGCTCGTGCACGCCGAAGATCTCGGAAATGACCAGGATTACCGGCAAACCCGTCTTGCCTTCGGGCTGCGACGCGTAGACCGGCACATCCTGGCCGTCGACCTTGACCATGACGGTGCCGGAAATGAGGCCCACGCCATCGGTCTTGATGACATTTTGCGCCGCCACCGGCATCACGGCCACGGCAAAACCGGTGCCCAGCGCCACCTTCAGGAAGCCACGCCGGCCGTCGGGCCCCGTCAAAGTGCTCTGGCCCAACAGACTTTCCACATCGGTGATCATGTCTTTCATGCGTTTCTCCTGAAGGTGTTGTGTTGAAAGGAATTACTGCAAGCAATTAATGCGCTTGGTCCCAGTTCTTGCCGACGCCCACTTCGGCCGTCAGCGGTACTTTCAGCTCGGCCACGCCGGCCATCAGCTCGGGCAGGCGGCGCTTGACCAGGTCCAGCTCGGCGTCCGGCACTTCCAGCACCAGCTCGTCGTGCACCTGCATGATCATCTTCGTTTGCAGGCCGTCCTGCTCCAGCCAGTCCTGCACGGCGATCATGGCCAATTTGATCAGGTCGGCGGCCGTGCCTTGCATCGGCGCATTGATGGCCGCCCGTTCGGCGCCCTGGCGGCGCGGGCCGTTCGGCGAATTGATTTCCGGCAGCCACAAACGGCGGCCAAACACGGTTTCCACGTAGCCACGCGCCTTGGCCTGCTGGCGCGTGTCTTCCATATATTGTTTCACGCCTGAAAAACGCGCGAAATAGCGGTCGATATAGCTTTGCGCGGCCGTGCGGTCCACGCCCAGGTTGCCGGCCAGGCCGAACGCGCTCATGCCGTAGATCAGGCCGAAGTTGATCACTTTCGCGTAGCGGCGCTGTTCGCTTTGCACCTCGGCTGCCGGCACGCCGAAGATCTCGGCCGCCGTGGCGCGGTGAATGTCGATGCCGTCGGCAAAGGCGCGCAGCATCGCTTCGTCGCCCGAGATATGGGCCATGATGCGCAATTCGATCTGCGAGTAGTCGGCCGAAACGATGCTGCTGCCCGCTGGCGCGATGAATGCTTCGCGAATGCGGCGCCCTTCGGCGCTGCGGATCGGGATATTCTGCAAGTTCGGATCGTTCGACGCCAGGCGTCCCGTGACGGCCACGGCCTGCGCATAATTGGTATGCACGCGGCCGGTGGTGACGTTGATCATCTTCGGCAGTTTGTCGGTGTAGGTCGATTTCAGCTTGGCCATGCCGCGGTATTCCAGCAGCACCTTGGGCAGCGGATAATCCTCGGCCAGCTTTTGCAACACTTCCTCGTCGGTGGATGGCGCGCCGGTCGGGGTTTTCTTGATCACCGGCAGCTTGAGCTTGTCAAAAAAGATCTCGCCGATCTGCTTGGGCGAACCGAGGTTGAACGGCTGCTCGGCCAGCTCGTAGGCCTTCTTTTCCAGTTCCAGGATTTTTACGGCCAGCTCGGCCGACTGCAGGTTCAGCAGTGCATCATCGATCAGCACGCCGTTGCGCTCGATCTTTTGCAGCACCTGCGCCGTCGGCAGCTCGATCTTTTGGTAGATATACGTCAGCTTTTCATCGTTGGCGACATTGCCCCAGATGGCGTTATGCAGGCGCAGGGTGATATCGGCGTCCTCGGCCGCATAGCGAGCCGCCTGGCCCACCTCCACCTGGTTGAAGGTGATCTGCTTGGCACCCTTGCCGCACACATCCTCGAACGCGATGGTGGTGTAGTTCAGGTGGCGCAAGGCCATGCCGTCCATGTCGTGTTTCTTGTGCGACTCGAACACATACGATTCGAGCAAGGTGTCGTGCACGATACCGCGCAGAATCACACCATGATTGGCGAAGATATGGCTGTCGTATTTCAGGTTCTGGCCCAGCTTGGGTTTGGCGTCATCTTCCAGCCATGGCCGCAGCTTGCCCAGCACGTGTTCACGCGACAACTGGTCCGGCGCGCCAGCATAATCGTGCGCCAGCGGAATATAGCAGGCGGCGTGCTCGGCCACCGACAGGGAAATGCCGACCATCTGCGCCGTCATCGGTTCCAGCGAGGTGGTTTCCGTATCGACGGCCGTCAATGGCGCCGCATCGATCAGGGCGATCCATTTGTCGAGCTGCTCATCGGTCAGCACGGTTTCGTACACGGCCTCGGCTACTGGTGCGGCATCGGCAAACATATCGCCCGTGGTATTGACGGCAGTACCAGCAACCACCGGCGCGCCCACCGGCGACATCGGTGGCGGCGCGCCACCGAGTTCGCGCAGCAGCGCCTTGAAACCATAGCGATTGAAGAACGCCAGCAGCGCCTCGCGGTCTTCGTGTTTCGCCACCAGCGAGTCGGCAATCGTCGTCATGTGGCCGGACAGATCGCAATCGGTTTTCACGGTAATCAAGGCGCGCGCCTGCGGCAGCCACGGCAGCGCCGTGCGCAGGTTCTCGCCGACGGCGCCGCCAACGCTGGCGGCGTTTTCCATCACGCCTTCCAGGCTGTCATACAGGGTCAGCCATTTGACGGCCGTCTTCGGTCCGCATTTCGATACGCCCGGCACATTGTCGACCGTATCGCCGATCAGGGACAGGTAATCGATGATGCGGTTCGGCGGCACGCCGAACTTGGCCAGCACGGCCGCTTCGTCGAGCTTTTCATTGCTCATGGTATTGATCAGGGTCACCTGGCTGTTGACCAGCTGCGCCAGGTCCTTGTCGCCGGTCGACACCACCACGTTCATGCCGGCGCTGGCCGCCTGCACGGCCAGGGTGCCGATCACGTCATCGGCTTCCACGCCGTCGACCATCAGGATGGGCCAGCCCATGGCTTTCACGGCTTCATGGATCGGTTCGATCTGCAGGCGCAGGTCGTCCGGCATCGAAGCGCGCGTCGCCTTGTATTCGGGATACATATCGTCACGGAAAGTCTTGCCTTTGGCATCGAACACGCAGGCGATATACGCGGCCGGATAATCGGCGCGCAGGCGGCGCAGCATGTTGACCATGCCGTGCATGGCGCCGGTAGGATAGCCGTCCGGGCTGCGCAGGTCCGGCAGCGCGTGGAAGGCGCGATAAAGGTAACTGGAACCGTCGACTAACAGCAGGGTGTTTTGCATAATGCCAATAAAATAAGGTGAGCCGCGCCGGCTGGAGAAAAACATGGGCGGGCGGGTGGAATATCGTTCAATTATCGCAGAGTTTGGGGCCGCGCCGCCGGGCGCGCGCGCTGCGGTTTTTACCTGTGTGGCCAGCCGCGCCAGCGCACCGCCTTATTTCTCTGCATTTAAAACAGCATCGCTTACCAGTTTGTTACAATGCCCCATAGATAACAACGGCTTATTGACAGTCTGTACACTGCGGCATCATGCCGCAGTCACACTTGGAAGCGACCCCATCATGATGCGTACCTCCACCCTCTGGCAACTCCTGGCCCTGCCCTTGCTGGCTGTGTCGGCGATCGCCGGCGCCCAGACGCCCCCGAAACCCAGCGATGCGCCACCGCAGCTGGAACGAATCGAAGAAATGGGCGAGGCGCCCATTACCGTGACTCCGGCGGCGCCTGCCCAGCAGGTCACGGAAAAGCGCGAAAACGGCGTCACCTCCGAAGTCAAAGTCACCTCGGGCGGCAGCACCTATTACATGAAGCCGTCGGCCGGCGGCGACCAGGCCCACGGCAACGCCCTGCGCGGCCCGCAGTGGAAGGTGATGGAGTTTGACCTGGGCAAGAAAAAGCAGAAACAGCGCGACGACGAAGCGACCGGCGACGCCCCGGCGCCACCGCCACCAGCCAAATAAGCATCCCTTCCGGCACAGCCCTGCCCCGGCGGCCTGCGGGGCAGCCGGCTTTCTTTGACCTTTTTATTCTCTCCTCTTTCCCATGGCAGTTTTTACCGCGCTACACCTGGACGATATCGGCCAGTGGATCACACAATTTCCACTCGGCAAGCCTCTGGCACTCAAAGGCATCGCTTCCGGTATTGAAAACAGCAATTTTTTCCTCAGCACCGAGCGCGGCGAATATGTGCTGACGATCTTTGAAAACCTGAGCTTCGAACAATTGCCGTTCTATCTGCAATTGATGCGCCACCTGGCCGAGCGCGGCGTGCTGGTGCCGGCGCCGATACCGAACGCCGAAGGCGAACTGGTGTCCGCGCTGCAAGGCAAGCCGGCCGCCATCGTCAGCAAGCTCGATGGTAGTTCGCAAATGGATCCGCAACCGGTCCACTGCGCGGCCGTCGGCGCGATGCTGGCGAAAATGCACCTGGCGGCGCAGGACTTTCCGCTGCAGCAACCGAATTTGCGCGGCCTGGACTGGTGGAACGCCACCACGCCGCTGGTCTTGCCGCACCTGGACGACGCCAACGCGCACTTGCTGCGCGCCGAAATTCATTTCCAGGACGCCTTTGCCGCCTGCGCCACCTACAAAGCCTTGCCGCGCGGCCCCGTGCATGCCGACCTGTTCCGCAACAACGTGATGTTTGACGGCGAACAGCTGACGGGCTTTTTTGATTTTTACTTTGCCGGCTGCGATACCTGGCTGTTCGACGTGGCCGTCACCGTCAACGACTGGTGCATCGATCTGGCGACCGGCAAGCTCGACGTCGCGCGCGTGCGCGCCCTGCTCGACGCCTACCAGGCCGTGCGCCCATTTACCCACCAAGAACACACGGCATGGCAGCCGCTGCTGCGCGCAGCCGCGCTGCGCTTCTGGCTGTCGCGCCTGTACGATTACCATCAACCGCGCGCAGCCGAAATGCTGACGCCCCACGATCCCGCGCATTTTGAACGCATCTTGCGCGAACGCATCGCCACACCCGCACCGGAACTGTTTTAAGAATATGGAAAAATTACCTGCAAGCACAGGCTGGCACTGGGTAAAACAAGGCTTCGGCCTGTTTCGCAAGCAACCTGGCGGCCTGTCGATGCTGTTTCTTGGCTATATGGTCTGCATGCTGTTAGTGAGCATTATCCCGCTGCTGGGCCAATTGCTGCCCGTGATCCTGGTGCCGATCTTCTCGGTCGCCTTTGCGCAAGGCTGTTTGAATATCGACCAGGGCAAGCGCGTCGTGCCCAGCCTGCTGATGTCGGGCTTTCGCAAGCCGGCCCTGCCGGTGCTGTTCGGCCTGGGCGTGCTGTACATCATTATGGCGATTGTCGCCATCGGCGCCTCGTCGCTGGTCGACGGCGGCACCTTGTGGCAACTGGTGACGGGCCAGCTCAATCCGCAGACCTCGCCCGAGGTGATCCGCGAATCGAATATCGGCTCGGCCATCTTGCTGACCATCGTCATGTATATCCCGGCCGCGATGGCCTTCTGCTTTGCCGCGCCGCTGATCTACTGGCAACAGGTCAGCCTGGGCAAGGCGCTGTTCTTCAGCTTTTTCGCCGTCTGGCGTTCGCTGTCGGCCTTTGTCGTGTTCGCCTCGACCTGGTTCGCCATCAGCATCGTCACCAGCCAGCTGCTGTTCATGATCGTCGGCCGCACGCCGATGGCCATCCAGCTGATGATGCCGCTGTCGATGATCTTGACGGTCATCATGCATTGCTCGTTCTATGCGGCGTACCGGCAGATTTTTGGCGTGCCGGCCGATAGCGGCAAGGCAGTATCGCTGGATAAAGCCTGACCAGCAATACGGCTTGACGATTTACCTCCCCAGCCGCTCCAGCTTGGCAATCCCCAGGTCCAGCACCTTCATGCCGTGCTGGCCGAAGTTGATCTGCGCGCGGGCGTTGCCGCCGCCGCCTTCGATATTGACGATCACGCCCTCGCCGAACTTGGCATGGCTCACCGATTCGCCGATACGCCAGCCGCCGCCGCCGCCAGGGGATTTTTGCGCGATCTTCTGGGCGATCGCGTTATCCGAACCCAGGCTGGCGACCGTGCGCGGCGCGTCGTCCCAGGCCGACTTGCGGTTGCCGAACCAGTTGGCCTGCACTTTTGGCGACAGCCATTTCAAGGATTCTTCGGGCAACTCGTCGAAGAAGCGTGACTTCATGTTGTAGCGGGTCTGGCCGTGCAGCATGCGCGTCTGCGAAAAGCTCATATATAAACGCTTGCGCGCGCGCGTGATCGCCACGTACATCAAACGCCGCTCTTCCTCGACGCCATTGTCTTCCTTGGAACTGCTTTCGTGCGGGAACAGGCCCTCTTCCAGGCCGGTAATGAAGACGTTGTCAAATTCCAGGCCCTTGGCCGAGTGCACCGTCATCATCTGCAGCGCATCCTGGCCCGCCTGCGCCTGGTTGTCGCCCGCTTCGAGCGATGCGTGCGACAGGAAGGCCGACAGCGGCGACATCACGGCCGGCAGCGGCGCGTCGGCGTCGAGGATCTCGATGCCATCCTGGTTGACGACCGGCATGCCCGATTGCGCCTGGGCGGCTGGCCCCAGGTGGGCCGGCGCGGCCTGGCCAAACCCTTCTTCGGACACGAACTGGGTGGCGGCGCTGACCATCTGTTCCAGATTCTCGATGCGGTCGGCGCCTTCTTTTTCGTTCTGGTAGTGCTGCAGCAAGGTACTCGCTTCGAGCACCACGCGCACCATTTCCGGCAAGGACAATTGCTGGGTTTCGAAGCGCACGCCTTCGATCAGCTTGACGAAGCCGGCCAGGCTGCTGCCCGCCTTGCCCGCCACATAGGGCACGGAAGCGTACAAGGAAATGCCGTACTGTTCCGAGGCGGCCTGCAGCTGCTCGATCGAGCGCATGCCGATGCCGCGCGTGGGGAAATTGACCACGCGCAAAAAGGCCGAATCGTTGTGCGGATTGTCCATCAGCTGCAAGTAGGCAATCGCATGCTTGACCTCGGCGCGCTGGAAGTAACGCTGGCCGCCATACACGTGATACGGAATTGCGGCCGAAAACAAGGCATGCTCGATCACGCGCGACTGCGCATTCGAGCGGTACAAAATGGCGATCTCGCTGCGCGAGGCGCCCTCGGCGATCAGGCTTTTCGCCTCTTCGATGATCCACTGCGCTTCCTGCAGGTCGGAGCTGGCTTCATACACGCGCACCTGTTCGCCATGGCCGGCGTCGGTGCGCAGGTTCTTGCCCAGGCGCTTGCTGTTATTGGCGATCAGCACGTTGGCGCTGTCGAGAATATGGCCGTGCGAGCGGTAGTTCTGCTCCAGCTTGATCAGGTTTTTCACCTGGAATTCATGCTCGAAGGCGCTCATGTTGCCGACGTTGGCGCCGCGGAAAGCATAGATGCTCTGGTCATCGTCGCCGACGGCAAACAGCGCGCCGCCGTCGCGGCTGCCGTGGCCGGCCAGCAATTTCAACCAGTTGTATTGCAGATTATTCGTATCCTGGAACTCGTCGACCAGGATATGGCGGAAGCGCGCCTGGTAATGCTCGCGCAGCGGCTGGTTGCGGCTCAGCAATTCATAGGTACGCAGCAGCAGCTCGGCAAAATCGACCACGCCTTCGCGCTGGCACTGGTCGTCGTACAGCTGGTACAGCTCGACCAGCTTGCGCTCGTGCGCGTCATACGCTTCCACGTCCTTGGCGCGCAGGCCCTGGTCCTTGGCGTTGTTGATGAAATACATCACCGTCTTCGGCGGGAACTTTTCATCATCGATATTGTTAGCTTTGAGCAAACGCTTGATCACCGACAGCTGATCCTGCGAGTCGAGGATCTGGAAGGTCTGCGGCAAGGCGGCGTCGCGGTGGTGCGTGCGCAGCAAACGGTTGCACAGGCCGTGGAAAGTGCCGATCCACATGCCGCGCGTATTGATCGGCAGCATGGCCGACAGGCGCGTGAGCATTTCCTTGGCCGCTTTATTGGTAAACGTCACGGCCAGGATGCCCGGTGGCGACACCTGCTGGGTCTGGATCAGCCAGGCGATGCGGGTGGTCAGCACGCGGGTCTTGCCCGAACCGGCGCCGGCCAGGATCAGGGCATGCTGGGCTGGCAAAGTGACGGCGGCCAGTTGTTCGGGATTGAGGTTGTGAAGAAGATTTTGCATCCCGTGATTATACCGACCTTGGGCCAGCGCGCCGCCATCCACTGTGGATTTGTCCAGTTATTATGCAAGCCGGGCGCGTCCGTGGCGGCATCAGCCGGCGTGTAGCGGCTTCGCTTTTCCAGTACGCAAGGCCTCATCGATCACCACCCGCGTGGCCCGCTCCGCCTCCTTGCTGGCGCGCCCCTGGCGCTCGCCCAGTTCGCCCATCCGCTTGCCCAGGCTGTCCATCGGTTTGGCGGCCTGGTCCATCTGGCGCGCCTTCACATCCATCGCGGCCTGGCCAGCATGGCCCCGGTGGCCCTGCTCGCCCATTTCGCGGCCCAGCTTGCCCATGTGGCGCCCCTGCTCGCCCATCTGGCTGCCGAGCGCGGACATTTCCTGGCCCAGCGCTTGCACCGGTTTCCAGGCAGCCCCGGCGCGCGCCAGCAAGGCGTGATCGTCGATCACATACGATTTGCCATGGTCGCGGAACCACAGGAAAGCGCCATGGCTGCTGCGCTTGAGGCGATCGAGTTCTTCGTTGTCGGAGCCACTGCCGTAGGTGGAAATGGCGCCATTCTTGCCTTGCACCAGGGTAAATGGTTCGCCGGCAGCGGCGATGGCGCTCACGGACAGGATGGCGCCGGCAAGGGCCAGGCACAAGCGGGATACGGTCATCATGGGAGGCTCGCGACGGTAGAAGTGGGGATCCTACTGTAGCGCGGTGGCGTGTGCACGGCGTGGATCATGCGACGGACGGCAGAAAATGGGGAACAGACGGCGCGCCAGCCGGCGCGCCGACTGGAATTTATTTGACGACCTTGGCACGGTTCAGGAAAGCGCCGTGCAACCCGTTCAGGGTTTCTTCGGCCAGCAGCAGCTGGCTGGCGATTTCATTGATCTTGCGGCGGCTCGAACGCGCATGGTCGCGCAGCACTTCGAAGGCCGTGTTGCGGTCGGTCTGGAACTTGCCCATCAGCAAGCCCACGGCCAGGCTGGTTTCACGGCCGGCGGCCAGCGCCGCGTTCAAGTTCAGTTCGGTGCGGCGCAGCTGGCGGATATCGTCGGCGCGCGCCAGGCCCGCTTCAAAAGCCGGCATCAAACGGCCTTCGTCGACCGGCTTGACGACATAGCCGACGGCGCCATAGGCGGCCGCCTGCTTGCCCGACTCGCTGTCGCCGCTGCCGGACAGGAACATGAAAGGCACGGCGGTTTCCGCGTGCAGGCGCTTGGCCAGTTCCAGGCCGGACATGCCGGGCATGTGGATATCGAGCAGGGCCAGGTCGGGTTCGCGCTGGGCGATCAGCTGCAAGGCCGCTTCGGCGGAATTGGCCAGCGCCGTTTCGTAACCAGCATGGCGCAGGACTTCGCCGAGAAACTCCAGCAGCAGCTGGTCATCGTCAACGATCAGGATAAGGCGTTTGGCGGCTGGCTGATTCATGGGCAAGGGAACCTCGGTCATAGTAATAGGGGGATGGAGCTTATTATATGCCGATTGATGCGTGAAACCAGACTCGCTTGCGCCGCCCGTCTTAGCTGCCAAACAGCTCATTAAATTTCCGTACTGAAATAGTTACATCATCCGCCAGGTATACGCTGCTGATCGCCGCCACCAGGTCGGCGCCGCGCGCCGCCAGGGGCGCGGCGTTGTCCGGCGTCATGCCGCCGATCACCACGCAGGGCAAGGCAATCTCGCGTTTGGCCTGCAGCACGATGTCCGGGTCGGTAGTGACCGGGTACTGCTTGACCAGCGACGGATAGAAGCCGCCAAAGGCCACATAGCTGGCGCCTTCACTCTGTACCTTGCGCGCCAGCAGCAAATCGCCATAGCACGACGCGCCCACCAGCTTGCCGGCGCCCAGCCGGGCCCGTGCCTGGGCGACGGAGACGTCCGTGCCGCCCACATGCAGGCCATCGGCGTCCAGTTCCTCGCACAGTGCGATAAAGTCATTGATGATGAAGGGCACGCCATATTTGCGCGCCAGCAGCTGCAAGGCGCCCGCCTGTTCGCGCCGCAACACCGCATCGGCGCTCTTGTGGCGGTATTGCAGCAGAGCCACGCCCTCCTGCATTGCCTGCTCCGTCACGTCGAGCAGGCGGTCGGTGTCATCCCAGTTCGGGGTCACCAGATATAGTCCACGCATGATATTTTCCTTGTAAAGTGATCAGCCGCTGCGGCATCAGCTGGCCCGGCGCGACCGCATAGGCCTGCGCCAGGGCCGCATGGCAAAAGGCTTGCGCCGCCGCCAGCGCCTCCGGCATGGCTTGCCGCAACGCCAGCCGCGCCGCGATGGCGGCGGCCAGGGTGCAGCCGCTGCCATGAAATTCGCCGCTCAATCGCGGCCATTGCCATTGCCGCGCTTCGCCGTCCACGCCGAACCAGCGATTGACAACGTTGTCGCCCTCGCCATGGCCGCCCGTCACCAGCACATTGCTGCAGCCGCGCGCCAGCAGCGCCGCTGCCTGCTCGTCAATCTCGACAATGCCTGTCAGGCGGCTCGCTTCCGGCCCATTCGGTACTATCACGGTAGTCAATGGCAACAAGGGTGCCAGCGCCAGCACCGCGTCACCAGTGCTGAGCACGTCGCCGTGGCCGCTGGCCAGCACCGGGTCGAGCACCACCGGCAAGCCGGGCTGCGCGCGCCGCAGCTGCGCGATTACCCGGGCGATCGCCGCCGCATTGGCCGCGCTGCCCGGGATGCCGATTTTCACGGCAGCGATCGCCATCTTGTCCATCAGGGCTTGCGCCTGGCGCAGCAACAGCGCCGCGTCCACCGGCCGCACCTCGAACACGCGGTCGTTATCCTGCACCGTCAGCGCGGTAACGATGGGCAAGGCATGCGCGCCCTGCGCGGCGATGGCCAGAATATCGGCGGCGATGCCGGCCCCGCCGGACGGGTCGAGCCCGGCAAAGACCAGCACCGCCGGCCGCGTTGCAGCCATCACGCCAGCCGGCCCGCCATCGGCGACGATGGCGACGCGGCAAATTTGCGCGGCATGCGGCCGGCCAAAAACGCTTCGCGTCCGGCCCGCACGGCCAGCTTCATCGCATGGGCCATGCGCACCGGATCGCGCGCGCCGGCAATCGCCGTATTCATCAGCACGCCATCGCAGCCCAGTTCCATGGCGATCGCCGCATCCGACGCCGTGCCCACGCCCGCATCGACCAGCACCGGCACCCTGGCCTGGTCGATAATCAGGGACAAGTTCCACGGGTTCAGGATGCCCATGCCCGAGCCGATCAGGGACGCCAGCGGCATGATGGCCACGCAGCCGATCTCTTCCAGGATACGCGCCTGGATTGGATCGTCGCTGCAATACACCATCACGTCAAAACCGTCCCTGACCAGCTGTTCGGCCGCGACCAGCGTTTCCGGCATATGCGGGAACAGGGTTTTCTCGTCGCCCAGCACCTCCAGCTTCACCAGATTGCGGCCACCGAGCAGTTCGCGCGCCAGCTGCAGGGTGTAGACGGCGTCCTTGGCCGTATAGCAGCCGGCCGTGTTCGGCAATATCGTGTACTGGTCGGGCGGCAACACGTCGAGCAGGCTGGGCGCGTTCGGGTCCTGGCCGATATTGACCCTGCGGATCGCCACCGTAATGATCTGCGCTTCGGCCGCATCGGTGGCGGAGCGCGTTTGCGGCAAGTCCTTGTATTTGCCGCTGCCCACCAGCAGGCGCGAGGCATAGGTCTTGCCGGCGATGGTCAGGACATCGTTATTTGTTTCGTTATGCATAGCTATTCCTTGTTATGTTCAACCGCCGCCGATGGCGCGCACGATATCGACCTGGTCCTGCGCCTGCAGCACATGCGCCGGCCAGTTTTTCCGCTGTACCACCGAGCGGTTGACGGCCAGCGCCAGCGCCTGGCCTTGCAGTGACAGCGCGGCGATCAGCTGGTCCAGCGTGTGATGGGGCGGCACCTGGTGCGGTGCGCCATTGAGCATGATGGGGATCATGGCGCCCTCCTTCAGACCTTGCGGTACAGCTCGGCGCCGTTCTTGATGAACTCGATCGCTTTCACTTCCATGCCCTGCCTGACGGCGCTCTCTTCCGAGATGCCGATGCCGGCCGCGTATTCGCGCACTTCCTGGGTGATCTTCATCGAGCAGAAATGCGGGCCGCACATCGAACAGAAGTGCGCCACCTTGGCCGAATCCTTGGGCAAGGTTTCATCGTGGAATTCGCGCGCCTTGTCCGGGTCCAGGCCGATATTGAACTGGTCGTCCCAGCGGAATTCAAAGCGCGCCTTGGACAGCGCGTTGTCGCGGATCTGCGCGCCCGGATGACCCTTGGCCAGGTCGGCCGCATGCGCGGCAATTTTATAGGTGATGATGCCGTCCTTCACGTCCGCCTTGTTGGGCAGGCCCAGGTGCTCCTTCGGTGTCACGTAGCACAGCATGGCCGTGCCATACCAGCCGATCATGGCCGCGCCGATGCCCGAGGTGATATGGTCGTAGCCCGGGGCGATATCGGTGGTCAGCGGTCCCAGCGTATAGAACGGCGCTTCGCCGCACTGCTCCAGCTGCAGATCCATGTTTTCCTTGATCAGCTGCATCGGCACATGGCCTGGTCCCTCGATCATCACCTGCACATCGTGCTTCCACGCAATCTGCGTCAGCTCGCCCAGGGTTTTCAGCTCACCCAGTTGCGCTTCGTCGTTGGCGTCGTAGATGGAGCCCGGGCGCAAGCCGTCGCCGAGCGAGAACGACACGTCATACGCCTTCATGATCTCGCAGATCTCGTCGAAATGCGTGTACAGGAACGATTCCTGGTGATGCGCCAGACACCATTTCGCCATGATGGAGCCGCCGCGCGAGACGATGCCGGTCAGGCGCTTGGCCGTCAGCGGCACGTAGCGCAGCAGCACGCCGGCGTGGATGGTGAAGTAGTCGACGCCCTGTTCGGCCTGCTCGATCAGGGTGTCGCGGAAGATTTCCCAGGTCAGATCCTCGGCCTTGCCATTGACCTTTTCCAGCGCCTGGTAGATCGGCACGGTGCCGATCGGCACCGGACTGTTGCGCACGATCCATTCGCGCGTTTCATGGATATGCTTGCCGGTCGACAAATCCATCACATTATCGCCACCCCAGCGGATGGCCCAGGTCATCTTTTCGACTTCTTCGCCGATGGAAGACGTAACGGCCGAATTGCCGATATTGGCGTTGATTTTCACCAGAAAATTGCGACCGATAATCATCGGCTCGACTTCGGGGTGGTTGATATTGGCGGGGATGATGGCGCGGCCGCGGGCGATTTCCTCGCGCACGAATTCGGCCGTGATTTCTGCAGGAATGCTGGCGCCGAACGACTGGCCCGGATGCTGGCGTCCCATCATCTCGGCCATGCGCTCGCCCATCGGGCCGGACGCCTTCAGTTCCTCCAGGTACTGCTGGCGGCGCATGTTTTCGCGGATGGCGACAAATTCCATTTCCGGCGTGATGATGCCACGGCGCGCGTAATGCATCTGCGTGACGTTCTTGCCGGCCAGCGCGCGGCGCGGCTTGCGGTGCAGGTTGAAGCGCAGCTCGGCCAGTTTTGGGTCGGCCAGGCGGGCGATGCCGTAGTCCGAGGTCGGGCCCGGCAACTCTTCCGTGTCGGCGCGTTCGATTATCCATGGCAGGCGCGGCGTATCGAGGCCCGAGCGGATATCGATGGCGACATCGGGGTCGGTGTACGGGCCGGAGGTATCGTAGACGTAGATGGGCGGGTTTTTTTCGCCGCCGAACGACGCTTCCGTGTCGGACTGGCTGATGGCGCGCATCGGCACGCGGATGTCGGGGCGGCTGCCCTGCACATAGATCTTGCGTGAATTGGGCAGCGGCGCGATCGCGGCCTCGTCGACCGTGGCGGTGGCGGAAAGAAATTTCGGATTGGCGTTCATTTTGGCTCCTTGGCTAGCTTGTCATAAGCCTGGAGCCAGCTAAGGAGATTCGGCTGCGCGCACGCGAAAAGAGCGAGGTGCGTTCATCCTAAAGCTTCCCTTCGCTGGCATTATCCAGATCAGGTTCGGAGGGTATTTCTCACCCGCATCTCACCGTGTTGCCACGGCGAGGCAGGACCCCTAGCGTTTGCCGCCTTGCGGCAGCGGGCCAATTATACGCGTTTCAGGCTGCGCGCCCAGATGATTATTTCTTCTTGCCCCAGCGCCACTGCGGCGGCTCGCCCTTCCACCAGCAGACAGCAAGCAGCAAGGCCACCACCGCCACTTCGTAGATGACGTAGGCGACCGGCACTTGCGTCGGCGGAAACAGCACGGCGCCGCAGGCCAGCAGCGCCAGTGCGCTGATGAATACCACCCAGCCCTGCCACACGATGGGCAAGCCCCAGCCGAAGCCGTAGGTCTTGGCAGGGAACCAGTAAGAAGGCGATTTGTCAGTCATGATGGTATCTGGACGATAGGAAGCAGGCGCCAGTATAAATCAGCTTTTTTGCTGCCGCGCCGTAATATCCAATCCGATCCCGCGATAGCCGACAAAACGGCTGCCCTGGTCGAACATCGGTTCACCGCTGACCTGCAGGTATTGCATGCTGCCGTCAAGATTCTGGCGGCTGTAGATAAAGTCCAGGAATGGCACGCGGGCGGCAATTTTTTCGTCGAGCAGCGCGCGTTCGGCCGCGTTCCAGCGCTGCGGCTCATCTTCGCTGCCAATGCCCAGCATCTCGGCGACCGGGCCGGAAAAGCGCGTCAGATTGCCGTCGGCATCCTGTTCCCAATACCAGTCCGACGACAGTTCCGTAAAGCGCTGGAAGCGCGCTTCGCTCTCGCGCAGTTCGGCCGTGCGTTCCTGCACCGCCTGTTCCAGCGACTTGTTGTAGTCGGCCAGCTTGCGGTGCAGCAAGCGCACTTCCAGCATATTGTGGATGCGGGTTTTCACTTCCACCAGGTCGAAGGGCTTGGCGACGAAATCCTTGGCGCCGGCCTGCAGCGCGCGCAGTTTGTGGCCGGGCTGGGCGGTGATCACCAGTACCGGCAGGTAACTGCCCGCCTCGAGGTCGCGCAAGCCTTCCATCACTTCGAAGCCATCCATTTCCGGCATCTGCAAGTCGAGCAGAATCAGGTCGTAGCGGTGCTGCTGGTGCAGCGCGCGCACCGCTTGCGGGTCCATGGTGGAGGTGATGCGGGTGTAGCCCGCATTGCGCAGCACCTGTTCCAGCAGCATCACATTGGCTTCCTGGTCGTCGACGATCAGTATGCTGGCGTTCAATATTTCGGTGGCTTGTAGCATGGCGGTAGTCCTCAGTAATTACAGTATCAGCGTGCTGCGGTGGTGTCGTCGGCCAGGCCGTGCTTGGCCGCATGATGCAGCGCCACATCGAGCGCCTCCATGAATTCGACAACCTTGATCGGTTTGGTCAGATAGCGGAAAAAGCCCGCTTCCAGCCCTTTTTCCACATCGCGCGGTACGGCGTTGGCCGACAGCGCCATGACCGGGATATGGCTGGTGAGCGGATCGTCGTGCAGGATGCGCAAGGCGCCAAAGCCGCTGATGCCAGGCAGGTTGATGTCCATCAGGATCACGTCGGGCTGGCAGGTGCGCGCCAGGTCGATGCCCAAATGGCCGTCGATGGCGGTCAGCAGTTTCAAATCGCTGCGGCGCGCGATCAGCTGTTCGACCAGCGCCAGGTTGGCCGGATTGTCTTCCACGTACAGCAAGGTGCGCTGGGTGTCCGAGTCTTCCTGCGCCACCGGCAATATCTCGCCTTCGCCGAGCACCAGTTGCGGTGCGCGCGAGGCCTTGAACTCGACCCAGAAGGTGGTGCCGACACCGACCGTGCTGTCGACGCCAATCGTGCCTTTCATCAGTTCCACCAGTTGCTTGGTGACCACCAGGCCGATGCCGGTGCCCTCTTCCTGGCTGTTTTCCTGGCCCAGGCGGTTGAAGGGCTGGAACAGCTGCGCCATCTGTTTCGCATCGAGACCGTCGCCACTGTCGGTGACGCTGACGCGCACGCGCTCGCCGCGCTGGCTGCAAACGACCTGCACGCTGCCGCCGCTGCGGTTGTACTTGATGGCATTCGACAGCAGGTTGATCATCACCTGTTTCACGCGCGTGCGGTCGGCATGGATATAGAAGGCATCGCCATAGCGCGGGAAATGCATGGCGATGCCGCGCTTTTGCGCCTGCGGCGCGATCATGGCCTCGCAATCCTGCAGCACGTCGAGCAGCGACATCGCCTCTTCCGACATGGTCACCTTGCCCGACTCGATCATGGCCAGGTCGAGAATTTCATTAATCAGGCGCAGCAGATACCAGCCGCCCTTGAGGATCTGGTCGAGCGAGCGCTGCTGCGGCTGGGTCGGCGGCGGCACGTCGGACGCCATCAGCTGGGCAAACCCGAGCACGGCGTTCAGTGGCGTGCGCAACTCATGGCTCATGCTGGACAAAAATTCGGACTTGGCGCGGTTGGCTTTGTCGGCCACCTGGCGCGCCTTTTCCAGCTCGGCGTTATTGGTTTCGATCAGCGACCGGGTGTAGGCCTGCTGCTCCTGCAAGCGCTTGTCGAGCATGGCCTGCTCGGCCTCGACCCGCTTGCGCGCCGTGTTGTCGGTGCCGATCAGCAGATAGCCAATGACCTTGTTCTGCGCGTCGCGCAAGGCCGTCACCGAGACAATGGCGGGAAAGCGGCTGCCATCCTTGCGGATGTACGTCAGCTCGTAAATATCCTCGATGCCGCGCTTGGCCTTGAACACCAGCGCCTCGACGCCCGGCGTAATCGGCGTGTCGAGTTCGGCACTCAAGGCTTGGGCGCGGGCAACGATTTCCTGTGCGTCGGAAATGCTGGCCGGCGTCAGCTTGTCAACCACCTCATGCGCCGCATAACCCAGCATGCGCTCGGCGCCCACATTGAAGATCTGGATCACGCCCTGGGCATCGGTGGCGATGCTGGAAAAATTGGCGCTGTTGAAAATCGCGTCCTGCAAGGCGCCGGCCTTGAGCAGCTGGCGCGGCAGGCCGGCGGCCAGGGTGCGGCGGTACAGCGCGGCCAGCAGCAGCAGCAACAGCAACACCAGCACGCCGGTCAGCATTGCCGTATCGGCCGGCCCGCGCCAGGCCAGGGCGGCGATCGCCAGCAGCACGATGGCGCTGAAGGAGAACGCCAGCGCGACAGGCCAGCGCGATGGCAGGCCGGTGGAAATTTTTTCAACTGTTTGCATGGGCTAAGCCGGTTGGTACAACAATAGAGGGGACGCGGTTCAGGCCTGGCGCTGGCGCACGTCGGACAACAGCCGGGCAAATTCCTTCTTGACCACGCCGTAGCATTCGCAGGTCGTGCCTTCCAGCCCGTGGCGGTCCAGCACCGTGATATGGCCGCGCCGGTAGCTGATATGGCCGCGCGCCTGCAATTTGCCGGCCGCTTCCGTCACGCCTTCGCGACGCACGCCCAGCATGTTGGCGATCAGTTCCTGGGTCATGGTCAGCTCGCGCCCGGGCAGGCGGTCCAGGGTCAGCAGCAGCCAGCGGCACAGTTGCTGCTCCACCGTATGATGGCGGTTGCACACGGCCGTTTGCGACATCTGGGTCAGCAAGGCCTGCGTGTAGCGCAGCAGCAAGCGCATGACCGGCCCGGCGCGGTTGAATTCTTCCATCAGCAAATGCGCCTTCAGGCGGTAACCGACGCCGCCGGTCTGCACCACCGCGCGGCTGGGGGTCGAATCGCCGCCCATGAACAGCGACACGCCGACCACGCCTTCGTTGCCGACACCGGCAATTTCGGACGAGCCGCCGTTCTCCAGCAGGTAGTGCAGCGAAACGATGGCGGTGGTGGGGAAATATACGTGGTGCAGCTTGTCGCCCGAATCGTAGATCACGTCACCCAGGCGCATGGGCACCTGCTCCAGGTGCGGCGCCAGGCGCGCGAAATCGGCGTCCTGCATGGCGGCGAGCAAATGGTTCTGGTTGGGATTGTGTAATACGACATGCGGACTCGACATGGGCAGGTTTCCTGGTTTCCAGTCGTCAGCTAGGCGGTCATGGGGAGGCGCCTGAACGAGAGGCGCCGTCGGGCACAGTAACACAGCTGTGTCTCTGAGCAGCAACTATATTTCCTACCGAAAATTATCTCTGTTCGCTACCGAACGGACTTGCAAGGCTATTAACACCTACAGTCAGTCATTGCCCCAGACAACGTGATCACCGATCCGCTCCGACGCAATCACAGACCGAAAGCAGGCGATGCAAAAAATACTCCGGCGGGTACGCATTTCGGTCTCGGTCTCGGTCCTGATCACCATGCTGGCCGGGCTGGCGATCACGGCCTTGTGTTATGTGTCGGCACGCCAGATCGAAGCGGAAAGCGCCCGGCTGCTGTTCCAGCACGACGCCAGCGTGCGCAGCGCCGCCCTGATGTCGGGCCTGAATAACGCCGTGGAACAATTGAAGGTGCTGAACCAGCTGTTTCGCAGCATCGACCCGATCAGCCGCGAACAGTTCCGCAGCTTCAGCGCGCCGCTGCTGCAGCGCTATCCGGAAATCCAGGCCTTCAGCTACCGCCGCGTGCTCGACCACGCCGACCGCGCCGGCTATGAACACGCCATGCGCCAGGCGCACCCCGCCTTCATGATCGCCCAGGGGGACGACGACGGCAACAACAGCCAGCCGGTACCGCAGCGCGACAGCTACAATGTGATCGATTATGTCGAGCCGCTGCACGGCAATGCCCAGCTGCTGGGCCTGGACACCAGCAACTCGCCCGGGCAGCAGGTGGCGCGCATCGCTTCGCGCGACAGCGGCCAGCCGACCGCCACCGAACTGCTGACCCTGACGCAATACCCTGGCCGGCAGACCGGCTTCCTGGTGCTGGCGCCCGTGTACCGCGCCGGCATGGCGCTCGACACGCCCGAGCAGCGCCAGCGCGCCGTGATCGGCGAGACGGCCGCCACCTTTCGCATCACGCACCTGATCGCCACCATCCTCGGCAACGCCAGGCTGCTCGACAGCGGCCATGCCGGCATCGAAGTATTTGCCGGCGCACAAGGCGAAACGCTGGTCTACCGGCATGACGCAGCGCCCACCAACCGCGCCCTGCCCGCCTGGATGCAGGCCGCGCATGGCCAGCCCACCTTGAGCAGCTTCAGCCTGGCCGGCCAGCCCTGGCGCGTACGCATCACGCCGGCCCATGCTCTGTGGAACGATCACCAGGGCTCGCTGTATGTGCTGCTGGGCGGCTTGCTGTCGACCCTGCTGGCGGTCGCCTATGTGTACCAGCTGGTGTCGCGCAACAGCGTGATCGAACGCATCACGGGCGAGCGCACGGCGGCGCTGCAGTTTGCCAACCTGCGCCTGTCCGAAGACATCGCGGCGCGCCTGCAAAATGAAAAGTCGTTGCGGCTGCGCGAGCGCATCATCGAAGTGTCGGCCAACGCCATCGTCATTTGCAGCGCCGAAGCGCCGGGCTACCTGGTCGAATACGTCAACCCGGCGTTCGAGCGCATTACCGGCTACCCCGCGCAAGACGTGGTGGGCAAGCCGCTGGCCAGCCTGCAAGGCAATATCCCGGAACAGCCGAACATGGATCAATTGCAGACGGCCATCCGCGAGCAGCGCGAAGGCAAGGCGATTTTGCGCTACTGCCGCAAGGATGGCGAAGTGTACTGGAGCGAAACATTTGTCGCGCCGGTGCGCGGCCAGGCCGGCGACGATGGCGCCGTGCCGATCAGCCACTTCGTGCTGGCGCAATACGATATCAGCGCCGTGATGCGCTTCGAGGCCGAGCTGGCGTTCCAGGCGCGCCACGACATCTTGACCGGGCTGGCCAACCGCCGCCTGCTGCGCGAACGCCTGGAACATGAAATGGCCGTCGCGCAGCGCAGCGGCTTGCCGCTGTGGGTGGTGTTCATCGACCTGGACCGCTTCAAGTTCGTCAACGACACGCTCGGCCACGATGCCGGCGACACCTTGCTCAAGGGCGTGGCCGAGCGCCTGCTGGGCGCCACGCGCGAAGTCGATACGGTGGCGCGCCTCGGTGGCGACGAGTTCGTGCTGCTGTTGCCGCAGCATGGCAACGGCGACCCCGGCATGGCCATCCTGCAGCGCATACTCGACGCCGTGGCGCAGCCGATGCAGCTGGGCGAATACGAGTTTTTCCTCAGTTGCAGCATGGGCGTGGCCGTCTATCCCGACGATGGCGGCAGCGCCGAAATGCTGATCAAGCATGCCGATATCGCCATGTACCGCGCCAAGGAACAGGGGCGCGGCCACTGGCAGTTCTATGCCTCGAACATGAATGCCGACACGCTGCAGCGACTGAGCCTGGAAAGCGAATTGCGCCATGCCCTGGAGCGCGAGCAGTTCCACCTCGAATACCAGCCGCAGCTGGACCTGGCCAGCGGCCAGGTGGTAGGCATGGAGGCGCTGCTGCGCTGGCGGCATCCGCAACTGGGCCTGATTTCGCCGGCCAGCTTTATCGGCATGGCCGAGGAAATGGGCCTGATCATTCCGATCGGCGAGTGGGTGCTGCGCACCGCCTGCGCCCAGGCGCGCGCCTGGCAGCTGGCCGGCCATACTCACTTGCGGGTGGCGGTGAACCTGTCGGCGCGCCAGTTCAAGCAGCGCAATTTGCTGCATGCGGTGGCGGCGGTGCTGACAGAAACCGGGCTGGACGCGCATTACCTGGAACTGGAACTGACGGAAAGCATGGTCATGCATGACGTGGAGCAGGCCACGGCCATCATGGGCAACCTGAAGGCGCTGGGGGTGCAGTTGTCGATCGACGACTTCGGCACCGGTTATTCCAGCCTGGCCTATCTGCGCCACTTCCCCATCGATGTGCTCAAAATCGACAGATCGTTTGTCAACGACATCACCCACAGCAGCGACGACGCGGCGATTGTCTGCGCCATCATTTCACTGGCGCACAACCTGCGACTGAAGGTGATTGCCGAAGGCGTGGAAACGACGGCGCAGCTGGACTTCCTGCGCGAGCACGGCTGCGACCAGATGCAGGGTTATCTGTACAGCAGGCCGCTGGCCGCACCGGCCTTCGAAGCGCTGCTGCTGCAGGGCGCCAGGCTGGCCGCTTGAATCGTTAAAACGCGTGGCGCAAGCCAAGGTTGAAAGCACGGTCGCCGCTACCGACTTCGGTGGCATTGCCGACCATATAGGCGGCGCCATTGCGGTTGCGGATCTTGGCATAGGCAACATAAATCTTGCTGCGTTTGGACAAGGCATAGGTGGCCCCAAAAGCCAGCTGCTGCGCGTCGCGGTTGCCCGCATCGCGGTCGTCCTTGTGGATGAAGGACGCCAGCAAGGTGGTCGCGCCCAGCGGCACGGAGACGCCAACGATGGCGTCGCGGCTGTCGGCCGACTGCACCGGCGCGGTTGCCGCGCCGTAGGGGTTGTCGGCAAAGAACAGCGAACTGCCGTCGCCCGTATTGCTGCCATAGCCGGCAAACGCGGTGGCCGGACCGAAATTGTAGTTGCCCGCCAAAATCGTATTGTTGACATTGGCCTTGCCGGCGTCGCCGCCACGGCTCTGGCGCGCCAGGCGCAAGGTCAATGGGCCGTTCACATAACCGAGGGCCAGGCCCAGCGAGCGCTGGTCCGCAGCAATGCCGCTGTGTTCGCCAGCGCCATACATGATGGTGGCCGTCACGCCGCGCATGGTGGGCGAGGTATAGCGCACGGTATTGTCGATGCGGGTGGCCGAATAGCCTGCCACATTGGTCGAAGCGCCGGCCATGCCGCCCTCGAACGGGTCGGCCACATCGGTCAGCGCCTGGCTTTGCAGATTGTACTGGCGGCCCACGGTCAGCATGCCCAGCGGACCATTGAGGCCGACGAAAGCCTGGCGGCCAAACAACTGGCCGGCCTGGTCCGAGCGGCCGGTGTCGCTCAGCAAACCGGCTTCCAGCGTGAACACGGCTTGCCAGCCATTGCCCAGCGCTTCGGCGCCGCGAAATCCAAGACGGGAACCCGCCGAGACGCCGCTGGACACTTTGCTGATCGAACGCTCCCGCACCAGCGCCGCATCCATCAGGCCATACAGATCGACGGAGGACTGGGCCTGCGCCGTCACGGCAGGCAGGATCATGGTCGAGGCGAGCCCCAGGCAGACAGTATTGAGTTTCATGCAATTCCTTGATAAACGCCAGGCTGGCCATATCGCGCAGGCGGCAAGGCGCATGCGTGTAGCCGCGCCATCAAAGAGATGACGAACTTGTACTATCCTGGCGAAGTTGTGATGGATGCGGCCCGCAGGGCACGCTTCAAGTGCCGGCATCGCTGATGCGCTGGCAGGCCGTGAGCTGGATAAAACTGCGGCCGCTGGCGCCGTCCGCAAGTGCTTGCAGGAGGCGACAGGGCGGTCAGTATAGCACTGGGGCAATTCCAGCCCCGTTCGATTGCGCGCCAGGCGCGGCGTGACACGCTGGCACAGCCAGGCAGTTCCGACGCCAGTCTGGGCTATCAGCGAGATGACTTTCCGTCTTTTGGCAACAGTGTTCTCGCCATCTCCATTGCCTGCTCACGTGACGCGGCAAGCAGCATAGGGTAGCCCCAGAACTTGGCAAACACCACCGCAAACGCCTTGAAACCTAGACGTTTTGCCGCGTTGGGTTCGATCATGATCGTTGCCAGCACCAGCTTTCGCAATTGAACCTTGTGCTTTTTCATCCAGAGCGCGCTGCGTTTCTTTTCTTCCGGCGAGTGCTCATGGTCTTCGGCAGGAACGGTATCGGTCAAGATGACGAAAGGCTCCCCACGCTGCAAATTGGCCTCGAACTCGTCGAAGTCCTTTTGGTGATCATGTCCTGGTTCTTGCGTAAAATTCATCCAGACCAGGGGGAAGTTGGAACTATTGATAGACATGGATGTTGCCTTTGCTGTGGATGCGACGCCAGGTGGCCGCGATGGAGAACACGCCGGGTAACGTGATGAAGAATACTGCCGAGAAGGCAATGTGCCAGCCATCGCGCAAGCCGTCGGCGATCCCGCCGAGGGTATTAAGGACGACCATCAAACTGCCGAGGACCAGGACAACCCACAGGGCCGTTCGGGTTGCCATCAATGCGACGAGCACCGTGACGATCCAGCAACCATAGAACGCGGAAAACATCCACAGGATGTCGGGCTCAAACGTGATCGCCGGTGTCGCTCCCTGCGCTCTCACAAAGTCGTTGACGTAGAAAAACAGCTGGAAGGTGACAAACAGCACGGCACCGGCCGCTGTCGTCAGCCAGAACAAGGCGACCTTGTTCGGGTTGTGCATGGCCAGGTCTTGGGCGGGACTGATGGGGGTCTGAAGGGGCATGGGAACTTTCTCGATCATCAATGGATGTATGGGCAAATCAATACCTGTAGTTCAGCGTCACCATCACGTTGCGTGGTGCGCCATAACTCACGGTGTCGAAATCGCCCTTCTGCAGCGCGTACTTCTTGTCTAACAAATTGTTGAAGTTGACGGCCAGGCTGGTCTTCTTCGTGATGGCGTATTGCCCCATCAGTGATACCAGGGCATACGAACCTTGTTCGCCGCCCAAGGAACTGGTGCCGGTATTGGGCGCCTGGTAAAAACGGCTTTGCCATTTGACGCCGCCACCGAGCGACACCTTGCTCCACTCGCCGGGCAACTGCCAGGTGGTGAAAAGCTGGGCCGTGGTGCGCGGTATTTGCGAATTCAGGCGCACGCCGTCGCCATCTTGCGCCTTGAAGTAGGCGATACCTGCGTAGAGGTTCCAGTCACGCGCCAGCTCGCCCTGCAAGTCCAGTTCGATCCCGCGCGACCTGGTACCATCCGCGCCTAGATAGGCTTGGGCGCCGGCTGGCGTAGTGGTTCCGGCGACCATCTGTGCCGCGTTGTCCAACTGGGTAGAGAACAAGGCCACCGAGGCATTCAGGCGTTCGTCCAGATAAGCGCCCTTGAGGCCGATTTCCCTGGTTTTTCCGTTTGACGGCGTGAGCACGTTGCCCTTGATGTCGCGAAAGTCGGTTTGCGGATTGAATATGCCCGTGTAGCTGGCGTAGGCCGAATAGGTCTTGTCGATGTCGTAGATCAAGCCGGCATACGGTGTGAATTTCCCGTTCTTTTTGTAGTTCAACGACGTGCCACCGGCGGCGTCGTCGATGTCATAATTGCTGAAGCGGCCGCCAACGATGAGTTTCAAAGGCTCGGCCAGCGAGAACCGGGCTGCGCCATAGACACCGCTCTGCTTGATACGGGTGCGGGTCGGTATCGACGCCATGGCATCGAAGTTGGGGCGGGGAAAGGCCGGGCTCAGGTCATGGACATTGACCGGCGCAACGCCTGCATAGAATGGCGCGATATCGTCCTGGCTGGCCGTGCGGCGCGAACTCGTCGCCCCCACCACCAGGTCATGCTGGCGGCCCAGCAGTTCGAAGGAGCCGCTCGCCATCATGTCGAAGGTGGTTTGACGGCTGCGACCTTCGGCCGCCAGCGCCACCGGATAGGCCCCGTAGGGAAAGGAGCCCAGTCCCGTGGCGCGATCGGGGCGACCGATCAGGCCGAGCAGTTCGGCATCGTATTGCGTGCGGTACTGGTTGGCGACCGCCCGCAGTTTCCAGCCGTTGCCGAAGCGGTGCTCGATCCCGGCAAACGCCGTCTTGAGGGTGTTGTTCCAATGGCTCCAGTGCTGCGCGTAGTTCTCGGAGCGGGCATACTGCGCCTGCGTGCCGTCGCTGAACCATAGCGGCAAACCTCCCCAGGTGGCGCCCTTCGGCGTGATGTCCTGGTCGTCATAGCCCAGGCTCAGCGTCGTGTCCGGGGTCAGATCGGCCTCGATGATGCCGTAGATCGACTTCCTCTTCGGCTTGTAGCCGTCGATGTACGAGTGTCCGTCCTGGTACGTTCCCACCATGCGCGCGCGGATGCTGCCGTCCTCGCTCAGCGGCGTCGAGATGTCGGCCATGCCCCGGTGGGTATCCCAACTCCCGGCACCGAGCGCTGCGGCTGCCGAAAATTCACGGGTCGGTCGTTTGCGCACCAGGTTGATGGCGGCCGCGGGATTGCCGGTGCCGGTCAGTAAGCCAGAGCCGCCGCGCACGACCTCGACACGATCATAAAACGCGGTATCGACAGAACCGATGCCGCTACCGTTGACGATGTTGCCGACGACGGTGGGGATGCCATCGTACTGAACGTTGTTGATCAAGAAACCACGCGAATAGAAACTCGTCCGTTCGCTATCGGACTGGTACGACGCGACGCCCGTGGTGTTCTCCAGCACACCCTGCACCGAATTCAATTGCTGGTCGTCCATGCGCTGGCGCGTGATCACCGTCACCGCCTGTGGTGTTTCCCGCAGCGACAGCGGCAGGTGCGTCGCCGCCGCCGTCTGGGCCGTGGTATACGAGCCGGTACCTTCGGTGATCGCCTTATCCTTGCGGCCCGTTACGGTGATGGCCGGCAAGGCTATCTCCTCTTGAGACGCCCCCCCTGCCCTGGTTTGTATCTGCGCCGGTTCGGCAGCGCATGCGCCCTGCGCGCTGATGAGAACTGCCGCCGCAACTGCCGAGCCCAGCACGGTGCGGGGCGCGCTCCAGATGGCGTCCCTGGACGAGCCGTCCAGATGAGGATAGATGGTGAGGATATTCATGAACAAGACTCATTTGCATTTAGATGCTGTATTAAACAATGGAGTCAGGGGCAGGCAATAGTGAAACCAGGCCAGATTGTTATTCGTTTAGGCCAAGCGCACTCATTCCCGGGCCAGGGCGGCCCGGATCAGTCAGATTGAGATTGCCCCGGGGAGCATGATGCCGGGCACAGAAGCACTCTGCGCGCCGCTCGCGCGATCCGACAGGTAGCGTGCGGGAGGCTTGCCCACCGCCTTGCGGAACATGGTGACGAACCCGCTGGCGTTTTCATACCCCAGCTCCAACGCCACCGTTTGCACGCTGTCACCCCTGGTCAACCGTTGCAGCGCAAGAATCACATGCAACTGCCGGCGCCAGCGCCCGAAGCTCATGCCTATGTCGTGCAGCAGAAGACGGCTCATGCTGCGCTCGCTCATGCCTATGCGCGTCGCCCAATCGGCCTTCGAGGTTTTGTCCGTGGGGTCGGCCAGCATCATTTCCGCAAGGCGGCGCAAGCGGGGATCGCGCGGCATGGGCAGATGCAAGTCTTCCACCGGCGCCGCCACCAACTCATCGAGCAATGCGGCAATCAGCCGGTCTTCCCGTCCTCCCGGCGCGTACAACTCGGCAATACCGGCTGCCTTGAGCAGCAGCTCACGCAGCAATGGCGATACCGAAATAGTGCAACAGGTTTTCGGCAGATCCGGTGCGGCGTCAGGCTCGACAAACAGGCAATAGCACTCCGTTTCACCCGCTCCCCGTGCCGAGTGCGGCAAGTCGCCCGGTATCCATATGGCGCACTGCGGCGGCACGATCCAGACGCCGTCTTCTATTTCGCAGTTGAGGATGCCGCGCGCGGAGTAGATCAGCTGCGCCTTGCGGTGCTGATGCCGCGCATTTTCCCAGTCCTTTGTGACCGAGGTGGCACTCAGGGCCACAACGGGGCGCGAAACGCTGTCGACGTCCCTGGGCACAGTCAGATTGGTGATGGCAATGCGCGACATGATGTGTATGGCCTCGGATGGACGATGAGGCATTGGCCTGATTGCAAAATATTATGACCAGCTTGCTCAATGACGTCCAGCCATTACATCGGCATGACCAGGATGCAGAAATATACCTTGCAGCAATATTGCGCAATCGTGCCCGGCTTTTCGGACGCAGCGGCCGGCTATTTGCTGCGCAGGCATTAAGCACCCCTTATAATGATTCCTTTTGCCAAACACACGTCAAATCATGGAATTAGCCAAGTCTTTCGAGCCCGCCGACATTGAACAATTCTGGCGCACCGAGTGGGAACAGCGCGGTTACTTCACCGCCACCCTCGATGCCGGAAAACCTTCCTTCAGCATCCAGCTGCCGCCGCCGAACGTGACCGGCACCCTGCACATGGGCCATGCCTTCAACCAGACCATCATGGATGGCCTGACGCGCTACCACCGCATGCTGGGCCATAACACGGCCTGGATCCCCGGCACCGACCACGCCGGCATCGCCACCCAGATCGTGGTGCAGCGCCAGCTCGACGCGCAAAAGATTTCGCGCCATGACCTGGGGCGCGAGAAATTTGTCGAAAAAGTGTGGGAGTGGAAAGAAAAATCGGGCTCCATCATCACCGGCCAGATGCGCCGCCTGGGCGCCTCGGCCGACTGGCAGCGCGAATACTTCACCATGGACGAGCCGCGCTCGAAAGTCGTCACCGACGTCTTCGTGCGCCTGTTCGAACAGGGCCTGATCTACCGCGGCAAGCGCCTGGTCAACTGGGACCCGGTGCTGGGCACGGCCGTATCCGACCTGGAAGTGGTGTCGGAAGAAGAAGACGGCTCGATGTGGTACATCAAGTACCCGCTGGTCGACGGCGGCGGCTTTCTGACAGTGGCCACCACGCGTCCTGAAACCATGCTGGGCGACGTCGCCGTGGCGGTCGACCCGACCGACGAGCGCTATATGGCGCTGGTCGGCAAGATGCTCAAACTGCCGCTGACGGACCGCGAAATTCCGATCATCGCCGACGAATACGTCGACAAGGAATTTGGCACCGGCTGCGTGAAGATCACGCCCGCGCACGACATGAACGACTACGCCGTCGGCCAGCGCCACAAGTTGCCGCAGATCGTCATCCTGACCCTGGACGCGAAAATCACCGACGACGCACCGGCAGCGTATCGCGGCATGGACCGCTTCGCCGCCCGCAAGCAGATCATCGCCGACCTCGATAGCCTGGGCCTGCTGGAACAGGTCAAGCCGCACAAGCTGATGGTGCCGCGCGGCGACCGCACCGGCGTGGTGATCGAACCGATGCTGACCGACCAGTGGTTTGTCGCCATGAGCAAACCGGCGCCGGAAGGCACTTTCTTCCCTGGCAAGTCGATTGCCGAGACGGCGCTGGAAAAAGTCGCCAATGGCGAAATCAAGTTCGTGCCGGAAAACTGGAGCACCACCTACAACCAGTGGCTCAACAACATCCAGGACTGGTGCATCTCGCGCCAGCTGTGGTGGGGCCACCAGATCCCGGCCTGGTATGACGAGGCCGGCAATATCTTTGTCGCCAAGACCGAAGCCGAAGCGCAAGCCAAGGCGCAGGCCGCCGGCAGCACCGGCCCGTTGAAGCGCGACGACGACGTGCTCGACACCTGGTTCTCGTCGGCCCTGGTGCCGTTCTCGACCATGGGCTGGCCGGAAGACACGCCGGACATGAAGGCCTTTTTGCCATCGTCGGTGCTGGTCACCGGTTTCGACATCATCTTCTTCTGGGTCGCGCGCATGGTCATGATGACGGCGCACTTCACCGGCAAGGTGCCGTTTGAAACCGTCTACGTGCACGGCCTGGTGCGCGACTCGACCGGACAGAAAATGTCCAAGTCGAAAGGCAATACCCTGGACCCGATCGACCTGATCGACGGCATCGACCTCGACGGCCTGATCGTCAAGCGCACCACCGGCCTGATGAACCCGCGCGACGCGGAAAAAATCACCAAGGCCACGCGCAAGGAGTTCCCGGAAGGCATTTCCGCCTACGGCACCGACGCCGTGCGCTTTACCATGGCCAGCTATGCGTCGCTGGGCCGCAATATCAATTTCGACCTGGGCCGCTGCGAAGGCTACCGCAACTTCTGCAACAAGATGTGGAACGCCACCCGTTTCGTGATGATGAATACGGAAGGCAAGGATTGCACGCCGAATGAAGCCGACCTGTCGCAGGCCGACAAGTGGATCATCTCGCTGCTGCAAAAAGCCGAGCTGGACGTGGCCAAGGGTTTCGAGGACTTCCGCTTCGACAATATCGCCGCCACCATCTACAAATTCGTCTGGGACGAGTACTGCGACTGGTACCTGGAAGTGGCCAAGGTGCAAGTGCAGCAAGGTACGGAAGGCCAGCAGCGCGCCACCCGCCACACCCTGCTGCGCGTGCTGGAAGTGGTGCTGCGCCTGGCCCATCCGATCATTCCCTTCGTTACCGAAGCGTTGTGGCAGACAGTCGCGCCGCTGGCCGGCAAGACGCTGAAAGCCGAAGGCGATTCGATCATGATGCAGCCGTACCCGATCGCCGACACCAGCAAGATCGATGAAAGCGCCGAAGCGTGGATGCAACAGTTGAAAGCGCTGACGGACGCGACGCGCAACCTGCGCGGCGAAATGCAGATCTCGCCGTCGGTGCGCGTGCCGCTGATCGTCGAGGCCGGCAACGCCGCCGACAAGGCCGCGCTGGCGACCTATGCGCCGTATATCCAGTCGCTGGGCAAGCTGGCCGAGGTGCAGATCGTCGACGCCCTGCCCGATTCGCCGGCGGCGGTGGCCATCGTTGGCACCACCAAGCTGATGCTGAAAGTGGAAATCGACGTGGCGGCCGAACGCGAGCGCCTGGGCAAGGAAATCGCCCGCATCGAAGCGGAAATTGCCAAGGTCAACAGCAAACTGGGCAATGAAAGCTTTGTGGCCCGCGCGCCAGCCGCGATTGTTGCGCAAGAAAACGAGCGCTTGCTCAGTTTTTCGGCCACAATTGAGAAACTGCGCGAACAGTTTGCTAAACTGGCCAGCGCATAAGGCAAGCCGGCAGCATCGCTGGTTTGCCTTGGTCACAGTTCGCGTAACGTTCAAAAAACCAATGGAGACTAGCGATGCATAATTTATATATAAAAAGCGTAAAAACCACCATGCTGATGGCGTTGCTTGCCATCGCCGCCGGCGCCAGCGCCGCCAATGACAGCCCGGTGGGCGCCTGGAAAACCATCGACGACGCCAGCGGCAAGCCGAAATCCATCGTCCGCATCACGGACAATGGGGGCGTGCTGGAAGGCAAAATCGAAAAGCTGTTCCGCGCCCCGGAAGAAAACCAGAATCCCACCTGTGACAAATGCACGGGCGCCAGCAAGGACCAGCCCATCGTCGGCCTGACCATCCTGAAAGGCCTGAAAAAAGACGGCAATGAATGGACCGGCGGCGAAATCACCGATCCGGCCACCGGCAAGGTCTACAAGAGCAAGGCCGAGCTGATCGAGGGCGGCAGCAAGCTGCAGGTACGCGGTTATGTCGGCGTGCCCATGTTTGGCCGTTCGCAGACCTGGGTGCGCGAGGAGTGAATTCGCGGTCTCAACAAAAAACCGGCTTGCGCCGGTTTTTTTTCGCCCAGCAGTAGGTCGGATTAGCGGCGAAGCCGCGTAATCCGACAACACAGCTACCCGACCGCCCCATCTACATCAGCTTTTGCGGTGATATTTCTGCAAATGCCGGTCCAGGCTGTTGGCAAAACTCTGCCGGTCGCCCTGGTTGAAGGCGGCCGGGCCGCCCGTATCGACGCCGCCGCTGCGCAGCTCTTCCATGAAGGCGCGCATGCTCAGTTGCTGGGCGATATTGTCATTGGTATAGAACTCGCCGCGCGGATTGAGCGCATAGCCGCCCTTCTTGAGCACGTCGGCCGCCAGCGGAATATCGCCCGTCACCACCAGGTCGCCCGGATTCAGCAGGCGCACGATTTCCTGGTCGGCAACGTCCGCACCCGACGGCACTTGCACCGTGCGGATAAAGCGCGACGGCGGCACGCGCAAGCCCTGGTTCGCCACCAGAGTCACGGGCAACTCCAGCCGGTCGGCCACCCGGTACAGAATCTCCTTGATCACCACCGGGCAGGCGTCGGCATCGACCCAGATCTGCATGGCCGGCTGGTCCGTCACAGCGCCCACGCTTCGCCATTCGGGCTGATGCGCGGCGCGCTCACGCCAAAGTGCAGATAGGCGGCCGGCGTGGCGACCCGTCCCCGTGGCGTGCGCTGCAAAAAGCCCTGCTGGATCAGATACGGCTCCAGCACGTCCTCGATGGTGTCGGCCGCCTCGCCGATGGCCGCCGCCAGGTTGCCGATGCCGACCGGACCGCCGCCGAACTTGAACAGCACCGCTTCGAGCAACTTGCGGTCCATCACGTCGAAGCCGACCGAGTCGACGTCCAGCATGGCCAGCGCGCGGTCGGCCACCACCTTGGTGATCTCGCCGTTGCTTTTTACCTCGGCAAAATCGCGCACGCGGCGCAGCAGGCGGTTGGCGATGCGCGGCGTGCCGCGCGCGCGCTGGGCGATTTCAATCGCGCCGTCCGGGTCGATCGGCGCTTTCAGCAAGGCCGCGCTGCGCGTGACGATCTTGGTCAGCTCAGCCGTGTTGTAGAACTCGAGCCGGGCGACGATGCCGAAGCGGTCGCGCAGCGGATTGGTCAGCATGCCGGCGCGGGTGGTGGCGCCCACTAATGTAAACGGTTGCAGATCGAGTTTGACGGAACGGGCGGCCGGGCCTTCGCCGATCATGATGTCGATCTGGTAGTCTTCCAGTGCCGGATACAGTATTTCTTCCACCACCGGCGACAGGCGGTGGATCTCGTCGATGAACAGCACGTCGTTCGCTTCGAGGTTGGTCAAAATTGCCGCCAGGTCGCCCGGGCGTTCCAGCACCGGGCCCGAGGTTTGCCGCAGGTTGACGCCCATCTCGCGCGCGATAATGTGCGCCAGGGTGGTCTTGCCCAGGCCAGGCGGGCCAAACAGCAAAGTATGGTCGAGCGCTTCCTTGCGCTGGCGCGCGGCCGTAATGAAAATTTCCAGCTGGTCGCGGATCTTTTCCTGGCCCACGTATTCATCGAGCTGTTTGGGCCGCAAGGCGCGCTCGATCGCCTCTTCATTGTGCGAGATCGGCGCCGCATCGATGATGCGCTGCTCCGTGAAGATGTCGGTCTGGATGCTCATGCCGTATTCCCGTTAGCCTTTCGACAGCGCTTTGAGCGCCAGTTTGATGCCGTCCGACACGCCGCTGCTGGCCGGCACGTTCTTCACCGCCGCCATCGCTTCCTTGTCCGAATAGCCAAGCGCCATCAGCGCGTTCAGGATATCCGATTGCGCATCCGGCGCGGCGTGGGCGCCCAGCGGGCCCAGGTCCGCGCCGATCTTGCCTTTCAGTTCCAGCAGCAAACGCTCGGCCGTCTTCTTGCCGATGCCGGGCACCCGCACCAGGCGGCCCGAGTCCTGCAGCGTGATCGCCTGCGCCAGGTCGGTGATCGTCATGCCCGACAGGATGGCCAAAGCCATGCGCGCGCCGACGCCGGTGATCTTGATCAGCTGGCGGAACACGGCGCGCTCGGCCGCATTGCCGAAGCCGAACAGCAGATGCGCGTCTTCGCGGATCGCCTGGTGCGTAAACAGCACGACCTTTTCGCCCACGTGGGGCAGATTGTAAAACGTGCTCATCGGCACATCGACTTCATAGCCGACGCCCTGGCAATCGACCAGCAATTGTGGCGGATTTTTTTCAAGCAAAATACCGGAGAGACGGCCTATCATCGCGTGTTCCTAATGTGAGTGTGAGTATGGTCGCTAGCCGACCAGGCGGCCACGCTTCATGCGCAAGCCCTGCAATTGGGGCGCCAGCGCACCGATCATGGCCAGCGCGTCGACGCTGTTGGCGTGGCAAATCGCCACGCCCAGCGCATCGGCCGCGTCGCTGCCAGGCAGGCCGGGCAGGCACAGCAGACGCGCCACCATGTCCTGCACCTGCTCCTTGGCCGCCTTGCCGTGGCCGGTAACGGCCTGCTTCAGCTGCAGCGCCGTATATTCGGCCACGTCCAGGTCGGCATTGACCAGCGCGCAGATGGCCGCGCCGCGCGCCTGGCCCAGCAGCAAGGTTGATTGCGGATTGACGTTGACAAAGACTTTTTCGATGGCCGCGCAGTCGGGCCGGTAGGTGGCGATAATTTCCGTCACGCCCTGCAGGATGATCTTCAGGCGCGGCGGCAACGCCCCTTCCGAGGCGGTCTTGACGGTGCCCGAAGCAATATAGCGCAGCTTGCTGCCGTGTTTTTCAATGACCCCAAAGCCGGTGGTGCGCAAGCCAGGATCGATGCCAAGAATAATCATCGCCAGATTCTATAATGAATACGGCAGGCCCAGTGAAACCGGAGCCTGCCGTTTAAATATTCGACCGCCATGGGCGGTAGGTCGGATTAGCGGAACGCGTCATCCGACATGCGTATCAATGACGGAAGTGACGGGTTCCGGTATACAGCATCACCACGCCACGCTCATCGGCCGCATCGATCACTTCCTGGTCGCGCATCGAGCCGCCCGGATGGATCACGCAGGTCGCGCCCGCGTCCACCACCACGTCGAGGCCGTCACGGAACGGGAAGAAGGCGTCCGACGCCACTACCGAGCCGGCCAGCGACAGGCCGGCGTTCTGCGCCTTGATCGAAGCGATGCGGGCCGAGTCGATACGGCTCATCTGGCCGGCGCCCACGCCCAGGGTCATGTTATTGCCGCAGAAGACGATGGCGTTCGATTTGACGAATTTGGCCACTTTCCAGGCAAACATCAGGTCGGCCAGTTGCTGCGGCGTTGGCTTGAGCTTGCTGACCACGCGCAGGTCGCCCATGGCGACGTTTTTCGCATCCGGCGACTGCACCAGCAGGCCGCCACCGACGCGCTTGAAGTCCATCGCGTTGACGCCATTGCCCAGCGGGATTTCCAGCATGCGCACGTTCTGCTTGCTCGACAGGATCTGTTTCGCTTCCGCGGAGAACGACGGCGCGATCAGTACTTCGACGAACAGCTTGGCGATCTCGCCGGCGGTGGCGCCGTCGAGTTCGGTGTTAAAGGCGATGATGCCGCCAAAGGCCGAGGTCGGATCGGTCTGCAGCGCGCGCGCATAGGCTTCGGCCGCGTTCGCGCCCAGGGCCACGCCGCAGGGGTTGGCATGCTTGACGATCACGCAGGCGGCGCTTTGCTCGAAGCCGCCCAGGCTCTTCACGCATTCCCACGCGGCATCGGCGTCGGCGATATTGTTGTACGACAGTTCCTTGCCTTGCAGCTGGCGATAGTTGGCCAGCGCGCCATCGGCCACCACCAGGTCGCGGTAGAAGGCGGCGCTCTGGTGCGGGTTTTCGCCGTAGCGCATGTCCTGCACTTTTTCAAACGCCACGTTCAGGGTTTGCGGGTAGGCGCCGCGCTCGGCGTGCACTTTCGTCGGGCCCAGGCTGGTCAGGTAGTTGGTGATGGCGCCATCGTATTGCGCCGTGTGCGCAAAGACTTTTTTCGCCAGCATGAAACGGGTGTCGTAGCTCACTTCGCCCGCCGAACCGTCAGCGGCACGCATTTCGGCCAGCACCACCTCGTAGTCGCTCGGATCGCACAGGACGATCACGTCCTTGTGGTTCTTGGCCGCCGAACGCAGCATGGTCGGGCCGCCGATGTCGATGTTCTCGATCGCGTCTTCCAGGGTACAGTCGGCCTTGGCCACGGTGCCCTGGAACGGATACAGGTTGACCACCACCATGTCGATGGTCGGCATGTCGTGCTCCACCAGCTTGGCCATGTGCTCGGGGAAATCGCGGCGCGCCAGGATGCCGCCGTGTACTTTCGGGTGCAAGGTCTTGACGCGGCCATCGAGCATCTCGGGGAAACCCGTGTAGTCGGCCACTTCCGTCACGGGTACACCGTTATCGGCCAGCAATTTGGCGGTACCGCCGGTCGACAGCAGGTTGACGCCGAGGGCAGACAGGGCGCGTGCGAACTCGAGGACACCGGTCTTGTCGGAAACGGAAAGGAGGGCTTGTTTGATCATGGCTGTGGCTAGGTGGTTAAGTGTTCTTGGCGAACGCCGTAGTCCGGGGTCGGT
This sequence comes from Janthinobacterium psychrotolerans, assembly GCF_001677885.1. Classification (GTDB taxonomy): domain Bacteria; phylum Pseudomonadota; class Gammaproteobacteria; order Burkholderiales; family Burkholderiaceae_D; genus Janthinobacterium; species Janthinobacterium psychrotolerans. The sequence continues at coordinate 86,473 of NZ_LOCQ01000055.1, read as the reverse complement.
ACCGGACTGCGGCGGATTCAAATCTTGGCGTCACTTGCAAGCAGGCATTACAGCAGACCGTGCTCCTGCAACTTCTTGCGCAAGGTATTGCGGTTGATGCCCAGCATTTGCGCGGCATGCGACTGGTTGCCATCGGCGCGTGTCATCACGACTTCCAGGATGGGTTTTTCGACGGTCAGCACGACCATGTCATAGATATTCGACGCTTGCTGCTCGCCCAGGTCATTGAAATAATCTTCCAGACTTTTCTGAACGACTTCCTGTATGCTTTCTTTGCTCATTTTTATGCTTCAACCGGCTAATTGATTTATCAAGGCGCTCCCTGGCGGGCATGACCGTCGCGCAAGCGCGTAAGCCACCTCACACCGAGTCCGCCCTTGTTCTTTATACTGCTGCGGCCACTTCCATCGAACCGCTGTCGCTGTCTTCGGAGAGGCGGTATTGTAACCGTTCGCCAAACTTCCATTGCGACTCAAAAAATTGATCGACGGCCAGCAATTGCGCGTCCGTCGACTCCAGCAGATTCATTTGCTGGCGAAACTCCTCGCCACCTTCGAGGTCTTTCACGTACCAGCCGATATGCTTGCGCGCCGTGCGCACGCCGAGAAATTCGCCGTAAAACGCATAATGGGCGCGCAGGTGCTCGTCCATCAGGGTGCGCACTTCGTCCACATACGGCGCCGGCAATAAGGTGCCGGTACGCAAAAAATGGTCGATCTCGCGGCAGATCCACGGCCGGCCCTGCGCCGCGCGGCCGATCATGACGGCGTCCGCCCCCGTCTGGTCGAGCACGTAGCGCGCCTTTTGCGGACTGGTGATGTCGCCGTTGGCGACCACGGGGATGCCGACCGACGCTTTCACCGCGGCAATCGTTTCATACTCGGCATCGCCCTTGTAGCCATCGGCCCGCGTGCGCCCGTGCAGGGTCAGCATCTGGATGCCGGCCTGTTCGGCGATGCGGGCGATGCGCAGGGCGTTCTTGTTTTCGCGGTTCCAGCCGGTGCGAAATTTCAAGGTCACCGGCACGTCGACGGCGCCAACCACCGCATGCAGGATCTTTTCGACCAGGCTTTCGTTTTGCAGCAGAGCCGAACCGCACCAGCTGTTGCACACCTTTTTGACGGGGCAACCCATATTGATGTCGATGATCTGCGCGCCGCGGTCCACATTGAACCTGGCGCAATCGGCCAGGTCCTGCGGGTCGGCGCCGGCGATCTGCACCGCCTTGGGTTCCATTTCGCCTTCGTGGTCGGTGCGGCGCGAACTTTTTTCGGTGGCCCATAGTCGCGGATTCGAGGCCGCCATCTCCGACACGGCATAGCCGGCGCCCAGCTGCTTGCACAACTGGCGGAAAGGCCGGTCCGTCACGCCAGCCATGGGCGCGACGAAAACGTTGTTGCGAAGAATGTGAGGACCGATTTGCACTGAAGAACCTGGAATGGACGGAGGAACCTGCTATTTTAACCGATACCCTGCCTAATTAATAAGCACTATTTTTCAACGTCCAGTGCGCCAGGGTGGCCAGCACGTTTAGCCCAGTTCGTCCATGGCGGGCGCCGCCAGATGTTCGATATTTCCCCAGTGCACTAAATGCAACTTGCCGTCCGCCCAGGAAAAGCGGTTGACGCTGGCATTGATGACCTGGAAATCGCGCGGACTGTCCAGTGTCATGCCGACCGCCTCGCGGTAGGCGCACTCGAGCACGCCGCCATGGGCGACGATGGCGATCGCCTGGCCGTCATATTGCCCGGCCCAGCGCGCGATGGCCGTATTGGCGCGCGCATAAAACTGGCGAAAGCTCTCGGCCTGGCGCTCGCCGGACGGCATGACCGCGTCGATCTGGCGCGATTGCCACTGTGCATATTCGTGCGGATATTGCGCGGCGATATCGGCATACAGCAGGCCCTCAAAGGCACCATAACAGCGCTCGCGCAGCAGCGCATCGGTCTGCACCGGCAAATCCTGCAAATCCGCCACGGCCTGCGCCGTCTGGCGCGCGCGCTGCAGGTCGCTCGACAGGACGGCCGCCAGCGGCGCGCCGGCCAGCGCCTGGCCCAGGGCGGCGGCTTGCTGCAAGCCAAGCGCGTTCAGGGGAATGTCGATATGGCCCTGCAGGCGGCGCTCGGCGTTCCACGGCGTTTCGCCATGGCGTATCAATAAAATGGTGGTGCTCATGCGTTATTTCTTCAAGGTAAGTTCCAGCGCGGGATTGAGCGTATAGGCAACGACCAACCTGGCCTCGTCGAGGATGTGGCCATAGATGGCGTCGTACGCCTGGCGGCCTGTAAAACGCCCGGCCAGCGGCAGGCGCGGCACGTCGAGCGCGTACAAGCGGAACAGATAATGATGGAGCCGCTCGTCGTTCCACGGCGGACACGGGCCATCATAGCCGTAGTAGTCGCCGGCCATGCCGGGGTCGCCGGCAAACCAGCTGGTGTAGTCATTGAGACCCTGGCGCAAATGGCCGGGTCCGCTGGCGGCCGGCTTGCCGCGCGGCGTGACAGCACTGGAAAACTGGCCGCTGGCAATACTGCGCATGGCCAGCGGAATATCGAGCAAGCTCCAGTGAAAAAAATCGCCGCGCGCGCTGGCCAGCGGCAAGCTGTGGCCGGCGCGGTTGGCCAGGCTGGCGTCCACCGGCGCATCACCGTCGATGCAGAACAGGGCCAGCGACTCGGTGCCGTTGGGCACCTCGTCCCAGGCCAGATGGGGATTGCGGTTGCCGGCCAGGCGCACGCGGCTGGCCGGATCGATTTCGGCAAAGGCATGGCCGGCCGGCAGCAGGCCCCCGTCACGAAAGGTGTCGCTCCACAATCTCATCGCTGCTCCTCAAGCCGGTTTGGGGTGGACCTGCAGCCAGAACGTGACCGGGCCGTCATTCGTCAGCGACACCTGCATGTCGGCGCCGAACTGCCCCGTCTGCACGCAGGCATGGCGGCCACGCGCCTGTTCCACGAAGTGATTGAACAGGCGCAAGCCGTCCTGCGGGCTGGCAGCCGGGGTGAACGACGGGCGCGTGCCGGACCTGGTGTCGGCCGCCAGGGTGAACTGCGGCACCAGCAGCAAGCCGCCAGCGACGTCCGTCACGCTGCGGTTCATTTTGCCGGCATCATCCGAAAATACGCGGTAGCCCAGCAGTTTGGCCAGCAGGGCGTCCGCTTCTTTTTCGGTATCGCCGCGTTCGGCGCACACCAGCACCATCAGGCCGGCGTCGATGGCGCCGATGGCGCTGCCGTCGACCTCCACCTTCGCGCGGGTGACGCGTTGCAGCAGCGCGATCATGCCGTCAAAGTGACGCGCGCAAATTTGCGCTTGCCCACTTGCAGCACGCATACGCCCGCCTCGACTTTCAAGGCCTTGTCGCTGATCACGGTGCCGTCGATGCGCACGCCGCCCTGGTCGATCATGCGGGTCGCTTCCGATACCGATGGGCACAGACCCGTTTGTTTCAACAACTGGGCAATCGCCAGCGGCGCGCCGGCCAGCGCCACTTCCGGGATGTCGTCGGGTATGCCGCCCTTGGAGCGGTTGACGAAGTCGGCCAGCGCCTCTTCGGCTGCCTGCTGCGAATGGAAGCGGGCGACGATTTCCTGCGCCAGCGCCACTTTCGCGTCGCGCGGATTGCGGCCTCCCTCGACTTCGCTTTTGAGTTGCGCCAGTTCGGCGATCGAGCGCCACGACAGCAGTTCGTAGTAGCGCCACATCATGACGTCGGAAATGCTCATCAGCTTGGCGAACATGGTGTTGGCCGGTTCCGTGATGCCGATGTAATTGTTCTTCGACTTCGACATTTTTTCCACGCCGTCCAAACCTTCCAGCAGCGGCATGGTCAAAATACACTGCTGTTCCTGGCCGTACTGCTTCTGCAGTTCGCGGCCCACCAGCAGATTGAATTTCTGGTCGGTGCCGCCCAGTTCCAGGTCCGACTTCAGGGCCACCGAGTCGTAGCCCTGCATCAGCGGGTACAGGAACTCATGCACGGAAATCGGCACGCCGCCCTGGAAGCGCTTGGTGAAATCGTCGCGTTCGATCATGCGCGCCACCGTGTAGTGGGAAGCGAGCTGGATGATGCCGCGCGCACCGAGCGGGTCGCACCACTCGGAGTTGTAGCGAATTTCGGTTTTGCTGGCATCGAGTACCAAAGATGCTTGCGCGAAATACGTCATCGCGTTAATCTCGATCTGTTCCTTTGTCAGCGGCGGGCGCGTGACGTTGCGGCCCGACGGGTCGCCGATCATGGAAGTGAAGTCGCCGATCAGGAAAATGACCTGATGGCCGAGGTTTTGCAACTGGCGCATCTTGTTGAGCACCACGGTGTGGCCCAGGTGCAAGTCCGGTGCGGTTGGGTCCAGGCCCAGTTTGATGCGCAGCGGCACACCGCTTTGTTCGGAGCGCGCTAATTTTTGCGCAAATTCGCTTTCGATCAAGAGTTCGTCGACGCCACGCTTGGTAATTGCGAGGGCTTCTTGTACTCTGTCCGACAGCACGAGCGGCGCCTGAGCTGGGTTAGCCTTGGCAGGCGATGCATTGGTGTTGATTTCCATAAATTTTTGCCGTCGATCTCGAAATGGTAGTAGGTTTGCAGAGTTTGGTATAATGCTCGATTCCATCAATCTTGCCGCATGAAAACGAACCAAAATAACAATAAAAAAGAGTAGCAGTTCAGGTCACGTTCAAGGGCAAATTTTAACTGATTGCATGAACCCTATACATAAAATCACAAGCTCGCGCTTGTACACACAGCTGGCGACCACTCGCAAGGCCCGCATCGTCGGCGCATCGGCAGTGCTGCTGACCGTGGTCGCTTTTGGCGCTGTGGCAGTGTCGCCGATGGTGCCCGATGCGTCGGACCTGCCGGTGCGTTCGATCGCCGAAAATCTGGAAATGCCTGATCTGTCCTCGCAAATCACCGCGCTGGAACAGGTAGACCAGAACTTCACCCACGAAGAAAAAGTCCGTCCTGGCGACACCTTGTCCGCCATGCTGATCCGCCTGGGCGTCGATGATGCCGCCGCCGCCAACTTCATCAAGACCGACAAGGTCGCGCGCCGCGTGATGATGCTGAAAACGGGCAAGCGCGTGCAGGCGCAGACGACCGAAAACGGCGAACTGAACTGGTTGCGCGCCACCCTCGTCGACAGCAGCGACAACACCGCCCGCAACATCCTGGTGACCCGCAAGGGCGACAAGTTTGTTGCCACCGAAGTGGCCGCCCAACTGGAGCGCCGCGTCGAAATGCACGCGCGCAAGATCACCTCGACCCTGTTTGCCGCCACCGATTCCAGCCTGGACGGCACCCGCCTGCCGGACGTGATCTCCAAGCAAATCGTTGAAATGTTCTCGACCAATATCGACTTCCGCTCCGACGTCAAGCGTGGCGACTCGTTCAATGTGGTGTATGAAACCTTCTGGCAAGACGGCGAATTTGTCCGAGCGGGACGCATCCTGGCCGGTGAATTCACCAATCGCGGCAAGACGTTCCAGTCCGTGTGGTTCGAAGACCCGGCCAGCAAGCAAGGCGGCGGTTATTACAGCTTCGACGGCAAGTCCCTCAAAAAAGCCTTCCTCAAATCCCCACTCGAATTCTCCCGCATCTCGTCCGGCTTCTCCATGCGCGTGCACCCGATTTCGGGCAACTGGAAGCAGCATAAAGGCATCGATTTCGCCGCCGCCACCGGTACGCCGATCCGCGCCTCGGGCGATGGCGTGGTCGACACCGTCGGTTCGCAAAACGGCTACGGCAACGTGGTGGTCCTGAAACACTGGGCCAACTACAGCACCGCCTACGCCCACATGAGCCGCTTCGCTGCGGGCCTGAAAAAAGGCCAGAAGGTCAGCCAGGGCGATGTCATCGGTTACGTCGGCACCACCGGCTGGTCGACCGGCGCCCACCTGCACTACGAATTCCGCGTTGGCGGCGTGGCGCAGGACCCAAGCAAGCTCAACGTGCAAGCACAGGCGCCGCTGACGGCCGCCGAACTGGCGCGCTTCCGCCTGGTGTCGGCCGACATGATGCACCGCTTCACCCTGCTGCGCCCGAACGACACGGCGCTCGCTTCGCGCTAAATAGCTGAACGCCGCGCGCCGCGCGTGGACAACAAGAAAGGCACCGCCCATTCCGATGGCCGGTGCTTTTTTTTATCAAGGACAAGGAAACACCATGCTGTATATCGGTCTGATGTCAGGCACCAGCCTCGATGGCGTCGATGGCGCGCTGGTCGACTTTTCGCACGATGGCGTGCGCAGCCTGGGCGACGCCTATGTGGCGCTGCCCGACAACTTGCGCACCGACCTGATGGCGCTGCAGGCGCCAGGTCACAACGAAATCGAGCGCGAAGCGCTGGCCGCCAATGCGCTGGTGCGCCTTTACGCCGACTGCGTCGGCAAGTTGCTGGCCCAGGCCGGCATCGGAGCGGATGCGGTAGCGGCCATCGGCGCGCATGGCCAGACCATCCGCCACCGCCCCGAACTGGGCTTTACGCGCCAGCTCAACCACCCCGCCTTGCTGGCCGAGCTGACGGGCATCGACGTGATCGCCGACCTGCGCAGCCGCGACGTGGCAGCCGGCGGCCAGGGCGCGCCGCTGGTGCCGGCGTTTCACCAGGCACTATTCAATGCGCCGGGCCAGACGCGCGTGGTGGCCAATATCGGCGGCATCAGCAATATCAGCGTGCTGCAGGCCAACGGCACGGTGACCGGCTACGACAGCGGCCCGGGCAACGCGCTGATGGACGGCTGGGTGCTGCGCCACCAGGGCCAGCCGTATGACGCCAATGGCGCCTGGGCCGCTACCGGCAAGATGATCCCCGCCCTGCTGGCCGAGCTGCTCGACGAAGCGTATTTTGCGCTGCCGGCGCCGAAAAGCACGGGCCGCGACCTGTTCCATGCCGACTGGCTGGCCGGTAAACTGGCCGCGCATCGCGACGCCGCGCCGGCCGACGTGCAGGCCACGCTGACCGAACTGACGGCCGCCAGCCTGGCGCAGGCGATATTGCGCGATGGTGCGCAGGCCGATACGGTGTATGTGTGCGGCGGCGGCGCGTATAACGCCACCCTGATGGCGGCGCTGGCCACCCGGTTGCCGGGCATGGCGGTGGCGTCAACCCAGGCGCTGGGCGTCGCGCCGAACCAGGTCGAAGCACTGGCGTTCGCTTGGCTGGCCTGGCGTTTTACGCAGCGAAAGCCGGGCAATTTGCCGGCGGTGACGGGGGCGACAGGATTAAGGGTGCTGGGAGCACTGTATCCGCACTAAGCGCAATACAAACACAAACAGCGGATCGAAGGATCCGCTATTTTTCACCTGCCCGGTTTTTAAACCGAGAACGAGGAACCGCAACCGCAGGTCGAGGTTGCCGTTGGATTTTTGATCACGAACTGCGCGCCTTCCAGGTCATCCTTGTAGTCGATTTCCGCGCCGACCAGGTACTGGTAGCTCATGGAATCGATCAACAGCTGGACGCCGTTCTTGACCATGGTGGTGTCATCTTCGTTGACGATTTCGTCGAAGGTGAAGCCATACTGGAAGCCGGAGCAGCCACCGCCCTGCACGAACACGCGCAATTTCAGGTCGGGATTGCCTTCTTCCTCGATCAGCTGGGCGACTTTTTCGGCGGCGCTATCGGTAAAGACGATAGGCGACGGGATTACATCTTGCATTTCAGCGACAGCATTCATTTCATACTCCTCAGAAAACATGCGTTCATTATAGACTGTTGACGCGAGTCGCGCTGTGGCCGCCCCTTTTTCAGCGGCCACGGCGTTGTTATTGCCCACGCGCCAGCAGCAGGCGCCAGAACGCTTATGGCATCAGCGCGATATGCTGCAGGCCGGCCGTTTCCTTCAGGCCAAACATCAGATTCATGCATTGCACGGCCTGGCCCGACGCGCCCTTGACCAGGTTATCCTGCACCACCAGCACGATCACGGTATTGCCGCCCTCAGGGCGGTGCAGCGCCAGGCGCAGCACGTTAGAGCCGCGCGTCGAGCGCGTTTCCGGGTGCGAACCGAACGGCATCACATCGACAAACGCCTCATCCTTGTATTGCTCTTCGAACAAGGCTTGCAGTTCTTCGTTGCCGATGTCCTTGTTCAGCTGCGCATACAGCGTCGAATGCATGCCGCGTATCATCGGCACCAGATGCGGCGTAAACGTCAGCGCGACCTTGTCGTCGGTAAAACGCTGCAGCTGGGCGGTGGTTTCCGGCAGGTGGCGGTGGCCGGCCACGCCGTAGGCCTTGAAGCTGTCGCTGCTTTCCGAAAACAAAATACCGATTTCGGCCTTGCGGCCGGCGCCGGACACGCCCGACTTGCAGTCGGCGATCAGGCTGCCTGCATTGACCAGGCCGGCTTTGAGCAGCGGGTAAAAGCCCAGCTGCATGGTGGTCGGATAGCAACCCGGGTTGGCGATCAGGGTGGCCTGCCTGATGTCTTCGCGGTTCAGTTCCGGCAAGCCGTACACGGCCTGCTCGATCAGCTCGGGCGCGGTGTGGGGAATCTTGTACCACTGCTCGAACTTGGCCTGGTCTTTCAGGCGGAAGTCGGCGGCCAGGTCGATCACTTTCACGCCGGCAGCCAGCAAAGCCGGCGCCTGCGCCATGGCCACGCCGTGCGGAGTGGCAAAAAACACCACGTCGCATTGTTCGAGGTTGGCCTTGTCGGGCGAGGAAAACGCCAGTTTTACGTGGCCACGCAGGGAAGGATACATGTCGGCCACCGGCAGGCCGTCTTCCTTGCGCGAGGTAATCGCCGTCAACTCGACGTCCGGGTGGGTTGCCAGCAGGCGCAGCAATTCCACGCCAGTGTAGCCAGTGCCGCCGACGATGCCAACTTTGATCATGTTTTTTCCTTGAGTAAATAAAATGAGATGAATCAGGGGAGATACCGCAAGCCTGCGGCATTTTGCGCGTATTTTACAGCGCAATGGCGCGGCACGCAGAAATGCAAAAAGCCGCCGGCCCGAAGGCCTGCGGCTTTTGAGACAGCGCCCGGAAGCGCTGCAGCGTAGAAATTAACGCTTCGAGAATTGCTTTGCGCGACGTGCTTTGCGCAGACCAACTTTTTTACGCTCGACTTCACGTGCATCGCGGGTCACGAAGCCGGCTTTTGCCAGTTCCGGTTTCAACGCTGCATCGTAGTCGATCAGAGCGCGGGTGATGCCGTGACGAACTGCACCAGCCTGGCCCGACTCGCCGCCGCCATGGACGTTGACTTTGATGTCGAAACGCTCGACATTGCCGGTCAGTTCCAGTGGTTGACGGATAACCATCAGACCGGTTTCGCGCGAGAAGTATTCGTTTGCTGGTTTGCCGTTAACAACGATCAAGCCTGTGCCAACTTTGATAAAAACGCGAGCCACTGCACTCTTGCGACGGCCGGTTCCATAATTGTAATTACCGATCATGTCAGTTCCTTAGAGAACAAGTGCTTTAGGTTGCTGAGCTGCGTGCGGATGGGAACCTTCCGCGTACACTTTCAGCTTCTTGATCATTGCGTAGCCGAGTGGGCCTTTAGGCAGCATGCCTTTGACCGCTTTCTCAAGCGCGCGACCTGGAAAACGCTGTTGCATTTTCTGGAAGTTGGTTTCGTAGATGCCGCCTGGATAGCCAGAGTGACGGTAGTAAATTTTCTCAGTAGCTTTGGTACCGGTCACACGCAGTTTGCCTGCGTTGATGACGACGATGAAGTCGCCGGTATCGACGTGAGGAGTAAATTCTGGTTTGTGTTTGCCGCGCAGTCGGAGTGCCACTTCGCTGGCAACACGTCCGAGGACTTTGTCCGTCGCGTCAACCACGAACCAATCGCGCTGGACTTCATGTCCTTTAGCGGAAAATGTTTTCATGTTGACTTCCTAATAGATTACACGCTCAAATGGTGGTTCCGCCTGGTTACTTGCGCGGACTCTGCCTTATTTACTTTTCCTGAGCGAACGGAAAGCCGACAAGTATAAGCGGCTTTGCCCTGCCCGGTCAAGCCGCAATTACCGCCGCCATCACGGCCGCTTGCGCACCGGCGGGCCAAACATGGACCGTCATTCCTCCATTACAATACAAAACGCCTACAATTTTCGGAGAAGTACGATGGAATGCAAAGTTAGCTGGAATGGCCCGTCGGGCATGAGTTTTCGGGCAGAAACTGGCTCCGGCCATCTGGTGACCATGGACGGCGCACCGGACGGCGGCGGCCACAACCTGGCGCCGCGGCCGATGGAAATGGTTTTGCTGGGCACCGGCGGCTGCACCGCCTATGACGTGGTGCTGATCCTCAAACGCGGCCGCGAAGCCGTCAGTGGCTGCGAAGTGACGCTCAAGGCCGACCGCGCCGACACCGACCCGAAAGTGTTTACCAAGATCCACTTCCATTTCACCGTGCGCGGCAAGTCGCTCAAACCGACGGCGGTGGAACGCGCCGTGGCGCTGTCGCACGACAAGTATTGCTCGGCGTCGATCATGCTGGCAAAAACAGCGGAAATTACGCACTCGTTCGAGATTGTTGAAGAATAAAAACCGTAGTGCGGATTAGGCGTGGCCGCCGAGGCGCGCAGCGCCGCAATCCGACAACACCGCAAAGGCCAACAATGTTGTCCGGTTACGCGCTTGCGCGCTAACCCGACCTACAGGTAATACGCGGTTTTGGTCATCACTTTGCCCATGATACCCATCAGCGCCTTGACCGGCGCCGGGGTGTCGGTGGCGCCCAGGCGCTGGGCGGCGGCGCCATGCTCGATCTCGTCGAGCTGCATCTGGCGCACGATGGCGCGCGATTTGGCGTCCTGCGGCGGCAAGTCGCCCAGGTGGCTTTCCAGGTGGGCTTCGACCTGCTTTTCCGTTTCCACCACAAAGCCCAGGCTCTGGCCGTCGCCCATGCGCGCAGCGATGGTGCCGAGCGCAAACGAGCCGGCATACCACAGGGGATTCAACAGACTCAGGCGTGAACCGAGCTCGTGGACGCGCTGCGCGGTCCAGGCCAGGTGGTCTTCCTCGTCGCGTCCGGCTTCGTCGAACTGGGCGCGGATGGCCGGGCTGTGCGCATGGCGCGCCTGCGAGTTGTACAAGGCCTGCGCGCACACTTCACCGACATGATTGACACGCATCAACCCGGCGCTGTGGCGCTGCTCGGCCGCGCTCAGGGTGGCGTCGGGCGCTTGCGCGGCCGGCGTCGGACGCGAGGCCGAGGCCACGCCGGCGATCACGCGCAAGGCCTTGTCGGCGCCGACGATGAAACGGTCCAGGGGATTGAAGTAGCGGTGTGCGGTCATCGTCAAGGAACTCATGTCTGGGGTAAAACATGATTATAGGACGATCGCGACCCGCCGTCGCGGCGCGCCCGGGAGGCGCACGGGACTTTACTGGCTTGCTTGACCTGTGCGCGTTTTTTCACGCTCGATCCAGTCGACCACGGGGCCGACAGCGTCCAGGCCCGACAGGCTTTTTGCCACGCCCAGGTTCAGCGACACGAGGAAGAACATGCTGTCGATGGGAATATCGGGGCAATGCGTGCCAAAGGCGGCCAGGAAGCGCGGCGACTCGAGCACCCGCAGCACTTTTTCGCCGCTCATGAATTGCAGGACGCTGGCAATGCTGTGCCCACCACCGAGCGTGTGGTAAATGAAGCGGTTGTATTTGGCGTCGATCTTCTTGAAATCGAGCTCTTCCTGCGTCATCAGGCCGGCCAGGTAATACAGTCCAAGGCTGACGCGAAAGAAACCGATGGCTTCCGCGCTGGTCATGCCGGCGCGCGCCACGGCCAGCACTTTCTGCTGCATTGCCTCGTCTATGTTTCTCATTGCACTCCCCCTGCGCCGTCATGCGGCGCCCATCGGCGCAGCTTGCATGAAGATGAAAGCTTTTTCAATAGCTGTTCACTATTTCCCTCTTGCAAGTTACTTTTTTTGCATGCTACCCTGAAGAACCCCAGCACAATGGATGCCCCCATGATAGAGGTAAAGCACCTGGCCAAGCGGTTTCGCATGCCGCCGCAGAAAGATAAAACCACGGCGGCGCCCGACCCGCGCGAGCATGACGGCTGGTTCCACGCCGTGCGCGACGTCAGTTTCAGCTGCGCTCCCGGCGAAGTGCTCGGTTTGCTGGGACCGAACGGCGCCGGCAAGACCACCACCTTGCGCCTGCTGTCGACGGCCCTGCAGGCGGACGCGGGCAGCGCCCTGGTCAATGGCGTTGATGTCTTGCAGCAACCACTGGTGGCGCGCCAAAGCATCGGCTTCCTGTCCGGCTCGACCGGCCTGTACGGCCGCCTGACGGCGCGCGAGAACGTGGAATATTTCGGCCGCCTGCACGGCATGCCGGCCGACAAACTCAAGCAGCGCTGCGACGAACTGTTCGCCCTGCTGCAGATGGAACACTACGGCAACAAGCGCGCCGACCAGCTGTCGACCGGCATGAAGCAGAAATGCGCGATCGCGCGCACCGTCGTGCATGCGCCGCAGGTGGTGATCCTCGACGAGCCGACCACCGGCCTGGACGTGATGTCGGCCAAGATCCTGCTCGACTTTATCGCCAGCTACAAGGCGCTGCGCGTGCCGCTGATCTTTTCCACCCACCATCTGCACGAGGTGGAAAAGCTGTGCGACCGCGTCTGCATCATCAACCATGGCACCACCGCCTTCAACGGCACGCTGGACGAACTGCGCCAGCTGGGCGGCAGCGCAGATCTGTACGACGCCTTTGTCGGCGTCATCAACCGGGGAGCTTGAGCGCATGTGGACCATCTACCTGAAGGAATTGCTGGAACTCACGCGTGACCGCAAAACGCTGATCTTCACCATCCTGATTCCGATCTTCGCCATGCCGCTGATCTTTGGCGGTTTCGCTTATGTTTCGAGCAATATGTTCAAGAACGCCAGGTCGGCCGAGCTGCGCTATGCGATCTTCGGCCAGCAGCATGCGCCGGGCCTGGGCGCGCACTTCGGCCAGCAAGCCAATTTGCGCCTGGTGCCGCTGAAGGACGAAAGCGAGATCCGCCAGGCGATTCTTGACGAACGCATCAAGTTCGCGGTGGTGATCCCGCCGCAGTTCGACGCCGCCTTGCAGCAGCAGCGCCAGGCCAGCATTACCTTGCATTACAACAGCGCCAGCACGGTCGACGTGACGCAGCAGCGCGTGCGCGAGGTGATCGACGGCTACAACACCAGCTTGCGCCAGCAGGCGCTGTCGGCGCTGAAGCTCAATGCCGAACAGCTGGCGTTCGCGCTGGCGCCGGTACTGCTGGAGAAAAAGTCCACCGCCGACCAGCGCGAGCAGATGGGCGCCGTGATCGGCGGCATGCTGCCCTATCTGCTGCTGATGGTGTGCCTGACGGCCGCCATGTATCCGGCGATCGACATGGGCGCCGGCGAAAAGGAAAGGGGCACCTTGGAAACCTTGCTGCTCGCGCCGGTGCCGCGCGGCGCCATCGTGCTGGCCAAATTCCTCGTGCTGTTTACCGTCGGCATGACTTCGGCGGTGCTGATGGTGGGCAGCATGGCGGTGCTCCTGACCGTCTTCGGCGGCTCGCTCGAAGGCAACCTGGCCATGATGGTGCGCAGCATTACCCTCACCGACCTGGCAATGATCACCCTGATGCTGGTGCCGACGGCCGCCATCTTCGCCTCGCTGCTGCTGTCGATCTCGATCTATGCCAAAAGCTACAAGGAGGCGGCCGGCATGATCACGCCGCTGATGCTGCTGACCATTTTGCCGATCGTGGTGGCCATGCTGCCGGGGGTGGAGCTGAACTGGCTGTGGGCGATGGTGCCGCTGACGAACGTGTCGCTGGCCATGAAGGAGCTGGTCAAGGGCACCATGGACTACAGCATGTTTGGCGTGATCCTGGCCTCGACCACGGTGATTGCCGGCGCCCTGCTGCTGCTGTGCCGCTGGTGGTTCAAGCGCGAAGCGGTGCTGTTCCGTAACTGAGCGCCGTTCCGCCGCGTCTATCGCACTCTGGGCACGCGAAAATACCGTACATCGCAAGCAACTGCCCAGTACGTCTTTTATTCAATACAATGCCATCATGGATCAGTCCCCGGCCGCCTGCCAGGCGCCGGGCGATGCCCGTCTAACAGCATGAGCAAGGAATTGTATGGAATTGCAGATTCGTCATTTGTCGAAAACCTACGCCAACGGTGTCGTGGCGCTGGACAATATTTCGCTGGCGATCCCACCTGGCATGTTCGGCCTGCTGGGCCCGAACGGCGCCGGCAAGTCGACCCTGATGCGCACCCTGGCCACCTTGCAGGAATGCGATTCGGGCTCGGTCTTCTTCGGCGACTATGACGTGCTCGACGACAAGGACGAGATCCGCCGCATGCTCGGCTACCTGCCACAGGACTTCGGCCTGTATCCGAAAGTGACAGCCTACGAACTGCTCGACCACTTTGCCAATTTGAAAGGCCTGTCGCAGCGCGCGCGCCGGCGCGAAGTGGTCGACGGCCTGCTGCAGCAAACCAATCTGTTCGATGTGCGCCACCAGCGCCTGGGCACGTTTTCGGGCGGCATGCGCCAGCGCTTCGGCATCGCCCAGGCGCTGCTGGGCGACCCGAAGCTGATCATCGTCGACGAACCGACGGCCGGCCTCGACCCGCAGGAGCGGGTGCGCTTCCACAACCTGCTGTCCGACATCGGCGAAGACAAGACGGTGATCCTGTCGACGCATATCGTCTCCGACGTGGCCGACCTGTGCGCCAACATGGCCATCATCAACAAGGGCCATGTGCTGCTGTGCGGCAAAACACAGCAACTGATCGATGATGTCAGCTGCAAGATCTGGGCGCGCTTTGTCGACAAAAAGGAGCTGGCCAGCTTCCAGCAGCGCCATGCCGTCATTTCCACCCGCCTGCTGTCGGGCCGCACCCTGATCCATGTCTACAGCGATACCGACCCCGGCGACGGTTTCGAGGAAGCCATCGGCGACCTGGAAGACCTGTATTTCGCCACCATTGCCGGCCGCCACCGCGTCGACCCCGGCTGCGGCGAGGAATAAGCATGTTCGCGATTGCCTTCTTTGAAGCACGACAGCGTTTCAAGCTGTTGTCCACCTGGGTGTATTTCGCCATGTTCCTGGCGCTGTCCATGCTGTGGATGGCCGCCTCGGGCGGCGCCTTCAAGGAAATCTCGATCAGCATGGGCGGGCGCGTCCTGATCAATGCGCCGCGGTCGCTGGCCCTGAGCTGCGCCGTGCTGGGCTGCTTCGGCGCCGTGGTGGTGGCCGCCATGATGGGCCGCTCGGTGCAGCAGGATGTCGAATACGGCATGCAGCATTTCTTCTTCAGCGCGCCGATCCGCAAGCATGAATATGTGTTCGGCCGTTTTCTCGGCGCCACCGTGGTGCTGGCGGTGGTGTTTTCCAGCATTATCCTCGGCGCCTGGCTGGGCAGCTGGTTGCCGGGCATCGACCAGGAACGGCTGGGGCCGCAGCGCGTGCTGGCCTATCTGATGCCGTATTGCTTTACCCTGCTGCCCAACTTGTTTATCTTCGGCGCCATCTTTTTCGTCATCGCCGCGCTGACGCGGCGCATGCTGCCCGTCTATATCAGCTCGGTGGTGATGCTGATCGGCTACCTGGTGGCGCCCTCGCTGGCGCGCGACCTGGACTTCAAGACCGTGGCCGCGCTGATCGACCCCTTCGGCACCGCGGCGCTGATCAACCTGACCGAATACTGGCCCAATGCCGAGCGCAATACGCGCCTGGTCACGCTCGAGGGCGTGTACCTGGTCAACCGCGCCATCTGGTGCGCGCTGGCCCTGCTGGCCCTGCTGCTGGGCTACTGGCGCTTTCACTTCCATGCCACGCCCGACGGCGGCAGCGCGCGGCGCCAGGGCGACAGCACGCCGCCGGCGCGCTTGTCGCACAGCGCGCTGGACACCCACGAGCCGCCAAACTTTACCCGCCGCAGCCTGGCCGCCCTGCTGCTGCAGATGAGCTGGCTGAACCTGCGCGAAACCGTCAAGAACATCTATTTTGTCGTCATCGTGCTGGCCGGCGTGCTGGTGATGTATGCCAGCGCGCTGGACATGGGCTCGATCTACGGCACCAATACCTATCCGGTGACGGAAAGAGTGCTCGAGATCGTCAGCAGCGCGTTTGCGGTCTTCATGCTGGTGATCACCACCCTGTATGCGGGCGAGCTGGTGTGGCGCGAGCGCGAAAACGGCCTGCAGCTGATGCTCGACGCCCTGCCCGTGCCAAACTGGCTGCCGCTGCTGGCCAAGCTGTTTGCGCTGATCGGCCTGCAGGCCCTGCTGAGCCTGGTGGTGATGTTGTGCGGCATGTCGCTCCAGATCGTCAAGGGCTACTACCGGCTCGATCCCGGCCTGTACTTCGAGGCGCTGTTCCTGACCCAGCTGCCCAACTACGCGCTGGGCGCGGTGCTGGCGATTTTCCTGCAGGTGCTGCTCAACCAGCGCTACCTGGCCTACTTCGCCATGATCGTCTATTACGGCGTGACCATCCTGCTGCACTCGCTGGACATGGGCAACCCGCTGCTGCTGTACGGCACCACGCCCGAGTTCGTGTATTCGGCCATGAACGGCGCCGGCCACTACCTGCTGCGCGAGCGCTGGTACTTGCTGTACTGGAGCGGCGCGGCCGTGATGCTGACCGTGCTGGCCCTGCTGTTCTGGCAGCGCGGCGCGCACGACAGCTGGCGCATCCGCCTGCGCCTGGCGCGCCACGCCTTGACGCGGCCGGTACTGGCCAGCTTCGGCATCGGCCTGGCCATCTTCCTGTTCGCCGGCGGCATGCTGTTCTACACCTTCCATATCGCCAACGACTATAAATCCGGCCATGCGCGCGAGGCCGACCGCGCCAGCTTCGAGCGCCAGTACCGCAGGCTGGCCGCCACGCCGCAGCCGCGCATCACCGACGTCAAGCTCGACGTGGCGATCTACCCGGCCCAGCGCACCCTGAAGGTGAAGGGACGCTACCTGCTGGAAAACCGCACCGCCGTGCCGATCAGCCAGATTTTCATCCAGCAAGACCCGACCGCCAGCATGCGGCTGCGCTTCGACAGCCGCGTCCATCCCGGCCTCGATGACGCGCGGCTGGGCTTTTACAGTTACCGCCTGGCCGCGCCGCTGGCGCCGGGCGCCACCCTCGGCCTCGATTTCGACGTCAGCTACGCGCCGCGCGGCGTGTTCGGCCTGGGCCAGGATACCCCCGTGCTGGCCAACGGCACCTTCTTTACCAACGCCGTGCTGCCGCACGTGGGCTACCAGCAGCAGCTGGAACTGAGCGATACGCGCGACCGCAAGCGCCACGGCTTGCCGGCGCGCGAACGCGCCTTGCCACGCGATGATGCGCGCGGCCTGGCCGACAGCGACATCGGCAGCGACGCCGACCGCATCCATTTCGAGGCCACCGTCAGCACCGTCGACGGCCAGACGGCGATCGCGCCAGGCATGCTCGACAACGACTGGATAGACAAAGGCCGGCACTACTTCCATTACAGGATGGACCAGCCCATCCTCAATTTCTACGCCTTCCAGTCGGCCCGCTACGCCGTCCGGCACGAACGCTGGCAGGACGTGGCCATCGACGTGTATTACCAGCCGGGCCATGAATACAATCTGGACCGCTTCGTGCGCGGCAGCAAGGAAGCGCTCGATTACTACACGAAAAACTTCGGCCCCTACCAGCACAAGATCGTGCGCATCGTCGAGTTCCCGCGCTATGACACGTATGCGCAGTCGTTTCCGGGCACCATACCGTTTTCCGAAGGCCTGGGCTTTATCGCCAGGGTCGACGACAAGAACCCGAAGGATCTCGACTATCCGTTCTACGTCACCGCGCACGAGGTGGCGCACCAGTGGTGGGGCCATCAGCTGGTGGCCGGCAATACGCGCGGCGCCACCGTGCTGAGCGAAACCCTGGCCGAATACTCGGCGCTGATGGTGATGAAGAAGACCGTCGGCCCGAACAAGATGCGGCGCTTCCTGCGCTACGACCTGAACCGCTACCTGATGGGCCGCGCGGAAGAGCGCAACGGCGAGTTGCCGCTGGCCGAGAATGACCGCCAGGGCTATATCCATTACAACAAGGGTGCGCTGGCCATGTATTTGCTGCAGGACATCGTCGGCGAAGACAAGATCAATGGCGTGCTGCGCGCCCTGCTGCAAGACCATCGCCAGGCGCCGCCCTACGCCAGCGTGACGGCGCTGATCGACGGCTTGCGCCAGGTCACGCCGCCGGCACAGGCGTATCTGATCGATGATTTATTTGAAAACATCGTGCTGTTCGATAACCGCGCGCTGGCGGCGACGGCGCGCAAGCTGGCGGACGGCAACTATGAGGTCGGTATCACTGTGCAGGCCGGCAAGATCCATGCGGGCGCACAGGGCGAAGAACAGGAAGCGCCGCTGCGCGACCTGATCGAGATCGGCGTCGATGACAAGGATGGCAATGCGCTGCTGCGCGAACGCAAGCTGGTGACCGGCAAGCAGGCCAGCTACACGGTGATCGTCCGTGGCCGGCCAGCCAAGGCGGGCATCGACCCCGACAACAAGCTGATCGACCGCAAGCCCGGCGACAATATGATCGCCGTCGATATCAGCGAGCGCTAGGGCTTACGGGTGGGTGGTCAAGCTCAGGCTGATGCCCATGTCGCTGAACACGGCCAGGTCGCCCAGCGGCAGGTCCAGCGGCGCGGACGCCGTTGCCGGGCCAGCATCGCCGGCCAGCTGGAGTTGCAGCTCGGCCACGATGCGCGGCATGCTGAAACTCACGCCGCGCGAGCGGCATTCGGCCAGATAGCTGCGGATGCGCGAGGGCAGCACCTGCGCCTGGCTGGCCTGCGCCACCAGCACCTCGAAACCGGAATCGAGATGAATCCTGCCAGCGCCTTTCGGCTCGCCCTTGCGCCACTGGCGCTCGGGTTCGGTGGGCAGCACTTCCAGGATGGACGCCAGGGTGAGGTCATCCCCATGCACGGTCAACTTTGCCATATTCATGTTGTGCGACTTTCTAGCCTGCACGCCACCCGGGCGGCGGCGCGATCATCAAACCAGCTAGTCTACGCATGGGCGGAAACTATGTCCAGACGGCAATATTCCACAAGGGCCTGACCTTGCGCAAGATCAAATCCGTCCGGCGACTGCCGGACGGATTCGCGATTTACGCCGGCTTGCCAAGCGCCTGCAGGGCGGCCCGCACACCGGCGCCGTAGGCCGGATCGGCGCGGTCGAAATGGGCCAACTGGCGTTGCAGGGTTTCCTCGCGTACCTGGCTCAAGGGACCGGCCAGGTTGTCGAACAGGTTCTGCTTGCCCTGCGGGGTCAGGATGCGGAACAGATTGCCGGCCTGGCTGAAATCGTCTTCCGCGCCGCGGCCGTCGTAGCGCGCCGCGCCGCCCTGCAAGGCCAGCGCTGCTTCGCCGTGGCCCAGTCCCTGCGGCGCACTGCCGGCAGCGGCCAGGTTGGCATAGTTACGGGCCGCACCGCCATTGTTGATCGCCATGCCACCGTCGCGCTGCTGGTTGTGGAAGGGGCAGCGCGCCGCATTGACCGGCAGGTGCTGGTGGTTGGTGCCGACCCGGTACAGCTGGGCGTCGTGGTAGGCAAACAAACGGCCTTGCAGCATCTTGTCGGGCGAGTAGCCCATGCCCGGCACGGCGTTGGCGGGCGAAAACGCCGCCTGCTCCACTTCCGCGTGGTAATTGTCCGGGTTGCGGTTCAGCTCAAAAATGCCGACCGGCAGCAACGGGAAATCCGCGTGCGGCCACACCTTGGTCAGGTCGAACGGGTTCCAGCCGGTGCGCTGCTCCCATTGCGCCAGTTGCTCTTCGGTCGCTACCTGCAGCTTGACTTCCCACTGCGGAAATTCGCCGCGCTCGATGGCGCCGAACAGGTCGCGCTGGGCGTAATCGGGGTCGGCCCCCGCCAGGCGGCCGGCTTCGGCGGCTGACAAATTTTTGATGCCCTGGCGCGTCTTGAAATGCCATTTCACGTAGACGCGCTGGCCGTCGGCATTGATCAGGCTGTAGGTATGGCTGCCGAAGCCATCCATGTGGCGGTAGCCGTCGGGCGTGCCGCGGTCCGAAAACAGCATGGTGACCTGGTGCAGGCTTTCCGGTGCATGGCTCCAGAAATCGAACATCATCTCGGCCGATTTCAGGTTGCTTTGCGGATCGCGTTTTTGCGTGTGGACGAAATCGGGAAACTTGATCGGGTCCTTGATGAAGAACATCGGCGTGTTGTTGCCGACCAGATCCCAGTTGCCTTCCTCCGTGTAGAAGCGCACGGCGAAGCCGCGCGGATCGCGTTCCGTGTCGGCACTGCCGCGTTCGCCACCGACGGTGGAAAAGCGTGCAAACGTGGCCGTCTGCTTGCCCACTTCACTGAACAGCCTGGCCTTGGTGTAGGCGGCAATATCGTGCGTGACGGTAAACGTGCCGTAGGCGCCCGAACCTTTGGCGTGCACCACGCGCTCCGGGATGCGTTCGCGGTTGAAATGCTGGAGCTTTTCGAGCAGATGGAAGTCCTGCAGCAGCAGCGGGCCACGCGGGCCGGCGCTGATGGAATTCTGGTTATCGGCCAGCGGAATGCCGGAAGCGGTGCTCAAGGGGGTATTTGGCGGCGGCGTGCTCATGGTGCTTTCCTTCGTTGTTGACTGATGGATACAGTGTAACGAGCGCAGCCGCAAAGGAAAAGATAATTGATTTTATCAATTCAATAGTTATTACCAATGATTACCATATGTTGCAGATGTGTGTCTGATCGTCATGAGGGCGTAACAATGGCTTGCTATCTTGCCAGCTTTCAAACCTCGCCGGATCCCCGACATGACACGCAGAAAATTTTCCGCCGCTGGCTGCAGCGTCGCCATTACCCTGATGCTGGCCGCCTGCGGCAGCAGCAGCAAGAACGACGATGTCGTGGCAGCACCACCAAAAAATGTCATCTTCTTCCTCGGCGACGGCATGGGCCTGACCACCATGACGGCCGCGCGCATCTATGCGGTCGGCGAAGACGGTTCGCTGACCATGGACACGCTGCCGGAAACGGCGTTCGTGAAAACCTTCTCGAACGACGCCCAGGTCACCGACAGCGCGCCGTCGATGGCCGCCTACATGACCGGCGTCAAGATGAACAATGAAGTGATCTCCATGTCCGCCAACACGGTGGCCAAGGATCCGACCAATGACGCCAATGGCAACAAGCTGGTCAACAACTGCGGCAGCGGCAACGGCACGCCGGCCACCACCCTGCTGGAACTGGCCAAGGCCAAGGGCTATGCGGCCGGCGTCGTCAGCACGGCGCGCGTGACGCACGCCACGCCGGCGGCGACCTACGCCCACATCTGCCACCGCGACCTGGAAAACGATATCGCCGCGGCCCTGGTGCCGGGCGGCGCCGGCTACAACAGCGCGCTGGGCACGACGGGCCTGGAGGTGGTGCTGGGCGGCGGCGCGCAATTCTTCAAACCGGTCAAGGACGGCGGCAAGCGCGCCGACGGACGCGACCTGATGGCCGAACTGAAAGCGAAAAACTATACCATCGCCAACACGGGCGCCGACTTCAAGGCGGTCGACGCCAGCAAGGCCGAGCGTCTGTTCGGCGTATTTACCAGCAGCCACATGGCGTATGAGCTGGACCGCGACGCGGCGAAAGAACCGAGCCTGGCGGAAATGACCACCAAGGCCATGGACGTGCTGGCCAAAAACAAGAAGGGTTACTTCCTGATGGTCGAAGGCGGCCGCATCGACCATGCGCTGCATGAAACCACGGCGAAAAAAGCGCTGCAGGACACGGTCGCGTTCGACAACGCCGTCAAGGCCGCCATCGACAAGGCCAAGCTGACCGACCCAACCCTGGCCAACACCCTGATCGTCGTCACCGCCGACCATGACCACACGCTGGTGCTGAACGGCTACGCCAAGCGCACCGGCAAGACGGCCGCCGGCAATCCGGGCGTGCTGGGCGTGGTGAAAAACTACGTCACCGGCGCGGTCGAGAAAGACCTGGACGGCGCGCCGTATTCGATCATCGGCTTCGGCAATGGCGAAAAACGCACGCAGTCGAGCCGCGCCGCCATGGCCAGCCTTGATGAAACCGTCACCAGCGCCAACGAATACCACCAGGAAGCGGTGATCCGCACGGCCGTCGGCAGCGAAACCCACGGCGGCACCGACGTGTTCCTGGGCGCCATCGGCATGGGCGCCGAGACCTTCCTCGGCACCATCGACAACACCAAGGTATTCGGCCTGGTCAAGAGCGCCGGCGGCCTGTAATTCCCGGCATTGACCCAAGACACACGAACTGGATAATCATGAAACCTGCAATGAACTCTGTACTGAAACTGTCCCTGCTGGGCGCGCTGGTCGCCGCCAGCGTCGCCAACGCCCAGGCCGCTGACGCCAAGAACGTCATCTTCTTCCTCGGCGACGGCATGGGTCCTTCCGTCGTCACCGCCTCGCGCATCTACAAATACGGCGAAGACGGCAGCCTGAACATGGACAAGCTGGAACGCACGGCGCGCATCAAGACGTTCTCGAACGACGCGCAGACCACCGACAGCGCCCCATCGATGGCCGCCTACATGACCGGCGTCAAGATGAACAATGAAGTCATCTCGATGGCGCAGGAAACCATCGCCAAAGAACCTGGCCGCGACGCCAACGGCAACCTGGGCGTGGACAACTGCCCGGCCGGCGGCAAGAGCGTGCCGACCATCCTGGAACTGGCCAAAGCCAAGGGCAAGGCGGTCGGCGCCATCACCACCACCGAGCTGACGCACGCCACGCCGGCGAGCACCTTCTCGCATATCTGCAACCGCAATGCGCAATACGCGATCGCCGCGCAAAGCGTGCCCGGCGGCGCCGGCTACAACACGGCCCTGCTGGACGGCGTCGATGTGCTGATGGGTGGCGGGCGCAACCATTACACGCCGTACTCGGCCACCAACAAATTCGGCCGCGTCGATGGCCGCAACCTGCTGACCGAACTGGCGGCCAAGGGTTACACGGTGGCGGCCAACAAGACGGAAATGGCGGCCGCGCCAAACAACAAGAAGTTCATCGGCCTGTACAGCACCCGCAGCCACCTGGAATATGAACTGGACCGCACCGCCGCCACGCCGCTGGGCGAAGGCGCGACCCAGCCGAGCCTGTCGGAAATGACCTTGAAAGCCATCAGCCTGCTGTCGCAAAACAGCAATGGCTATTTCCTGATGGTCGAAGGCGGACGCATCGATCATGCGCTGCACGGCATCAACGCCAAGCGCGCCTTGAGCGACACCATCGCCTTTGACGACGCCATCAAGGCCGCCATCGACAAGATCAGGGAAACCGATCCGAAGCTGGAAAACACCCTGATCGTCGTCACGGCCGACCACGACCACACGATGGCCTTCAACGGCTACGGCAAGCGCGGCAACCCTATCCTCGACATCAACCGCGGCTACCGCGACAACCTGCCGAGCAAGGATGCCGACGGCAATACCTACACCACCCTGGTGTTCGGCAACGGCCCGAACCGCCCTGCCCTGCGCACCAATGTCGACAGCGCCACCGCGCTGGCCGATAACTACCTGCAGGAAACGGGCGTGCGCCTGGCCAGCGAAACCCACGGCGGCGGCGACGTCAAGCTGCTGGCCACCGGCGCCGGCGCCAAGACCTTCAAGGGCACCATCGACAACACCAAGGTATTTACCCTGCTGAAAACCGCGCTGGGCCTGTAATCACATCGTCGTAGACCAGGGGCGGATGACACGCGCTGTCGTCCGCCCCCTTGCACATCAAAGGCACACCATGAAATCGACCCTGATCGCCGTCCTGCTGGCCGCCGGCTTTGCCGGCGCTACCCACGCGGCCGCCCCGGCGCCGGCCGACCTGGACCTGTCCATCACCTACTACAGCCGCGTGCTGACGCCGGAAGGCGTGACGCGCGAAAGCCGCTACGAAGAAACCATGCTGCGCCGCCCCGGCCACGTGTGGGTCGAGCGCGTGCTGGCGCCGGCAGCGCACGCCCATGAAGGCCACAACAAGAAAGTGGCCCTCAAAGTTGCCCAGCACGAACACAAGCATTTCAATCCGGTGGTGATACCGCGCCATGTGATGCTGGAGAAAAACACCGTGCGCGTGGAGTATATCGATGCCCACGACAAGGTGGTGGTCAGCATCCCGAAGTCCGAATACGACAACGTCAATTTCGACGGCTCCTGGGAAAACAGTTTTTATCTGCTCGACCCGAAACTGGTGGCCGCCATGCCGCTGTCGAAGCAGGTGTCAAAAGTGGCTGGCGCGCGCTGGCGCGAAGCGGAAAAAAATGGCGTGTTCCAGCGCGTGCTGTGGGATGAGCAAAAGCAGATTCCCCTGATTATTGAAAGCGGCGACCGCGCCAACACTTTTTACCGCCGCGTCGACGTCAAACAGCAGGCCGGCCTGTCCAGGGCGCAGCCGTGGACCAATGTGCAGAACTATGCGCAGCGCGAGTATTCGGATTATCTCGACTGATTGATTGCTGGTCGTAAACGTCAAAAAGCCAGGGTGAGCCCTGGCTTTTTGCTGTCGCAACGGCTTGATTACTCGGCCGCCGCAACCTTTTTCGCCGGCGCCTTTTTCGCCGGCGCCTTTTTCACCGCCGGCTTTTTCACGGCCGCCGCTTTTTTCGCCGGCGCTTTCTTGACGGCTACTTTTTTCGCTGGCGCCGCACCTTCTTCGCCCTCGGCTTCGGCTGCCGCCGCCTTGCCCTTGGCAGGCGCTTTCGCACCCGGCTTGGCCTTGCGCTCTTCGAACTCAAAGCTCACCTTGCCATCCTTGCCGCGCACCAGGAAGGCCTTGAACGGCCGGCGCGTGCGCTGCGAAACAAAGCCGGGCAACAGATCGGTCTTGCCATCGTTGAGCAGCTTTGCCATTTGTTCAGGCAAGATTTCCTGCTGCAAGATGATGCGGCCGCTGCGGAAGTCGCAGGTCTTCGGTTTGGCCACGCTGTGTTCGCACACATAGGCCAGGCCCATTTCGTACACGCCGCCCTGGCACTTGGGACAAGATCCCAGCGCCGTCTGGCCCGTGAAGTCGACGCCTTCGCCGTCTTCACTCTCGTCGTTCTGGCCGAAATCGAATTCCAGCTTGAAATTCTTGATTTCTTCATCGCGCACGATGCGCAAGATGGCGGCAAACGGACGACCCATTTTCGAGCGGAAACCCTGCAGCGGACCGATGGTACGGTCCTTCAGCAATTGCTCCACTTCCGCGATTTCGAACTGGCGCGAACCGGGCGTCTTGCTCATCGAGAAGTCGCACTTGGTGCAGGCGAAACGGCGGTAGTTTTCCTTCACCACGCTGCCGCAATTCGGGCAGGGCGTCGTCAAGGTGGCGTATTCGCCGGGGATGGTGTCGTTGTCGTATTCCTTGGCGCGCTTGACGATGATTTGCGTCATCTGCGCGATTTCACGCATGAATTCATCGCGCGAAATCTTGCCTTTTTCCATCTGCGACAGCTTGTATTCCCACTCGCCGGTCAGCTCCGGCGCCGTCAGTTCGTTGACACCGAGGCCTTTGAGCAAAGTCATCAGTTGCGATGCCTTGGCGGTCGGCATCAGCTCGCGCCCTTCGCGCAGCAGATAGCGTTCCGTCAGCAAGCCCTCGATGGTGGCCGCGCGCGTCGCTGGCGTGCCCAGGCCCTTGCCGGCCATCGCATCGCGCAGCTCGTCGTCGTCGATCAGCTTGCCCGCGCCTTCCATCGCCGACAGCAACGTCGCCTCGGTGTAGCGCGCTGGCGGCTTGGTGACCAGGCCGTTGGCGCTGACGCTTTCCGTGTGCACGGTTTCGCCCTTGGCGACCGGCACCAGGTTGCCGTTGCCATTGTTTTCCTTGTCGGCGTCGGTCGACGCTTCCTTGCCGTAGATCGCCAGCCAGCCCGGATTGGTCATGACCTTGCCTTCAGTCTTGAACTGATGGCCGGACACTTCCGTATAGCGCGTGGTGACCTGGAACTCGGCAGGCGGGAAGAACACGGCCATGAAGCGGCGCGTGACCAGGTCGTACAGTTTCTGTTCCGGCTCGGACAGGTTTTTTGGCGCGATCGTCGTCGGAATGATGGCGAAGTGATCCGAGATCTTGGTGTTGTCGAAGATGCGCTTGTTCGGCTTGACCCAGCCCTTGTCGATGATCTGCTTGGCGAACTGGTGGTAGTTGCTGTTGTCCTTGACCGTTTCCAGCGCCTGCAGCACGGTCGGCATATAGTCTTCCGGCAGGTGGCGCGAATCGGTACGCGGGTAGGTCAGCACCTTGTGCTTTTCGTACAGCGCCTGGGCCAGGCCAAGGGTATTCTTGGCGGAAAAACCGAACCGCGAGTTCGCTTCACGCTGCAAGCTGGTCAGGTCGAACAGGCCCGGCGCCATTGAGGTGGTCGGTTTCGACTCTTCCGTGACGGTACCCTGGCGGCCACGGCAGGCGGTGGCGATCGAATCGGCGGCCGTCTTGCTCCACAGGCGCTCGGCGCGTTTTTCCGGGTCGTTCTCGTCTTTCTTGAACTTGGTGTCGAGCCAGCGGCCTTCATAGATGCCGGCCGCGCAGACGAATTCGGCGCGCACTTCCCAGAAGTCGCGCGGCACGAATTTTTTGATCTTGTCTTCGCGCTCGACCACGATCGACAGGGTCGGCGTCTGCACGCGGCCGACGGTGGTCAGGTAGAAACCGCCCTCTTTCGAGTTGAACGCCGTCATGGCGCGGGTGCCGTTGATGCCGATCAGCCAGTCCGCTTCCGAACGGCAACGGGCCGCGTCGGCCAGCGGCAGCATTTCGTCGTCGCTGCGCAGGTGCGCAAAGCCGTCGCGGATGGCGCCCGGCGTCATCGACTGCAGCCACAGGCGCTTGACCGGTTGCTTGGCCTTGGCGTTTTGCGCGATCAGGCGGAAAATCAGCTCGCCTTCGCGCCCGGCATCGCAGGCGTTGATCAGGGTGGTCACATCTTTGCGCTTGATCAGCTTGTTCAATACTTTGAGGCGCGCTTCCGTCTTGGCGATCGGGTTCAGCGCGAAATACGGTGGAATCATCGGCAGGTGCGCGAAACTCCATTTGCCGCGCTTGACGTCGAATTCTTCCGGCACGGCGATTTCCAGCAAGTGGCCAACCGCCGACGACAGGACGTATTCATCCGATTCAAAGTACTCATCGTGCTTGGTAAAGCCGCCAAGCGTCTTCGCGATATCGTTCGCGACAGATGGCTTCTCGGCGATGATGAGGGTTTTTGTCATAGTTATTAGTCTCGAAAAATGCTCTAGGATAGTGTCAGCATGCGCATCATACAGTGCATTGCCGGGCGCCGATGCATTTGTCTGCGCAGGGCCGTGCGACTGGTGGCCTTGTCAGGCGGCCAATGATAAGCGCCGATCACGGAAAACCGCAAGTTATCTAAAGACAACAATGCGCAGGGGCAAAATCTATCGGCTGGCTGGATGAGTGGCGGGCAAAAAGCGGCGGGCGGCAGGCATGGGCCAGTCCCACGGGCCTTTATTCAGTGTAGCAGGCGGGGCGATAATTCTTCGTCGGAGCCGAACAGGTCGTCGAACATCAGCGCGTCCGGTTCCTTGCCCTGGCTCCACAGCAGCATCAGCACGATGACTTTCAGCTTGCCGAGGGTAACCGGTGCTTCATCGAGCGCCAGCGCCCGTTCGATGACGATTTCGCGCTGCAGCGGCGACAGTACCTTGGCGCTTTCGAGGAACTGGATAAAGCCGATGGCGGCCGTGCCCAGCACATCGGTTTCTTGCTGAACATAAAAACGCGTGCCGGTGGAACTGGCGGTCAGCACCTGCTCGGCGCCGGCCATCGCGTTCAGGTCGGTCAGCCAGACCAGCGCCTCGGAAATCTCCACATCGTCGAAGCCGACGGCCGACAGCTTGCGCGCCAGCGCCGCCGGCTCGGGGCAGGCATCGGGGCGATAATAAGTCTCGTAGAGATAAACCAGGATATCGAACATGACTCTACTCTATCAGCTAAGTTCGCTGCGGCACAAGTGCGCCAGCCGTCAAAACGGCGCCGTGCGGCAAGGCCGCCACACAAGTGACAAGCTGTCATTTGCAGCGTTGAAACAGTCCTCCCGGCATCCGTTCCACCAGCCCGGCCATTTCCAGCGCCAGCAGCTCGCCCATCAGCACGGGAATCGCCAGGCTGCTGCGCGCGGCGAGGGTGTCGGTATCGCAAGGATCGTAGCCGAGCACGCCCAGCAAGGGGCTCAGCGGCGCGGCCGGTGCCGGAGACGATACCGGCGCAACATCGACACCGGGCCAGCGCAATTCCTGCAGCACATCGTCGACCGAATCGACCAGCTTGGCGCCCTGCTTGATAAGGGCATGGCAACCCTTGGCCAGGGTCGAGTGGATCGAGCCCGGCAAGGCGTACACATCGCGCCCGTATTCGCCGGCCAGGCGCGCCGTGATCAAGGAGCCCGACTGGGC
The DNA here is from genome assembly GCF_001677885.1 of Janthinobacterium psychrotolerans. Taxonomy (GTDB): domain Bacteria; phylum Pseudomonadota; class Gammaproteobacteria; order Burkholderiales; family Burkholderiaceae_D; genus Janthinobacterium; species Janthinobacterium psychrotolerans. The sequence goes on along the minus strand of NZ_LOCQ01000055.1, from coordinate 58,084 downwards.
CGCCGCCTCGATCACCAGCACACCGCGCGCCAGGCCGCTGATCAGCCGATTGCGGCGTGGAAAATTGCTGGGCATGGCAGGCAGGCCCAGCGCATATTCGCTGACGATGCAGCCTTGCGCGGCTATGCGTTGCGCCAGGTCGAGGTTGCGTCGCGGATAGACCAGGTCGGCGCCCGTGCCGATCACGGCCACCGTGCCGCCCTCGCCGCGCAGGCCGCCTTCGTGCGCATGCGTGTCGATGCCCAGCGCCAGCCCGGAAACGATAGTCAGGCCCGACCGGCTCAGCGCCTCGGCGAACGCGGCCGCATTCTGCATGCCCTGCGCGCTGGCGTTGCGGCTGCCGATCACGGCCACGCAAGGGCGCGACAGCAGTTCAGGGCGGCCGCGTACATATAAGAGCAGCGGCGGATCGGGGATTTCCAGCAGTTGCAAAGGATAGGCGCCGTCGGCCAGGGTCAGCACGGCGTTGCCGGGCCGCTCCAGCCATTGCAGTGTCAGGTCCAGCTGGCTGTTGGCGACCGGCTTGGGCGGCAGCAGGATGGTGCGCGCCAGGCCGGCCGGCACCACTTCGCGCAAGGCCTCGAACGAGGCTGAAAATATGCCTTGCGGCAAACCGAAGCGGGCCAGCAGGGCGCGCGCCGCCACCGGCCCCACGCCGGGCAGCAATTGCAGGCGCAGCCACGACGCCAGTTCGCCCACCCCTTGTTCGCTTGCCGAATTTGCATGCATGACATTCTCGCTCGCCGCGCGTGGTTCCCGGTCTTTCATGGTAGCGCGGCGCGCGCGCCGCGATGCCGACCGGCGCAATATCCGTGCGCGCTGCGGCGCGCCGCCGAGAAAACGCCCGCCGCCACAGCGCCAGCGGCGTCTGTGATAAAATTTCGCCTTCAATCAGCGTAAAACCACCGGCGACCCAGCGCCGCGCACAGCCTTCATGTGCCCAGCTCATTCAACCAGCCAAACAGCCCAATTCGTATGTCCATCTTAAATATCCTGCGTTACCCCGATCCGCGCCTGCACACCGTCGCCAAGCCGGTCACCGATTTTGGCGCCCAGCTGCAGACCCTGATCGACGACATGGCCGAAACCATGTACGACGCGCCCGGCGTGGGCCTGGCGGCCTCGCAAGTCGACCAGCACATCCAGATGATGGTGATCGACGTCACCGAAGAAAAAAACCAGCTGCAAGTGTTCATCAACCCGGAAATCACCTGGGCCAGCGAAGAAAAGCAGGTCTACGACGAAGGCTGTTTGTCGGTGCCGGGCGTGTACGACGGCGTCGAGCGCCCGTCCCGCATCAAGGTGCGCGCGCTGGACCGCCATGGCAAGGCCTTCGAACTGGAAGCCGAGGGCTTGCTGGGCGTGTGCATCCAGCACGAAATGGATCACCTGCTGGGCAAGGTCTTCGTCGAATACCTGTCGCCGCTCAAGCGCAACCGCATCAAGACCAAGATGGTCAAGGAAATCCGCGGCCTTGAACGCGAAGCGAGCCTGCGCGCGCAAAATCGCCGTTTCTGAAGCATGAACTGGTAAACTGGCGGGCATTGTCATACCCGCCAGGCACAGCCCTGCGCACTTCACACCAAGGAACCCGATGAAAGTGATCTTCGCAGGCACGCCTGAATTTGCCGCTACCGCCCTGAAAGACTTGCACGAAGCGGGTTTCGAGATTCCCCTGGTGCTGACCCAGCCCGACCGCCCTGCCGGACGCGGCATGCAGTTGCACGCTTCGGCCGTCAAGCAATACGCGCTGCGGCACGGCATCGAGGTGCTGCAGCCGCTCTCCCTGCGCATGGACAGCCGCGATCCGCAGCGCGCCGCCGAAGCGAAAGCCGCCCACGAACGGCTGCTGGCGCTTGAGTACGATGTGATGGTGGTGGCCGCCTATGGCCTGATTTTGCCGCGCAGCACGCTCGACATCCGGCCCTGCATCAATATCCACGGTTCCCTGCTGCCGCGCTGGCGCGGCGCCGCGCCGATCCACCGCGCCATCGAGGCCGGTGACGACGAAACCGGCGTGACCATCATGCAGATGGAAGAAGGGCTGGACACCGGCCCGATGCTGGCCATCGAACGCGTGGCGATCGAAGCGGGCGACTCCACCGCCACCCTGCACGACAAGCTGGCCGCCCTCGGCGGGCGCATGATCGTCGACACTTTGCGCAAGATGCGGCAGGGGCCATTGACGGCCGTGCCGCAGCCGGAAGCGGGCGTGACCTATGCGGCAAAAATCGCCAAGGAAGAAGCGGCGCTCGATTTTTCCCAGGGCGCGCTGGAACTGGGCCTGAAAATTCGCGCCTTCAATCCCTTCCCCGGCGCCTGCGGCCAGGTCGACGGCGTGGCCATCAAGATCTGGGCCGCCGAGGTACTCGAGGCCGACAGCCCGCAGCCGGCCGGCCAGGTACTGGCGGCCGACGCCCAGCTTGGCATCGTGGTGGCCTGCGGCACGGGCGCCTTGCGCCTGACGCACTTGCAAAAACCGGGCGGCAAGCGCCTGCCGGCAAGCGAATTCATCAAGGGCTTCCCGCTCGAAGGCAAGCGTTTCGTTTAACCTGCCAGCGCGCCATGGACCAGCTTACAGCCCTGCGCGCGCTGCGCCGCGTGGTCGAACTGGGCAGCTTCACGGCGGCCGGCGCCGCGCTCGGCATTTCTCATTCCATCGTCTCGCGCCAGATCCGCCAGCTGGAACACCAGCTCGGTGCGCAATTGCTCAACCGCACCACACGCCGCTTCGCGCTGACGGCCGCCGGCCAGGAATACTACCTGGCCAGCCGCGACATCCTCGACGCGCTCGACGCGGCTGACCGCGCCGTCACCCTGCACCAGGCGCAGCCCTCGGGCAGCTTGCGCATCAATGCGCCAGTCGCCTTCGGCGCGCTGGAACTGGCCGCCTGGCTGCCTGCCTTCACGCAGCGCTATCGGCTGCTGCAGATCGACCTGGTCTGCAATGACCGCATGGTCGACCTGATCGACGACGGCTTCGACGTGGCGCTGCGCATCACGCGCGGCCTGCCCGACTCGACCCTGGTGGCGCGCAAGCTGGCCAGCAGCCGCATGGTGGCGGTCGCATCGCCGGGCTACCTGGCGCAGCATCGCGCGCCCGCCACGCCACAAGAGCTGCTGCGCCATGACTGCCTGCTGTACAGCTTGAGCGTCGCGGAAAAACCGGCCAGCTGGGTGTTCCACGACGACAGCGGCGCGCCGCACGCGGTGGCCGTGCGCGGCAGCTTTGCCGCCAACACCGGCATCGCCCTGCGCACCGCCGCCATGCAAGGCATGGGCATCGCCAGTACGGCCGCCTTTATCGTGCGCGAGCAGCTGGCCAGCGGCGCACTGGTGCAGGTGCTGCCCGGCTACACCCTGGCGCCGCGCAATCTGTATGCGCTGTATCCGCACGGGCGCCACCTGTCGCCCAAGGTGCGCGCCCTGATCGACTTCGCGGTCCAGTGGTATGCCGGCCGCGACTGGGACTGATCACTGCGATTGCAGGCTTTTCGAGACGGCGCGGAACTGCTGCGTCAGGCCGCCATAGCCCCAGGCCGCCTGGCGGGCGTCATGCACGTGGATATAGCTGACCTCGTGCAAGGGTCCCAGCGCCTGCGCCATCGCCGCATGCACGGCGGCGATATACGCCGCCTTTTCCGCCGCCGTATTGGTTTCGTCGCTGATCAGCACATCGAGGAAAAAACTCGTCCTGCCCTGCTGTTGCAGGCATGCCCCGCCGACAAACCAGTGCGCGCCATCGATATGGCGGATCGCCACCGAAGTCAGTTCTGGCGCCTTGTGCAGCAACTCGGCTGTCAGCCGGCTCAGGGTGGCGGCAAGCGCGGCCGATTGCGGCGCGTCAGGCGTGGTGGAGAGTTGAAGGTTGAGGATGGGCATGGCGCAGCTTCCGGTTGATTGAGGAACAGCCATTCTAGGCAAGCTTTCGGTCCATCAGCAGCCCCATGCCGGCACAGGATTTGTGCGCTTTTCACACAAGTAAAACCAGCGTTTATTGACGCGCCACTTTCACCATGCGGCCACGCACGGACGACGACAGGCTCACCTCGAAACGGCCGCCGGCCGGCAAGGCGCTGACGTCGACGGCCGTGCTGCCACCGGTCAGGGCGCTGGCGATCACGGTCTTGCGGCCATCGGCGGCGACGTACAGCACCGCGGCGTACGGCTCGGCATCGGCATTCCAGCGCAGGGCCAGCTTGCCGGCGTTCTGCGTGGTCTGCAGATTGGCGGCGGTGGCGGCGACGGCACGGCGGACCGAGCGGTCGATCTTGCTGACCACCTTGCCATTGGCCAGCACATCGATATCGCTGATGTCGCCTGGGTTGGCAAAGCTGACGCGGAAGTGGCTCACGTCAACCCGGCTGTCGGCCAGCTGCTGCGTATCAAATGGCACGTTCATCGTTTGCCCGGACGCCGTTAAAATCCGCAGGCTGTAGGTGGCGCTGCTGTCGGCGGTGCCGGTACGCGCGGTGGCCGATGCCACCGCCGGGTGCAACTGCACGCCATGGTCGGTGATGCGGCCCGAAATGGTCAGGTAGCCATTGTCGGCGGCCAGCACGCTGGCGCCCACCGAGCTGCTGCGGCCGGTGCGGGCCAGGCGCGCGGCGTAGCTTTCGAGAAATTGCTGGACGCGGGCATAGCTGTAGTCCGAGAACCAGGCGCCGCTGCAATAGCTCATCACGTCTTTCATCTGCCTGGTGCCGCCGCCGCTGCTGTAGCTGGCCTGGCTCAGCTGGCCGATGGTGGCGCCATAGTTGCTGTTGTACAGAGGCTGGCTGCCCAGGTCGCCATTGGCGTACGGATAGTCGGTGACGGCGTCGGTCGGTGAACCGCAGGCGACGTGCCTGAGCGAATGGTTGTGGCCGATTTCATGGATCATCGTCGTCAGCCACTCGGGCCAGGCGTTGCCAAAGGCGTCGACCGAGGCGGTGCGGGTGGCGGCAGCATCAAGACCCATCGCCGACGGGCTGGACACACCGGTGGTGCGGTCGCTGATATACGCCAGGCCGGCGGTGCGGCTGGCCGACATCTGCGACACGAAACCATAATAGAAAGCGCTGCTGTCTTCCTGGCTGCGCGCCGCTTCGATCTTCGGCAAGGTCGTGCTCCACCAGCTGTCGACCGCGCTGCTGCCGCCGACGTCGAGCGGCACGCGCCTGGTGACGGTGATGTCGTCCAGAGCGTACGGATACACGCGCACCAGGGCGGCGCGGATCACTTCCGGGTCCGGCAGCACGGAGGTGCCGTCGCTGGTGGTCAGGGGCACCAGCACCAGGCGCATCCTGGCGGCCGACGAGACGGCCGGCGTGGCCTGCTGGCTCACCTGCGTGCCATCATTGCCGACGGCCGTCACGCGCACTTGCAGGCCGGGCTGTATCCAGCTGGCCGGCAGGGCCACGCTGAAGTTGCCATCAAAGCTATACGCATTGCGCGTCGTTGGCAGGGTCGCAGGGCCGCTCAGCACCAGGCTGCCCAGGTTGACGCCGGTCGACGAGCTGGCCGCCAGGGTCACCGTCGGGCTGCTGCGGCCAGCCAGCGTGCCGAGCACGGACACGCGCACGGCGGCGGGCTTGCCGCGCGTCAGGCGCAGCGCCGCATCGCTGGCGCTCAGGTTCAGCACTTGCGAAAAATCGATGGCGCCCAGGGTGAACGCGGCAACCGTGCCGGCGTTGACGGCGGCGCGCGACGGCGACGACAGCATCAGGTTGCCGGTCGCCGTGCTGGGCGCCGAGACGCGCAGTTCGCTGGCGCTGGCGCTGACGATGGTGGCGGCGGTACTGCCGATGGCCGCGCCATTGACCTGGTCCAGATTGCTGCCGGCCACGGTGACGATCACATTGCCGCCGCTGATGGCGGTGCTGATCGACGTCACGCTGACGGTCGGCAGGACGGTGAAGGCGGCGCTGGTCAGCGCTTCGTTGAAGGTACCGCGCACAGTCAGCTGGCCCGTCGTGGCGCCGACCGGCACCACGAAGGTGACGCTGTTGTCGGTATGGCCTTGCACGGCGGCGGCGGTGCCGTTGGCAAACACGACCGCCGTGACATTGGCCATGCCGGCGCCGGTGATGCTCACGCTGGTGCCGGCGATGCCGGCAGCTGGCGTCAGCTCGCCGGCTGTCAACGGCAGGTAGGCCGTGATGGCCTGGCTGGTGGCGACCGTGCCGCTGGCGGTGACCAGGGTCAGCGCACCGCTCACTGGCGTGGCCGGCATGGTCAGGGTGGCGCTGGTGGCGCTCACGGCGCTGGCGGCCAGGGTCACGCCGCCGACCTGGAAGGCCGTCACGCGATCGAGGTTGCTGCCGGTCACCGTCAAGCTGGCGCCGATGGCCGCCGTGTTGGCCGACACGGACGCTATGGCCGACACCACCGCCGGCGTAGCGGTGGTGGCCACCGCCGTACTGGCGCCGCCACCTCCACCGCCGCCACAAGCGGACAGACCCAGCATGGCAAGCGATACAATAAGCAAATGGTTTTTCATGGCTGGCATCCGTTTGCGCGCAGCGCGACAGCAGGAGAACTGAACAAGACAGGGAACATGGCGGTGAATTTTGGCGAGAATGGGTAAACCAGTACCGTCATTATGATTGAATAAAATTCCCAAAGACAACTTAAAAAAATTATTAGTGACTTTTTTTAAAGACCCGTCGTTGGCATGGCGATGTGTTGCGTGGATGGACCATCCGCAGCCGGCCAGGCCTTTTGCCCAGAACCAAAGGTGCGCGATGCCGTATAATTTTAGACCCGGTGAACTCAGGCGATTGCCCTCTTCCGCCAGCCTATCCGGCCGGCGCACTCCGTCGGCTGATCCTGCTGATGCGCAATGCCTCCCCACCGCGCCGCCGCCCGTTGCCTATTGAAAGCATGAAATGACCGATACCGTGATCCCTGCCCAGTCCCCCACCGAAGCCTCCTTGCGCGCCATCCTGGCGCGCCGGATCATGATCCTCGATGGCGCGATGGGCACGATCATCCAGCAATACAAGCTCGACGAAGTGGCGTATCGCGGCGGTCCCGCCGGGCGTTTTATCGATTTCGCGGCGCCGGCCGACTCGGGCGCGCGTGAATTGTTCGTCAAAGGCAATAATGAACTGTTGACACTGACGCAGCCGCAGATCATCCAGGAAATCCACGAACGCTACCTGGCGGCCGGCGCCGACCTGATCGAAACGAATACCTTTGGCGCCACCACGATTGCCCAGGACGACTATCACATGGCGCACCTGGCCTACGAGATGAACGTGCAGGCGGCAAAGCTGGCGCGCGCCGCCTGCGACAAGTATTCCACGCCGGACAAGCCGCGCTTTGTCGCCGGCGCCCTGGGGCCGACACCGAAAACCGCCTCGATCTCGCCCGACGTCAACGACCCGGCCGCGCGCAATGTCACGTTCGACCAGCTGGTGGCGGCCTACCTGCAGCAAACGCAGGGCCTGGTCGAAGGCGGCGCCGACGTGCTGCTGGTGGAAACCATTTTCGACACCCTCAACTGCAAGGCGGCGCTGTTTGCCATCGACCTGTTCTACGAGCAGAACCCGACCGTGGCGCGCCTGCCGCTGATGATTTCGGGCACCGTCACCGATGCGTCGGGCCGCATCCTGTCGGGCCAGACCGTGCCCGCCTTCTGGAACTCCGTGCGCCACGCCAAACCGCTGACGATCGGCCTGAACTGCGCGCTCGGTGCGGCCCTGATGCGCCCGTACGCGGAAGAGCTGTCAAAAATCGCCGACACTTTCGTGTGCATCTACCCGAACGCCGGCTTGCCCAACCCGATGAGCGACACCGGTTTCGATGAATTGCCGGAAGACACCTCCGCCCTGCTGCGCGAATTTGCCGATGCGGGCTTTCTGAACATGGCCGGCGGCTGCTGCGGCACCACGCCCGAACATATCAAGGCCATCGGCGAGCTGCTGTCGAACAACACGCCGCGCACCCTGCCCGCCAAAAGCCACGACCTGCGCCTGTCCGGCCTGGAGCCGTTCGTGGTCAATGACGAGTCGCTGTTCGTCAACGTGGGCGAGCGCACCAACGTCACGGGCTCGAAGGCGTTTGCGCGCATGATTCTCAACGAGCAATACGACGAGGCCTTGTCGGTGGCGCGCCAGCAGGTGGAAAACGGCGCCCAGGTGATCGACATCAACATGGACGAGGCCATGCTCGATTCGCTGGCCGCCATGACGCGCTTTTTGAACCTGATCGCCTCCGAACCCGATATTTCGCGCGTGCCCATCATGGTCGACTCGTCGAAATGGTCGGTGATCGAGGCGGGCCTGAAATGCGTGCAGGGCAAGGCCATCGTCAATTCCATCTCGATGAAGGAAGGCGAGGCGGAATTTTTGCGCCAGGCCACCCTGTGCCGCCGCTACGGCGCGGCCGTGATCGTCATGGCTTTCGATGAAAAAGGCCAAGCCGACACCTTCGAGCGCAAGATCGAGATCTGCGCGCGCGCCTATCATCTGCTGGTCGACGCGCTCGACTTCCCGCCCGAAGACATCATTTTCGACCCGAACATCTTTGCCGTGGCCACCGGCATCGAAGAGCACAACAACTACGCGGTCGACTTCATCAACGCCACGCGCTGGATCAAGGACAACCTGCCGCACGCGAAAATCTCGGGTGGCGTGTCGAACGTGTCGTTCAGCTTCCGCGGCAACGATCCGGCCCGCGAAGCGATCCACACCGTGTTCCTGTACCACGCCATCAAGGCCGGCATGACCATGGGCATCGTCAACGCCGGCATGGTCGGCGTCTACGACAACCTCGATCCGGAGCTGCGCGAGCGGGTGGAAGACGTGGTGCTGAACCGCCGCGAAGACTCGACCGAACGCATGATCGAATTTGCCGGCACGCTGAAAGCGGGCGGCGGCAAGACCGACGTGCAGAACCTGGCCTGGCGCGAGGGCACGGTGCAGGCGCGCCTGTCGCATGCGCTGGTGCACGGCATCACGCAATTCATCGTCGAAGACACGGAAGAAGCGCGCCAGGAGCTGCTGCACAACGGCGGGCGCCCGATCCACGTGATCGAAGGGCCCTTGATGGCCGGCATGGACGTGGTCGGCGACTTGTTTGGCCAAGGTAAAATGTTCCTGCCGCAGGTGGTGAAATCGGCGCGCGTGATGAAACAGGCCGTGGCCCACCTGATTCCGTTTATCGAGGAAGAAAAACTGCTGGAAGAAAAACGCACAGGCATCGTCGCCAAGCCGAAAGGCAAGATCATCATGGCCACCGTGAAAGGCGACGTGCATGATATCGGCAAGAATATCGTCACCGTGGTGCTGCAATGTAATAACTTCGAAGTGGTGAATATGGGCGTGATGGTGCCGTGCTCGGAAATCCTGGCGCGCGCCAAGGTCGAGAACGCCGATATTATCGGCCTGTCGGGCCTGATCACGCCGTCGCTGGAGGAAATGGCGTATGTGGCCAAGGAAATGCAGCGCGACGAACACTTCCGCATGCTGAAAATTCCGCTGCTGATCGGCGGCGCCACCACCAGCCGCGCCCACACGGCCGTGAAAATTGCCCACAACTATGAAGGCCCGGTGATCTACGTGCCGGACGCCTCGCGTTCGGTGTCGGTGGCGCAGTCGCTGCTGACGCCCGAGCAGCGCGACAAATACGTGGCGGACATCGAACTCGATTACGCGCGCATCCGCGAACAGCACGCCAACAAGAAGGCGCTGCCGATTCTGTCCTTGCCCAAGGCGCGCGCCAACAAGATGGTGCTGCCGTTCGACGGCGCCGGCGCGCCCGTGAAACCGAAATTCATCGGCCGGCGCGTGTTCAAGAATGTCGACCTGGCCACCCTGGCACAGTATATCGACTGGGGGCCGTTCTTCCAGACCTGGGATTTGGCCGGCCCCTTCCCCGCCATCCTGACCGATGAGGTGGTGGGCGACGCGGCCACCAGGGTGTATGCGGAAGGCCAGGCGCTGCTGAAAAAACTGATCGACGGGCGCTGGCTGACGGCCAATGGCGTGGTGGCGCTGCTGCCGGCCAACAGCGTCAATGACGACGATATCGAAGTCTATACGGACGACACGCGCAGCACCGTCGCCTTTACCTACTACGGCATGCGCCAGCAGGGCGTCAAACCCGTGGTCGACGGCGTGCAGCGGCCGAATCAGTGCCTGGCCGACTTTATTGCGCCCAAAGAGTCGGGCATCAAGGATTACCTCGGCATGTTTGCCGTGACGTCCGGCATCGGCATCGAAAAATACGAAAAGCGCTTCGAAGACGCGCATGACGATTACTCGTCCATCATGCTCAAATCCCTGGCCGACCGCCTGGCCGAGGCGTTTGCCGAATACCTGCACGAGCGCGTGCGCACCGACCTGTGGGGCTATGCCGCAGGCGAAGAATTGAGCAATGACGACATGATCGCCGAGAAATACCTCGGCATCCGCCCGGCGCCCGGCTACCCGGCCTGCCCCGAGCACACCGTCAAGCGCGCCATGTTCGACGTGCTGCAGGCCGAGGAAATCGGCATGCAGCTGACCGAATCGTACGCCATGTTCCCCGGCGCGGCCGTGTCCGGCTTCTACTTTGCCCACCCGGAATCGAAATACTTTGTGGTCGGCAAGATCGGAGAAGACCAGGTAGAGGACATGGTCAAGCGCCGTGGCGTGCCCAGGGAAGATATCGAGCGCTGGCTGGCGCCCAACCTGTCCTGAGTTCGCCGGGCGGCGCGCGGAACTTTCGCGCGCCGCCATGCCACTAAGGCTGTATGCGGGCGCCTGGGGGCGCCGGTATCTTCCGGGGAGGCATTATGGCAACGCAATTCAAACTGAAACGCTGGCAGGACCAGGTGATCCTGCTGCTGGGGCTGTGGCTGATCGTTTCGCCCTGGGCCCTGGGCTATGCGCAAGGCTCGCCGCAGCTGGTCAACGCCCTCATTTCGGGGCTGGTGATCGCGGTACTGGCGGCGTTTGACTTGTACAAGACCTATTTCTGGGCCGTCGTCGTCAACCTGCTGGTGGGGGTATGGGTGGCGGTGTCGCCATGGGTGCTGCGCCTGGCCGACCAGGGTCCCGTCCTGTGGAACTACCTGATCGTCGGCGTCGCCGTGGTGGTGCTGGCCCTGTGGGAACTGCGCACCGATCCCGAGCTGCACAAGCACCGGCCGGGCAAGGCGGCGTGAGTGGGATGGGCCGTGTTGGCCAGGTAGGTCGGATTACGGACCATGAGGCCGTAATCCGACGCCACCACTGGCAGCGCCAACAATGTTGTCGGATTACGGCCCTGCGGGCCTAATCCAACCTACAGTGCGTACCTCACAACTTTGTCGCTCCACTCGAAAGCGGCCATTTCCAGTTCGACCAGGTCGTCCGGCGACATCGCCAGCTCGCGCAGGGTCGGCACGATTTCGCCTTCCAAGTCGTCGATGCTTTCAATGCATTCGGCCAGGCGCAGCAGATCGCCATAGAAGCCGCCGCGCGACAGCAGCGCTTCCGACACTTCGTCGATCACTTCGATCTGGCTCAGGATATCGGCCATCGGCACGGCGAACAGGGTGTCCATCAGCGACATGATGCCGACCGTAAAGGCGATATCGCCGGAATGCGCGTGGTTCGGGCGCAGCTTATGGGCCAGCAGTTCGAGCAGGCGGCCGCGCGTGGTGGCCAGCATCAGCAGCGGCGTCATGCTGTGGCCGCGCTTGCTTGGTTCCGCATACAGCATGATTTGCAGCCAGCGCTGCAGCTGGCGACGGCCCAGCACGCTGACGGCCTGGCTCAGCGAATCGATGCGCTGGCGCGCGCCGACGGCCGGCGTATTGACCAGGCGCAGCAGGTTCAGCGCCAGCGACACGTCGCGCTTGATGGCGCGCTCGATGTCCATATTGTCGGCGTCCGAGGTCACCAGGGTCATCAGTTCCATCACGGCCAGTTGCGACGGCGACAGCTTCTTGCCCGTCATGATGGCCGGCTTGGCAAAGTAATAGCCTTGGAAATAATCGAAACCGAGGTCCAGCGTGGACTTGAATTCTTCGCGCGTTTCGACTTTTTCGGCCACCAGCTTTTTCTGCTCGCGCTTGAAGCGCAGCGCCAGGCTGGCCAGGTCCGCCGGCGCGATGGAGCGCATGTCCATCTTGACGTATTGCACCAGCGGCAGCAGTTGCTGCACTTGCACCGTATCGGCCACCACGTTTTCCAGCGCAAACGTGAAACCGTGGCCGGCCAGTTCGCTGATGCGCGCGCGCAATTCCGGCGTGACCTGCATGGTTTCGACAATTTCCAGTACCACCTTTTCGCGCGGCAGGAAACTGAAGATGTCGCTCATGATCACATCGGCGTCGACATTGACGAAACCGAGGGCGTCGCCCACCACTTTTTCCATGCCCAGCTGCGAAGCATGGGCAATCACGGTGGCGGTGGCCGACAGGTCGCTGGTGATATTGGCAGGCCCGACCGGAGCGTTGCGAAATAACAACTCATAGCCGAACAGGGCCTGGTTGCGGTCGAGGATGGGCTGTCGCCCCAGATAGAACTCGCGCACGCGCAAGGGCTTGGGGGTGATGTCGTTGCTGGAAATATCGATCATTAAATCTTCATCAATCACGTCGAGTGACACTGGCGGCGCCACGCCTGCGTCATGGTTCACTATTGACTATACTCTAAATCAATTCTGCCCACGCTGTTGGCTATTTTGGCAGCATTGCACGCTATTGTCGTCAACAAATCAAGTGGCCGGCGCTTCTTGTACCGCACCGTCGACAAACAACTTCAACTCACCAGGCGCGAACGCCGTCCATTGTTCGTTGGTTGTCAGCGGCTGCGTGACGATCACGGCCACCCGGTCCTGCGGCGTGGTGACCTGGGAAAAGTCCACGCTGAGGTCTTCGTCGGACAGTTTAGCAGTTGGGAACGGATGCTGTCGCACCAGATAATGCAAACTGGTCGAGCAATGGGCAAACAGCGCCTCGCCGCTCAACAGCATCATGTTGAAGGTGCCGTGGGCGGCGATGGCAGGCAGCAGCTCGGCCAGCGCCAGATGCAGCTGCGGCAAGCCTGGCGGCGCGTCGCCGAAGCGTGCATGCAGCTCCTGCAGCAGGTAGCAGAAGGCCCGCTCGCTGTCGGTGCAGCCGACCGGACGATAGCTGCCGCTCAGCACGGGATTGAATTCCTTCAGGTCGCCATTATGGGCAAACACCCAGTAGCGGCCCCACAGTTCGCGCACGAAAGGATGGCAGTTCTCCAGCGCCACCTGGCCTTGCGTGGCCTTGCGGATATGCGCAATCACATTGCGCGACTTGATCGGATAGCGTTTGATCAGTTCGGCCACCGGCGAGGCGATGGCCGCCTGGTGATCGACGAAATGGCGCACGCCGGCACCTTCGAAAAAGGCGATGCCCCAGCCGTCGTGGTGGGTATCGGTCTGGCCGCCGCGCATGGCGAAGCCGGTAAAGCTAAACACAATGTCGGTGGGGACATTGCAATTCATTCCGAGAAGTTGGCACATGATAAGTTTGCGGCAAGGTAACCCGGCCACCTTACCATGCCGTCAGGGGAATGGGTATGGCGGCTTGCGCCACCATACCGCCGGGCATCAATGCAGCAGCACGGGCTGGCTCATCAGGGAGTCGTAGCTGCCGAGAAACTCATCGATCTCTTCCATGCTTGGCTCGCTGGCGATCAGTTCGCTGACATCGCGCCGGAAATGTTGCGCCAGCACCCCGGCGATAAAGGTTTCGCGCTTGCCACCCTTGTCGACGATTTCGTAACCGCCAAAGCGCAGCGCTTCGAGATTGCCATCGGCGCCGAATTCGACGACGCTATATTGCTCGCTGTTATAGATCAGGTTCATTGTGCGTCCTTCGCTCAAGCAGGAGGAACTCCTGCGGTTTCAGAACAGAGGTGGGGACCAGGCCATGTCATTTCAAGCGCGATCCCGCTCTGCAGGGAAAGTAGTTGTAACGAGATGCAAACTGCGATCAGGACGTCTACGGCAACAACGCTTCAAGGAGTAACAATCAGCTCAGGCTCCAGCGCCAGCCAGGCATCATAGGGACTGGCGCACAGCCAGCTGCGCAGCTGTTCGATATGCGTGGCGTCGGCCAGGCTGATGAACAGATGGGCGGGCGGATGGCGCAGAAGACGATTCAATGTTACACGCAATACGAGATTGCCGCTGCAGCACAGGCAACCGGGCGCGATGCGCAGCACTTGCAGGGAGGCGGGAGGGGAAAGGTGTTCGGCCAGATCGGCCAGGATGGCGTTGCCGTCAGCCAAGCCTTCGAGGATCACGGCATTCGGCTGCCGCGGCGGCAAGGCTTGCGCGATGGCGGCCTCGCGTTCGCTGGCGCGGCCGCCGCTGACCAGGGTCAGCGGCGTCAACGGCCGCGCCACTGCGGTCACAGGTTTTTCTTGGCCAGCTTGCCCGGCTCCACGCCCAATTGCTTGAGCTTGCGGTAAAGATGGGTGCGTTCGAGCCCCGTCTTTTCCGCCACGCGGGTCATGCTGCCGCCTTCGCGGCCCAGGTGGTGCTCGAAATACATGCGCTCGAAGGCGTCGCGCGCCTCGCGCAGCGGCAGGTCGAACGACAGGTTGTAGCCATGGCCTTCGGCCTGGACCGGCGCGGCGATGCCGGGGCGCACCATCATCTGCTGCGGCGCGCTGCCGCCAAAGCTCGGCACCAGATGGCTGCTTTCTTCAACCGGCGCGGGCGCCACCGGACGCGGTGCGGCCGCTGGTGCCCGCGCGGTTTCCTGGGCGCGCGTCAGCCCCTGCTGCACGGCCTTCAACAGTTTTTGCAGGGCGATCGGTTTTTCCAGGAAGTTGAGCGCACCGATGCGCGTCGCTTCGACCGCCGTATCGATCGTGGCGTGGCCCGACATCATGATCACCGGCATGGTCAGCAAGCCATCGCGCTGCCACTCCTTGAGCAGGGTCACGCCGTCGGTATCGGGCATCCAGATGTCCAGCAGCACCAGGTCAGGCGCGCCGGCGGCGCGGGCTTCGCGCGCCTGCTGCGCATTTTCAGCCAGCTGGATTGCATGGCCTTCGTCGCCCAGTATCTCCGAGAGCAACTCACGGATACCCATTTCATCATCCACTACGAGTATGTTTGCCATTCGTGTCTTGCCTTCCTCATTTCGCCGCCCCGGGCGCCCAAACGGCACACGGCGGACAACTATGATTTTATTAGTGTTTTAAATACTAAACCAGACGCTTTCGCCAACTAAATACTAGGCGATTACGCCGGGAGCTAACTTTAACAGCAAAATGACGACCGAAGCGCCACTGCTGTCGACGCGGTTCTCGATATCGATGCGCCCGCCGTGCTCATCGATGATTTTCTTCACCATCGCCAGGCCCAGGCCGGTGCCGCGCGCCTTGGAGGTGACATACGGTTCGAACGCACGCGCCAGGATTTTCGGTGCGAAACCGGGGCCGTTATCGGTGATGGCCATGCGCACGGCGACATTCACGCCACCGTCCGCACTGCGATAATGAATTGCTTCGGTGCGTACGTCAATGCGGGGATGGGGAGTGCCCTCCGGCAAATCGGCCATGGCGTCCTGTGCATTTTGCAGCAGGTTGTGGATGACCTGGCGCAACTGGGTCGGATCGCCCATCACCATCGGCAAATTGGGCGCCAGCAGCGGGTGGATGATGTCGCCGTCGTCGCCACCGAGATAGAGCTGCAGTATCTCCTCGATCAGCTCGTTCAGGCGCAGTGGCGTGAGCACCGCCGGCGGCGTGCGCGCGTAGTCGCGGAAGTCGTCCACCATGCGCTTCATGGCGTCGACCTGCTTGACGATGGTGCCGGTGGCGCGGCCCAGCAGGTCGGCGTCAGCCTGCTCCAGCTTGCCTTCGAGCTTCATCTGCAGGCGCTCGGCCGACAACTGGATCGGCG
Organism: Janthinobacterium psychrotolerans; assembly: GCF_001677885.1. Taxonomy (GTDB): domain Bacteria; phylum Pseudomonadota; class Gammaproteobacteria; order Burkholderiales; family Burkholderiaceae_D; genus Janthinobacterium; species Janthinobacterium psychrotolerans. The sequence continues at coordinate 42,235 of NZ_LOCQ01000055.1, read as the reverse complement.
TGAGCGGGTTCTTGATCTCATGCGCCAGGCGGCGCGCCACCTCGCCCCAGGCGATCGAACGCTGGGCCGAGATGACGTCGGATATATCATCGAACACGACGATGTAGCCGCTGCCCGATTCGAGCGGCAGGCGCGAACCGCGCGCCAGCAAGGTGATGTCGTGCTCATCGGCGCTGCTGCCCAGGCGGCGCGGAATTTCGATCTGGCGCTGCCAGTGCAGGCGCTGCGCATTGCGCCCCGACGCCGATTGCGCGCTCTGCGCCGAAAAGGCGCTGACGATGGCCGTGCCAAACTCTTCAATGCCGGAAATGCCGGTCAGGGGCTGGCCCACCATGGTCACCCCCGCGTGCTGCAAGATGCGCTCGACCGATTCATTGCAGGTGACGAGCTTGAAGTCGCCATCGAGCACCATCACGCCGGCCGACATATTGGCCAGCACCGATTCGAGGTGGGCCTTGGCGTTTTGCAGGGCGGCGCGGTTGCTTTCGACCGCCGTGCGCGCGTCGAGCAACTGGCGCGTCATGATATTGAACGACTGCGTCAGGGTGCCGAGTTCATCGCGCGAGGCGACGATGGGGCGCGGCGACAAGTCGCCCTGGGCCACTGCCTGCGTGCCTTCGGCCAGCAGCAGCAGCGGCTGGGCCAGGTTGCTGGCGATCAGGAAGGCGCTGCCGATGGCGCCGAAAATGGCCAGCAGCAAGGTCAAGGTGAGAATTTCCATGTACATCTTGCGCAGGCCCACGCGCGCGACAAAGCGTTCCTTGTATTCGCTGTAGGCGGCGCGCAGCATCTCGCCATTGGTGGCCAGCTTGGGCGGCACCGACTTGAGCAGCTGCAGATAGCGCGGCGAGACGGACGGCCCCGGCACTGCCACCAGCACGCGCAGGCGCAGGCTGGCGGCCGCGTCCAGCGACGACGACGATGACGACGGCCCGGCGCGCGTGCCGCCACCGCCCGACTCCATGCTGTCGTCATGCAATTCGGCGCCGCCTTCGGCCGAGGCATAGCCGGCCGGGGTGGCGGCCTGCGCCAGCATGGCCGCCGTCGGCAGGTCGGCGCCGCTGTGCGGGCCGGCGCTGGCCAGCAGCACGCCATCGCCGCTGACCACCATCACGCTCTGCATGCCCTCTTCGCGCAGCAAGCTGGTCAGCACCGCCGGGCCGGTCACCGGGTCGCTGCGCAATTCGTTGACGGCCTTCTTGCCACGCTGGTCGAGTTCGACCAGCGCCGCATCGAGGCCGGCGCGGCCCAGTTCCAGGCCGGACTCGAGCGCCGCTTCGATCTTGACGTTGAACCACGATTCGATCGAGTGCGAGACAAACTGCACGGAAACGAGAAAGATCACCAGGCCGGGCAGGATGCCGACGGCGGCAAACAGCATCACCAGGCGCATCATCAGCTTCGAGCCGAACTTGCCGCTCTTGTAGCGCGCATACAGGCGCGCCAGCGAAATGCCGACCAGCGCCAGCAGCGACACGGCGACGGCCGCGTTCAGGCCCAGCAGCCAGGTGTAATAGCGGTCGAAGAAGCCGGTATTGTCGGACGCCGACGCCAGCAGGAACAACAGGATGCTGACGATGCCGCCGCCCACCACCAGCAGATAGCGCAATGCCTGGGTCACTACTCCGCCGTATACAAGAAGGTTTTTTTGTTCGAAGCCAGGCGCCAGTCGCTGTTGTTGAAGGCGTTGACCTGGATCGGCTTGGGCAGGTAGTCGCGGTCCATGCCCATGCGCAAGGTGACGTTATAGGTCTGCCCCACTTTCAGCGCGCCGCGCGCCGCCACCAGCCAGCGGCTGGGCCGCCGGATCAGGAACAGCGCATCGTCGAGCGAGGCAAAGCTTTGCTGCAGGCCGCCCAGCGACACGTGATACTGGCGCGTGAGCACGTTGTACGACAGCCGGCTGGTCTGGCGCGCAACAATGGCTTTTTCATCGAACCAGTACCAGCGCGGCCGGGTCAGTTCGATTTCGGTGGTGAAAAACAGCGGCACGCCATGCTGCACGGCGTCGTCGAGGTCGTGATTGAGGTCGAAGGAATAACTGGCCGCCAGCTTGTAGCCCTCGTCGCTCGCCTCGATATACGCGCGCGTGATCTCGACCACATCGGCGGCGTGCGCGCGGGGCGTCAGGCATGCCAGCATCAGCAGCAGGGTCAGGAGGCGGAAAAATGTCACAAGCGTGCCGGTCGTATCCGTGGAAAAAGGGGCGAGGTAGCGCTCAAGCCGCATTTTTTTGAAATAGCGCATAGAACAAACCGTCATGGTCCTGTTCCGCGCTGCCGGTCGGCAACAGCTGGCCAGGGGCTGTCAAACGGGTCGCGTTATTGCGCACCGCAAATGCTGCCGCTTGTGCTTCGGACTCTTGCGGCCACAACGAACAAGTCACGAACAACAATTTACCATCGGGGCGCAGCATCTGCCACAGATTGTCCAGAATTTTCGAGGAAAGTGTTGCAAGTTGCAAGGCGTCGCCCTTGCGGCGCAGCCAGCGGATGTCCGGGTGGCGGCGCACGATGCCCGAGGCCGTGCACGGCACGTCGGCCAGGATGCGGTCGTACTGCTGGCCGTCCCACCAGGCGTTCGATTGCGCGTCCTGCGCCTTCAAGGTGGCGTCCAGGCCCAGGCGCTCGAGGTTTTCGGCGATGCGCGGCAAGCGCTTGGCGTCGGCGTCGATGGCAGTGACGTGCACGTCGGCCAGTTCCAGGATATGGCAGGTCTTGCCGCCGGGCGCGGCGCAGGCGTCGAGCACGCGCATGCCGTCCTGCAAGTCGAGCAGCGGCGCGGCCAGCTGCGCGCCGGCGTCCTGCACCGAGACCACGCCCTGCTCGAAGCCGGGGATCAAGGCCACGCCGATCGGCTTGTCCAGGCGCACGGCAAACGGCCCGACCTGGCGCGCGGCGATGCCGGCGTCCTGCAATAGCGCCAGATACGCTTCCACCGTGCTCTTGCGGCGGTTCACGCGCAGGGTCAACGGCGGCACGGCGTTGCCGGCCGTTAAAATGGCCTGCCAGTCGCGCGGATAGGCCACGCGCAGCGCGTCGATCCACCACTGCGGATAATTCCATTGCGCCAGCGGCTGCTGCAGGGCCGCTGCCAGCAATACCTTGCGTTCGCGCAGGAAACGGCGCAGCACGGCGTTGACCATGCCCTTGGCGTGCGCCAGGTCCGGGTGCGAGGTGGCTACCGTGACGGCCTGGTCGACCACCGTGAATTCCTCATACGGCTGCTCGCCCGGTTCCGGCGACATCAAGGACAGCGCGCAGCACAGCAGCGCGGCCAGCATCGGCGGTTCGGGCGCCTTGGAGGTCATCAGGCCGACCAGGGTGTCGCTGCGGCCCAGCTGGCGCATGGTGCGATAGGAAATATCCTGGATCGCGCCGCGCGCCTGCGCGCTGGCGTTCGATTGCGTGAATACCTTGGCCAGCGCCTGCGGCAGGGCCGTGCCGCTGCGCACCTGGGCCACGGCATTGGCCGCGCCCAGCAGGCAAAAAGCCAGCGAGTCGGCGCGCAGGTCGGGCTGGAAGCCCGGTTGCAGCACCGGTTTGACGTCGGGATGGTAGCTGGGACGCAATTTTGCGGCTACCGGCGAGGCGGCGGACGCGGCGGCAGGCGCTGGCCTGGGTGTCAGTTTCAGCGTGGGGCGCTTGTTCATAAATTATCCGGTGTGGCTGCGCGCGGCGGAAACCTCACGGTCGCGCGTCATCATAAAGGGACGATTGTAGCGTTTGTCCGGGCCTCTGCACCAATCGATTGCAACGATCCGGGCAATTCGCTGTAAAAAAGTGCATATATATAACTGGAACTGGCCAGGTTGATGTTTTCATGCACCAATGAACACGACGCTCCCCTGCCCTGCGGCGTATTGTTCCCGCCGGCAAACCAGTATAATTACCGCAGTCCGGGCGACGGCATCGACCGTCGTCCGTTTTGCATTCTGGTCCATCCTGTTCAATCTTAACGCGGTTTCGCCGCCATCCTGCTCATGCTCGCCCAACAGAAACAAGAAATCATCGCCCTGTTCCAGGCCGCCCTCACTCCCGTCCTGGCCGGCACGTCGCTGACGCCGTCCGTGGTGCTGGAGCGACCACGCGACGCATCGCACGGCGACATCGCCTGCAATATCGCCATGCAGCTGGCCAAGCAGCTCAAGCAAAACCCGCGCGAACTGGCGCAGACCATCGTCACGGCCGTGCTGGCCAACCCGGCCGGCAAGGGCCTGATCGAGGCGGTGGACATCGCCGGCCCCGGCTTCATCAATGTGCGTGTGTCGAACGCCGCCAAGCAGGCGGTGGTCAATACTATTTTGAGCGAAGGCGCCCATTATGGCCGCAGCACGGCGGGCGCCGGCAAGCAGGTGATCCTGGAATTCGTCTCGGCCAACCCGACCGGTCCCCTGCACGTGGGCCACGGCCGCCAGGCGGCGCTGGGCGACGCCCTGTCGTCGCTGTTCGACGCGCAAGGCTATCAGGTGACGCGCGAGTTCTACTACAACGACGCCGGCGTGCAGATCCAGACCCTGGCCAATTCGGTGCAGGCGCGCGCGCGCGGCTACAAGCCCGGCGACGCCGAATGGCCCGAGTCGGCCTACAACGGCGACTACATCAGTGAAATCGCGGCGGAATTCAAGGCCGGCAAAACCGTCTCGGCCAGCGATGGCATGCCTGCCACCGCGAATGGCGACATCGAGGACATCGATTCGATCCGCCCGTTTGCCGTGACGTACCTGCGCAACGAGCAGGACATCGACCTGCAGGCCTTTGGCGTGAAGTTCGACAATTACTACCTCGAATCGTCGCTGTACCAGGACGGCAAGGTCAACCGCGCCGTCGAAACCCTGGTCAAGGCCGGCCACACCTACGAACAGGACGGCGCGCTGTGGCTGCGCACCACCGACTACGCGGACGACAAGGACCGCGTGATGCGCAAGAGCGACGGCACCTACACCTACTTCGTGCCGGACGTGGCCTACCACCTGGTGAAATGGCAGCGCGGTTTCGTGCAGGCGATCAATATCCAGGGCAGCGATCACCACGGCACCATCGCGCGCGTGCGCGCCGGCCTGCAGGCGCTCGACATGGGCATCCCGCAAGGCTACCCCGACTACGTGCTGCACAAGATGGTCACCGTCATGAAGGACGGCGAAGAGGTCAAGATCTCGAAACGCGCCGGCTCCTACGTCACGGTGCGCGACCTGATCGAATGGTCGGGCGGCGGCGATATCGACAAGGGCCGCGACGCCGTGCGTTTCTTCCTGATCTCGCGCAAGGCCGATACCGAGTTCGTGTTCGACGTCGACGTGGCGCTGAAGACCACCGATGAAAACCCGGTCTATTATGTGCAGTACGCGCATGCGCGCATCTGCCGCATCCTGGAAAACTGGGGTGGCGACGAAGCCACCATCGCCGGCGCCGATTTGTCGGCATTGACGGCGCCGACCGAAGCGACCTTGCTGGCGACCCTGGCGGCCTACCCGGAAATGCTGGCGCGCGCGCAAGCCGAACTGGGACCGCACCAGGTGGCGTTCTACCTGCGCGACCTGGCCGCCAACCTGCACAGCTTTTATTTCGCGGAAAAAGTGCTGGTCGAGGACGAGGCCGTGAAAATGGCCCGCCTGGCGCTGGTACTGGCCGCGCGCCAGGTGCTGCGCAACGGCCTGGCCCTGATTGGCGTATCCGCGCCAAGCAAAATGTAAATGCAAAGGTCTGAATCTTCATGAATCAAGCTTCCCGCTTCACGTCCAACCGCCGCCAGCAAGGTAATACCCTGGTCGGCATCATCATCGGCCTGGTGGTCGGCCTGGGCATCGCCGTGGTGGTGGCGCTGGTGATCTCCAAAGGCAACTCGCCGTTCACCGACAAGTCGGGCAAGGCCGGCAAGTCGACCGAGCCGACCGCCGGCCAGATCGCCGATCCGAACAAGCCGATGTATGGCAACAAGGAAGCGGCGCGGGAAGCGGCGCGCGATTTCTCGAAAGAGCCACGCGAACTGGCCTTGCCGGGCCAGATCACGGCGCCGGCCGCGCCACCGACCACGCCACGTCCGCCACCGCCGGACGCGCTGCAGGAACTGATCGGCACCCTGAAGGACAAGCCGGCGCCCAAGGCCAGCCCTGCCGCGCCGGCCGCCGCAACGGCGCCAGCGGCGCCGCCGGCGCAAGCGAAGGCCGATGCAGCCAGCGACAAATGGATTTATTATCTGCAGGCTGGCGCCTTCCATGACATGGCGGACGCCGAAAGCACGCGCGGCAAACTGGCGCTCCTGGGTTTTGAAGCGGCCATCAGCGACCGCAGCACCGACGCCGGCGTGCTGCACCGCGTGCGTGTCGGCCCGTTCAACCAGGTCGAGGCGATGAACCGCGCGCGCAGCAAACTGTCCGAAAACGGCGTCGATGTCGCCGTGGTCCGCAACTCGAAATAAGTCCAAATGCGTCATCAAAACAAGGAAGCAGCATGCGTTTTCTGAACCAAGTATTGTTTGCCGCCGCCCTGTGCGGCGCCGCCGCCTTCGCCCAGGCCTCGCCGGCCGAGCCGAAAAACGGCGTCGAATATGAAACCCTGGCCGCGGCGCAGCCGACCGAGTCGGGCAAGAAGATCGAGGTGACGGAATTTTTCGCCTATTACTGCCCGCATTGCAATGTGCTCGAACCGCAACTGGCGGCCTGGGTCAAGAAGCAGGGCGACAATATCGTCTTCAAGCGCGTCCATGTGTCGCGCGACGAGAGCGTGGCGCCGCAGCAGCGCCTGTTCTTTACCCTGCAGGCGATGGGCCTGCTGGACCAGCTGCACCTCAAGGTCTTCCACGCCATGCATGTGGAGCGCAACCGCCTCAATAGCGACGAGGCCGTCTTCGACTTCGTCGCCAAGCAGGGTGTCGACCGCCAGAAATTCATCGACACTTACCGCTCGATGGGCATTGCGGCCCGCGTGCGCCGCGCCGACGCCATGATGCAAGGCTATAACGTCACCTTCTGGCCGATGATCGCCATCGATGGCCGCTACATCACGTCGCCATCGCAGGCCGACCAGGGCAGCAAGTCGGCGAAAAACGAAGAGCAGCTGAACGCCCAGGCCCTGACGGTGATGGACGTACTGGTGGCCAAAGCCAAAGCGGAAAAGAAGTAAGCATGAGCATCACCTGATGCAGACTGTCTTTATCACCGGCGCGTCGAGCGGCCTGGGCGCCGCGCTGGCGCGCCAGTATGCCGGCGCAGGCGCGCAATTGGGCTTGCTGGCGCGCCGTGGCGAGGCGCTCGACGAGCTGATCGCCTCCCTGCCCCGGCCCGAGCTGCACCGCGCCTACGCCGTCGATGTTGGCGACCACGCGGCGCTCAGCAGCGCCGCCGACGATTTCCTGGCCCATGCCGGGCGCATCGACGTGGTCATCGCCAGCGCCGGCGTGTCGGTCGGCACCCTGACCGAACACGCCGAAGACCTGGCGGTGTTTGCGCAGGTCATGGCGATTAACGTCAACGCCACCGTGGCCACCTTCGCGCCGTTTATCGCCGCCATGAAACGCCAGGGTCATGGACGCCTGGTCGGCATTGCCAGCGTGGCCGGCATCCGCGGCCTGCCCGGCGCCGAAGCCTACAGCGCCTCGAAGGCGGCCGTGATCAGCTACTGCGAATCGCTGCGCCTGGAATTGAAACCGGCCGGCATCAGGGTTGTCACCATCACGCCCGGCTATATCGATACCCCCATGACGCGCCACAATGCCTACCGCATGCCGTTTTTGATGCCGGCCGACGCCTTTGCGCGGCGCGCCGCGCGCGCCATTGGCGACGGCGACAGCTACCGCGTGATCCCGTGGCAGATGGGCGTGGTGGCCAAGCTGCTGCGCCTGTTGCCCAACGCGGTCTATGACCTGGCGTTTGCCAGCGCCCCCCACAAAGCCCGCCACCCTGCGGCGCACCAGCAGCCACTGCCATGACCTTGCATTCTGACCTGAAGGGCGCGGCGATTGCCGCCCTGTGCGCCACCGGCGCCACCCATGTGGCCATCGAAGTGGTCGACGAAACCGGCTCGACCAACGCCGACCTGCTGGCGCGCTGCGCGCAGCTGGCTGGGCCCACCTTGCGCATCGCCGGCCAGCAAACGGCCGGGCGTGGCCGCGCGGGCCGGCCCTGGCTGTCGCAGGCCGACGCCAGCCTGATGTTCTCGCTGGCCTGGCGCTTCAAGGGTCCGCTGCCTGCGCTGGTGGGATTGCCGCTGGCCGTCGGCGTGGCGCTGGCCGAAACCATGGGCGCGCTGGGCGTGCCGGTACAGCTCAAATGGCCGAATGACCTGATCAAGGACGGCAGCAAGCTGGCCGGCATCCTGGTCGAAACCCAGCAGGCGCAAGACGGCGGCGTATGGGCCGTGATCGGCTGCGGCATCAACCTGACCATGCCCGACGCGCTGGAACAGCGGATCGGGCGCAGCGTGTCGGCCGTGCCGTGGCTGGCACAAATGGAACGCAACGCCCTGGTCGCCGCCTTGCTCAGCCGGCTGGCCGGCGTGCTGGCCGAATTCGACGACACCGGCTTTGCGCCGTTTGCGCAGCGCTGGAACGCCCTGCACGCCTGGCAGGACCGGCAGGTGAAAATTCTTGACGACGGCCAGCTGCTGCGGCAAGGCGTGGCCATCGGCGTCGACCAGCTGGGCCGGCTGCAGCTGGCAACCGACGCCGGCCGGGTCGACATCATGTCCGGCGACGTATCGTTGCGCCTGGCGCAGGAGTGAGCGCATGCTGCTGATCGACGCGGGCAATACCCGCATCAAATGGGCGCTGGTGTCGCCAACGGCCAGGCTCGGCGACTGGCATGCCAGCGGCGCCGTCGCGCATGCGCAACTGGACAGCCTGGCCGCGCAGTGGGCGGCCTTGACGATCAGCGGGGCGCTGCTGTCGAACGTGGCCGGCGGCGCGATGGCAGCACGGCTGCGCGCCATGCTGCCCGCCATGGTGGCGGTGCATGATTTTGTGTCGCTGCCGCAGCTGGCCGGCGTAACCAACGGCTACCGCAATCCGGCCCAGCTGGGCTGCGACCGCTTTGCCGCCGCCATCGGCGCGCGCGCACTGGCGCCGGGCCAGGCCGTGATCGTCGCCAACTGCGGCACCGCCACCACCATCGACGCCATCACCGCCGACGGCGTGTTTTTGGGCGGCATGATACTGCCGGGACTGGGCCTGATGGCCAGTTCGCTGGCGCGCAATACGGCGCAACTGCCGCAGATCGCCAATACGGCGCCGCTGCCGGCCGGCTTTGCCGACAATACCGACGACGCCATCCTGTCGGGCTGCCTGGCCGCGCAAACCGGCGCCATCGAGCGCGCCGTGCGCATGCATGGCGCGCACAGCTGTTTGCTGTCCGGTGGCGCCGCGCCGCGTATCGCGCCAGCGCTGGCGCTGCCGTTTCAACTGGTGGACAATATCGTCATGCTCGGCCTGCAGACGGCGGCCCGGGCAAACCGCGCGCAAGGAACACAACCATGCTGAAATTCGTCTTCTGGCTGCTGGCGGCCATCAACCTGCTGGTGCTGGCCATCGGCCAGGGCTACCTGGGCAGCTTCCGGACCGAAACGCGCGAACCGGCGCGCCTGAAAAACCAGCTGCATGCCGAGAAAATCACGCTGCTGACGCAGGCCCAGGCGAGCGCGCCCCCCGAAGCTGCAACACCGGCGGCGCCGGCGCCAGCCAGGCCACAGCTCTACGCCTGCACCGAAGTGGGCAATTTCGTGCTGGCCGACGCACGCAAGTTCGAAGCGAAGCTGGAACCTTTGGCGCTGGGCGAGCGCCAGTCGCGCCGCAACGTGGCCGGCCAGGATATTTCCAGTTATATGGTGTTTATTCCGCCGCAAGGCAGCAAGGAAGGCGCCGAGCGCAAGGCGGCCGAACTCAAGCAGCTGGGCGTGAGCAATTACTTCATCATGGGCGACGGCAGCCCGCAGCGCTGGGGCATATCACTGGGTGTGTTCAAGTCGGAGACGAGCGCGCAAAGCCAGCTGGCGTCGCTCAACAAACAGGGCGTGCACAGCGCCCGCGTGGCGCCGCGCTACAGCGCCAGCAAGCAGGTCGCCTACCAGTTCCGCGACCTCGACGCGGCCACGCGGGCGCGGCTGGCCGCCATCACCGCGCAGTTCGAGGAACAGGAACTGCGCAGCTGCAAATGACGCCTGAACTTCCGATGTCGGGTGGGTCGCGTAGGTCGGGTTAGCGCTCCGCGCGTAACCCGACAACCTTGTTGGCTCCTGTGGTGTTGTCGGATTACGGCCCTACGGGCCTAATCCGACCTACGCTCACTGCCAGCACCCGTGCTTATCTTTCGATAACGATGGGTTTCACGCCGGCCGATGCCGGCAGGCTGGCCGCCGCGCGCGCCGCATCGGCGCGGCTGCCGAACGGGCCGCCGTACAGGCGGAACAGCGGACCGGCCGGCACTACATCAAGATTGCCCAGCGTTTGCGCATACGGCGCCAGCTGCGCGCGGCCCGCTTCGGCATTGTCAAGACGCGAGTAGGCGCCCAGCTGCAGGTAAAAACCGGTGGCCAGCGATGCCGGCGCGGGCGCGGCCACGGTGGCATCGAGCGCTGACAGCGCGGTGATTTCGGGCTGCGTAACAGCGCCCATTTCCGCTTCGCTCTCTAGCGGCGTATCGATCGACCTGGCCACCACCGACGGCACCGGTTTGGGCGCCGCGCGCGCCGCCAGGATGGCGTCGATATCGGCCGGCAGCAATCGCTCGACCACCACCTGGTGGCTGCCCTTGCGCAGGAAGCCCAGTTTCAGCGCCGCCGTGTACGACACATCGATCACGCGCGTGGCGTGGAACGGGCCACGATCATTGATGCGCACGATCACCTGCTCGCCGCTGTCGATGCTGGTCACGCGCGCATACGACGGAATCGGCAAGGTGGGATGGGCCGCCGTCATCTTGTACATATCGTAGATTTCGCCCGACGAGGTGCGCTGGCCGTGGAATTTCTTGCCATACCAGGTTCCCGTGCCGCGCTGCGTAAACGGCTGCTTGTCGGTGATCGGGGTATAGGTCTTGCCGAACACCACATACGGGCGGTTCGAACGCGTCGAATACGGCTCGTTGCGCACTTCCGCATCGGGCACGTCGCGCAGGTTGGCCGGCGGATTGTCGCCCGGGCCGTCGTCCTTGTAATAGCCGCCACGGCCGGAACCGGCCGCCGGCAGGTCCGGCAAGGCCGGATCCTGGCGCACCGGAATCTTGACCTTGCCGCCATGCGGCATCTTCACGTTATCGGACTTTGGCGGCGCCGTGCCGCAGGCGGCCAGGGTCAGCAGGACAGCGAGGCCCACGCCACGCGTACGGAGGGTATCGAAAGGCGCGCGCATCAGGTCTGCACCAGCTTGCGGTGGCGCTGTATGCTCATCAGGATGCCGGTGGCCACACCCAGGGTAATGAGGGCGGTGCCGCCGTAGCTCAGGAAGGGCAAAGGCACGCCGACCACCGGCAAAATGCCGCTGACCATGCCCATGTTGACGAAGGCGTAAGTAAAGAAAATCATGGTAATCGCTCCTGCCAGCAGGCGAGTGAAAAAACTGGGGGCATTGGCGGCAATCATCAGGCCGCGACCCACCAGCAGCAAATACATCAGCATCAGGATCAGGTTGCCGACCAGGCCGAACTCCTCGGAATACACGGCAAAAATGAAGTCGGTGGTCCGTTCGGGCACGAAGTCCAGATGCGCCTGGGTGCCGTGGGTCCAGCCCTTGCCCGTGATGCCGCCGGAACCGATGCCGATGATGGACTGGATGATGTGAAAGCCCTTGCCCAGCGGGTCCTTGGTGGGGTCGATCAGCATCATCACGCGGTCGCGCTGGTAGTCATGCATGTGCGACCAGGCGATCGGCAGGTAGCAACTGATGGCAATCGCCAGCCCCAGCATGATACGCCACGGCAGGCCGGCCAGGAAAATCACCGTAAAACCAGCCGCCACCACCAGCAGCGAGGTGCCAAGGTCGGGCTGGCGCGCGATCAGGTAGACGGGCGCGAGCAGCAGCACGGCGGCGAATGCGAACGACTTCCAGCGCAGCGCGCCGGCATTGTGCTGGAAAAACCAGGCCAGCATCAGCGGCGCGGCGATCTTCAGAAATTCCGACGGCTGGATATCGATCACGCCCACATGCAGCCAGCGCCGCGCGCCGAGCTTGATGGTGCCGAACAGGGCCACGGCAATGAGCAGCAGCACCGAAATCGTATAGGCCGGCACGGCGATGCGCATCATCATTTGCGGCGTGACATTGGCCGTCACCCACATGACAAAAAAGCACAGCACGATATTGCGCAGGTGGTCTTCGATCTTGCCCGGAATACCGATGCTGGCCGAATACAGGGTTACCAGGCTGGTGCCGAGCAGCATCAGGATGATCAGCATCAGCGGCGGATCGAACACCGCCAGATAGGGTTTGGCGCGCCGCCACAGCGAGCGCCTTTCGTTAATCGACATGCATTTCCTTATGGCGTCGCAGGCGGCGTGCCGGCCTGTTCATCCGTGATTTCTTCAAGCGTGCGCACTTCGTCGACGTCTTCCTTCGGCACCTTGGTGGTGTCGCGGTCCTTTTCGCCGGGGCGCTTGCCCAGCAGGTAAAAGTCGAGCGCCTTGCGCGCGATCGGCGCGGCCACGCCGGCGCCGAAACCGGCGTTTTCCACCACGATGGCCAGCGCGATGCGCGGCTTGTCGGCCGGCGCAAAGGCGGTAAACAAGGCGTTGTCGCGCAGCCGTTCGGCCAGCAGCTTGGCATTGTACTTCTCGTTTTTCTTGATGCCCACCACCTGCGCCGTACCGGTCTTGCCGCCCACCGTATATTGCACGCCGGTGAAAATGCGCGCCGCCGTGCCGCCCTCTTCGCTGGTCACGCCCACCATGGCGCGCTTGATGGTGTCGATGTTTTCCTGTTTCAAAGGAATGCGGTAGCTTTCCTTGGGCACCGTCAGGGTGCGTGCGCGGGTGGCGGCGTCCTCGATACTCTTGACCAGGTGCGGCTTCATCACCACGCCGTTGTTGGCCAGCACGGCGGTCGCATGGGCGATCTGCAGCGGCGTATAGGAGTTGTAGCCCGAGCCATTGCTGACCGAAATCGTGTCGCCGCCCACCCATTTCTTTTGCTGCGCCGTCTTGAAGCGGTTGCGCTTCCATTCGGTCGACGGCAGCACGCCGCGCTTTTCGTTGTTGAGGTCGATGCCGGTCAGCTGGCCGAAACCGAACGGCTTCATGAAGTCGTGAATGGCGTCGATGCCCATGTCGCGGCCCAGCTGGTAGTAATAGGTATTGCACGACACGACGATGGACTTGTGCATGTCGACCATGCCGTGGCCGCCGACCTTGTCGTCCCTGAACTTGTGACCGCCCAGCATGAAAAAGCCGGGATCGGAAATCGCCTGGCCGGGCGTGCGCTTGCCCAGTTCCAGCGCGGCCAGCGCCATGAAGGGCTTGAAGGTGGAGCCTGGCGCATAGGTGCCGGACAAGGGCCGGTTGACCATCGGCCGGTCCAGCGACGTATTCAATTCATTCCAGCTTTGCTGGTCGATGCCGTCGACGAACAGGTTAGGATCGTAGCCGGGTTTCGACACATAGGCCAGGATGTCGCCGGTGGCCGGATCGATCGCCACGGCCGCGCCGCGCCATTCGCCGAACGCTTCTTCCATCACCTTTTGCAGCTCGATGTCGATCGACAGGATCAGGTTGTTGCCGGGTACGGCGGCCGTGCGCGACAGGGTGCGCATGGCGCGCCCGCCGGCCGACACTTCCACTTCTTCGTAGCCGGTGGTGCCGTGCAGCTGCTTCTCGTAGCTTTTTTCCAGGCCTTCCTTGCCGATATGGTCGGTGCCGTTGTAGTTGGCGGCGTCGTCGCCCTCTTCCAGCGCCCTGGACTCATTGCGATTGATGCGGCCGATAAAGCCCACCACGTGCGACGCCACTTCGCCCATCGGATACTGGCGGAACAGGCGCGCCTGCACTTCGACGCCGGGAAAGCGGAAGCGGTTGGCCGAAAAACGCGCCACTTCCTCTTCCGTCAGGCGGGTGCGCAGCGGCACGCTGACGAAGTTTTTCGATTCTTCCAGCAGCTTCTTGAAGCGGCGGCGGTCCTTGATGTCGACCTGCACCAGGGTCGAGAGTTCATCGATTACCGAGTCCAGGCTGGCGCTGAGCTTGGACGGCGTGATTTCCAGGGTAAATGCCGAGTAATTGCGTGCCAGCACCACGCCGTTGCGGTCGAGGATCAGGCCGCGCGTGGGCACGATGGGCACCAGCGCGATGCGGTTGTCCTCGGCCTTGGTGGCGTAATCTTCATGCTTGATCACCTGCAGCCAGATAAAGCGCGCCAGCAGCAGCGAAAAGCAGACAAAGACGAGCGCGCCCAATATCGTCAGGCGCAGCCGGAAGAAGTGCAGTTCGCGCTCGGTATTCTTCAGTTCATTCATGACAGGTCACGCTCAGATCGGGCGGTTGTGGTCGCGGTCCACGGCGCGGCGCTGCGGCGCCAGCAGCATCCAGGTAATGATAGGCCACAGGATCACGGCGATAAAGCTCTCGATGAAATTGAGCCAGCCCGGGAAGCGGCCCGAGACGATCAGCCGCGTCACCAGCTGCAGCGCCTGCGTCAGCAGCAGCAGCGGCAGCACATGCAGCGCCTGCGTCATGACGGGGAACCACAGCACGCGGCGGTGCATCATGATGGCGAAATAGGACAGCAAGGTATAGGCCAGCGCGTTTTCGCCCAGCAGGGTCGAATCGTGCACGTCCATCATCAGGCCCATGAAAAAGGCCACGCCGATGCCGACCTTGCGCGGCTGGTGGATGCCCCAGAACACCAGCACCAGCGCGACAAAATCGGGCACGCCGACGAAATGGCCCCATGGCAGCAGGTTCAGCAAAAAGGCGCACAGCAGCGAAAAGCCGATGAACAGCGGGCTGACCGGCAGCAGGATGTAATGCGGGCGGTTCATCGCGTGGTCTCCGTCGGCGCGGCAGTGGTCGTGGTGGCGGGCGGCGCGGCAGGCTTGCTGGCCGGCTTGGCCGGCGTGGCGTTGGCCGGCGCCGCAGTGGCGTCCTGGGTTGCGGCAGGCTTGGGCGCGTCCTTGATCGGCGCCATCTTGCCGGCGATCTTGCGGCCAACCTTGATTTCCTCGGCCGGCGGACGCGGCGCAATATCGGGCGACGACGTCAGTATCAGCAGCTGCGTATTGCGCTCGATGCCGGCCAGCGGCTGGCATACCACGCGGCCGAACGGGCCGTGCGCATTGCGCTCGACCAGGGTCACGCGCGCCACGGCCAGGCCGGCCGGATACAGGCCATCGAGGCCGGAGGTAATCACGATATCGCCGATCTGGATGTCGGCCGTCGGTTCCGTAAAGCGCAGCTCCATGGTGCCGGACTTGCCGCGCCCGTAGGCCACGCTGCGCACGCCCGTGCGCAGCAGCTGCACGGGAATCGCCTGTTCTTCGTCGGTCAGCAGGGTCACTTCCGAGGTAAACGGAAACACCCGCGTGACCTGGCCGACCACGCCCAGGTTGTCGATCACCGGCCGGCCCAGCTCCACGCCGTTCTGGATACCGCGGTCGAGCACGATCTTGCGGGTGGCCGAGTCGCGCGTGTCATACAGGATTTCAGCGAGCATCGATTTGACCGGCACGCGCTCGCGCGCTTCCATCAACTTGCGCAGGTGGTTGTTTTCCACGATATTGAGCTGCGCCTGCTGCAGGATCTGCGCCGAGGCGATCTGTTCGTGCCTGAGCTCACGCACCTGTTTTTCCAGCGCCGACAGCGAGGAAAAATACGTGCCGACGCCGAGTGCCACGTCGCGCGGCACCAGCGCGGCCATCTGCACCGGATAGAGCACGGTGCCAACCGCCTGGCGCACGGCGGTCAGCGCGTGCATGCGCGAATCGACCAGCAGCAAGGCGATCGAAATGCCGGCGAACACCATCATCTTGACGCGGGCGGAGGCGCCCTGTTTGAAAAGTGGCGGAGGACTGTATTCCATGACTTCCAATAATCAGGCCAGGCGCGGAGCGCCAACGTGCGGGCCCCGGCCTCACGCCGGCGCCAAAACCAACGCCGGAAACCCGCTTTCCGGCCCGTTGATCCGATTACTCGTAGGAGAAGATCGAGCCGAGCTTGTCCATGCGTTCCAGCGCCATGCCGGAACCGCGCACCACGCAAGTGAGCGGGTCTTCGGCCACCAGCACCGGCAGGCCGGTTTCTTCCATCAGCAAGCGGTCCAGGTCGCGCAGCAGCGCGCCGCCACCGGTCAGCATCATGCCTTTTTCGGCGATGTCGGCGCCCAGTTCCGGCGGCGTCTGCTCCAGCGCGTTCTTCACGGCCGACACGATATTGTTCAGCGGGTCGGTCAGCGCTTCGAGGATCTCGTTCGACGAAATGGTAAACGAGCGCGGGATGCCTTCGGACAGGTTGCGGCCCTTCACTTCCATCTCTTTCACTTCCGAACCCGGGAAGGCAGAACCGATGGCCTTCTTGATCGCTTCGGCCGTCTGTTCGCCGATCAGCATGCCGTAGTTGCGGCGGATGTAATTGACGATGGCTTCGTCGAACTTGTCGCCGCCGACGCGCACCGAACCCTTGTAGACCATGCCGCCGAGCGAAATGATGCCCACTTCGGTGGTGCCGCCGCCGATATCGACCACCATCGAACCGGTCGCTTCCGATACCGGCAGGCCGGCGCCGATGGCCGCGGCCATCGGTTCTTCAATCAGGTAGACCTGCGACGCGCCGGCGCCGAGCGCCGATTCGCGGATCGCGCGGCGTTCCACCTGGGTCGAGCCGCACGGCACGCAGATGATGATGCGCGGCGACGGACGGAAGAATTTCGAGTCGTGCACCATGCGGATGAACTGCTTGAGCATCTGCTCGGTGACGGTGAAGTCGGCGATCACGCCATCTTTCATCGGACGGATCGCTTCGATATTGCCCGGCACCTTGCCCAGCATCTGCTTGGCTTCCTTGCCGACTGCCTGGATGGTCTTCTTGCCATTCGGGCCGCCTTCCTGGCGGATCGCGACGACCGACGGTTCGTCCAGGACGATGCCCAGGCCGCGTACATAGATCAGGGTGTTGGCCGTGCCCAAGTCAATGGCCAGATCGGTGGAGATATACCTGCGTAAAAAACCAAACATGAGTGTCCTGTAGCGCATCGAGCTGCGCAAAAGCTGTTTATAGGGAGTTTCAAAGCGGGCGCTTTCAGGCTCCTTCGAAAACCCGTACAGGCATTTTTCGGCGGTTCGCTTGGCGCTTGCGCAATCTTTTCTATGCTGCGGCAGCAGTCCATCGGCGCCGGCAACGCATTAACCCGCCATTCTACCTTATAATTTGAATGCGATTTGCCCAAAAACCATGGAAAAGTGCGACCCCGGCCACCGCGAGTTAGGCGGCATTCCCGCGTTTTTGTGAGCAAAAGAGCAGTAAATACCCGCGCTTTATCAAAGCGCCAACTTAACTACTATGAGCGTCCCCGCGCGCCTTTCGCCATGTCCCTGACACTCTCCGATGTAAAACGCATTGCCCATTTGGCACAACTCGACATGGCCGACGACCAGGCAGCCACGTCCCTGGAACAATTGAACAAAATTTTTGCGCTGGCAGAACAAATGCAGGCCGTCGACACCGAAGGCGTGGCGCCATTGAGCCACCCGCTGGCCGCCCATATGGACAATATCGCATTGCGCCTGCGCGAAGACCAGGCCACCGAAAGCAATCACCGCGACGCCTACCAGGCGGTGGCGCCGAAGGTCCAGGACGGGCTGTACCTCGTCCCCAAGGTCATCGAGTAAGCGGCGCGCCGGAACGGCGCCCCGTCCTTGTCCTCCTGTCGAATATCACTTTAGAAACGCCATGCATACAAAATCCATCAAACAGCTGTCCGCGCTTTTGCGGAACAAGGAAATTTCCGCCGTGGCGCTGGCGACGCATTTCCTCGACCGCATCGCCGCCGACGGCTCGAACGCCTTTCTGCACGTCGACCGTGCGCTGACCCTGGCCCAGGCCGCAGTGGCCGACGCGCGTATCGCCGACGGCAGCGCCACCGCCCTGACCGGCGTGCCGATCGCGCACAAGGATCTGTTTGTCACCCGCGGCTGGCGCACCACGGCCGGCTCGATGATGTTGGCCGACTATGTCAGCCCGTTTGACGCCACAGTGGTGGAAAAATGCCTGGCCGCCGGCATGGTCAGCCTGGGCAAGGTCAATTGCGACGAATTCGCCATGGGTTCGGGCAACGAGAACTCGGCCTTCGGCGCCGTGAAAAACCCGTGGGACACGACTGCCGTGCCGGGTGGCTCGTCGGGCGGTTCGGCCGCCGCCGTCGCCGCGCGCCTGACGCCGGCGGCCACCGGCACCGACACCGGCGGCTCGATCCGCCAGCCGGCCGCCTTTTGCGGCATCACCGGCATCAAGCCTACCTATGGCCGCGTGTCGCGCTTCGGCATGATCGCGTTTGCCTCCTCGCTCGACCAGGGCGGCCCGATGGCGCAAACCGCCGAAGACTGCGCCCTGCTGCTCAACGTGATCGCCGGCTTCGACGAACGCGATTCGACCAGCCTGACGCCGGAACAGGGCGGCGTGGCCGAAGACTTTACGCGCAGCCTGGCGCAACCCTTGAACGGCCTGCGCATCGGCGTGCCGCGCGAGTATTTTGGCGACGGCCTGGCCAAGGACGTGGAAGCGGCCGTGCGCGCCGCGCTGGCGCAATACGAACAGCTGGGCGCGACCCTGGTCGACATCTCGCTGCCGAACACGGCGCTGTCGATCCCCGCCTACTACATGATCGCACCGGCCGAAGCGTCGTCCAACCTGTCGCGCTATGACGGCGTGCGCTACGGCCACCGCGCCAGCGCCTACAAGGACCTGCAGGACATGTACAAGAAAAGCCGCGCCGAAGGCTTTGGCGCCGAGGTCAAGCGCCGCATCATGGTCGGCACCTATGTGCTGTGCCACGGCTATTACGACGCCTACTACCTGAAAGCGCAAAAGATCCGCCGCCTGATCGCGCAGGACTTCGACGCGGTACTGAACGGCCCGAACGCCGTCTGCGACGTCATCATGGGACCGGTCGCGCCGACCGTGGCCTGGGACCTGGGCGACAAGACCGACGACCCGGTGGCGAACTACCTGGCCGACATCTACACCCTGTCGACCAGCCTGGCCGGCCTGCCCGGCATGTCGATTCCGTGCGGCTTCGGCGCAGGTGACAAGAATGGCAAGCGCCCGGTCGGCCTGCAAATCATCGGCAATTACTTTGGCGAGGCCAGACTGCTGAACGTGGCCCACCAGTACCAGCTGGTGACGGACTGGCACACGCGCGCGCCTGCCGGCGTTTAACCAAAAAAAGAAGCGAGAACACTATGCAATGGGAAGTCGTCATCGGTCTTGAGAACCACGTGCAGCTCACGACCGACTCCAAAATTTTCAGCGGTTCGCCGATCAAGTACGGCGCCGAAGCCAACACCCAGGCCAGCCCGGTCGACCTGGCGCTGCCGGGCGTGCTGCCGGTGATGAACAAGCAGGCGGTCGACCGCGCCATCCGTTTCGGCCTGGCCGTGGGCGCCACCGTCGCGCCGCATTCGGTCTTCGCGCGCAAGAACTATTTTTACCCCGATTCGCCGAAGGGCTACCAGATCAGCCAGTTCGAAGATCCGGTGGTGATCGGCGGCGCGCTGACCTTCGGCTACGAAAAAGATGGCCAATTCGTCACCAGGACCGTCAACCTGACGCGCGCCCACCTGGAAGAAGACGCCGGCAAGTCGCTGCACGAAGACTACGCCGGCATGAGCGGCATCGATCTGAACCGCGCCGGCACGCCGCTGCTGGAAATCGTCTCGGAGCCGGAAATTCGCAGCGCCGCCGAAGCCGTGGCCTATGCCAAGGCGCTGCACTCGCTGGTGATGTGGCTCGGCGTGTGCGACGGCAACATGCAGGAAGGCTCGTTCCGCTGCGACGTCAACGTTTCGGTGCGCCCTGTCGGCCAGAAGGAATTCGGCACCCGCTGCGAAATCAAGAACCTGAACTCGTTCCGCTTTATCGAAGAAGCGGTGCACGTCGAAGTGCGCCGCCAGATCGAGCTGATCGAAGACGGCGGCAAGGTGGTGCAGGCCACGCGCCTGTACGACCCGGACCGCAAGGAAACGCGCGAAATGCGCAGCAAGGAAGACGCCCAGGATTACCGCTACTTCCCCGACCCGGACCTGCCGCCGCTGGTCATCTCGCCCGAGTGGATCGCCCGCGTGAAAGCCGACATGCCGGAGCTGCCGGCCGCCATGCGCGCCCGCTTCATCAGCGAATACGCGCTGCCCGACTACGACGCGCTGGTGCTGACGCAGTCCAAGGCCATGGCGACCTACTTCGTCGCCGTGGTGGACAAGGCCGGCAAGGACAACGCCAAGGCCGCCGCCAACTGGCTGATGGGCGACGTGGCGTCGACCGTCAACCGCGAAGGCGTGGACCTCGACGCGGCGCCGGTCTCGCCGGCCCAGCTGGCCGCCATGTTGAAGCGCATCGCCGACGGCACCATTTCCAACAAGGCCGCAAAAGAAGTGTTCGCCGGCATGTGGGAAGCCAAATCGGCTGACGAGCATCTGGTCGACACCATCATCGACGCCAAGGGCCTGAAACAGATCTCGGACACGGGCGCCCTGGAAGCGATCGTCGACGAGGTCCTGGCGGCCAACGCCAAGTCGGTCGAGCAGTACCGCGCCGGCAAGGAAGCGGCCATCAACGCGCTGATCGGCCAGGCCATGAAGGCCTCGAAAGGCAAGGCCAACCCGGCCCAGCTGACCGAACTGCTCAAGGCCAAGCTGGCAGGCTGATGGGAGATCATATGCAAGCCAACACACGAGCGGCATGGCACTGGACAGCGGCCCTGCCGCTGCTGATCCTGGCCGCCGGCTGCACCAGCATCGGTGGCCAGCCGACCGCCACCGCCGGCAAGCCGGTACTGGAGCAGGAACCGGTTGCCGATTTTTCCAGCTGCAGCAAGCCCGTCTATCCGCTCGCCTCGCGCAAGGCGCGGCAAGCCGGCGCCGTCATGCTGCGTTTCCAGATCAGCGCCGAGGGCAAGGTCGAGGAGGCAAGCGTGGCGCGCAGCAGCGGCTATCCCTTGCTGGACGAAGCGGCGCGCAGCAGCATCGCCAAGTGCCGCTTCAAGCCGGGCATCGCCGGCGGCAAGCCGGTCAGTTCGCCAGCGGTCATGCAGTATGTCTGGCGGCTCGATTAACCGAGCCGCTTGCGGGTATGATCATGGCTCCTGACACGCACATAGATTACCGCCATGAACAAAATCAAAACCGGCCTGGTCGGCTACGGCTTTGCCGGCGCCACCTTCCACGCTCCCGTCCTCACTAGCGTCGAGGCCCTGGAGCTGACGGCCGTCGCTTCCAGCAAGCCGGACCTGGTGCACAAGGACTGGCCCGAGGCCACCGTCTACGCGGAAGCGGCGCAGCTGTTTGCCGATGCAGCGATCGAACTGGTGGTGATCGCCGCACCCAACGAAGCCCATTTCGGCCTGGCGCGGGCGGCCCTGCAGGCGGGCAAGCACGTGGTGGTCGACAAGCCGTTCACGATTACCAGCGCCGAGGCACAGACGCTGATCACCCTGGCCAAAGAACGCAAGCTGGTGCTCAGCGTGTATCACAACCGCCGCTGGGATGGCGATTTTATGACGATCAAGACGCTGCTGGCGCAGGGCGTGCTGGGCCGCGTCACCAGTTTTGAATCGCATTTCGACCGCTTCCGCCCCGAGATCCGCCAGCGCTGGCGCGAATCGAACGCGCCCGGTGGCGGCCTGCTGTACGACCTGGGGCCGCATATGCTGGACCAGGCGGTGCAGCTGTTCGGCATGCCGGACAAACTGCATGCCGATATCGACCTGCAGCGCGATGGCGCGCAGGCGGTCGACTACCTGCATATCGTGCTGTATTACCAGCGCCTGCGCGTGGTGCTGCAGGCGGGCTGCCTGGTCAAGGCGCCGACGGCGCGTTTTGCCGTGCATGGCGACGCCGGCAGTTTCATGAAATTCGGCCTCGATCCGCAGGAAGACGCGTTAAAGGCGGGCGGACGTCCGGGCCAGCCGGGCTGGGGCGAGGATGGGGTGCGCGGCGCGCTCTACCTTGGCACGCAGCCGGATGGCCAGTGCGAGCATCTGGACCTGCAGGCGGGCCGCTACCAGGATTTCTACCAGGGCATGGCCGACGCCATCCGCGACGGCAAGCCGGCGCCGGTGGCGGCCGAGGATGCGCTGGACACCATCAGGCTGATCGAACTGGCGCTGCAAAGCGCCAATGAGGGCCGCGTACTGAACGTGCCAGCGGTGGCTTGATCCTTCAGGACTGGTTGGTGCCGGCCGGCCACACCAGTTCCACGCGCGCCGAACTGCCTGCCTTGATGCGCAGCTTGCGCTCCAGAGTTTTACCGGCCAGGGTGGCGCGCAGGCTGTAGCCGCCCGGCGCCAGCCGCGCCAGCAGATACGGGCCGCTGGCGGTGACGTCCAGCGCCAGCGCGCCTTTCGCGTCACGGATTTCCAGCTTCACGTCGGACGCAAATTGTGCGCGCGCGTCCGCCTGCACGGAAAACACCAGGCTCAATGGCCACTGGCCGCTGGCCTGCTTGATGGCGGTCGATTCGTCCAGGCCGATGCCACCGCTCAGGTACTCGACCGCGCCGCTTTTCTGCACCGGCGGCAAGGCGCCTTCGGCCTGGGCCAGGACGGCGCCATGCAGGCTGGCGGCCAGCAAGGCCGCAGCCGCCATCGCGGCCACGCGGGTACTGCGTGGGGAACTGTGCATGGGACGCTCCTCGGTCAATAGCGGCGGGTGGCTTCGGCGATCTTCTGGTCGGTCTTGAACTGGCTCAGTGCATACACGGCCCAGATGGTGGCCGGCAGCCAGCCGATCAGGGTGATTTGCAGGATCAGGCAGATGATGCCGGCGATCGGGCGACCGATGGTGAAAAAGGTCAGCCATGGAAAAATCAGGGCAATCAATAAACGCATGGTGTCTTCCTTTTGATGGACTGTATAGACCTGATTATAGACGCGCTGGCCCGGCGTGTCCGCGCGCCATCGCACACTGCGCCTGGAACAACTTACGCCTGCAGATGCTCGACCAGCTGGCGCGCGTACAAGGGCAGTTCGCCGAACTGGCGCACGCAGATGGTCAGATTGCGTACCGACCAGGGGTCAAGCAAGGCCAGGCAGCGCAGCGCCATCGTCTGCTGGCAGCGGCGCGCGGCCGACTGCGGCACCACGGCCACGCCGGCGCCGCTGGCGACCATGCGGCACACTGCATCGAAACTGCGCAGGCGCACCCGCACTTTCAATGGCCGTCCCAGGCGCGCCGCCTGCAGGCCCAGGTACTGCTGCAGCGCGCTGTCGTCGGCCAGGCCGATGAAATCGGATTCCAGCAAGCTGGCGAAATCGATGGCGTCCGCCTCGCCGATGGCGCGCTGCCGCACGCCGTCGGCCGCCACGATCGCCACCAGCCGGTCGGGCCGGAACAAAAACGTTTGCAAGCCGCGCAGGTCGACCGAATCGGAGACGATGCCGATGTCGGCCTGCCCTTCCGAGACGCCCTTGACGATATCGTAGCTGAGGCGCTCTTCGAGGTCGATGGTGAGGTTCGGGTGGCGTTCCAGGAAGGTGGCCAGCGCCTCGGGCAGGAATTCGCTGAGCGCCGAGGTATTGCACAGCAGGCGCAGCTGGCCTTGCAGGCCGCGCGCAAATTCGCCGAGGTCGCCGCGCAGCTTGTCCATCTGCAGCAGCACCAGGCGCGCATGGTGCAGCAGGGTCTGGCCGGCCGGCGTGACGGTGACGCCGCGCCGCCCGCGCAGCAGCAGCGCCATGCCCAGGGCTTGCTCCATGCCGCGCACGCGCGCGCTGGCCGACGCCAGCGCCAGATGGCTGCGCGCGGCGCCGGCCGTCAGGCTGCCCTCTTCCACCACGTGCACGAACAGCTGCAAATCGACCAGATCAAAACGCATGGTGCGCCCTCCTTGGGGCCATCATAACAGCCTTCGTTTCAGGCTAAGGCTGGCGCCGGAAAATCCAGCTTTTCAGCAGCGCGCCAGGCGCGCAGAATCGCCCCACTTTCATTCTCGTTGAACATCATGGAAACTTCATTTTTGCTGGCCGTCGGCGCCAGTTTTATTCTCGCGGGCTTCGTCAAGGGCGTAGTGGGCCTGGGCCTGCCGACGGTGGCCATGGGCTTGCTCAGCCTGGTGATGCCGCCGGTACAGGCTGCGGCCCTGCTGATCGTGCCGTCGATGGTGACCAATGTGTGGCAGCTGGCCACTGGCCCGGGCCTGGCCGCCCTGCTGCGACGCTTGTGGCCCTTGCTGGCCTGGACCATGGCCGGCACCGTGCTTGGCGGCGCGCTGCTGCCGCAAGACAGCGGCGCCTGGGCCGTGGTGGCGCTGGGGGTGGCGCTGATGGCGTATGCGGTGGCCGGACTGTGCTCGTGGCGCCTGGTGGTGGCGCCGCGCCATGAGCCCTGGCTGGCGCCCCTGATCGGCGCATCGACGGGCCTGGTGACGGCCGCCACCGGCGTGTTCGTGATCCCGGCCGTGCCCTACCTGCAGGGACTGGGGCTGCAGCGCGATGCGCTGGTACAGGCGCTGGGCCTGGCGTTTAGTGCCTCTACCGTGGCGCTGGCGGCCAGCCTGGCGCTGCAGGGCAATTTTCATCTGGGCGACGCCCAAGCGTCGGGCATCGCCCTGCTGCCGGCCTTGGGCGGCATGCTGGCCGGCCAGTGGCTGCGCGGGCGCATTTCAGCGGCACTGTTCAGGAAGTGCTTTTTTATCGGCCTGTTCGCGCTGGGACTGCATTCGGCGATCAAACCATGGCTGGCGTGATCACGCGACAGACCATGAAGCGCCCGGGGCGAGGCGCTGCAACGCATTCCCGAGCGTTTTAAATGCCGTAGCGGGTACGGTAGGCTGAAACAGCCTCTTTGTGCTTCAGCAGTTCCGGATCGGCGCCGGCGCCGTTCAGGTAGCCGAACAAATCATCGAGGTTGCCGATCGAGATGACGGGAATGCCATACTGTTTCGTCACTTCCTGCACCGCGGAACTGGGCGACAGCTGGCCGTCCGGACCCGAGCGCTCCATGCGGTCGAGCGCGATCAGCACGGCGCACGGTTCAGCGCCGGCGGCGCGTATCATGTCCACC
Source organism: Janthinobacterium psychrotolerans (assembly GCF_001677885.1). Taxonomy (GTDB): domain Bacteria; phylum Pseudomonadota; class Gammaproteobacteria; order Burkholderiales; family Burkholderiaceae_D; genus Janthinobacterium; species Janthinobacterium psychrotolerans. The sequence continues at coordinate 17,058 of NZ_LOCQ01000055.1, read as the reverse complement.
GATTCGCGCACCGAGGTGCCGGCCGAGATCACGTCGTCGATGATGACGACCTTGCCCTGCAACTTGGCGCCGACAATGGTGCCGCCTTCGCCGTGGTCCTTGGCTTCCTTGCGGTTGAAGGCGAACGAGGTGTTGCGGCCCTTGCCGGCCAGCGCCACGGCGGTGGCCGAAGCGAGCGTGATGCCCTTGTAGGCGGGGCCGAACAGCATGTCGAATTCGACACCGGAATCGAGCAGGGTCTGCGCGTAGAACTGGGCCAGTTCGGCCAGGGTCGCGCCGTCATGGAACAGGCCCGCGTTGAAGAAGTACGGCGACTGGCGGCCGGCCTTGGTGGTGAACTCGCCGAACCGCAAGACTCCCTTGGATACCGAAAACGCGATAAACTGCTGGCGTAAATTATTCACATGAGCCTCATTTTTTAAAAGTGCCTGTATTTTAATCCGCGCGCACCGGCGAGACAATCGCCATGCCGCGCCGCCCCTTGCGGCCCGCGCCCTTTCCCTTGTCTCCTATGCCAAAAATTATCTCCGCCAATCTGAACGGCATCCGTTCCGCCGCCAAAAAAGGCTTTTTCAACTGGATGGGCAAGCAGACGGCCGACTTCATCTGCGTGCAGGAATTGAAAGCGCAACTGCCCGACATGACGCCGGAATTTCTCAACCCGCACGGCTACCATGGCCACTTCCACTACGCCGAAAAGAAGGGGTACTCGGGCACCGGCGTCTACAGCAAGGTCGAACCGGATGCCGTGCATATCGGCTTTGGCAGCCCGGAATTCGACGCCGAAGGGCGCTATGTGCGCTGCGACTTTGGCAACCTGTCGGTCATTTCCGTCTACTGCCCGTCCGGCTCGTCGGGTCCCGAGCGCCAGGAAGCGAAGTTCCGCTTCATGGAATTGTTCCTGCCACACCTGCTGACCTTAAAGGCGCTGGGGCGCGAAGTGGTGATCTGCGGCGACTGGAATATCGCCCACCACGAGATCGACCTGAAGAACTGGAAGGGCAACAAGAAGAACTCGGGCTTCCTGCCGGAGGAACGCGCCTGGCTCACGCGCGTGTTCGATGAGGTGGGTTTTGTCGACGTGCACCGGGGCCTCGACAAGCGCGAGGATCAATACACATGGTGGAGCAACCGTGGCCAGGCCTATGCGAAAAACGTCGGCTGGCGCATCGATTACCATGTGGCCACGCCCGGCATCGCGGCCCAGGCCCATACGGTCAGCGTGTACAAGGACGAGAAGTTTTCGGATCACGCGCCGCTGATCATCGATTACACGATCCGGGCGTAAATCAAAGGCTGCGCCGGCTTTCAAAGCGACGCATCTCGCCCGTCAACGGATCGGCAAAGGCAATCGCCCTTGCCAGCAGCTGCAAGGGCTGCGACATGTCGTCTTCCTTGCACGGCAGCGCCACCGGGTAGAAGGCATCGTTGACGATGGGCACGCCCAGGGAGGCCAGGTGCACGCGCAGCTGGTGCTTGCGGCCCGTGCGCGGCTGCAAACGGTACAAATTGAAGTCGCCACGCTGTTCGATCACATCGATGATGGTTTCAGAATTGGGCTCGCCCGCTTCCTCGCGCATGATAAAGAACTTGTCGCCGTCGACCATGCGGCTGCGGTAGGTAAATGGAAACTCGCGGCCATGCAGGCGCGGCGCCAGCGCTTCATAGACTTTATGGATTTCACGGCGCTGGAACAGGGTCTGGTAGGCGCCGCGGCTGGCCTGGCGGCGCGAAAAAATCACCACCCCGGCCGTCTCGCGGTCGAGGCGGTGGATCGGCGTCAGTGCGGCGCAATCGAGCTTTTTCTTCAGCCGCGTCAATAACGTTTCCTGCACGAAGCGCCCGCCAGGGGTCATCGGCAAAAAATGCGGCTTGTCGACCACCACCAGGTGCGCGTCTTCGAACAGGATCTGCTCCTGGAACGGAATCGGCGTTTCACGTTCCAGCTCGCGGTAATAAAAGATGCGCATGCCGCGCCGGCAGGCGCTGCCGGGCAGCAGCACGACCCCCTCGCCATCGACCACCTCGCCGCGCGCCATGCGGTCCTGCCATTGCGCCGCGCTGACCTGCGGGTAGCGCTCGACCAGGAAGGCCAGCATGTCGGGCCACTGCCCCTCGGGCAGCCATAAATAGCTGGCGGCCACGCCATCGCGCATGGGCAGGGGTGGCGCCGTCATGGCTTAGCGCGAGGCGACGGCATTGCTGCGGTAGGCCGGCAAATCGTTGACCGACACGCCCTTGGCGCGCGCATACAGCGGCAGCACCTGCGCCATATGGCTGTTCATCTGCGAAATGCGGTCCTTGCCCGACGGGTGGGTCGACAGGAATTCCGGCGGCGCGCCCTTGTTCAGCGCGGCCATTTTCTGCCACAGGATGACGCCGGCGCGCGGGTCGAAACCGGCGCGCGCGGCCAGGTCCATGCCGATCAGGTCCGCTTCGCGCTCGTCGTCGCGCGAAAACTTCAGCATCACGCCCTGCGCCGCCATATTGGTGGCGGTGCCGGTGATGCTCGGGTCCACGCCCAGCCAGGCCGACAGGCCGGCGCCGGCCAGCTTGGCGCCGACGGCGGCCAGGTTGCCCTTGCCGGCCTGCGCCTGCGAGTGTTCGCGCAGCGCATGCGAGATCTCATGGCCCATGACGATGGCCACTTCGTCGTCGGTCAGGTTCAGCTTGGTGATAATGCCGCTGTAGAAGGCAATCTGGCCGCCCGGCATGCAGAAGGCGTTGACCTGGTCGGAATTGAGCAGGTTGATCTGCCAGTTCCAGCTGCCGGCGGCCTCGTTCCAGCGCGTGGCGAACGGGATGATGCGCTGGGCGATGGCGCGCAGGCGCTTGACCTGCGGATCGCTGTCGGGCACCAGCGCATTTTTTTCCCTGGCCTCATTGACCAGCTGCGTGTACTGCTGCTTCGACTGTTCATTGAAATCGACGCCGCCGGCAAAGATGCGCGAGGTCGACAGGGGGCGAACCTTGATGCCATCTTGCACCACGGCCTGCTGCGACAGGGCCGGCAGCGGCGCCAGCACGGCGGCGGCGCACAGGCTGGCGGCGACGGTAAAACGTTTGAACGAGTGGGGGTAGGGCGTCATGTGGGAATTCTCCGTAAAACAATGTTATACATTAGCATACAGGCCGTCCGCCATATTGCACTTCCCCAACACGCGTGCGGGGCTCCATGCAAGCGACTCAGTGCGCTTTCTTCTTGCGCAGCCTGAACACGGCCAGGTCGCCGCGCAGGTTCGGCAGCACGGACACCATCTTGCCTGCGGCCAGGGCCACGCAATCGATCACTTCCAGGCCGCATTCCTCGGCCAGTTCGCGGAAATCCTTGATGGTGGCGCAGCGTACGTTGGGCGTATCGTACCACTGGTAGGGCAGCGATTTGGACACCGGCATGCGGCCCTTGAGCAGGGAAACGCGGTGCGGCCAGTAGGCGAAATTCGGGAACGAGACGATGGCCTCGGTGCCGACGCGCACGATATCGCGCAGCAGCGGCTCGACCTGCTTCATCATCTGCAGCGACGACAGGCACAGCACGGTGTCGAAGCTGTTGTCGCCAAAAATCGCCAGGCCCTTTTCCATGTCCTGCTGGATCACCTGCACGCCGCGGCGGGTGCTGGCCAGCACCTTGTCGTCGGCGATCTCCAGGCCGTAGCCGCTGCAGCCCTTGCCGCTGCTTTGCAGGTATTCGAGCATCACGCCGTCGCCGCAGCCGACGTCGAGCACATGGGCCTGGTCCGGCACCCAGTGGGCGATAAAGGCCAGGTCGGGGCGCAGCGCGCTCAGTTCTTCGAAATTCATGCGATCTCCTTCGCGCCCTGGCGCACGGCAGTGTTCTGTACAGTAGCCGGCACGCCGGCCCCGATCTCGTGCCACACCTGGCCGTAGTAGGCGCGCACCATGTTCATGTAGCGCGCGTCTTCCAGCAAAAAGGCGTCGTGGCCGTGCGGCGCGTCGATCTCGGCGTAGGTCACCTGGCGGCGGTTGCACACCAGCGCCTCGACGATTTCGCGGCTGCGCTCGGGCGAAAAACGCCAGTCGGTGGAAAACGAGGCCAGGAAAAATTTCGCGCGGGTACCGGCCAGCGCCTTGGCCAGGTTGCCGCCATGGGCGCGCGCCGGGTCGAAATAATCGAGCGCCTTGGTAATCAACAAATAGGTATTGGCGTCGAAGTACTCGGAGAACTTGTCGCCCTGGTAACGCAGGTACGATTCGATCTCGAAGTCGATGCCGAAGCCGAATTTGTAGGCGCCCGTCTGCGCCGCGTCGCGCAGCTTGCGGCCGAATTTTTCGGCCATGTCGTCGTTCGACAGGTAGGTGATGTGGCCGACCATGCGCGCCACGCGCAGGCCGTTCTTCGGCACCACGCCGTATGCATAGAAATCGCCGCCGCGGTAATCCGGGTCGGACAGGATCGCCTGGCGCGCGACGTCGTTGAAGGCGATATTCTGCGCCGACAGCTTGGCCGTCGAGGCGATCACCACGCAGTGGCGCAGCCGCTGCGGGTACATGATGCTCCAGGCCAGCGCCTGCATGCCGCCCAGCGAGCCGCCCATCACGGCGGCAAACTGATCGATGCCCAGTTCGTCGGCCAGGCGCGCCTGCGCGCTGACCCAGTCTTCCACCGTCACCACGGGAAACGCCGCGCCATACGGCTTGCCGGTGGCCGGGTTGGTGTGCATCGGGCCGGTCGAGCCGAAGCAGGAGCCGAGGTTGTTGACGCCGATGACGAAGAACTTGTCGGTGTCGAGCGGCTTGCCCGGACCGACCATATTGTCCCACCAGCCCGTGCTTTTCGGGTCGCCGTCATAGGTGCCGGCCACGTGGTGCGAGGCGTTCAGGGCGTGGCAGACCAGCACCGCGTTCGATTTGTCGGCGTTCAGGGTGCCGTAGGTTTCATACATCAGCATATAGTCCTGCAGCGAGGCGCCGCTTTGCAGCTGCAGGGGTTGCGCAAAATACATGGTTTGCGGCGAAACGATTCCAATGGATGACATGTGCGTGTCGGTTTATCTAGGGGGGCGGCCCCACGGGCCATGATCGATGCGGAGTCGCGATGAAAGGCTCCGCAGCTTCAGCAGGACGCATCTTGCCGCGCGCAATGCGTCCTGCTGGTGTTGAAACGACAGTTTACATCAGCTGCAGCTGTTCGACCGCCTCGGCGATGACATTTGGCTCCATCGAGCGCATGATTTTGCGCATTTGTGGCGCGATCAGCGCCAGGTCGCTATTGAGGATCTCCTGCTTGACGGCCAAGAGCTGGGCCGGATGCATGGAAAACTCGCGCAGACCCAGGCCCAGCAGCAGGCGCGTGAGCTTGACGTCACCCGCCATCTCGCCGCACACGGCCACGTCGATACCTGCCTTGTGGCCGGCCGCGATCGTCATCGAGATCAGTTGCAGCACGGCCGGATGCAGCGGGTTGTACAGATGCGCCACTTCGTAGTCGACCCGGTCGATCGCCAGCGTGTACTGGATCAGATCATTGGTGCCGATCGACAGGAAATCGAGGCGCTTGACGAACATCGGCAGCGCCAGCGCGGCGGCCGGGATCTCGATCATGGCGCCCACTTCGACGGCGTCGTCGAACTTGACGCCCTCGTCGCGCAGCGCCGCCTTGGCCTGCGCGATCATGGCCAGCGACTGGTCGATCTCGAAGGCGTGCGCCAGCATCGGAATCAGGATGCGCACCTTGCCATAGGCCGAGGCGCGCAAAATGGCGCGCAGCTGGGTCAGGAACAGCTGCGGCTCGGCCAGGCAGTAGCGGATCGCGCGCAGGCCCAGCGCCGGGTTCAGCGCCGTATGGTCAGACTGGTCGAGCGGCTTGTCGGCGCCGATGTCGAGCGTGCGGATGGTGACCACCTTGCCCTTCATCGACATCACGGTCTGGCGGTAGGCCTCGAACTGCTCGTCTTCGGACGGGATTTTGTGGGCGCGGCCCATGAACAGAAATTCGGAGCGGAACAGGCCCACGCCGACGGCGCCGGACTCCAGCGCAAAGGCGCAGTCGTCGGGCAGTTCGATATTGGCCAGCAAGGTCACGGCCGTGCCGCATTTGGTGACGGCCGGGGTTTTCTTGAGTTTGCCCAGTTTCTTGCGCGCGCGCTGCATCGCCACCTGGCGCTCGCGGTACTGTTCCAGCACCAGCGGGCTGGGGTTGGCGATCACCACGCCGGCGTCGCCGTCGATGATCAGCCAGTCATCCTGTTCGATCAGGGTCGAGGCCTGCGACATGCCGACCGCCGCCGGGATATCGAGGCTGCGCGCGACGATGGCCGTGTGCGAGTTCTGGCCGCCGACGTCGGTAATGAAGCCGACAAACGAGCGGTCGCGGAACTGCAGCATGTCGGCCGGCGAGATATCGTGTGCCACGACGATCATCTGCGCCGTGAATTCGTCTTCGGCCGCCGCCTTGGGCAGCAGCTGCTCGGTGCCGAGCAGGACCTTCAATACCCGTTCGGCCACCTGCTGGATGTCGGCCTTGCGCTCGCGCAAATACGGGTCTTCGATTTCGTCGAACTGGGCCGACAATTCATCGATCTGCGTCAGCAGCGCCCATTCGGCGTTGTAGTGGCGCGAGCGGATGATGTCGAGCGGTGCTTCGGAAATCATCGGGTCGGACAGGATCAGCGCATGCACGTCGATAAACGCGCCCAGTTCGGTGGGCGCGTCTTTCGGCAGCTCGTTCCACAGGGTTTGCAATTCCTTGTGGACGGCGGCGATCGCGTTTTGCAGGCGCAGCACTTCGCCTTCGATCTGCTCCTGGGCGACCAGGTAGTGCTTGACGTCAAGGGCGGCCGGCGCCAGCAAATGCGCGCGGCCAATGGCGATGCCGCGCGAGACGGGAATGCCGTGGAGCGTGAAGGAAGCCATGGGGTGACCTGTGGGAAGGCGGCTGCGGCTGCGTTCGGCGGGCATTACTCGCCTTCGCCAAACCTGTCGTTGATCAGGGCGGTCAAGGCCTCGACACACGCCGCCTCATCGGCGCCGTCCGCTTCCAGGGTCACTTTCGCGCCCTTGCCGGCGGCCAGCATCATCACGCCCATGATGGACTTGGCGTTGATGCGGCGCGCGTTGCGGGTCAGCCAGACGTCGCTCTTGTAGCGGGCGGCCATCTGGGTAAATTTGGCCGAGGCGCGTGCATGCAGGCCCAGCTTGTTGATGATTTCGAGTTCTTTTTGAATCATTTTTGTCTAGTCTCTATCCCTGAAAAAAAACTTGCGCCGCCTTCAGGGCGGCGGCCATGTGCTGCTTTATTCGCCCACGCGAATGCGGTTGTCGACGCGCACGGCGCCGCTTTGCGCACCGGCCAGCGCCATTTCGACCACCACATCGAGTGTATCGCGGCGATACGTGATGGCGCGCAGCAGCATCGGCAGGCTGATGCCGGCGATCACTTCCACGCGGCCCGCATCGGCCAGCTTGTTGCAGCAGTTCGACGGCGTGCCGCCTTTCACATCGGTAATCACCAGCACGCCGGAGCCGTCGTCAAGGCGGCAGATGGCGGCCGAAGCGAGCTTCTGCACCTCGGCCAGGTCCTGGTCGGCCAGCACGTCGATCGCTTCAAAACGCTCGGTCGGTCCGCGAAACACGTGCGCGCAGGCGGCAATGAATGCCTGGCCCAGCGGCGCGTGTGTCATGAGCAAAATCCCTACCATATGGTGTCCTTATGCCGTGTGCGCAGGCGACTGCGCCACGCCCTGCTCGACCGCATCGATGAACATGGCGGCCACGTCAAAACCGGTCTGCTGCGCAATTTCCTGGAAGCAGGTCGGGCTGGTGACGTTCACTTCCGTCAGGTAGTCGCCGATCACATCCAATCCTACCAGCATCAGGCCACGCGCGGCCAGGATGGGGCCGAGCTTTTCGGCGATTTCCAGGTCGCGCGCTGTCAATGGCTGGGCCACGCCCTTGCCGCCGGCGGCCAGGTTGCCGCGCACTTCGCCGCCTTGCGGGATGCGCGCCAGGCAATACGGCACCGGTTTGCCGCCGATCACCAGGATGCGCTTGTCACCCTTGTCGATGTCGGCGATAAAGCGCTGGGCCATGATGGTCTGCGCGCCGTTCCCGGTCAGCGTTTCGATGATGGCGCCCAAATTCAGCGCGTCGGCCTTGACGCGGAAGATGCCGGTGCCGCCCATGCCGTCGAGCGGCTTGAAGATCACGTCCTGGTGCTTGGCGTGGAAGGCGCGCAGGCGCGCTTCGTTCGAGGTGACCAGGGTCGGCGAGGTCAATTCCGAAAACTGGGCAATGGCCAGCTTTTCATTGTTGTCGCGGATCGCCGACGGCTTGTTGAACACGCGCGCGCCCTGCTTTTCGGCCAGCTCCAGCAAATAGGTGCCGTACACATATTCCATGTCGAACGGCGGGTCCTTGCGCTCGATGATGGCGTCAAACACGGACAGGCGCACTTCCTCGGTCGAGACGACCTTGTACCAGTCGTGCTCGTCGCCGGTCAGGGTGATCTGTTGCACCTGTGCCGTGACGATGCCTTCTTCCAGCGCCATGTTCTTCTGCTCGAAAGCGTAGATGGCGTGGCCGCGGCGGGCCGCTTCGCGCATCATGGCGAAAGTGGAATCTTTGTAGGTCTTGAAGCCTGCCAGCGGGTCGGCAAGGAATGCGATTTTCATGAGGCGGTCCAGTCGGAATGCGGGAAGAAGAAGGCTTGATTCTAGCCGAGAACGCCAGGCGGGGTCTTGCCCCGCCTGGCCGGCCACGCGTCAGCACATCAATATACTTCGGGGTTGGGGTCCGTGCGTTCCATTTCCAGCGACGCGGCCAGCAAGGCCAGGCGCGCCACCACGCCATACACATAGAAACGGTTCGGCGCGGCCGTGCCCGGCTTGGCCTTCAGGTCCGGCACCGCATGCTGCTGGGCGAACGCCAGCGGCACATATTGCGAGCCGGGCGCGTTCAGGTTCTGGTCCACGCCTTTTTCAGCGTGCACGCGGTAGAAGCCGCCCACCACATAGCGGTCAATCATGTAGACCACCGGCTCGGCCACCGCATCCTTGATGCTTTCAAAGGTCGGCACGCCTTCCTGGATGATAACGTCGGTTACCAGCTGGCCATCCTTGACGATGGACATTTTTTCACGCTGCTTGCGCGACAGGTCGCGCACTTCGCTGGCGTCGCGCACCGTCATGATGCCGGTGCCGTACGTTCCCGCATCGGGCTTGACGATCACGAACGGCTTTTCCTTGATGCCGTATTCCTTGTACTTCTTGCGGATCTTGGCCAGCAGCACATCGACGCTGGCGGCCAGCGCATCTTCGCCCTCGCCTTCCTGGAAGTTCACGCCGCTGCACTTGGCGTGAAAGGGGTTGAGCATCCAGGGATCGACGTCGATCATCTTGCCGAATTTTTTCACCACTTCATCGTAGGCCGTGTAGTGGTTGCTCTTGCGGCGCAAGGCCCAGCCCGCATGCAAGGGCGGCAGCAGGCTCTGCTCATGGATGTTTTGCAGGATGTCGGGGATGCCGTCGGACAAATCGTTGTTCAGCAAGATCGTGCACGGATCGAAATCCTTCAGGCCCAGGCGGCGGCCATTGTTCAGGCGCACCAGCGGCTCGATCACCAGCATATTGCCGTCCGGCAGGGCCAGCGGCGTGGGCTGGGTAATCTCGGGCGACCAGGAACCGAAGCGCACATGCAGCCCCGTCTGGCGGAAGATCTGCATCAGGCGCGCCACGTTCTGCAGGTACTGCGGCGTGGTGTTGTGCAATTCCGGCACGATCAGGAGATTGCGGGCGTCCGGGCAATATTTGTCGATCGCGGCCATCGCGGCCTGCACCGACAGCGGCAGCATTTCGGTGGCCAGGTTGTGAAAGCCGCCAGGGAACAGATTGGTGTCGACCGGGGCCAGCTTGTAGCCGGCATTGCGCAAGTCAACCGAGCAATAGAAAGGCGGCGTGTGCTCTTGCCATTCCATGCGAAACCAGCGCTCGATGGCGGGCGTGGCGGCGAGAATCTTTTTTTCGAGGTCGAGCAGCGGTCCGGTCAGGGCCGTGACGAGATGGGGAACCATAGTTACATCCTTAAATTATGTGCAATATTCAAAAAAGCACACAGAACTGCCGACTATATTACCGTGTCAGTAGCCCAAATCGGGGCAAAAGCCTTGTTTTAAAGGCCTCATCCCTGCCGCAAACGAAAAAAAGGCGCCTCGATGAGGCGCCTTCCTGGCAAAACAGCGCTGATACGGCGCGCCGGGGCGCGGCCGTATCAGAAAATCAACGATCAACCGTGGTAAGCCTGCTCGCCATGGCTGGTGATGTCCAGGCCTTCGCGCTCTTCTTCTTCCGGTACGCGCAGGCCGATGACGATGTCGACCAGTTTGTAGGCGATCACGGAAACGATGGCCGACCAGATGATGGTGGTGCCAACGGCCTGGATTTGCACCCACACCTGATGGCCAATCGAATACGGATCGGTCGAGATCTTGTTGGTGACGTAATCCATGATGCCCTGGCCGCCCAGCTGTGGCGCAGCAAACACGCCGGTCAGGATGGCGCCCAGAATGCCGCCGACGCCATGCACGCCGAACACGTCGAGCGAATCGTCGGCGCCGATCAGGCGTTTCAGGCCCGTCACGCCCCACAGGCAGACGATACCGGCCAGGAGGCCGATCACCAGGCCACCCATCGGGCCGACAAAACCGGCCGCCGGGGTGATCGCCACCAGGCCGGCAACCGCGCCGGAAGCGCCGCCCAGCATCGATGGCTTGCCTTTGGTAATCCATTCACCGAAGACCCACGACAACGTTGCGGCAGCGGTGGCCAGCATGGTGTTGACGAAAGCCAGGGCAGCCAAGTCGCCCGCTTCCATCGAGGAGCCGGCGTTGAAACCGAACCAGCCCACCCACAGCAAGGACGCACCGATCATGGTCATCGTCAGCGAGTGTGGTGCCATCGATTCACGGCCGTAACCGACACGTTTGCCGATCATGATGGCGCCCACCAGGCCAGCGACGGCGGCGTTGATGTGCACCACGGTGCCGCCGGCAAAGTCCAGCGCGCCTTTCTGGTAGATCCAGCCGGCCTTGGCGGCTTCGACCGCGACCGATGCGGCATCGGTGATCATGTCAGGACCGGTCCAGAACCACACCATGTGGGCCGCTGGCAGGTAGGCGAACGTGAACCACAACACCACGAAAGCGAGCACGGCCGAGAACTTGGCGCGTTCGGCAAACGCGCCGACGATCAGCGTGCAGGTAATCGCGGCAAACGTGCCCTGGAAGGCGACGAACACGAATTCAGGAATCACCACGCCCTTGGTAAAGGTGGCGGCGACGGCGAAGGTGCCGGTGGCCGGATCCCAGATGCCGTTCAGGAAGGAACGCGCAAAGGTGCCGAAGAACGCATTGCCTTCGGTAAAGGCCAGCGAATAGCCATACACGCACCACAGCACGACCACCAGCGCGAACACCACGAATACCTGCATCAGGATCGACAGCATGTTCTTGGAACGCACGAGGCCGCCGTAAAACAGGGCCAGGCCGGGTATCGTCATCAGGATCACCAGCAGCGTGCAGATCATCATGAAGCCGGTGTCGCCCTTGTTGGGCACAGGTGCGGCGGCGGGCGCGGCAGCGGGGGCAGGTGCGGCCGCTGCGGTAGCGGCAGGCGCGGCGGGAGGCACGGCCAAGGGCGCCACTTCCGGCGTGGCCACAACGGCGGTGGTGGCGGCGGCCACCGGTTCGGTTTTTGCAGGTGCATCGGCAAAGCTTGGCGCCGAAACGCCAAGGGCAAACAGACAGGCTACCCCAGCCAGCAATTTTGTTATATTTTTACGCATCAATATTCCCCTTAGAGCGCTTCGTTGCCGGTTTCGCCGGTGCGGATGCGGATGACTTGTTCCAGTGTGGTCACGAAAATCTTGCCATCGCCGATTTTACCGGTACGCGCGGCACCTTCGATCGCTTCGATGGCCTGGTCGACGATGGCATCGTCGACGGCGGCTTCGATTTTGGTTTTTGGCAGGAAATCGACCACGTACTCGGCGCCACGGTACAGTTCCGTGTGGCCTTTCTGGCGGCCAAAGCCCTTCACTTCCGTGACGGTAATGCCTTGCACATTAATAGCCGACAAGGCTTCGCGCACTTCGTCCAGCTTGAAGGGCTTGATGATCGCGGTAATCATTTTCATGGCTATCTCACTTAGAAAGTTTTGGAAACAGACAATACCAGGCCGGTTTTGGCCAGGTTTTTGCCGTTTGGCGCGAAAGAATCGATATTTGCCTTGACCGCCGCCAGCGATACCGTGGCCACGCCGTAGTCCTTGGTCACGCCGATCTTGAAATCGTTGTAGCTGAGCGAATTGTTATGCTCGACCTTCTGGCGGCCGGCATGCAGGTTCAGCATGTAGCCGTCATGGACTTCCACATTTGCGCCTACGTCGAGGTAGCCGCTGTTCTTGCTGTCCGCCACGCCGAACAGATTGGTGGTCGAGTGGGAATACTTGATGTAGGCCGGACCAAAACCGAGCTGGCCATACAGCTCGAAGGTATTGGCATTCGTGCTCAGGCCGTTCGAAGGGTAAAAGTAATACAGGCCGCCCACGTCGTAGCTCACGCCACTGGTAATTTCGCCACGCTTGCCGCCATAGACATCCCATTCCAGATCCGTGTCGCCACCGCCGTCCTTGATCCATTTGATGCTCGACAGCCAGGTGCCCAGGTACAAGCCGGTCGGATTGTGCGTGTAGTCGGCGCCACCGCTGATGGCCGGCTTCAGGCGTGATTGTGAAATACCGCGATAGCGGTAATCGCTGGAAAGGGCCACGTTGTACGCCACCACGTTGTCCGGCACTGCCTCGGCCGCGGCTGGCGCGGCAGCCGCTTCCTGGGCCATGGCGGTGCCACACATGGCGGACATGGCAAATGCCAGCGCAGCTGCTACAGTCATGTTCTTGGACAGATTCTTCATGGCGATTCCCTTTTATTGAACTTTTAAAGCGGTTGAGGTTTAAAATCTGGTCTGGCGATCACAAAGCGTTCATCTACTCTTTAGCAGAATGCGTGCCAGCTACCGTGCCACCTTGACAGCTGCATTTCCGTCCATACATAGCCTGCAAACCACGGGCAATGCGCAGGCCCGCTGCTGAACCACAATGAACTGCCCGTTTTCGCACCACATTAAGGCTGACGTGCACCGCAATGGTGCGATGCACATGCCGCACCATAAGGACATACCATGGACATGAATACTTTCTTTAACGATTTGCAAGGCAAGATCCACCAGGCCATCGAAAACTCGCCAGCCAAGGATATCGAGAAGAATGTGAAGTCGATGATGACCCAGGGCTTCGCCCGCCTGGACCTGGTCACGCGCGAGGAATTCGACATCCAGGCCCAGGTGCTGGCCAAGACGCGCGCCAAGCTCGACGCGCTGGAGCTGCGCGTGATCGAACTGGAAGCGCGGCTGAACGACAGCAAGACCGTCAATGTCGGCAAGGCCCTGTAAGACAACACGGTAGTACTGGCGAAAATCAAGCACCAGGCCAGAGCTCCAGCTAGACTGGTCCTGCCCGCGCCCGCGGAGCAGGGAGATGCCATGAGCCTGGCAGTATTGAAAAGTCGCGCCCTGGCGGGCATGGAGGCACCCGAGGTCAATGTCGAGGTGCATCTGGCCAATGGCCTGCCCTCGTTTACCATCGTCGGCTTGCCCGATACAGAGGTCAAGGAGTCACGCGACCGGGTGCGCGCCGCGCTGCAAAATTGCGGCTTCGACATGCCGGCGCGGCGCATCACGGCCAATCTGGCGCCAGCCGACCTGCCGAAAGAATCGGGGCGCTTCGACCTGCCGATCGCGCTGGGCATCCTGGCCGCCTCGGGCCAGCTTCCCGCTGAACAACTGCACGACTATGAATTTGCCGGCGAGCTGTCGCTGTCGGGGCAGTTGCGTCCCATCCGTGGCGCACTGGCCATGACGTTCGCCATGCAACGCGGCAAAACCGGTCCGCCGCGTGCCTTCATTTTGCCGCACGCCAATGCCGACGAGGCAGCGCTGGTGGCCAACGCCAGCATCTATCCTGCGCACAGCCTGCTCGAAGTGTGTGCCCATTTTGCCGCGCGCGACCAGCGCACCGCCTTGCAGCGGCACCGGCCCGCCTTGCTGGCGCCCGACTTTGCCTATCCGGACTTTGCAGATGTGCAAGGACAGCACCATGCGCGGCGGGCGCTGGAAGTGGCGGCCGCCGGCGGTCACAGCGTATTGATGGTGGGCCCGCCCGGCGCCGGCAAGACCATGCTGGCCAGCCGCTTCCCCGGCATCCTGCCATTGATGAGCGATGAAGAAGCGCTGGAAGCGGCGGCCGTGCATTCGCTGTGCGGCAGCTTCAAGGTGGAAAACTGGAAACGCCGGCCATACCGGGCGCCGCACCAGACGGCTTCCGGCGTGGCCCTGGTCGGTGGCGGCAATCTGCCGCGGCCCGGTGAAATTTCCCTCGCCCACTGTGGCGTACTGTTTCTTGACGAAATCGCCGAATTCGACCGGCGGGTACTGGACGTGCTGCGCCAGCCGATGGAGTCGGGCGTGATCAGTATCTCGCGCGCGGCGCGCCAGGCCGAGTTTCCGGCACGCTTTCAATTGATCGCCGCCATGAATCCCTGCCCTTGCGGCTATCTGGGCCATGCGTCGGGACGCTGCCGCTGCACCCCGGACGCCGTGCTGCGCTACCATGGCCGCCTCTCCGGTCCCCTGCTCGACCGCATCGACTTGCAGATTGAAGTGCCGGCCATGGCGCCAGCCCTGCTGGGGACAAAGATGGTTGCCGGCGCCAGCACGGCCGCAATCGCCGAGCGCGTGGCGGCCGCATTTGCCCTGCAGCTGGCGCGCCAGGGCAAAGCCAACCACCTGCTGGCAAATAACGAAATCGCGCAGCATTGCCGGCTCGATACAGCTGGCGAACAACTGCTGCACGGCGCCATGCTGCGCCTGCACTGGTCCGCCCGCACTTATCACCGCGTCCTGCGCGTGGCGCGCAGCATCGCCGACCTGGCTGGCAACACCGCGATTAGCCAGGCGCATGTGGCCGAAGCGATTCAATACCGGCGCGTCCTGCGTGTGGCATAAAACGGTGCGCGTGCGCGATTGCGTGCGGCGCACAGCGCTGCTACCATCGCCTGATGAAAAAAACATCATTCGCCGCCATCGCCAGCGTGCTGGCCACCGCCGCCGTCCTTGGCGCCTGCAGCCCGGCATTCGACTGGCGCGAGTACCACAGCCCCGACGCCCACTTTACGGCCCTGTTTCCCGGCAAGCCGGCCGTGCTGACGCGCGACATCGACCTCGACGGCACCAAGGTCAGCCTGACCATGACGGCCAGCGAAGTCGACGGCAACACCTTCGCCATCGGCAGCGCCGAACTGGCCAGTGCGCAGCAGGCGCAAGCGGCCTTGCCGGCCATGAAACAGGCTTTGCTCAACAATATCAAGGGTACGGTGCGCAGCGAGAAGTCGGCCAGCGCCGCCAGCAGCGACGCCGCCGGTAGCCACCAGAAGAGCAGCCTGGCCATCGAGGCGACCGGTACCCGGAACGGCCAGCCGGCCTTGCTGGTGGGCCGCTTCGTGGCGCAGGATCGCCGCATTTTCCAGATCGTCGTCCTGGGCCAGGAAAACAAGCTGTCGCGCGAGCACATCGACACCTTCATGGACTCGGCCAAAATCGACTAAGGACGAGACCGCTGCTTAATTGCGGCTTAAAGACGGCGCAGGCACTCTTGCAATTGGGTGAAACGTCCAACACATGCGGCTGTCAGGGCTTGCAGACTTCCTGTGGAGAAATCCAAGTCGTGATATCGTTTGACCACTAATAACAAGACTCAGAAAGCCTATCATGTTGATCTCATTCAAATCCAAATCCTCCCCTGCCGTCCTGATGTACCAAGAACATGCCCAACGCATCCTCGACATCCTGCACAAGAGCCCGACGCGCGGCGTGATCACGCCCGCCGAAGCTGGCCACGCGCTGGAACTGCTGGAAAAAGAAGTCGCCGAGACCAGGCTGCATCCGGAAAACGACATCGAGCACGATGTGCATACCCCGGAAACCCTGGAAGACGGCGAGACAGGCGAACACGCACGCGCACAAAAAGTCCATTTCTCGCAACGCGCCTTCCCGCTGATGGAAATGCTGCGCTCGGCCAAGGCCGAAAACGAAAGCATTATCTGGGGCGTGTAAGCCAGATGAACCGGACGGACGAAAAAAAACCCCGCTAGCAGAGCGGGGTTTTTTTGTATAACAAGCCTGACGATAACCTACTTTCACACTGGTTGCAGCACTATCATCGGCGCAGAGTTGTTTCACGGTCCTGTTCGGGATGGGAAGGGGTGGTACCAACTTGCTATGGTCATCAGGCATAACTTTTTCAACCACCTGCTCCCAACGGGGCAGCAAGTCGTCTGATCTGAGGAGACGAATTGTACAGTAATTTTCTATTGCAGTGGTAGCTCTTTGTACCCCAAACCCTTGAACAGCCGGCGTCAGTCCTTCAATGCCGCAAACGCAGACAAATCGTAGGTCGGATTAGGCGGGGCCGCCGAGGCCGCAGGCCGTAATCCGACAACATTGTTGGCGAGGCCGGTGGTGTTGTCGGCTTACGCGCATGCGCGCCAAGCCGACCTACGCCCTTTTCGCCAGACGAAAAAAAACCCCATCAATTTCTTGACGGGGTTTTCTTCTACTGCGAATAACAAGCCTGACGATAACCTACTTTCACACTGGTTGCAGCACTATCATCGGCGCAAAGTTGTTTCACGGTCCTGTTCGGGATGGGAAGGGGTGGGACCAACTTGCTATGGTCATCAGGCATAACTTGTACCGGCGTTTGTCCTCGCTTGAGCGACAAAGCCTGAATCTGGAAGCAGCAAAGATTGGGGTAATGACTGGTAGTATCAACACACACGCAACGTTGTACCGTCTTATCCTCTGTACCTGCTAAGGTTATAGGGACAAGCCGTACGGGCAATTAGTACTGGTTAGCTTAATGCATTACTGCACTTCCACACCCAGCCTATCAACGTCCTGGTCTCGAACGACCCTTCAAAGAGCTCAAGGCT
>NZ_LOCQ01000056.1 GCF_001677885.1 Janthinobacterium psychrotolerans | reverse complement strand
TGATGATGGACAGCGCAGCGCTGGCGGCGCTGGTGTTGCCGGCAGCATCTACCGCCTTGACTGTCAAGCTGTGCGCGCCGGTGGCCAATGCGCTGCTGGTGATGCTCCACACGCCGCCGGTGGCAACGGCTGTGCCGAGCACGGTGGTGCCGTCGGTATCGTACAAGGTGACCAGGCTGCCCGCTTCGGCGGTGCCGGTGAAGGTTGGCGTAGTGATGCGGGTGACGCCGTCGGTGTTCGAGGCGCCGCTGTCGGACGCAAGCGCCAATGCTGGCGCGTTTGGTGCTGCGGGGGCGGTGGCGTCAATGGTGATCGCCAGTGCCGGCGAGGCGACGCTGGTGTTGCCGGCAGCATCTACCGCCTTGACTGTCAAGCTGTGCGCGCCGGAGGCCAGTGCGCTGCTGGTGATGCTCCACACGCCGCCGGTGGCAACTGCCGTTCCCAGCACGGTGGTGCCGTCGGTATCGTACAGGGTGACCAGACTGCCCGCTTCGGCGCTGCCGGTGACGGTAGGCGTGGTGACGCTGGTGACGCCGTCGGTGTTGGAGGCGCCGCTGTCGGACGCAAGCGCCAATACCGGCGCGTCTGGTGCTGCCGGTCCGGTGGCATCAATGATGATGGACAGCGCAGCGCTGGCGGCGCTGGTGTTGCCGGCAGCATCTACCGCCTTGACTGTCAAGCTGTGCGCGCCGGTGGCCAATGCGCTGCTGGTGATGCTCCACACGCCGCCGGTGGCAACTGCCGTGCCGAGCACGGTGGTGCCGTCGGTATCGTACAAGGTGACCGTGCTGCCCGCTTCGGCGGTGCCGGTGAAGGTAGGCGTGGTGACGCTGGTGACGCCGTCGGTGTTCGAGGCGCCGCTGTCGGACGCAAGCGCCAATGCTGGCGCGTTTGGTGCTGCGGGGGCGGTGGCGTCAATGGTGATCGCCAGTGCCGGCGAGGCGACGCTGGTGTTGCCGGCAGCATCCACTGCCTTGACACTCAAGCTGTGCGCGCCGGTGGCCAGCGCGCTGCTGGTGATGCTCCACACGCCGCCGGTGGCGACTGCTGTGCCGAGCACGGTAGTGCCGTCGGTATCGTACAGGGTGACCAGACTGCCCGCTTCGGCGGTGCCGGTGATGACCGGCGTGGTGATGCGGGTGACGCCGTCGTTGTTCAAGGCGCCGCTGTCGGAAGCAAGCGCCAATACCGGGGCGTTTGGTGCTGCCGGTGCTGTGGTGTCGAGCGTGATGGCAAGCGCGCCGCCGGCGCTGCCGACATTGCCGGCCGCATCGGTGACGCGGGCGGTGAGGGGCTTGCCGCCATCGGCGCCGAGGTCGCCGGCCGTCACGACCAGGTCGACGTAGCCGTTGCTGATGTCCTGCGTGGTCAAGGTGGCGCGCGCGGGCGTGCCCAGGGCATTCCCGGACAGCAGCAGTTCGGCCCGGTCGCCCGCCACGGCACTGGTGCCCGCCAGACTCAGGCGCACGGTGGGATTTGTGATGCGGGTGAGGTGGTCGATGTTTGAGGTGCCGCTGTCGGACCCGGCCGCCAATGCCAGCGGGCTGGTCGGTGTGCCGGGCGCGCGGGTGTCGATGGTAATGGCCAGCACGCTGGAGGCGGCGCTGGTGTTGCCCACCAGGTCGAACGCCTTGGCCGTCAGGGTGTGGGCCCCCTCGGCCAGTGCGACGGTGGGGGTAATGCTCCAGGTGCCGCCGGTGGCGGTAGCCGTGCCCAACACGGTGCTGCCGTCGCTGTCGTACAGGGTGACGATGCTGTTGGCTGGCGCGGTGCCGGTGACGGTGGGCATGGTGATGCTGGTGATGCCGTCCACGCTTGACACGCCGCTGTCGGAGCTTGGGGCCAGCGCCAGCCCGGTGGGCGCCACGCCGACGGTGGCGATGGTAATTTGCAGCGCGCTCGACACCACACTGGTGTTGCCGGCGGCATCGGTCGCTTTTACCGTCAGGTTGTGGACGCCGTCGGCCAGGGTGCTGCTGGGGATGGACCAGGCGCCGCTGCCGTTGGCGGTGGTGGTGCCCAGCACGGTGGTGCCGTCGCTGTCGTACACGGTGATGGTCGAGAGATTTTCCGCCGAGCCACTGATGGTGGGCGTGGTAATGCTGGTGATGCGGTCCGAATTCGAGCTGCCGCTGTCGCTGGCGGTGTCGAGGGTGGGCGCGGTCGGCTGGGCCGGCGCGCTGGTATCGATGGTGATCGCCAGGGTGGCGGAGGCAAGGCTGATGTTGCCGGCCGCGTCGGTCGAACGGGCTCTCAACTGGTGGGCGCCGTCGGCCAGCGTGCTGCTGGTGATGCTCCAGGCGCCGCTGCCATCTGCCAGCGCCGTGCCCAGCACGGTGGAACCGTCGGAGTCGTACAAGCTGACGGTGCTGCCCGCCACGGCCGTGCCGGTGATGGTCGGGGTGGTCACGTTGGTGTTGCGGTCCGAGTTCGACCGGCCGCTGTCGGAGGCGCTGCTCAGCGCGGGCACGCCGGGTGTCGCGTTGACGGTGGTGTCGAGCGTGAAGCTCAGCGCGCCGCCGGCGGAGCCGGTGTTGCCGGCTGCGTCGGTCAGGCGCGCGGTGATCGCCTTCACGCCGTCGCTGCCCAGGTTGCCGCTGGTGATGGCGACGTCGATGTAGCCGTTGCTGACATCGGTGGCGCTGACGGTGCCGCGTACCGGGGTGGACATGGCGGCGCCGCCCAGCAGCAGCTCGATGGTGTCATTGGCCACCGCGTTGGTGCCGGTCAGCGACACGCGCATGACCGGCGTGCTGACATTGGTGATGCCGTCGGCGTTGGAGCTGCCGCTGTCGGAGCCGGCAGTCATCGCGATGGCGGCAGGCGCGCCCGGCGCGGTGGTGTCGAGCACGATGGTGGCGGCGCCGCCGGCCGTGCCGATGTTGCCGGCCACGTCGGTGACGCGGGCGGTGACGGTCTTGCTGCCGTCGCTGCCGAGCGTATTGCTGCCCAGGCTCAGGTCGATCGTGCCGCGGGTGATGTCGCTGGCGCTCAGCGTTGCCAGTACCGGTGTGCCCAGCGCGGCGCCGCCCAGCAGCAGCTCGATGGTGTCGCCGGCCACCGCGTTGGTGCCGGCCAGGCTCACCTGGAACGACGGACTGGTGTTGCTGGTGCGCCCGTCGGTGGCCGAGCTGCCGCTGTCGGTGGCGGCGGTGAGCACCAGTGCCGTGGTGGGGGCGCCTGGCGCGCTGGTGTCGAGCGTGAAGCTGACGCTGCCGCCAGCCGTGCCGACATTGCCGGCCACGTCGGTCACACGGGCGGTGATGGTCTTGCTGCCATCGACGCCCAGCGTGCCACTGGTAATGGTCACGTCGATATAGCCGTTGCTGATATCGGTGCCGGTCACCGTCGCGGTCGCCGGGGTGGACAGCGCGGCGCCGCCCAGCAGCAGCTCGGCCTTGTCGCCCGCCACCGCGTTGGTGCCGGTCAGGCTGACCCGGATGGTTGGATTGGTGGTCCTGGTGAGGCGGTCCGCATTGGAGCTGCCGCTGTCGGAACCGGAGAGCAGCGCGCTGGCGTTGGTCGGCGTGCCGGGCGTGGTCTTGTCGATGACGACCGACAGGCCGGCGCTGCGGGCGCTGCTGATACCGCCGGTGGCCGAGGTGACGATCGCATAGGCGGTGTAGGCGCCATCGGCCAGGCCCGTGGTAGAGAGGTTGCTGACGCTCCAGCTGCCATTGCCGACGGTGGCCGATGCGGTGGCTTCGCCGTTGTCGAAGCTGCCATTGCTGTTTGCATCGAGGAACACCTTGACGGTGCTGGTGGTATCGTCGGCGCCGCTGGTGCCGGAGAAGGTCAGGCTGCCGGCGTTGGTGCGATTGTCGCCCTGGTTGCTGCCGCTGTCGGTGCCGGCCGACAGGTCGGGCGTGCCGGGGGTGGTTGGCGTGACGTTGACGGTGATGATGCGGGTGGTGGTGCTGGTGCCGTCGCTCACCTTGACGGCGAACGTATCGGTGCCGACATAGCCTGCAACCGGGGTATATGTGATGCTTCCGAGCGGGGTGATGTCGGTGCCGCCCGAACTGCCTTGCTGGAAGCTCTGGCTCACTGTGCCGTGTTGGGCGTTGACGGAGTTATCCAAAGACCAGGTCAGGGTTTGGCCGCTGTCGGTGTCGCTGACATGGAACAGGTCGTTGGCAGTGAGGGACACGCCGTTCTGCGGCGCGCTCAGCGTGGTGGTGGCGCCGACAAAGGTGGGAGCGACGTTGGCCGCGACCGCAGCGATATTACTCATCTTCATTGACTCGAAGTTGATTTCGGTGCCGAAGCCGCCTTGCTTGCCGAGCGTGGCGTTGAGCACCAGACTGGCCGTGATCGTCACCGACGCGACGCCGTTGACCGACCACTCGTTGCCGTTATTGAGCAGCGTGCTCAGCTTGGTAATCGCGGTGCCCATGGTCGGCGTGGTGCCGTTGGCGATCTTGTAGGCCGAGCCGATGGTATTGCCATTGACATCCTTGAGCAGGACTTCGAGCTGGTCGAAATAGCGCAGGTGCAAGCCGCCGGGGTCGGTAACACTCAACGAGAAGTCATTGAAGGTGAAGGTTTTCGCCACTGTCGTGCCTTCGGCCTTGAACACGGCGGTGATGACGGAACCGTCGCTATTGGCATTGGTGTCGTTGGCATACAGCTGGGTGCCGACCTTGGACAGGAAGCTGCTGACCAGCAGTTTGTCGTTGAGCTTCTTGAAGCCGACGTTGGCGCCGGTCAGGGGGGCGCTCAGGGTGCCGCCAAAATCGTAGTCGCCGTTGGCCGTGCCGTTGCCGGTAAGGAGCAAACCGTCATAGTCGGCCATGGCGCGCTCGCCCAGGGCCTTGTCGGCCTCGATGGCGCCGGTATGTTTTTCCAGCGTCCAGTTGCCGCCCAACGCGGCGGCGCCGGTGGCGTCGGTGGACGCGGCGACGTCGGCACCGGTCAACGCGGCCAGCCGGTTGACGAAGTGGTCACCGGTGGGGGTATTGGCGACGTTGCAGCCAAACAACAAAATATCGCCGCCAGCGCGCAGCGCGCCGCCCCAGCCGGCCAGTGCCGCCTGGTAGGTCTCGATATTGCTGTCGGCCAGGGTTGTCGAGCCCAGCAGCATCCGGCCGTTGTTGCCTTCCGACAGAATCTGGATGCTGTCGAGGCCGTGGCGGCCCTTGAGGGCGTCGGCGATTTGCTGCACGCCGTCGCTGTTCTTGTCGAGCATGATCACTTCGGTGCCGGGCTTGAGCCCGGCCAGCAGGGCGGCCGGGTTGGCCACCGAGGCATCGACGAAGACGATGGTATTGACCGCCGCAGCAGTATCAGCACCAGTATCAGCAGCAGTGGCGGCCGGTTCCGCAGGCGCGCGTTCCGGCGCCGGGGACGAGGCCGGCGGCCGCTCGCTGGCCTGAACAGCAGCCGCAGCAGCGGCGGGCGCGCGCGCCGCATCGACCGGCAGGCCGGCGACCGCTTTGTGCATCAGCCCGGCAGCGGCGTCGTGCGGCTCGGCCAGCGCGGCGGCGGCGCCGTCGAAGACGATGCGGGTTTCCAGCGCCAGCAAGCTGCGCGATGGCCGCAACCGCGCGGAGCCGGGGCGGGCAGGCATAGCGGCAGGGGGGGCGGCTGGTTTGCTGTCGTCGTATCGGGTCATCGCAGTTTCCTTGATGTCGCGCCGCTGCCAGGATACCCGGTCGTGTCGCCGCAAGATATGGATGTCAAAAAAGGTAATACCAGAAATACGGTGCAATTTCAAAATAGTAATTATCACCAAATATCACAACCCAAAAATTGCGTGCTGCTTTTTGGTATTTATTGTAGCTGCTGTAAAGCAATATTAGACGGCCTCGGCATTATATTTTGTGACGTTGTTTCTTTCTTGACGACACTACTCGATAAGCGGGAGAATAATGTCTCGCGCACGCATCAGATTCTCTGTATCTGCCTGTAATATTGATAAGTGAAGAGAATATAATGTGGACATTTCATAATGATGAATATTGCCCGGTTTGTCATGCCATTCGCCCCCGCGCCTGCCGCAGTGCTGTTACGTCCGGGTGCGCCCTCGGACCAGGATTTTTTCGATGCACTGAACCTTTTCACCTGCAACGACTTGCAGGCTCTGGCCGCCGATTCCGCGCTGCGGCCCCACGGTCGCCCCGCTGATAGACATGCAGCAAAAAGCCCATGCCGCGTCCTGCCAGGCCAGCTTTCCCGGCGCCGCTTGCCTGGTGATCGAACATGCCGGTGCCAGCCGCCTGTACCGGCGGCTGGGTTTTGCGGTCGTCTCCGATGACGGACTTTGACCCCGCGCTGGAACTGCTCGGCCCCTTGCGCGAAGACCTGGCCCTGCAGCCGGCACCGCCCGGCCTGGACGGCGCGCCGCACTGGCACGTGTACGACGCCGTGCGCAACCGGTTTTTCCGTCTCGGCTGGCTGGAATTCGAATTGCTCTCGCGCTGGCGCGGCGGCATGCGGGCCGGCGAGTTGTGCACGGCGGTGGCGCGCGAAACCGCGCTGGCGCCAGCGACCGAGGATGTGCTCGATGTGCAGCGTTTCCTGCAAATGAATGAATTGCTGCGCACCGACCACCCGCACCTGCGCCATCAACTGCACCAGGTGGCGGCCGCGCGCCAGCCCAAGCTGCTGACCTGGCTGCTGCACCACTACCTGTTTTTCCGCGTGCCGCTGGTGCGGCCCGATGGCTTTCTCGACCGTACCAGCGCTTGGGTGCTGCCGCTGTTCCGGCCGGCGTTTTTCATCGCCTGCGGCCTGTTGTCGCTGCTGGGCGTGTGGCGCGTGCTCGACCAGTGGTCGGCCTTTTCCAGCACCTTTCTGTACTTTTTTTCGTGGCAGGGCGCCCTGTACTACGGGCTGGCGCTGGTGCTGGCCAAGGTGCTGCATGAGCTTGCCCATGCCTATACCTGCAAATATTATGGCGTGCGGGTGCCGGCCATGGGGGTGGCGTTGATGATGATGTGGCCGCTGTTGTACACCGATACGTCGGAGGCCTGGAAGCTGACTTCGCGCCGCGCCCGCCTGGCCATCGGCGCCGCCGGGGTGTTGGCCGAGCTGATGCTGGCCGGGCTGGCGGCCTTGCTGTGGAGCCTGGCGCCGGACGGCGGCTTCAAGAGCGCCATGTATGTCCTGGCCGCCGTGACCTGGGTCAGCACGCTGGCCATCAATCTCAATCCCTTCATGCGCTTCGACGGCTATTACCTGCTGATGGACCTGCTCGATGTGCCCAATTTGTCCGAGCGCAGCTTTGCGATTGCCCGCTGGCGGCTGCGCAGCACGGTGCTTGGGGTGCAATCATCATTTCCCGAGCCACAATTGGCGGCCCGCGCGCGGGGTCTCACGCTGTATGCCTACGCTACCTGGCTGTACCGGTTGATCATGTTTACGGGCATCGCCGCAGCCGTGTATTTTTTCTTCTTTAAAATGCTGGGAGTGATTTTGTTTGCAGTGGAAATTGGCTGGTTCGTGCTGCGTCCGATGTGCAATGAATTGCGCGCGTGGTGGCAATTGCGGGCGCGCTGGTCCGGCAAGGCCCTGCGCAGCGGCCTGCTGCTGCTCGGCTTGCTGGTGGTACTGGCCCTGCCATGGCGCTCGGATGTGGTGGCCGACGGTTATTGGCTCGCTGGCAAGCATGGCCAGCTGTTTCCGCCCATGGCGGCTCGCGTCGAACAGGTGCTGGCCACCGAGGGACAGCAGGTCAAGGCGGGCCAGCCCTTGTTCGTGCTGACCGCACCGGCGGTCGACAGCCAAATGCTGCAGTTGCAAAGCCGCATCGACGGCCTGGTGCGTCAGATTAACGGCGCCATCGACAACCCCGGCCTGTACGAACGCTCGCGCGTGCTGGAACAGGAGCTGGCGGCAGCCCGGGCGGAATACAGCGCGCAAAGCGCGGAGTCTGGGCGCCTGACCGTGGCGGCGCCACATGACGGGGCAGTGCGCGATCTCGATACCGGCCTGTATCCCGGCGCCTGGGTCGGGCGCGGCCATGTGCTGGGCAGGGTGGTTGATGGCAGCGCCGCGCTGGCGCAGGTGTTCGTGCATGAATCCGATATTGCGCGCGTCCGCCAGGGGGCACATGCGCGCCTGATCGAGCGCCGCAATGATGGCGTGGCGATGGACGCGACCGTGATCGGCATCGACAGCACCGCCAGCCGCGCCTTGCCCGAAGCGATGTTGTCTTCGTTGCATGGCGGGCCGATCGCCGCGCGTGCCGGCAGGCAGGGCGAGTCGCTGGCGAACGAGGCTGTTTACCGCGTGACGTTACGGCTCGATCTTGGCGGCGTGGACAGCATGGCGCCCGTGGCCGCGCATATCGACGGCGATCGCAGCAGCATATTGTGGCGCGCCGCGCGCAAGGCGGCAGGGGTGCTGGTGCGCGAGAGCGGCTTGTAAGGGGGGGGGGGCGCCGGCTTGCCGTATCAGCCTGGGTCGGCGTCGGCACCGGCCGTCTGGGTGCCGCGCCGATGGCGCACTTCGCCGCTGCCTGAGAGGCCAGCCAGCTTCGCCTTGGCCGCATACATGGCCTGGTCGGCATGGCGCAACAGCTGCTGCGTGCTGGCGCCGTGTTCGGGATAGTGCGCGCAGCCGATGCTGGCGGTGGTGCGCAGGCAGAGCCCGTTATCGAGCGCGAAGCCGAGCGCCAGCGCCGCGTGGATTTTCTGCTCGACCAGCAAGACGTCGCTGCCCTGTGCATTGTTTTCCAGCAGCACCACGAATTCGTCGCCGCCCAGGCGCGCCAGGGTGTCGCTCTCGCGCAGGCATTGTTTCAGCCGTTTGGCCACCGCCTGCAGCAGCAGGTCGCCACGGGCATGGCCGTGCTCGTCATTGACCCGCTTGAAGCCGTTGAGGTCCAGGAACAGCAGCGACAGCCGTTCCTGCTTGCGCTGGGCGCGCGCAAAGGCGGTTTGCAGGCGGTCGTGGAACAGGCGGCGGTTCGGCAGGCCGGTCAGTTCGTCGTGCATGGCCATGAACTGCATGTGGGCGTGCAGCTGCTTGCGTTCGATGACGGTGGCGATCTGCTTGGCAACGAACTGCAGCAGCTCCTGGTCCTGTTCCGTGTAGCTGCCGGCATCGCTGCCGCCATGCAGCAACAGCGCGCCGAGGGTGCGCCGCGCCGTGGTCAACGGCACGGCCAGCCAGTGTTCGTGGCCGTTCCCGGGACCGGTACCGGTCCCTGGGCCGAGCCGTAGTGGCTGGCCAGTGGACAGCACCTCGTCGGCCAGCAGTCGGGCCAGGTCGCACGGTGGGGCGGTCTGCTGTTCATCGGCACGCGACGCGAACTCTTCCGGCTGGCCATGCTGGTCCAGCAAAGTCATGTACAAGCCGGCCGCTGGCAGCAGTTCGCCGAGGATCTGGTGGATGTGGCGAAACAAGGTCGCAAGGTCTTCGGAGGCATGGGCCGCTTCGGAAATCGCATATAGCGCCGCCTGCTTTTGCCGTGCCTGCTTCAACACGGTGATGTCGCGCGCCACCGCCACGCGCAACTGGTCGGCTTCGGACCAGCGGGCCGACCACATGATATGCACCAGGCTGCCATCCTTGCGGATGTAGCGGTTTTCGAAATGCGTCTGGGCGTGGCCATCCATGATGGCGCGCGCCGCATCCAAGGTGCGCTGGCGGTCGGCCGGTGCCACCAGGTCGAGCATCACCATGCCGATCATTTCGCGCTGGGCGTAGCCAAAGATGCGTTCACAGGCGGCGCTGACAAACACGAAGCGCCCGTCCGCATCGACCATGCAGATGGCATCTAACAGCAAATCGGCGAAGCTGGCCATCGGGGCGCGAATGAGGGGGTTCATCAGCGCATTCTAATGGACATTTCGTCTCCGCACAGAAAATGTTCATTGTGAAAATAATTGAAATATTTATATTTTCATAGCGACTTAATCTTCAGACGCAGCTGAACCAGGAACAGAAGGCGCAGCAGCGCACGCAGATGCTGTCGGCGCTGAACGACGATGTGTTCCTGACGGCGACAGCGGGCAGATGAGGTTTCAGACCCTGGCGCGGCGTTGCCTGATGGCATAGCCGATGCCAAGCACGCCCAGCCACACGGGAATCAGGTACACCGACAGCCGCAGCCCTGGCGTGAAAAACATGATCACCAGGATGCCGGCCAAAAACGCCAGGCACAGGTAGTTGGTCAGCGGGTAGCCCAGGCTCTGGAACAGGGTGGTCTGGCCTTCGATTTTCTTCTGCGCGCGAAAGCGCAAATGAATCCAGCTGATCATGGCCCAGTTGATGATCAGCGCCGAGACCACCAGACCCATCAGCATCTCAAACGCTTCGCCGGGCATGAAGTAATTGACGGCCACGCAGATGCCGGTCGCCAGCGCCGATACGCCCAGGGCGACCAGCGGCACGCCGCGGCGGTTCAGGTGCAGCAGCGCGCGCGGCGCATTGCCCTGTTTTGCCAGGCCGAACAGCATGCGCGTGTTGCAGTACACGCCGCTGTTGTAGACCGACAGGGCGGCCGTCAGCACCACCACGTTCAGGGCCGTGGCCACCAGGTTGCTGTCGAGCGCATGAAAGATCAGCACGAACGGGCTGCCGCCGGTGACCACGTTCTGCCACGGGTACAGCGACAATAAAATGCCCAGCGCGCCGATGTAAAAGATCAGGATGCGGTAGATGGCCTGGTTGGTGGCGCGCGGAATGGTGGTTTGGGGATCGTCCGCTTCGGCCGCCGTGATGCCCACCAGTTCCAGGCCGCCGAACGAGAACATGATCACGGCCATCGCCATCACCAGTCCCTGCCAGCCGTTCGGAAAGAAGCCGCCGTGCTGCCACAGGTTGGCCACCGAGGCCTGCGGACCGGCGTCGCCGGAGGCCAGCAGGTAGGCGCCAAACACGATCATGCCGATAATGGCCACTACCTTGATCAGCGCGAACCAGAATTCCATTTCGCCGAAGGCCTTCACGTTCAACAGGCTGATGGCGTTGATGGCGCAGAAGAACACCAGCGCCGAGACCCAGGTCGGCACGTCCGGCCACCAGTACTGAACATAAATGCCGACGGCCGTCAGTTCGGCCATGCTGACGAGCACATACAGCACCCAGTAATTCCAGCCCGATAAAAAGCCGGGCAGGTGACCGCAGTATTTGTCGGCAAAGTAGCTGAACGAGCCCGCCACCGGTTCGTCGACCACCATTTCGCCCAGCTGGCGCATGATCAGAAAGGCGATCACGCCGGCGATGCCGTAGCCGAGCAGCACCGACGGCCCGGCCATCTTGATGGTTTGCGCGATGCCCAGGAACAGGCCGGTACCGATCGCGCCACCCAGGGCGATCAACTGGATATGCCGGCTTTTCAGCCCGCGCTTGAGTTCCGTCGTTTCAGTGCCGTTCACTACCGTCATCTTGTTTTATCCTGTTTTCATGGGGGGGCCAAGGCCAGTGATTCTAATGCATGAAAGGCAGGAACAGCAGGGTAAAACAGATTGATGTATGATGCATCATAAATTGAATGAGGATGGCATGGCATATCAGCTCGATCAACTGGCGCACGCCAACCTGGGCAAATCGGTACATGCGCGCCTGCGCGAGGCGCTGGCGGCGGGGCGCTTCCGGCCCAACGACCGGCTGCGCATCCGCGACCTGGCCATGCAGCTCGGCACCAGCGTCACCCCCGTGCGCGACGCCATGCTGCAGCTGGTGCAGGAAGAGGCGCTGGTGCTGCGCTCGCCGCGCGACTTTCGTGTGCCGGTGCTGAGCGAGGCGCGCTACCTGGAAATTCGCGCGCTGCGTGTGGAACTCGAAGGCCTGGGCGCGGCGATGGCGGCGCGCAATATCGACGCCGCCGGCCTGGCGCGGCTGGAACAGCTGTTGCAGGCCAATGAAGCGGCGATCGCGCGCCAGGACCTAGCCGGCGCCCTGCAGTGCAACCAGGCCTTCCACCTGGGGCTGGCGCAGGCGTCCGGCATGCCGACATTAAAACGCTTTGTCGAGCATCTGTGGATGCAGATCGCGCCGCTGATCGCCGCCGGCTATGCGGCCTTTACACCCACCATGCGGGTCGGCCACCACCGCGCCATCCTCGACGCGCTGCAGGCACACGACGGCGCGGCTGCCCGCCAGGCGATACAGAGCGACATCCTCGACGGCGGTACGCAGCTGCTGGCCTATGTGCGGCAGATGGCGCAAACCGTCGCGCAATCCACAACAGAAAAGGAGCAAGATGACTGACGCCGAACAGAAAACCGCCATCGTCACCGGCGCCAGCCGCGGCATCGGCCACGCCGTCGCCGAGCGTTTCCGCAGCCTGGGCTGGCGCGTGATCACCGTCTCGCGCAGCCCGATACCGCTCGGTTGTCCGCGCAGCGCCGAGCACAATACGCACTTCTGCATGGACTTGTCGGACCTGAGCCAGATCGGCCAGATGGTCGACATGCTGCGCCCGATGCTGCCCGACGGCAAGCTGCACGCGCTGGTCAACAATGCCGGCGTGTCGCCGAAAGGGCCGGGCGGCTCGCGCGTCAATTCGCTGACCACCGACATGCAGACCTGGCAGGCGATGTACAACACCAATTTTTTCGCGCCGCTGGCGCTGACGCGCGGCTTTGCCCAGGAACTGTCGAACGCGCGCGGCGCGGTGGTCAACCTGTGCTCGATCGCCGGCTACCGCGTGCACCCGTTCGCCGGTTCGGCCTACGCCAGTTCCAAGGCGGCGCTGGCGTCATTGACGCGCGAAATGGCCAACGACATGGCGCCGATGAACGTGCGCGTCAATGCGATTGCGCCCGGCGAAATCGACACGGCGATCCTGTCGCCAGGCACCTCGCACATCGTCGACACGCAGATCCCGCTGCGCCGCCTGGGCACCACGGCCGAAGTGGCCGACCTGGTGGAGTTTTTGTGCAGCGAGCGCGCCTCGTATATCACGGGCGCCGAGATACCCATCGATGGCGGGCAGCGGATCTGATCAGTGCGTGCCTGGCTTGCCTGTTGCTCGTAGCTGGCGACACGAAATCGCCGCCTCCATACAATAACAATGGTAGATGACGAGGCCGCCATTGCCGCCCTCGGTTACGCACCTTCCACTGACTCAGGAGTTAACAAGATGACTATTCGCAGCCTGCTCTCTTCCATGCTGATCGGCGCCGTTGCCAGCGCGCGCTCGATGACGCCGATGGCCACCATCGCCGCCGCGCGCCTGGCCGGGCGCCATACGACCGGCCAGCTGGTGCTGCTCGACCGTCCCGTGTTGAAGGCCGGCGCGCTGCTGATGGGCGCCGCGGAATTGTATGGCGACAAGATGAAGACGGCGCCGGACCGCACCGTGTTCCTGGGCCTGCTGGCGCGCGTGATGAGCGCCGGTATCGCCGGTGCGGCGCTGGCGCCCGAGGGACGCGAAAAGACCGGCGCGGCGGTCGCCGTCGCCACCGCCGTGCCACTGGCCTACCTCACACTGGCCGGACGCAAGCAGGCCATGGCGCGCATCGGCCAGACCAGGAGCGGCCTGATCGAAGATGCGCTGATCGTGGCGGCCGGCGTGGCGATCGTGGCGCTGTCGACCAGGAAGTAGACGCGTCGCCTGGAGAAACATGATCTTTTCTTCCGCGGCACCCGACGCGCTATCGTTCAAGAACCGTGACGGCGCCACCAATTTTCCCGTCAGTGCGCGTCCAGCTGCGCCTGCAAGGCAGCCACCACCAGCGCATGGTCGTCCGCCTGCGCCAGGCCCGACACGGTGACCGTGCCGACCATGCCTACGCCACGGATAATCAGCGGAAAGGCGCCGCCGTGGCCCGCGTATTGCAGGGTATCCAGGTAGGCCACCTCTTCGAACGTGCTGCCCTTGTTTTTTGTACGAAATCCCCATCGCGTACGAACTGCGCGCAAAGCGCTGCACGGTATTGTTCTTGCGCCGTATCCAGTCGGCCTGGTCGATGGTCGCGCCGCTCATGGCGTAATGGAACAGCACCTGGCCGTTGCGCGTGATATTGACGGTGACGGCCTTGCCACGCTTGCGCACTTCCTCGACGATCCACAGGCCGACGGCCAGCGCGGTGTCGCTGTCGAAGCGGTCGAACTGCAGGGTTGCTTCCTGTTGCGCCAGGGTGTTGAGCAAATCGGCGTAGTGATCCATGTCAGCTCGTGTCGAGTGGTAGTAAACGCTACTGTAACCGACGCCACGCCTTTTTTCACGGCGCGCTAGAATAGGGCATGAACCTGTCCCTGTTTGACGACGACGATTTCGCCGCCATCGGCCCCGTGCCGCTGGTGCCGGGCAGCACGGGCTCGACGCTGTTGCGCGGTTTTGCCTTGTCCAGGGTGGCGCCATTGCTCGCCGCCCTGGACGCCATCGTGCAGGCGGCGCCGCTGCGCCATATGGCCACGCCAGGCGGCTTGCGCATGTCGGTGGCGATGAGCAATTGCGGCCAGCTGGGCTGGGTCACCGATACGCGCGGCTACCGCTATGTGCGGCAGGACCCGGACGGCAGCGCGCCGTGGCCGCCCATGCCGCCGGTGTTCCTGGAGCTGGCGCGCGAGGCGGCCGCGGCCGCTGGCTACCCTGGTTTCATGCCCGACGCCTGCCTGCTCAACCGCTATGTGCCCGGCGCGCGCATGGCGCTGCACCAGGACAAGGACGAGTGCGATTTCACGGCGCCCATCGTCTCGGTCTCGCTGGGCCTGCCTGCCACTTTCCTGTTCGGCGGCGCGCTGCGCGCAGACCGCGCCGCGCGCATCGTGCTGCTGCATGGCGACGTGGTGGTGTGGGGCGGCCCTGACCGGCTGCGCTACCACGGCGTGGCGCCGCTGAAGGACGGCCAGCATGCTGTGCTCGGTGCGCAGCGCATCAACCTGACGTTTCGCAAGGCTGCCTAGTTGTCGGCCAGAAAAACCTGCGATTATTCCATTTCCGTCTACACTGGTTTGCATGCAAACGAAGGAGAACCATCATGCCGCACGGCCAACCGGAGCTGGACGAAGTGGAAGACGAGGTGGAAGCGGACGTGGAGCGCGAACGGCGCGAACATGATTTGCTCGACGAGGAAAAAATGGGCATGGGAGAACTCGAGGAAGAGCGCATGAAACCGCAACGCTCGCCTGCGGACAGCCAGGAAGACCGCGACTGACGCGCGTAGCCATCACCACGCGGTTGCCAGCCATGCGGCCGGCCGGTTTGCCATGGAGGTTTTCCACCTGTAAATTCCGCCAGCCTGTGCCTGCGTTCTATATACTTGCCGAAACGGATCATCCGGCAACAAACAAGGGCAAGCATGGAGCAGTTACGGGCAAAGGCAAAACAATGGGCGGCGCGCGGCAAGGATATGGCGGCGCGCCTGGGCCGGCATGGCGGAGCTCGCCTGGCGACCCTGTACCGGCGCGGCCACGCCCACCTGATGACCTTGCCACCGGGACGGCGTGCCGCGGTGATGGCGCTGTGGTCCTTCCTGGCCTTGCTGGCGCTGCTGGTGGCGTATCTGCTGCTGCTGATACCGCTCACGCCCAGCATCCACGACCTGCGCCAGGCGCGCACGGCCGCGCCCAGCACCATGGTGGCGGCCGGTGGCGAAGAGCTGGCCCGCTTCGACCAGGGGCTGCAGGAACGGGTGACCTTGCAGCAGATCTCGCCCAATGTGGTCAGCGCGCTCATTGCCACCGAAGACCACCGCTTTTATGAGCACCACGGCGTCGACTTCAAACGCCTGGCCGGCGCCATCGTCCACAGCCTGTCCGGCGACCCGCAGGGTGGCTCGACGATTACCCAGCAACTGGCGCGCAATATGTTTCCGGCGGAAATAGGCCGCTCGCGCAACCTGAACCGCAAGCTCAAGGAGCTGGTCACGGCGCTGAAAATCGAGGCCACCTACAGCAAGACGGAAATCCTCGAAGCCTACCTGAACACGGTGCCTTTCCTGTACAACACCTTCGGCATCGAAATGGCGGCCCGCACCTATTTCGACAAGCCGGCCGCGCGGCTCGATATCCTGGAAAGCGCGACCCTGGTCGGCATGCTCAAGGGCACGAACTACTACAATCCGGTCGGCAACCCTGAGCGCTCGCTGCAGCGCCGCAACGTGGTGCTGGGCCAGATGCGCAAGCACGAGGTGATCGACGAGAAGCGCTACAGGCAACTGCTCAAGCGGCCTTTGCGCCTGCATTTCGAGCGTCAGAGCGAACGCGCGCAGACCGACAGCCATTTCACGGCCTATGTGCGCAAATGGCTGATCGACTGGGCCGATGAAAACGACTACAACCTCGAACTCGATGGCCTGATCGTGCACACCACGCTCGACAGCGACCTGCAGCAGGCGGCCGAGCGCGCCGTCGAACGCCAGGCCAATGCCTTGCAGGCGATTGCCGACGTGGAATGGAGCCGCGCCGGCGTGCCGTCGTCGACCTCGACCGGCATGTACGCCTCGATGCAGTCCGGCAGCGTGCCGTTCGACTATTTCTGGAAATCGCATCCGGCCCTGGTCGACGCCTTCGTCAAGGAATCCAGCGACTACCGCAAGCTGGTGGCGGCCGGCGGCACGGCCGGCATCACGGCCGAGCAGGCGCTGGCGCAACTGAAGGGCGACCGCGCCTTCATGGCCGCCTTGCGCAAGTCGAAGACGCGCTTGCAGGCCGGTTTCGTGGCGATGGATCCGGCCACCGGCGCCCTGCGCGCCTGGGTCGGCAGCCGCGACTTTGCGCGCGAACAGTTCGACCATGTGGCGCAGGCCGCGCGCCAGCCCGGCTCCACCTTCAAGCCCATCGTGTATGGCGCGGCGCTGGAAAAGGGCCTCAGTCCCGAGCACGTATACCGCGATGCGGTGATGGACATCAAGGCGGCCGACGGCAGCAAATGGCGCCCGACCGACATGAGCGGCACCACCGGGCGCGAGATGACCATGCGCGACGGCCTGGTGTATTCCAAGAACACGATCACGGCGCAGGTGATGCAGGACGTCGGCTTGCCGCCGATTATCAAGCTGGCGCGCGCGCTGGGGGTGCGTGACAGCAAGCTCGCGGCCGTGCCCTCGCTGGCGCTCGGCACCAGCCCGGTCACCTTGCTGGAAATGGTCAACGCCTACGCCAGCATCGCCGCCCAGGGCCAGGCGCGCACGCCGTATGTGGTCACCCATATCACCGACCGCGACGGCAAGGTCATCGCGCGCTTCGACCAGGCCAGGCCGGTGCAGGCCATGAAGGTCGAATCGGCCGACACCCTGACCGACATGATGCGCGGCGTGATCGACCGTGGCACGGGCACGGCCATTCGCAACCGTTTCGGCATCCGCTCCGACGTGGCCGGCAAGAGCGGCACCACGCAGAACAATGCCGACGGCTGGTTCATCATGATGCACCCGCAGCTGGTGGGCGGCGCCTGGGTCGGTTTCAACGACGCGCGCGTCACCATGCGCAGCAACTACTGGGGCCAGGGCGGCCACAATGCCGTGCTGGTGGTGGGCGACTTCTTCAAGACCGCGCTCGACACCGGCAAGCTGGCGCGCGACGCCATCTTTCTAGGGGGCAAGCCACCGCCGCCAGCGCGCCGTATCGAAGCGATGGAGCCGGAAAACGAGCCGGTCGAAGCGGGCGGCGACATGCAACAGGCCGGCGCGCCGCCGGCGCCGCTGGCCATGCCGGCCGAGGAAAGCGGTGGCCAGGAATCGAATGGCCGCGCCGTGCCGCAGGAACCGGCGGCGCCACCGGCGCCCCCTTCAGCGCCGGCGCCGGCATTGCCACCGGCACCGCAAGGCTGAGCATGACGATCGCCCTGCGCCACGGCGCCGTCGTCACCGAGATCGGCATCGATGTGGTGCTGCATTCATTGCTGTCGACGGTGGCGGTGTGGCTGGAAGGCGGCGAATGGGGATCGCGGTCCCGCTCATCATGGTCAAGCTGGCCAACTACCACATCATCAATACCGGCCAGTGCCTGCTGGACGAGTTGTCCGACTGCGTTCGCGCTCTGGCGCAGGCGGGCGGGGTGCTGGAAATGATGACGCTTGAGGGCGTGGAACCGTTTTATTACGTGCTCTGAGGGAGGAGGCCATCACCTTCAACCAAGGCGGTGTGATCATCCGCTGTGGCGGATTGATTTGCCTGTGACCTCGCACCCGGTCATTTGTGCGCAGCACTGCTACGACTCCACTTGAACCGGGCCGCTACCACTTGGGCTGGCGCGACCAGCGCAGCGCATTGGCGAGCCTGACGCTCACTGTCTGGCTGCTTCCGGTTTCATACTCCAGCCACAGCACCCCGTCTTCGACAATCACCCAGGCATCGACGATCAAGGTATCGAACGGCGCCGTGCTGTCCCTGATATCAATTTTCAGCCGCCCGGACTCAGTGTCGATAGCACGCACCACGCGCGTTGTACGTTGCGTAAATTCAATAATATACATGGAACGGATATTTCTTCATTTGATCAGCCTGGTATGTTTTTAATATTACTACATAAAATTTTTTTGTCACGCATGCGGCCATAAGTAATTTGCAATTTTTTTTATAAGGAAATTTTTTTAAGGAAACATATATTTAATTTTGAAAAGTAAAATTTCTTTTATTTGTAGATAAATTGCGCGAGGCTTAATTTGTCTTGCTGGTTGCAGTTGTATAAAAATCTGTTTGCATTATTTTATGTTGATATGTATCAATAGTCTCCATCATGTAGAGAGAAGAGCGATTTCTTGCTGATAGGATACGAGCTCTGCCTTTATGTTCGTGGAGTAAAAATGCTTTACGATAATGAAAATTTCTTGGTGGAAAATGCCAGGGCAGGCAACAAGGAGGCTTTCGAGGCCCTGTATCTGCGCTATCGAAAAAAAGTGTGTCAGCTGATTCGGCGCCATGTCAACAATCAGCAGGATATTGACGACCTGATACAGATAATATTTTTCAAGGCGTATCAAGGATTAAAAAATTTCCGAGGCGAATCAATGTTTTTTACCTGGCTCTTTTCAATTACCATGAATTGCATAAAACTTCACCACAAGAAAATGTTGAGTGATGGTTTTTGTATTTGTCGCTCGATGCAGGACCTTGGTGGTCCGCCATTCAACCTCGAAGCGCGCGATGCGGAAGATCCCGAATCCATTTATATCGCCATGCAGCAGGAAATGGAAATCATCGATGTCATCAGTCGATTCCCGCCATTTTTAAGAGAGATCTTCGTGCTGCGGGAAAGTGAAGGCTGCAGCTATGCTGAAATCGCCGTGAAAATGGAATGCCCGGTGGGAACCGTCAAGAGCCGCCTTCACCGTGCCAGGGAGTCCATCATGAAAATAATCGAAAAAGATGAATTCGGCAGCAGGGTTCGGCAGTTGAATGGGCGACAACGCGGGAAGGCGCGAGACGAGTGAGTTGGCCTATGAAAAACAATAATACGATGCCCAGCCTGCAGGAGGCTGAACCTGAAAAGCAGAGACGGACAAATGCCCTGATGGCGCAGAAAATAGATGTCGCGATTATTTTCCAGGAGATGCTGGGAACGTTCGCTGCGGCCACATACCTGAACGAGCAGCAAGTGCCGCTGGACATCGCCCTGCGCGTGCTGGTTCATGCGCGCAGATACAGTCCTTCGCCGCCAAAGATGATCGGCGGCGCCGAGCTGGCCTGCCCATCGCGGTCCGGCTGAACATGGCAGGAACATCAGGGCCCGCCATTGCCGCCGACAGCGCCATATACCTGGCCTGTCGCATAGCTCGACTCTCCCGACGCCAGCAGCACATACACGCCCGCCAGTTCCGCTGGCTGGCCGGGCCGGGCCATCGGCGTGTCCTTGCCGAAGGCCGGCAGCTTGTCGGGCGGCTGGCCGCCGGTCACTTGCAGCGGGGTCCAGAACGGGCCGGGCGCGACGGCGTTGACGCGGATGCCCTGGCTGGCCAGTTGCTTGGCCAGGCCCTTGGTGAAAATCATGATGGCGCCCTTGGTGGCGGCATAATCGAGCAGGTTTTCGCTGGGGTCGTAGGCGTTGACGGACGAGGTGTTGATGATGGCCGAGCCCGGTTTCATCAGGGGGATGGCCGCCCTGGTGATCCAGAACATCGCATAGACATTGGTCTTGAAGGTCTCGTCGAAGTGGGCGGTGGTCATGTCCACG
Source organism: Janthinobacterium psychrotolerans (assembly GCF_001677885.1). Lineage (GTDB taxonomy): Bacteria > Pseudomonadota > Gammaproteobacteria > Burkholderiales > Burkholderiaceae_D > Janthinobacterium > Janthinobacterium psychrotolerans. The sequence goes on along the minus strand of NZ_LOCQ01000056.1, from coordinate 253,553 downwards.
ATGGACTGCGCCGAGAACTGCCGCGCCGCGTTGTTGACCAGGATGTCGAGGCCACCGAGCGCGCGCGCCGCTTCGGCTACCAGTTTCTGGCAAAACGCTTCGTCCCTGATGTCGCCGGGGATGGTGACGGCCTTGCGGCCGGCGGCGCGTATCAGCTGCGCCACTTCGCGCGCGTCCTGCTCCTCGGCCGGCAGGTAGTTGATGGCCACGTCGGCGCCTTCGCGCGCATAGGCAATCGCGGCCGCCCGGCCGATGCCCGAGTCGCCGCCGGTAATCAGTGCGCGCCGGCCCGTCAGGCGTGCGGAGCCCTGGTAACTGGTTTCGCCGTGGTCGGGGCGCGGATTCATCTTGCTTGTCAGGCCGGGCCAGGGCTGTTGCTGGATGGCGAACGGCGGCTGTGGATATTGCGTCACGGGGTCGGGCGGCAGGCCGGCGGTGCGGCTGGCCTGGGCGGTGCCTGACTGCGACATTGCCGGTGCGACGACCGAGGCAAGGGCGCCGCCGGCAGCGGCGCCGACGAAATGGCGGCGCGCGCGGTTGGTGTTGTCATCCATGGTATGACCCTTCTCGAAAGCGTGGACGAAGTCGTCCGGATCAAGAATCGGTCACGCGGCGCCGGGCCACTGTTCGATAACTCACATGTCAGTGATTTTGCTATTTGTCATCATGCAGCTTGGCAAATGCGGTGGCGAACGCCAGGGCGGCCGACTCGACCCGTGCCGCGCCCACGTCAAACGTGCAATGGCGCAGCACGGGGGCGGTCGCCAGGCCGGTGTCGGCCAGCAGCATGTCGGCTGACAGCGCGCCGAGCATGCCGTCGAGCATGACTTCCGGCATGTTCAGCGCGGCGTTGTCGGTATGCCCCGCGTCAAGCACGCTGGGCGCAAACGCCATCGAGCGCGCGCCGTGGCGGATCGCCTCGCGCATGGCCACGCGGGTGGCGCGGCGCAGCACGTCGGAGGTGAGTTCGCCAGGGTCGCCCAGGCCGATCACCAGCACCGCGCGCGGCGCCAGGGCGGCCGAGGGTGCGGTGATCAGCAACGTTTCCATGGCCTGGGCGCGAAAGGTGCCACTGGCGCGCAGCCGCATCAGCCGGCCGCCCAGGGCCTGGTCCAGCGCCAGCAGCCCGCCGGCGATCGGCGCGCCGCCCACTTCGTGTTCGAACATGCAGGCCACGCTCAGGTCGACATCGGCCATGGCCGGGCCCCAGGCCACCACGTCGAAGGTGACGCCGTGGGCGATGCCGATCGGGTGGCGCGCGGGGTGCTGGCTGGGCGGATTGGTGGTCATGGCGGTGCTTTCTTGCAGAAGATGGATCTGTCATCCTGGCGCTTTGCGGCGCCGCGCGCACCTGCCAGAAGGCAGGCTGGCGTTTTTGCAAGGCTATGTCACCATCAAATGTGGGAACGTGCCCACAGTGGCCCTGAGCAAGCTTTCGGGGGACAATATTCTTTTGGCGTCGAGTATCCAGCGCCAGCCCAGGTAGTTGGGCAGGTAGCGCGTGGCCACGCCATGAAACGCACGCAGCCAGCCGCGCAGCCGGCTGTGATAGGCGTTGACATTCTGCACATGCACGGTGCCGCGCACGCGGATGCCGGCGCGCAGGTTGACCGCCGCATGTTCGATGCCGATTTCCCTGGCAAACACGGGATAGGCCGGATGGCCATCGCTGACCAATAAAATGTCACGGTCGATCACCGGCGGCAGGCAGGCGTGCAGTGTGGCCTTGGTCAGCTGGCCCAGGCCGACGACGAAATCGATGGTTTGGCCGGTGCGGTCGCGCGCCACCAGCACGCACACCTGCTCGTTGGAGATGCCACGCTGGCTGGCGCGGCCACCGCGCTGGCGTGCCGGCCGCGTCATGTGTCTTGAACCTTTTTGCGACTCCAGCAGATACATGTCGTCGGCCTCGGTGATGCCGTGCAGGCAGCGTGGCCGGTCAGTCTTGGCCAGCGCCAGAAACCGGTGGCGCCAGCGAAAACTGGTGTTGCGATGGATGCTTACCTGGCTGGCGGCCTTGCGTACCGAAAACGAGTTGAGCAGACAGTCGGCATAGGCCAGCCAGCGTTCCTTGTGGTGCAGGTGCGCCAGCGGCGTGCCGCTCAAGGCGTTGAAGGTTTTGCGGCAGGGCACGCAGCGATAGCGCTGCAGGCCATGGACCTGGATTTCACGGCGTTCCCACCGTTTTCGCTGAGATAGCCTTTTGCAATGTTTAAACCGTACTGCGCATCAGCCCCGCGTGGCGCACGAAGACCTGCATCGCCGGCATGGTCTGTTGGTGCAGCGCTTCTAGCTCGTTTTCGAGCGCCGGCGTGACCACCAGGGCGCCGTCCGCCCGCTTGCGCACGGGCAGGCCCAGCGCCTGCGCCATCTCCACAGGATAATTCGTGAAGTCGCCGTAGGGCCGCTTGCCGTCGACCGACGGCGTGGGCCAATAGCCTTCGCTCAGGTAGTCGCCCGCTTCCAGTCCCAGCATTTCCATGGTGATCCACGATTGCCGGCGCAGCAGCAGCTGATGGCGTTCGCCAAACGCAAAGCTGGTCTTGCCGAGCGCATAGCTGCCCGGTTTGAGCCTGGCCATCTGCATGAAGTCGGGCAGCAGCTGCGCCGCTTCGATCAGGCGCTGCGCGGCCAGCGCAGCGTCCTTGACGGCGGTCGCCTGCATGGCCAGCGCCAGCGTGTCGCCCTTGCCCAGCGGCTGCCCCGGGTGCAGCATCGGCGCGCCGCTTTCCACCGGCGACCAGCCGATATTGAACCGGCGTATCAGGGCCAGGTGCTGCACATTGAGCACCCTGGGCGCTGGCTGCGCGATGGCGGCCAGGATGCGCGTGCGCACGGCGCCGCTCAAGCCGGTGTCGGCCGCGCGCACCAGCGCGGGTGAGCAGAGCAGGGCGCCAGCCAGGCGCAGCAACTGGCGCCGCATCATGGTTTGACGGCGGCTTGCTGCTGGAATTCGATGCGGTTCTCCTTGTAGTCCCATTTGTTGTAGGGGCCGAAGACGCGGCGGTTTTCCTTGCTGTCGGCATTGCTCTGCTCGCGCTTCATGCGCCGTACCAGGGCGGGATCGGTCAATGGCGCGGTGGTGGCGGCGAACATGTCGTGGCGCACGCTGGCCCTGGCGTCGGCGCCGCGCGAAATAATGGTCAGCTTGCGCGAGGCCGGGTCGAAATACAGGCGCATGGCGAAGGTATTCATGTCCTGCAGGTACAGGCCGTCGTCGCGCCACTGGGCGTAGAAATAATCGCCGCAGACGGCCTTCGGTTCGCGTTTCCATTCGCATGACAGCACGATCATCAAATGCTTGTCATCGAGCTGCTTGATGGCGATGCGGCCCTTGGAGTAGCCCCAGGTGCTGGCCGGCACGGTGGACGACGAAGCCAGATTGTAGTCGCCCACCAGATCGGGCATGGGCGCTTGCGCCGAGGCGCCAAGGGTGAAGGTCAGTGCGGCAAGGGCTGCGGTGGCGCGTAGGGCAGAAATAGTGATCATGGCAAGTATCGAGAAAAGTTGCCACATTCTATATGGCAACCTTTCCGCGGGCGCGCGCGATTGATGCTGGCGCCAGATTCAGGCCAGTTTGCTCAGTTCGGCCACATCAATATTGACGACCTTGTCGCCGACAGCGGCTACCAGCGCCTTGAAGTGGGGCGTCGTTTCATGTGCGCGCAAGGCGGCCTCGTTGGCCCATTCTTCCAGCATGATGAAGCGGGTGGGGATTTTATTGTCCAGGTGCAGCTCATAGCGCAAACAGGTGCTCTCGGCGCGGCTGGGCGGCACCACCGCTTCCAGCGCGGCGCGCACGGCGGCGATATGGTCGGCTTTGGCATCGATGGTGGCGACGGCGATCAGGGTCATGGTATTCCTTGTGTGAGGGCGGGCGGCAAGAGCTTAGCGCATCTGGCGCCTTTCTGCCCGCTGATTGAAACGGCGTCAGGCAAGCTCGATGATGGCCAGCATGTCATTGCCATCGGCGTCCAGCCCTGTTTCCACGAACCCCACGCTGGTGTAGAACTGTTTCGCGTTGGCATTGCCCGCCTTGTAGCAAATTTCGATGCTGCGCACGTCCGGGTGGGCACGGATTTGCGCCAGCGCCAGGGCAAGGGCGGCCCCGCCGTGGCCCTGACCCTGGCGGCGGTGGTCGATCATGAAGCGCCAGACCTGGCAGTGGCCGGGCGGATCGTCGTCGTCCGGCGAGACAAACATCAGGAAGCCGATCACCTCCTCATGGCAATACACGGCGCGCGTATGCATGGTGGCGGGATAGAAGCTGGCGTGGGCGATGTTGTGGCTTTAGCTGGTGGCTGCTCCGGGAACAGCGGGCTGCGGACGCGCACTGAGAAAAACAATGCACAAGCGTGTGACACGACGGGATAGAAAATGCCATAATGCAATTAAACATGCCTAATTAACATTTCATTGCAGTCCGGCATGGCGCGGCCGGACTGAACAACAAGGAGTACCAGAATGCTGAAGAACCTGCTGTCTTCTCTTTGGAAGAACGTCCCCCCTGCGCCGAATGCGCAGGCGGCCGCCGAACTTGATGCCATGGAGCAAGAAGCGGACGAGTTGCGCGGCGAGCTCGACGATATGCAGATGCGCTTCGATCTGGTGCTCCACGCCTCGGGCGAGGGATTTTGGGACATGAAGGTTCCTGTCGATGACACGACCGGCGCCGCCAATCCTTTTTTCTGGTCCGCGAAGTTTCGTCAATTGGTGGGTTATCGGGATGAACGGGACTTTCCCAACGTACTGGCAAGCTGGGCGGACTTGCTGCACCCGCAGGACAAGCAGCCGACGCTGAAGGCCTTTGCCGCCCACATGGGAGATCGTTCCGGCCGCACGCCGTACGATGTAAAGTACCGCTTGCGTTGCAAGGATGGCGTTTATCGCTGGTTCCGGGCACGCGGCGAGACGCTGCGCGCCTCGGACGGCACACCGTTGCGCGTGGCCGGCACGCTCGTCAGCATCGAAGAGGCGCTGACGCTGGAGCGCGATCTCGAAGTCACGCGCACACGCTTCGAGTTGTCGCGCGAGATCGTCAACGACGGCGTATGGGATCTGGCCGTCGTCGCCGGCGATCCGGTCAACCCCAGGAATGTGTTCTGGTGGTCGCCGCAGTTTCGCCGGTTGCTGGGGTTTGTGGAAGAATCCGAATTTCCCAATGTGGTCGATAGCTGGGCCTCGCGCCTGCACCCGGAGGACAAGGAGGCGACGATGACAGCGTTTCTTCGCCATCTGAACGACAAGACCGGCGCGACGCCGTATGACGTCTGCTACCGCCTGCGTTGCAAGAATGATCAATACCGGTGGTTCCGAGCGCGTGGGCAAACCAAGCGCGCGGCCGACGGCACGGCGCTGCGCGCTGTCGGCGCGCTGGCCGACATACAAGCCGAAAAAGACCGCGACGAGGCGCAAAGGCAGCGCGTCAAGTACAACGATCAGCTCGAGGCCAGCCTGAAGGATATCGGCGAGATTGTCAGCGCGATCCAGCGCATCGCCCAGCAGACCGATCTGATCGCGCTGAACGCCGCGGTGGAGGCCTCGAGGGCAGGTGAGGCCGGGCGCGGGTTTTCCGTGATCGCCGGCGAAATTCGCACATTGTCCAGGCTGACCAGCGAAGCAACGGTCGATGTGACGGATATCCGCCGCAAGCTCGAAGCGGGACGGCTGGAGTTGCTGCAGTCCTGATTGACCGCCGTCTATCGGCCAGCGTAGCTATGCTTGCTACGTTCCGGCCGCATCCTGACGGTAGCGCGCCGGCGGCAGTTCGAACTGGTTCTTGAAAAAGCGCGTGAATGCGCTTTGCGAGGAAAAGCCCAGGCGGTCGCCGATTTCGGCCACGCTGAGCGTCGTTTCGCGCAGCAGGCGGCGCGATTCGCGGCTTTTGGCGCGCAGCTCGAGCGCGCGAAACGAGGTTTGTTCCTGCTGCAGCTGGCGGCGCAAGGTCCAGTGGTTCATCGCCAGGCCATCGCACAGGGCCGGCAGGAGCTTGGCGCCATCGGCGGCGGCGCCGTCCTGCTGGCCCAGCAAATCGATGATGGCCTGTTCCACTCGCGCGGAAAACAGCTGCGCGCCCTGCAGGCTTTGCAGCTGTGCCTGGGCATGGCGCAGCGCATGCGGCGCCAGGGTGGCGTTGAACTGGCCGAAGGGAATATCGAGCGCGGGCGCCCGGAAGCGCAGGGTGTTGCGCGCCTGGCCAAACGTGGCGGGCGCGCCGAAACACTCGGAGATGGCGGGCGCAAAGCGCGGCGCGGCGCCGCGAAAGCCGGCCTGGAACACGGTGGGCGCGCCCTGGTCGTAGGCGCGCGTGACCAGGGACAGCATGCGGAAATTGGCCAGCGCCTGCATGGCGCCGCCGGCCGGGCAAAATTCGGACAGGTATTCGATCTCGATCAGGCAGCCGTTCTCGTTCATCAGCATGAAATCGAACTGGCCGATCAGGCCACGCAAATGCAGGAATTCGTTGATTGCGCCGCGCAGGGTGGGGCGGTTGAAGCAGACGTGGGCCACGCCCGAAAAATGCGCAAACCAGTGCGTGACGTCGAGGTCGAGGATGCCGCGCTGCGGCGGCAACTGATGGACATAGCTGACCATGCGCCGGTGCCGCTCGGCGTTGATGCGCCCGCCAGGCTCGTCGAGCTGCGCCTGGGTGATGCCCGTATGGCGGAAAAAATCGGCAGGATCGTGGCCATCGGCCAGCATGGCGCGCGCGCATTGCTGCGCGATACGGTTCGAAACCGTGCGCGTGTCGGTTTTGTTCATTGTTCGTCTCCAGTCTCTGCGGACTTGTTTGTAGTAATTTTTCACAAATGGTAGCATTTTTGTCGGAATTCGGTGATTGCCGCACGTCAATGTCGAAAATTGTTCTCACCGGTATAACTACTGTTCTGCGCGGTCAAAAACATGTTCACATGACACGCTATATTGGGTCCGGGGCAGCCTCGATGCGGCCCCGCTCACCACAAAAACATACTGGAGACAGACATGAATTGCACTTTGAAACCGATGGCCCGCGTGGTCGCCGGCTGCGTCGCCACGCTCGCCCTTGCCGCCTGCGGCAGCAGCAACAGCGACCGCCCCGGATATACCCAGCCCGTGTTCGGCGCCACCACCTACAGCCAGCTGAAGGTCGACAGCTATACCTTCAAGGACATGAACCGCAACGGCAAGATCGACCCGTACGAGGATTGGCGCCTGAGCGCCGAGGCGCGCGCCGACGACCTGATCGCGCGCATGTCGCTCGACGAAAAAGCCGGCCTGATGATGCACGGCACGGCGCCTACCGTCGCCGACCCGACCGGCATCGGCCAGGGCAGCGGCTACGACCTCACGGCCCTGCAGAACCTGATCGTCAAGCAGCATATCAATACCTTCATTACCCGCATGGCCGGCGACTCGGCCAATATGGCGGCGCAGTACAACAAGGTGCAGGCGCTGAGCGAAACCTCGCGCCACGGCATTCCGGTGTCGATCAGCACCGACCCGCGCCACCACTTCCAGTACACGGTGGGCGCCAGCGCCGGCACGCAAGGCTTTTCGCAGTGGCCTGAAACGCTGGGCCTGGCCGCCATCGGCGACAACGCGCTGGTGCGCCGCTTCGGCGATATCGCGCGCCAGGAATACCTGGCCGTCGGCATCACGCAGGCGCTGTCGCCGCAGGCCGACCTGGCCACCGAACCGCGCTGGTCGCGCATCAACGGCACCTTTGGCGAAGACGCCGAGCTGGCCAAGCGCATGGTGCAGAACTATATCGAAGGCTTCCAGGACGGCAATACCGGCCTGCACGACGGCAGCGTGGTGGCCGTGGTCAAGCACTGGGTCGGCTATGGCGCGACCAAAGAAGGTTTTGACGGCCACAACTACTATGGCCGCTACATGACCTACCCGGGCAACAATTTCGCCTATCACGTCAAACCGTTCGAAGGCGCGTTCAACGCCAAGGCGGCGTCCGTGATGCCGACCTACGCCCTGCCGGATGGCAATATCACCATCGACGGCATCACGCTGGAACAAACGGCGGCCGGCTTCAGCAAGACCATGCTGACCGACCTGCTGCGCGGCAAATACGGCTTCGAAGGCGTGATCCTGTCCGACTGGGGCATCACCTCCGACTGCGACGCCAACTGCCGCAACGGCACCGCGCCAGGTGTCGCGCCTTCGTTTATCGGCTTCGGCACGCCGTGGGGCATGGAAAACGCCACCAAGGCCGAGCGCTACGTCAAGGCCGTCAATGCCGGGATGGACCAGTTTGGCGGCGTGACGGAAGCACCATACCTGACGCAGGCGGTGCAGCGCGGCCAGCTGACCGAGGCGCGCATCAACGCCTCGGCGCGCCGCATCCTGGTGCAGAAATTCAAGCAGGGCCTGTTCGAGCATCCGTTTGTCGACACGGCAAAGGCCGCCGCCACGGTGGGCAAGGCCGATTTTGTCGCCGCCGGCCTGGAAGCGCAGCGCCGTTCGCTGGTGCTGCTGGAAAACAAGGACAAGGTGCTGCCGCTGGCCGCCACCGTCAAGAAGGTGTATTTGTACGGCATCGACGCGGCCGTCGCCCGCCAGTACGGCTACACCGTGGTGGCGACCCCGCAGGAAGCCGACGTGGCCCTGCTGCGCGTGGCCACGCCGTATGAAATCCTGCACCCGAACTACATCTTCGGCAGCATGCAGCATGAAGGCCGCCTGAACTTCGTCGACGGCGACGCCGACTATGAGGCGATCAAGAATGCCGCCCGCCTGGCGCCGAAAACCGTGGTCACGGTCTACCTGGACCGTCCGGCCATCCTCGGCAACGTGCAGGACAAGGCCAGCGCCATTGTCGGCAACTTCGGCGTCAGCGACGGCGCACTGTTCGATGTCTTGACCGGCAAGGCCAAGCCGGAAGGCAAGCTGCCGTTCGAACTGCCATCGTCGATGGCCGAAGTGCTGGTGCAGAAGTCCGACGTGCCGTATGACACGGCGCGGCCGCTGTACAAGTTCGGTTACGGACTCGGGTATTAACGACGCTGGCGGTGGTGTCGGATTACGTGCGGCGTTGCCGCACTAATCCGACCTGCGCCTGATCGATTGACAGTGCCCGGGTGCTCGCCGATACTGGCCGTTTCGTTCGCCGAAACCGCCAGGAAGGAAGCACCCGATGTCCGTATCCCCGAAATTGCGCCAGAGCGTATTCGCGCTGGCGCTAGCCGCCGCCTTTTCCCCCATTGTTTCCATTCCCGCGATTGCCGCGCCAGCCCCTGCCGCCTCCGCCGCCTGGGTCGAGGCCAGCAACCGCAATGCCGCCATCGTGCTCGAAGCGCAGGCGACATTTTCGCCCGAAAACGCCTCCGATACGGGCCTGTCGCAATACGATGGCCTGGCCGCCGACCTGGGACCGGATATCGTCGAACGCCAGATCGCTGCCCTGCGGCAGGCGCGCGCGAAGCTGCAGCAACAACTGGAACTGGAGCGCGACGAGCGCATCCGCCAGGACCTGGAAATTTTGATTGGCGCGGTCGACCAGGAAATCGCCGGCGCGCAGATCGACGCCAGGTACAGCCTGCCGTGGGTCGACGTGCCGCAGATGGTGTTCGGTTCCATGCAAAGCCTGCTGCAGGAACAGCGCCCGGCCGCGCGCCGGGCCAAGGCGCTGGAACGGCTGCAGCGCTACACAGGGCAATTGAAGGGCAGCACGCCGGTTACCGAGCAGGCGAAAGCGCGCCTGACCGAAAAAATCGGCCAGCCAGGCCTGGCCGGTCCGGTGCGGGGGCAGGTGGAGCAGTCGCTGGAGAACGTGCCGACCTATATTGCCGGCATCCGTAAGCTGTTTGCCGACATGCAGATCGCGGGCGCCGAAGCGGCGCTGGCGGCGATGGAAAAACAATTGCATGACTACGCCGCCTGGGAACGCGAGGTGGTGCTGCCGCTGTCGCGCACGGATTTCCGCATGGCGCCCGAGCAGTATGCGTTTCGCCTGAAGCAGGTCGGCATCGATATCGAACCGCGCACTCTCGTCGAGCGGGCCGAGGTGGCCTACCTGGAGACGCGTTCGGCGATGCAGGCGCTGGCGCCGGTGGTGGCCGCCAAACTCTCCCTCAAAGGGATCGACGGCAGCGACTACCGCCAGGTGCTGCGCGCGCTGAAAAGCACGGCGATTGCGAATGACAAGCTGGAAGCCCATTACAAGGGCGTCAATACCGAGTTGGAAAAACGCATCCGCCAGCAGGGCGTGGTCGATCTTCCGGCGCGCGCGATGACCATGCGCCTGGCCTCGCCGGCCGAATCGGCGGCCCAGCCGGCGCCGCACATGCGTCCGCCTCCGCTGATCGGCAATACGGGCGAGCATGGCCAGTTCGTGCTGCCGGTGGGCAACCCCGCCGCCAGCGGCAAGGGCGAAGCGTATGACGATTTCAACTTCGCCGGCGCCGCCTGGACCCTGAGTGCGCACGAGGGCCGTCCCGGCCACGAACTGCAGTTCAGCGCCATGGTCGAACGCGGCGTGTCGCAGGCGCGCAGCCTGTATGCTTTCAACAGCGTCAACGTGGAAGGCTGGGCGCTGTACGCGGAAGCCGAGATGATCCCGCACGAGCCGGCCGAGGGCCAGTTCATCGCGCTGCAGTTCCGCATGCTGCGCGCCGCGCGCGCCATGCTCGACCCGATGCTCAACCTGGGCCAGGTCACGCGCGAGGAAGCCGGGCGCATCCTGACCGACGAAGTGATGCTGTCGAAGCCGATGGCGCGCCAGGAACTGGACCGCTACACCTTCAACGCGCCAGGGCAGGCCGGCAGCTATTTCTACGGCTACACGCGCATATTGCAACTGCGCGCGGAAACCGAGCTGGCGCTGGGTGCGAAGTTCGACCGCCTGGCGTTCAACAACTTCCTGCTGGGCCAGGGCCTGCTGCCGCCGGACCTGCTGGCCAAGGCCGTGCGCGAGCAGTTTATTCCGGCGCAAAAAGCCAGGGGCTAGCCCGGGCGCCGGTGCAAGCGTACTGAGCCAGGCCTGCCGGGCATGCTACTATTCGCAAATCAATTGCGTTTTCGGGCATGCCTGGTCTTATGGTAGCAAACGGTTCCAGATACAAGCGCTGGCTGGCATGGCTGGTCATGGCCATGCTCGCGCTGCAGCTGTTCGGCCTGGGCCAGCACCATCACGCCATCGACAGCCACCCGTTTGACTGCGCCAGCTGCTTTGCCGGCAGCGTGCCGCCGGCTGACCAATCACTCACGCCGCCGGCGCTGGTGCCACTGCGCCTGGCCGGCAGTCATCGTTTTTCCCCTTCCGTACCGCCGGCCAGTCCGCTGCTGCGCAGTTTCCTGATTCCGCATGCGCATGGGCCGCCGGCCCTGGTCTCCTTTCCCTGATACCGCTACCACGACCGCAGGGCGCAAGCCGCCACTGCGGCTTTGTTGTCATTGATGATCGAGACCAATGTGCTGACCATTACCCAACTGGAGCACCGCTACGGCGGTGTGACCGTACTCGCCGTACCCTTTTTTGAACTGGCGCGTGGCCGACACGCGCTGCTGCTGGGGCCTTCGGGCTGTGGCAAATCCACCCTGCTGCATCTGCTGGGCGCCATCTTGACTGCGCAAGCGGGGCGCATCGAGATCGACGGCGTCGATCTGGCGGCCCTGGCGCCGCGCGCCGCCGACGACTGGCGTGGCCGCCATGTTGGCCTGCTGCCGCAGCAGCTGGCCCTGGTGTCCAGCTTGTGCGTGCGCGACAATGTGCTGCTGCCGGCCTATGCGGCGGGTCTGCCGGCCGACGAACAGCGCGCGCAGGCGCTGTTGGCCGGCCTCGGCCTGGCCGACAAGGCGCACGCCATGCCGCATCAGCTGAGCGGCGGCCAGCGCCAGCGCGTGGCGATCGCGCGCGCCATGTACACGCAACCGCGCCTGCTGCTGGCCGATGAACCGACGGCCAATCTGGATGACAGGGCCTGCGCCACGGTGGTGGCGCTGCTGGCGCGCCAGGCCAGGGACGCCAACGCCTCGCTGTTGATCGCCAGCCACGACGCGCGCCTGGTCGCCGCTTTGCCCGGCGCCGCCGTGCTGCGCCTGCCGGCGCGCGGGGAGCTGCCATGCGCCGCCTGAACGCAGTGACCATGGCGCTGGCCGCGCTGCGCCACAAGCCGCTCGCTACCTGCCTCAATCTGCTGCTGATGGCGATCGGCGTGGCGATGATGACCTTTATTTTGTCCGCCTCCAGCCAGCTGGAAGACGGCGCCATGAAGGACGCCAACGGCATCGACATGGTGGTCGGCGCCAAGGGCTCGCCGCTGCAGCTGATCCTGTCGTCGATCTACCATATCGATATCCCGACCGGCAATATCCCGGCCGCCGCACAGCTTGAGATGGCGGCCAATCCGCTGGTGGCCGAGGCGATCCCGCTGGCGCTCGGCGACAGCTACCGCGGCTTTCGCATCGTCGGCAGCACGGCCGACTATATCCGCCATTACGGCGGCCAGGCGGCCAGCGGCGTGCTGTTCGGCGGCACCATGCAGGTAGTGCTGGGGGCGGAAGTGGCGCGCAACACCAAGGCGGCTGTCGGTGCGCGCTTTGCCGGCTCGCACGGCCTGGTGGCCGGCGGCGAAGTGCACGCCCATGCGCCCTACACGGTGGTGGGCATCCTGCAGCCCACCGGCACGGTGCTGGACCGGCTGATCGTCACGCCCGTCGCTTCCGTATGGCAGGTGCATGAAACCGATCCGGACGAGCCGCATGGGCAGGTCAACGAAGCCGAGCATGAAATCACCGCGCTGCTGGTGCGCTATGCCTCGCCGATGGCGGCCATCAGCCTGCCGCGCTGGGTCAACAGCCAGACCCGCCTGCAGGCGGCGCAGCCGGCGCTGGAGTCGGCCAAATTGTTCGAGCTGGTGGGCGTCGGTGCCGACGTGCTGCGCGCGATCGCCGCCATCGTGCTGGCGGTGGCCTGCCTGTCGATGTTTGTGGCCCTGTACCACGCGCTGGAAGAGCGCAAGACCGACCTGGCGATCTTGCGCGCGCTGGGCGCAGCGCCACGCAAATTGCTGCTGCTGTTGCTGACCCAGGGCCTGGCCCTGGCGCTGGGCGGCGCCGTGCTGGGCTGGCTGCTGGGCCACTTTGGGGTGGGTCTGCTGGGCGCGCTGATGGAAGGCCAGCAGAATCTGGCGCTGTCGGCCTGGAAGGTCGACCCGCAGGAGGCCTGGCTGCTGCCGGCCGCCTTGCTGGTGGGCCTGGCCGCCTCCATCGTTCCCGCCTTGCGCGCCTATCGCACCGATATCGCCGCCACTCTGGCCCATTCCTGAAGGAGACATCATGAAATCATTACTGCTTGTTCTGCTGCTTGCTGGCGCTGGCCTGACCGCCCAGGCGGCGAAGGTCACCACCCCGGCGAGCGCCGACCAGCCGCCGTCGTTTTTCGCGCCGCTCGAGGATATTCCCGGCGTGCTGCCCTGGAGCCTGCTGTCGAAAGCCACCACCGTGAAAGCGAAGGGCGGGCGCATGGTGCCCAAATATACCGCTGAAATCACGGCGCTCGACCAGAGCGAGGTCAAGGTGCAGGGCTTCATGATGCCGCTGCAGCCGGGCCAGAAGCAGAAGCACTTCCTGTTGACGGTGACCTCGGCCAGCTGCCCGTTCTGCCTGCCGGCCGGGCCGGAAGGCGTGGTCGAAATCAACAGCAAGGCGCCGGTCAAATTCACTTACGCGCCGATGATCATGAGCGGCAAGATGACGGTGCTCAAAAGCGATTCGATGGGCTTGTACTACCGCATCAACGACGCCAGCCTGGTGGCGCCGTGAGCGCGGTATGGCTGATGGCAGCCCTGGCGCTGGCACAGCCCAATCCTGATTTCAAATTGCCCGCGCTGGACGCCAGCGGCAGCGTGACCCTGGCGGCCTTGCCAGGCCCCGTGCTGCTGAACTTCTGGGCCAGCAACTGCCTGCCTTGCGTGCGTGAACTGCCGCTGCTGCAAGCGCAGTCGCGCCGCCTGCCCGGCTTGCGCTTTGTTGGCATCGCCATCGACGAGGGGCGGAGGGCGGCGCCGTTCGCGCGCAAGGCCGGCACGGCGTATGTGCAGCTGGCGGCGCCGGGGCGACAGGATCTGCTGCGCCAGTTCGGCAATCCGCTGGGCGCCTTGCCCTACACGGTGGTGTTGAATGGCGCGCACCAGGTCTGCACCACGCGCCTGGGTACGGTCGATGCGCAGTGGCTGGAGAGGGCGGCCCAGGCCTGCGCTGCTCGCTGATATTTGCAAGTAGTTTGCATTAATCGCTATCATGTAATATCATTGGTTACATGAAACCAGACAGCAAACTTTCATCGATATTGCATGTGCTATTGCATATGGCGCATGCGGGACGCCCGATGACGTCCGAGGAGATGGCCGCCTGCCTGGGCACCAACCCGGTGCTGGTGCGGCGCGTGATGGCGGGCTTGCGCGAGCGTGGCTATGTGGCCTCGACCAAGGGCCATGGCGGCGGCTGGACCATCAGCTGCGATCTTGGGCAGGTCACCCTGCGTGATATCTATGACGCCGTCGGCGCGCCCACGGTGTTTGCCATGGGCAATCGCGTCGAGCAGCCTGGCTGCCTGGTCGAACAGGCTGTCAACCAGTCGCTGGCGAGCGCTTTTGACGAAGCCGAAGCGCTGCTGATCGCGCGCCTCGGTGCAGTCAGCCTGGCCGACCTGTCCGCGCGTTTCAGCCATTTGCATGCCAACCAACGGAGCCCGGCCCATGAACCCATCTGAATCACATCCACCGTATGACGTCATCATCGTTGGCGGCAGCTACGCCGGCCTGTCCTGCGCCATGCAGCTGGGCCGCGCGCGCCGGCGCGTGCTGGTGATCGACGCCGGCCAGCGCCGCAACCGCTACGCCAGCCACTCGCACGGTTTCCTGACGCAGGACGGCCGCGCGCCAGGCGACATTGCCGCCGACGGCAAACGCCAGGTACTCGCGTATGCCACCGTCAGCTGGCGCGAGGGCAGGGCGCGGCAAGCCGCACAAACGGCGGATGGCTTCGAGATCATGTTGGACGACGGCAGCCGGGTACAGGCCGCGCGCCTGGTCTTGGCCGGCGGTGTGGTCGACGAACTGCCGCCGGTCGAGGGCTTGCGCGAGCGCTGGGGCGCCAGTGCGTTTCACTGCCCGTACTGCCACGGCTACGAGCTTGGCCAGGGCCGCATCGGCGTGATCGCCAGCAGCGCCTTGTCGATGCACCACGCGCTGATGCTGCCCGACTGGGGTACGGTGACGTTGTTCCTCAATGGCGCCTTCGAGCCCGATGCGGCGCAGCTGGCCGAACTGGCGCGCCGTGGCAGCACGCTCGAGCGCAGGCTTGTCGCGCGCATCGAGGGTGTGGCCGAGGTGGTGCTGGAAGACGGCAGCAGGCACGCCATGGCCGGCCTGTTTGTTGCGCCCCGCACCCACCAGGCCAGCCCCTTGGCCGAACAGCTGGGCTGCGCGATCGATGAAGGACCGATGGGGCCGGTGGTGCGTACCGATGAAACGAAAGCGACCAGCGTGGCCGGCGTGTTCTGCTGCGGCGACGCCGGCCGCGCGGCCGGCAATGTGGCGTTTGCCGTGGCCGACGGCGCCATGGCCGGCGTGGCGGCCCATCGTTCGCTGATGTTCGGGGTGGCGCAGGCGGCTTGACGCTGACGCTTGAGCTTTTGGTTGGACGGGCTTCGGCGATAATGGCGCCTGGACCATTCGGGAATCACCATGACTGCTCAAGCGGCTACACCGGCCATACACCTTGATGACGCGCGCAAGGCGCGTTCGATCGCGCTGCTGGTGGCGGGCGCCTTTTTCATGGAAAATCTCGACGGCACCGTGATCACCACCGCCGTGCCCGACATCGCCAGGTCGTTCGGCGTGGCGCCGCTGGACTTGAATATCGGCGTGAGCGCCTATCTGCTGACTCTGGGCGTGTTCATTCCCATCAGCGGTCAATGGCGCCATCAATGTGCTGTCCCTGCAGGCCTGCGCTTTTCTGACGCCCGCCACCCCCATCTGGCTGATCGCTGGCGTGCTGTTCGTCGGCGGCCTGACGCGCTCGATGCAGTTCACTGCCTATAACAGCATCGCCTTTGCCGACATGGCGCAAGCGCGCATGGCCGCCGCCAACATCTTGTTCAGCACCGCCTTCCAGGTCGCCATGGGCCTGGGCGTGGCGCTGGGCGCGCTGGGTGTGCGGCTCGGGCACTGGCTGGTGCAAACTGCCGGCATCAAGCAGATGGCCGCCGCCGAGTTTCGCCTGGCCTTTGTGCTGGTGGCGCTGGTCAGCCTGCTGGGCATGATGATACCTGGCGCCTGCCGGCGGGTTCCGGCGACCATCTGTCGAAGAAGGCGTCCGCCTAGGCCGCAAAACCGCCGTCGATCTTCAAGCCCGCGCCGGTCACGAAGGCCGCTTCCTCGCTGGCCAGGTAAGCCACCATGCCGGCGATCTCCTCGCCCGTGCCATGGCGCGGCAGCGCCATCAAACCGTGCATCAGGTCGGCAAAATCGCCGGTGGGCGGGTTCATGTCGGTGGCGACCGGGCCGGGTTCGACGTTGTTGATGGTAATGCCGCGTGGGCCGAGGTCGCGCGACAGGCCCTGGACCAGGCCCGACAACGCCGACTTGCTCATCGCGTAGGCGGCCGCGCCGGCGAACGGCATGCGGTGCGCATTGGTGCTGCCGATATTGATGATGCGCCCGCCAGACGGCATCAGCGGCACCGCCGCCTTGATGGCGACAAACACGGCGCGCACATTGACGGCCAGCGTCTTGTCGAAGTCGGCCAGGGAAAAATCGTCGATGGCGCCGGGCAGAAAGATGCCCGCGTTATTGACCAGGATATCGAGCTTGCCCGTCACTCTTGCCGCCTCGGCGACGGCCGCCGACAAGGCTTGCGCATCGGCCGCATCGGCTTTCACCGCGTGCGCCTGGCCGCCGGCCGCGCGCACGCTGGCGGCCAGCGCTTCGGCGTCGCTGCCGGAGTTTTGATAGGTAAACACGACATGGGCGCCCTGGCGCGCCAGGCGGCGCACGATGGCGGCGCCAATGCCGCGCGAGCCGCCCGTGACAAACGCGGTTTTGCCGGTGAATGGCAGGGTGGTGGTGTTGTGAGTGGCAGTCATGATGGGCTTTCAATCAGTGGTTGGGAGCAGCCAGTATCTGCCTGTAGACCCAACTGCGCTAGCCGGTAATGGCGACAATCACTTTCAACCATTGGTATCAAATGAGAGCGTAGAATGGCGGCATGGAAGCGCTCAATCATTTGCAATCATTCGTGCTGTCGGCCGAAGCCGGCAGCTTTTCGGCGGCCGCGCGCCGCCTGGGACTGACGCCAGCGGCCGTCAGCAAGAACGTGGCGCGCCTCGAAGCCAGCCTGGGCCTGCGCCTGTTCCAGCGCAGCACGCGCAAGCTGACCCTGACCGAAGGCGGCGAGCGTTTTTTGCAGCAGATTGGTGGCGCGCTGGCCACCTTGCGCGAGGCGATCGCCAACGCGGCCGAGGAGGGCGGCCAGCCGGCCGGCGTGCTGAAAATCAGCCTGGCGCCGTCGTTCGGGCGCAGCTATGTGGTGCCGCTGCTGGCCGAATTCATCCGCCGCCATCCGGGCGTGATTCCCGACTGCCATTTCGACAACCGCCAGGTAGATTTGATCGGCGAAGGTTTTGATGTCGCCATCGGCGGCGGCATCGAACTGACGCAAGGCGTGGTGGCGCGCGAACTGGGCCACGTCCGTATCGTCGCTGCCGCGTCACCGGCCTATATGCGCGGCAGGCAGATGCCGTCGCATCCTTCCGACCTGGCGCAACTGGACGGCATTGCGCGCCGTTCGGCCGGCAGCGGGCGCCTGCGCAGCTGGGTGCTGCGCGACGGCCAGGGCGGCGAGGGCGTGGCCGAATACCGGCCGCGCGCCATCTTCGACGACCCCGAAGCGATGGCGCAGGCGGCCATCGACGGCGTCGGCGTGGCGCTGCTGCCAATGCCGCATGCGCTGGCGCCCTTGTGCAGCGGCGCCCTGATCCGCTTGCTGCCCGGCTGGAGCGCCGATTCCGGCCCCCTGTCGCTATACTACCCCGGCAAGAAACTGCTGCCCGCCAAGACGCGCGTGTTTGTCGACTACCTGTTGGAGCAGTTCCGCCAGCACGATTTCGCGGCGCAGATGAACCCGGATTGAACCGACCAGAATGGATTTCAATGACAAGCAACTACAGCCTGTTTTACCGCCATGACGGCGCGGCGCCCGCGCATTTTCGCGAAGCACGGGTGTTTGATACCACCTTCTGGAGCGCCGAAGGCGCGGCCATGACCTGGGGCGAGGAAAACCGCACCAGGCATGCCAGTGCGGACCAGGCGCAGGCGGCCTATGCCGCCTTTTGCGCGGCCGCGCTGGCCGAGGGCTACACCCTGGAGCGCGCCAGCGTGATCGATCCCGCCGTGTTCGACGCGCCGCTGCTGCACACCTTGCTCCTCAACGCCACGCGCCAGGCCGTTGCCGCCCTGCGCGCCGCGCATCCGGATCAGCATTTCAATGCCTACGCCCTGTACAGCGACGACAGCGCCATGACGATTTCCCTGCTGGCCAACAGCGGCGAAGCGCTTGCCGGCGCGGAAGACGAGGACGAGATGCTGTGGAATCCGCCGGAATGGCAGTTTGACGAGGGCGGCGCGTATTTCGACAGCGCTTATCGCCTGCTGCTGCAGGCGCATCGCGACTTGCCGTTTGATGTCGATTTCGAGGTGTTACGCGCCAGCGCGTTTGAGGCGGGCATTGCGGCGCTGGAGCTGCTGGACCGGGAAGGGCTGTTCGGCACGGGTGCCGAGCGTGAGGAAACGGTGCTGCTGTTCGAGGTCAGCGACAGTGACGCCATTGACGGCGCGGTGGAGCGTTTGAATACGCCGGCGATGGTGGCCCGCCTCAACGCGTGGATGGCCAGCTGGGCTGACTAGGCGGCCACCAGCGTAATCCTCGTCATCTCCGCTGGCGCCCCCAGCCGTTTCGGCGGCCCCCAATAGCCGGTGCCACGGCTCACATAAACCTGCAGCTTGCCACTGCGGTGCAAGCCCGCCACATAGGGCTGCTGCAGCGGCACGAACAAATTCCACGGCCAGAACTGGCCGCCGTGGGTGTGGCCGGACAGTTGCAGGTCGAAGCCGGCTTTTTCCGCTGCCGGTGCGCTGCGCGGCTGGTGCGCCAGCACGATGCAGGGCAGGCCAGGCGGCGCGCCGGCAATCGCCGCTTGCGGGTCGCTGGTGTGGCCCGGATCGAAATGCGCGGCGTTATAGTCGGTCACGCCGGCCAGCACCAGCTGCGCGCCATCGTGCTCGAGTACCTGGTGCTGGTTCATCAGCACCGTCAAGCCCAGGCGCCGAAATTCGGCCACCCACGGTACCGCGCCGGAATAGTATTCGTGGTTGCCGGTAACAAGGAAGACGCCATGGCGGGCGCGCAGCATGCCCAGCGGCGCCGTATGCGCGCCCAGTTGCGGTACCGTGCCGTCGCCGAAGTCGCCGGTAATGGCGATCGCATCGGCAGCGAGGCTGTTGGCGCGCGCCACCATCGCTTCGACCCAGGCGCGTTTGATGGTGGCGCCCACATGGATGTCGCTCAGCTGGACGATGGTAAAGCCTTGCAAGGCCGGCGGCAGGCCGGCGATGGCGACCGTCACTTCCTTGACGCGCGCGGTCCGGCGCGCATTGATAAAGCCGACGATGGTCGCCAGCAGCGCCAGGCCGAGCACGCCGGTGGCGCTGGCCTGTTCATGCAGGCGCGCCGGCGGATACAGCATCAGCAGTTCGCGCAGCACGGCCAGCACGAACAGCGAGGAAAAAAATCCCATGCACAGCGAGCCGGCCCAGCTCAGGCGGTCGGCCAGGCGCGTGTCATGGGTGATGGCGCGCGCGAAGATCGTCATCGGCATCAGCATGGTCGAGGCCAGCAGCACGGCGGCGCCCAGCAGGAAGCCGGGCAAGGCGAGGTGCAGGGCCGGCAGCAGCAGGTAGCCCAGCACGGCGTGCAGGGCGCCGAGGATCATGGTGATGCGTAGCATTGGAGGGCGCATTTTATCTGCCAACATGCAGCCCCAGGGTGGCCAGCTTGCCGAAATCGACCGGCTTGGCAAAGTGGTCGTTGAAGCCGGCATCGAGCGCGGCGCGCCGGTCGTGTTCCTGGCCATAGCCGGTCAGCGCGATCAGCACGAAGTCCTGCGCGATCGGCAGCTGGCGCAGCTTGCCGGCCACCTCATAGCCGCTGATGTCGGGCAGGCCGATATCGAGAAACACGATCTCGGGCCTGAACTCGATGGTGCGTTCGACCGCCTGCGCGCCGGTGTAGGCGGTGCGTAGGTCGTGGCCGTCGAGTTCAAGCAGCTCGGCCAGGGTGTCGGCCGCGTCGACGTTGTCGTCGACCACCAGGATGCGCTTGCTGATGCTGGCGGGCTGCGCCTCCTGGACCACGGCCGGTGGCGCCGCCGACAGATCGAGCGGAAACATGATTTCAAAGGTGCTGCCCAGGCCCACGCCGGGGCTTTGCACGGTGACCTGGCCGCCGTGCAGCTCGACCAGATTGCGCACCAGCGACAGGCCGATGCCCAGGCCGTCCTGCACCCGGTCCGGCACATGGCCGCTCTGTTCGAACAGGCCGAAGATGGCCTCGATGCTGCCGGCGGCGATGCCGATGCCGTTGTCGGCCAGGCGGATGCGCACCTGGTCGCCGCAACGCTCGGCGCTGATGCCGATGGCGCCGCCCGGCGCGGTGAACTTGGCCGCGTTGAGCAGCAGGTTGGCGACGATCTGCGACAGGCGCACCGGGTCGCCGTGTACCCACAGTTCCTCCTGCGGCAGCGCCACTTCCAGCGCATGGCCGCGCTCTTCGACGATGTGCGAACTGGTCTCGATCGCGCTTTTCACGAAGCTGGCCAGGCTGACCCGCTCCCACTGCAGCGAGATCTTGCCCTGCGAAATACGCGATACGTCGAGCAGGTCGTCGACCAGGCGCACCAGGTGATCGGTGTGGCGGCCGATGGTGGCACGGGCGTTTTCCTGCATCGCCGGCACTACCGGATCGAGCTTGCGCAGCAGCGCCAGCGCCGTGCGGATCGGCCCGAGCGGGTTGCGCAGCTCGTGCGCCAGGGTGGCCAGGAATTCATCCTTGCGCCGGTCCACTTCGCGCAGCTCGCGCTCGACCCGGCCCAGGCGCAGCAGGGCGTTGACGTTGGCGATCAGTTCATCGGGCTCGATCGGCTCGACCAGGTAGTTGTCGGCGCCGCCATCGAGGGCGCGGATCTTGTCGGCCGTGCCGATAAACGAGGCCGAGGTCTGCAGCACCAGGATGGTATTGGTCTCGGGGTTGCCTTTCAGCCGGCGGCACACTTCCAGGCCATTGATGTCGGGCAGCTTGACGTCAAGCAGGATCAGGGCCGGCCGGTCATTGCGCGCGCGGACCAGCGCATCGCCGCCATTGGACGCTTCGATCACATTGAAGCCGGCGCGCGTCAGGATGCGCGACTTGGCGTAGCGCGCGCCGTCACTGTCATCGACATTCAATATCAGTGCGTCGCCATGATTGTACGGAGCCATGCTAGTTCCCGGGTTGAGTTGCCATGCGGCGCGACAGGGCCTGCTGTGATTCTTGTATTGTTGTGCGGCCATCCTGCGGTATCAGGCCACGCAGGCCGGCCAGCAGTTGCGGCCGCAGCAGCGGCTTGATGTAATAGGCGTCGGCGCCCAGGGCCAGTCCCTTGCGCTGGTCTTCGACTTCGGTGGCGATAATGACAGGTACGTGGCGGCGCAGCGGATCGTTTTTCAGCTCGGCCAGCCAGTGCCAGGAGTTTTCGCCGTGCAACAAGATATCGAGCAGCACGGCGGCGGGGCGTTCCTGCTCCCACAGCTCGACGGCCTCGTGCACGCTGCGCGCGAAGACCGGGCGAAACTCGGTATCGGCCAAAAATTTCTGGTACAGCAGGCGTATCGATGCGTTGTCTTCCACCACCAGCACGGCGATGCGATCGTCGCTGCCGGCTTGGCCTGACGGCGCTGGTATCGGGTCGTCGCTGGCGCGCGCGTCATGGCGTACGGGCAGGGTGACGGAAAACACCGAGCCGGTGCCGGGCGTGCTTTCCACCGCCACCTTGCCGCCGAGCAGGGTCGCCAGGTTGCGGCACAGCGGCAGGCCCAGGCCGGTGCCCTTGACCCTGCGCTGCAAATGGTTTTCCACCTGGCTGAATTCCTCGAAGATGAGCTGCTGGTCTTCGGCGCTGATACCCAGGCCCGTGTCGGCGACGGCAAAGCGGATCGCGCCTTGCGCCGGCAGCGGCGTGGCGCTGACAACGATGGCGCCCGCTTCGGTGAACTTGAGCGCGTTCGAGATGAAATTGCGCAGAATTTGCGACAGCTTGCCTTCGTCGCTGTGCATCTCCAGCGCCGGATCGGGGTCGATGAAGGTCAGGCTCAGCGATTCGGACACCAGCAGCGGGCGCAGCATGCCGCGCAGCGCGCTGAACAGGTCGGCCACGTTGAAGGTGCTGGCGTGGACGTCGACCTTGCCCGCTTCGATCTTCGCCAGATCCAGCAGGTCGTTGACCAGGTCGTTCAGGCCGACCGCGCTTTGCAGGATGAACATCACCTGCTTTTCCTGTTCCACCGACAGCTCGCCATCGACGCGGTCGATCAGCAGCTTGGACAGCGCGCGAATCGAGCTCAATGGCGTGCGAAATTCATGGCTCATGTTGGACAGGAAGCGCGACTTCATCTGGTCGGCACGGCGCAGGTGGTCGGCCTTTTCGTCGAGTTCCGCATACAGCGCCACCACGCCGCGGTTGGTGTCTTCCAGCTCGCGCGTGAGCTGCAGCAGTTCGTCCTGGCGCGTTTTCAGTTCGGCCAACGTCGCCAGCAGCTCGTGGTTCTGCTGTTGCACTTCGGCCAGGGTGATATCGGACGGCAGCGCCTGCAGGCTGCCCGAGAGCGCGCCGATTCTCGGCCCGGTGAGCAGCGGCGCCTCGCGCGGGAACAGCTTTTGCAGCGTGATCTCGGTGCCCTTGCCCGGCACGCTGTGGATCTCGAACCGGTCCATCAGGCGGCGCGCGCCGAGGATGCCCAGGCCCATGCCGGTCTGCGACTGGTACTGGCCGGCCAGGATGCGATCGAGCTGGGCGATGCCGGGGCCACGGTCTTCGATGCGGATCGAGAACACCTGCGGCGCCGTGCTGCCGTCGATGGCGAAATGAATCTTGCCGCTGCCGGCGTAGTTGTACACGTTACGCGCCAGTTCCGATACCGCCGTGGCGATGCGTACCTGGTCCTGCACGCCGAAGCCGCACAGGGCGGCGATCTGGCGCGCACGCTGGCGCGCGCCGACCACGTCGAGTTCATTGCCGATCACCGCCGTCAGGATGCGCTGGCTCATGCCGCCTCCGCCGGTGCCTCGCCGGCCTGGTGCTCGCGCAGCACCACCACGCCGACGTCGTCGCGCCCGCGCGAAAAATCGCGGTACAGCACGGCGGCGATCAGGGCCGGGTGGCAGCGCGACAGGCCGGGGTACTGGTCCAGATCCCAGCGTGTGTGCAGGCCGTCCGAGTGCATCACCAGCAAGCTGCCGCTTTGCCACGGATGCTGGAATTCCTGCACCTTGCGCAGATTGCTGCCGACAATGCCGTTATGCGACAGCAGGTGGCGGCAGCGTCCGTCTTCGAACGCACAGGCGGCGATATTGCCCACGCCGGCAAAGCGCAGTTCGCGCCGTTCGCGGTCGACATGGGCCAGCGCCATCGCCGCGCCGCGCGTGCCGGCCAGCGCGGCATGCGCCAGTTTCAGAAAGCTGCCGGGCAGCGGCGCCAGGCCGGGAGCACAGGTCTCGAGCAGCGCGCTGGCGGTCTCGGACGCTTCGGCCGCATGTGGGCCATGGCCCAGGCCATCGGCCATCATCAGGCTCATTTCATGGCCTTCGAAGACCACATTCCAGGCGTCGCCGCTCACTTCCTCGGACGCCAGAGGCAGGCAGACGGCGCCAACCTGCCAGCCGGGATCGGCGGGGACTTCGGCGTTGGCCGTCGCGCCCCATACCACCATCATCAGCACCGTCCCCATGCCCGGCAGCGAATACAGGTCGAACTCCTGGCTCAGCCGGCCGATCGCGCCCAGGCCCACGCCATAGGTGCCGGCCGTGGAATGGCCGTCCTGCAGGTACTGGGCCACGTTGCGCATGCCCGGCCCCTTGTCGATGGCCAGCACCTCGATGCCGTGGATGGCGCCGCGCGTGACCTTGCGCAGCAGGAGCTCGCCGTGGCCTGCGTGCTTGACGATATTGGTGGCCGCTTCGCTGATGACGATGGCCAGCTGGCCGGTGCGCACATCGTCAAAACCGATGCGCCGCGCCAGCATGTTGCCGGCGCGGCGCGCGGCCGCGATTTCGCTCGGTTCTCCGACAGGGAAGCGTTGCTGCCTGAAGGCCTCAGGCGAGAGCTCAGGCGAAGATACGGCGAGGTTCAAAACAGCTTCCATTTCACGATCGTGACGGTGGTGCCGGCACCGGGGGTGGTGTCGATCCGGAATTCATCGGACAGGCGCTTGGCGCCGCCCAGACCCAGTCCCAGTCCGCCGCCACTGGTATAGCCGTCCGACAGCGCCAGGGCAATGTCGGCGATGCCGGGGCCCTGGTCGCTGAAACTCAGTTCCAGGCCCTGGCGGCTGCCGTCGCGCAGATAATCGATGCGGCCCTCGCCGCCGCCGCCATAGCGCAGCACATTGCGCGCCAGTTCGCTGGCCGCCGTGATGTACTTGGTCTGCTCGACCAGCCCGAAGCGCATGGCGATCATGCTTTCACGGACCTGCTTGCGCAGCCGCACCACGTCTTCATCCGTGTGCAGGGGCAGCACCTGCGCTTCGCCGGGACCGCTCATTGCGCACTCGCAATGGTTGCGCGCTCACGCGCCCTCAATCCCACAGGCTGCCCCGTTCCAGCAGCTTGATGCCCAGTTCCACGTTCAGCGCCGTGCTCACGCCTTCGAGCGTCAGGCCCAGTTCGACCAGCGTGATGGCGACGGCCGGCTGCATGCCGACCACCACCGTGCGCGCGTCGAGGATCTTGGCCATCGCGGCCGTATTGCTGATCATGCGGCCGATAAAGGAGTCGACGATGTCGAGCGCGGAAATGTCGATCAGCACGCCCGTGGCGCGGTCCTTGACGATGCGCGCCGTCAGGTCGTCCTGCAAGGTCATGGCCAGGCGGTCATGCATGTCCACCTGGATCGTGACCAGCAGCAGCCGGCCCATGCGTAAAATGGGAATTCTTTCCATGGGCGTCTCAGTCTGCCTGCTTCGAATAGGTGATGGTCGAACCGGTGCGCTTCAGGGCCACCACGAAGGCGTCGGCCAGGGTGGCCTTGGTGATCACGTCTTCCAGGTTCACGCCCAGGTGCACGATGGTTTGCGCGATCTGCGGACGGATGCCGCTGATGATGCAGTCGGCGCCCATCAGGCGGGCCGCGGCGATGGTTTTCAGCAGGTGCTGGGCGACCAGGGTGTCGACGGTGGGCACGCCGGTGATGTCGATGATGGCGATCAGGGCGCCGGTGTCGACGATTTTCTGCAGCAGGCTTTCCATCACCACCTGGGTGCGGGCGCTGTCCAGGGTGCCGATCAGCGGCAGGGCCAGCACGTTTTTCCACAGTTGCACCACCGGCGTGGACAGCTCCAGCAATTCCTGCTGCTGGCGCATGATGACCTGCTCGCGCGCTTTTTGATAGATTTCGATGGTCAGCAGGCCCAGCTTGTCGAACAGGATGCTGGTGCCGACAATGGCCTCGCTCAGCTGCTGCGGCGTGTCGTCCAGCGCCGTGCGCAGGTAGCCGAACAGCGGTTCCTTGAGCGAGAAGATAAAGCTGGCGGTGTCGATCGGCGAATAGCCCTGGCGCACGCGCGACTGCGAAATTTCGGTCAGCAACTGGCGCGTATCATCCCAGGCGCGCGCTTCGATGTCGAACGAGTCGCTGCTTTCCAGTGCGCCGGCCAGCGAGGGCAGAAATTGCGCCGCCTGCTGGCGCAGTTCGTTTTCAGCGATCTTGTCACGGCGCATCAGCCTGCCGATCAGGTCGGCCATCCAGCCTTCCAGCAATTGGGTATGGTGTTGGCTGATCATGCCGGCCAGTTGCCTGGCCTGGCCAGTGCCGCTTACTGTGTTCATGCTTGTCCTTGGCTGTCATGTTGGGTATGCCGTTTGTCCCGTCAACGCCGCCTTGCATGGCGGCGCCGGGACACAATCAGGCGCAATCGGATTATAGGCCGCGCCAGCCGGTTTTTGAGGTTCTATTGTGTACATTGCAGCAAAGGAGCGCTGTTTTTCGCATCGCTCCTGAAAAACTCAGTTTTGCATGGCGATCACCACCTTGCCTTTGGCGCGGCCGCTCTCGACATGGGCCAGCGCCTGCGGCGTTAGCTCGAACGGGAACACGCGGTCGATCACCGGCCGGATCGCACCCGCGTCGACCAGTTCGGCGATCTGGCGCAGCTGAGCGCCGTCGGCGCGCATGAACAGGAAGTCATAATCAACCTGGCGCCGGCGCGCCTGGCGGCGCACGCCGGCGCTCAGCAGCCGCACCACCAGTTTCACCAGCCATGGCGCACCGAGCTTGTGCGCAAAGGCCGGATCGGGCGGGCCGGAAATCGAGATCAGGCGCCCGCCCGGCTTGAGCACGCCCAGCGACTTGCGCAAGGTCGCGCTGTCCTGGCTGTGCAGCACCACGTCGTAGTCGCGCAGCACGGCGGCGATATCGTCTTTTTTGTAGTCGATCACCAGGTCGGCGCCCAGTTCCTTGACCCAGGCCGCGTTGGCGGCGCTGGTGCTGGTGGCGACAAACGCACCGAGGTGCTTGGCCAGCTGGATGGCAAAGCTGCCCACGCCGCCGGAACCGGCCTGGATAAACACTTTTTGCCCTGGCCGCAGCCTGGCAAGGCCGACCAGCGCCTGCCAGGCCGTCAGGCCCACCAGCGGCAGGGACGCCGCCTGTTCCATCGTCAGGGTCGCAGGCTTGCTGGCCAGCGCATCCTGTTTGACGGCGATGCGCTCGGCAAACGCGCCGATGCGCATGTCGCCGGGGCGCGCATAGACCTCGTCGCCGACTGCGAAGCCGGTGACCGTCGCGCCCACCTGCAGCACCGTGCCGGCCACATCGTGGCCCAGCACCAGCGGCACCTTGTAGGGCAGGATCAGCTTGAATTCGCCATTCCTGATTTTCGCGTCGAGCAGGTTGACGCCGGCCGCATGCACCTGCACCAGCACCTCGTCGTCGGCCAGCACCGGTTCGGCCACCCGGGCCAGGCGCAGTTGCTGTTGTTTGCCATAGGCTTCGAGCAGATAGGCTTGCATGTTCAGCCCTCCAGCCGCAGGTCTTTGCGCACACCCGCGTCGAGCACGCTGGCCGGCGCATAGCGGCGCAGCAGCCGCATGCGCTTGGCCAGGCCCGGCGCGTAGCGCAGCTGGTGCTTGCGCGCGCCAGCCGCCTTGACGATGATCTCGGCCACCACCTCGGGGCCATCGGCGCCGACCAGCACCTGCCTGACACGCTGTTCGACCTTTTCGCAGATGGCCCGGTAGGCCGCCAGCGGCGCGTCGGGCGCCATCAGGTTGGCGTCGAACGGCGTATTGATATAGGCGGGTTCCACCACCGACACGCGCACGCCCATCGTGCGCAGTTCATGGTCGAGCGCTTCCGAATAGCCGGCCACCGCGTGTTTGCTGGCCGAATACAGGGCCATGTAAGGCATCGGC
Source organism: Janthinobacterium psychrotolerans (assembly GCF_001677885.1). GTDB lineage: Bacteria > Pseudomonadota > Gammaproteobacteria > Burkholderiales > Burkholderiaceae_D > Janthinobacterium > Janthinobacterium psychrotolerans. The sequence goes on along the minus strand of NZ_LOCQ01000056.1, from coordinate 225,839 downwards.
AAAAAGCCCAGCACCGAGCCGATATTGATGATATGGCCGCTGCCTTGCGCACGCATGTGCGGCGCCACCGCACGCGTCATGCGCACCAGGCCGAAAAAATTGGTGTCGAAGATGGCGCGCGCCTGGTCCAGCGAGCTTTCCTCGGCGGCGGCCGGCGCCACGCCGAAGCCGGCGTTATTGACCAGCAGGTCGATGCGGCCGGCGCGTCGCATCACTTCCCTGACCAGCGCCTCGACCGAGTCGTCGCTGGTGACGTTGAGCGCCAGCATCTCGAAGGGCTGGCCTCCGTTGCCGGCGGGGCGGCGGCTGGTGCCGAACACCTGATAGCCGACCCTGGCCAGATGCCGGGCGGTGGCCTGGCCGATGCCGGAAGAGGCGCCGGTGACAATGGCGACGCGGTGGCTTGCTTGCTGCATGAATGACTCCTGATGGTGATGGTTGGTGCGACGAACCGGTTCGTGTTACTATCTTTTCAGTACGAATATTACTATCTTTTTGAAAGTAAAAGTAAACGCTCGCCATGATTACTGAAAATAATTCCACCACAGGGGCGTGTCCCATCGCCCGCAGCCTGGCCGTGTTCGGCGACGCCTGGAGCCTGTTGATCCTGCGCGACGCGCATGCTGGCCTCACGCGTTTCGACCAGTTCCGCAAGCACCTCGGCATCGTGCCGACCATGCTGACGCGCCGCCTGGCCAGCCTGACCCAGGAAGGGCTGCTGGAAAAACATCGCTATTCCGAAACGACGCGCGAAGAGTACCGGCTGACAGACGCCGGGCGCGATCTGCTGCCGGTGCTGGTGATGCTGGGCGAGTGGGGCCGGCGGCACCGCTGCGAAGGCCGGCTGTCGCGCATGCTCGACGTGGCCACCGGCGCCGAGGTCAAGCCGGTGGTGATCGATGAGGTGACGGGCGCGCGCATCGGCACGCGGCCGCTGCGCCTCGAAATTCCCGACGACTGACAATGCACGCCGCAAGCCGGCGTGGCCGGCTGCGGCTTAAAACATGCATGTAATTTGCATGTTTAAGCGCAAGGCGCTACACTGGCGGCACTTCTACCGCGGAAACCACCATGAATATCGATAAATTCAAACATGAACACGTGGCCATCCTGTCGGCCATCGACCAGCTGCGTACCCTGGCGCGCAGCGGCGTGGCGGCGCAGGCGCAGGCGATCGCCGAACAGGTCGTCGCCATGAGCGGCCTGGTCAAGCTGCACCTGGCTGTCGAGCAGCGCGTGCTGTATCCGGCCGTGCAGGCGTGCGGCGTGGCCAGGGTGGCACGCCTGGGCCGCCAGTACGAAACGGAGATGCAAGGCATCGCCGGCGACTACCTGGCCTTTGCCGGGCGCTGGAATACGGCCGTGCGGCTGGCGCAGGAGCCTGACGCCTTCCGCAGCGAAGCCAATCTGGTGTTGCACGCGCTGTACCAGCGCATGCGCCGCGAAGAGACCGAACTGTATCCGGCCGTCGAAGCCATCTGAATCCACATAGCTATCCACCTCATTACAGGAGTTTTTCATGCTGACCCAGCCACAACGCGACATCGTTAGCGCCACCGTGCCGATCCTCGAGCAGGGCGGCGAAGCGCTGACCCGCCACTTTTACCAGGGCCTGTTCCGCGATTATCCGGAAGTTCTGCCGTACTTTAACCAGGCGCACCAGCACAGCGGCGAGCAGCAGCGCGCGCTGGCCAACGGCGTGCTGGCCTATGCGCGCAATATCGACCGGCTCGACGCCCTGGGCGGCCTGGTCGCCACCATCGTCAACAAGCACGTGGCGCTGCAGATCCGCGCCGAGCACTATCCACTGGTAGGCGCCAGCCTGCTCAAGGCGATCCGCGAAGTGCTGGGCGAGGAGGTGGCGACCGACGCCGTGATCGACGCCTGGGGCGCGGCCTACGGCCAGCTGGCCGAGATCCTGGCCGGCGAAGAAGGGCGCATCTACCGGCAACAGGCCAGTGCGCCCGGCGGCTGGAGTGGCGCGCGCGATTTTCAGGTGGTCGGCAAGGTGGCGGAGAGCGAAGAAATCACCTCGTTCCTGATGGCGCCGGTGGACGGCAAGGCGGTGCTGGCGTTTGCGCCGGGCCAGTATATCGGCGTGGTGGTCAATGTCGACGGCGTGCCGATGCGGCGCCAGTATTCGCTGTCGGCCGCCAGCAATGGCCAGACCTACCGCATCAGCGTCAAGCGCGAGCCGGGCGGCAAGGTATCGAATTATTTGCATGACCAGGTACACCTGGACGGCGTGGTGCAACTGACGCCGCCGTCGGGCCAGTTCGTGCTGGCCGACGGCGACAAGCCGCTGGTGCTCATTTCGGGCGGCGTCGGCATCACGCCGACCCTGGCCATGTTGACGCAGGCCCTGCGCGGCAAGCGCCCGGTGCACTTTATCCATGCGGCACGCAACCATGGCGTGCATGCGTTTCGCGCGCAGATCGACGCACTGGCGGCGCGGCATCCGCAACTGAAACGCCATTACTGCTATGCGGAACATGGCGGGCCCGAACATGCGCCGGACGCCGTCGGCCTGCTGGGCAAGGCGCAGCTGGCGCAATGGCTGCCCGCCTCGCGCGATGTCGATGCGTATTTCCTGGGACCGCAGCCGTTCATGCGCGCCGTAAAGGGCTACCTGCGCGAACTGGGCGTGCCGGAAAACCAGACCCACCATGAGTTTTTCGGTCCCGCGTCCGCCCTGAACTGAAATGTCGAAATGCCGCCCGCCGTAAGGGGCGGGTAAGCCTCGCCCTTTATTGTGGTAGCCAAGCTCGAAACAAAAGAGCATGGTTTCATATAAATGGAGGCAACAAAATGCAAGACGATCTGGTTCAAAAAATCAAGGGCGACCCCAATTATCACAAGCTGGTCAAGGTACGTTCGACGTTCGGCTGGTGGCTGACGGCCGCCATGATGGTGGTCTATTACGGCTACATCCTGCTGATCGCCTTCAACAAGGAATTTCTCGCCTCGAAAACGGGCGCCGGCGTGATGACCTGGGGCATGCCGATCGGCCTGTTCGTGATCGTCTTCACGGTGGTGGTGACCGGCATCTATGTCAGCCGCGCCAACAAGCAGTTCGACGAGCTGACGGCCGCCATCGCCAAGCGGGTGCAGGTATGAGCGCCGTCCGGCAGTTCCGGCGCGCCCTGGCAGGATTGACTTTGTCAGGCGGCAGCGGCGCGGTCATGGCCGCCGGCGCCGACCTGGGCCAGGCGGTGCAGCAGCCGACCAACTGGACCGCGATCATCATGTTCGCCGTGTTCGTCATCTTTACCCTGTTCGTCACCAAATGGGCGGCCGCGAAAACCAAGTCGGCCTCGGACTTCTACACGGCCGGTGGCGGCATCACCGGTTTCCAGAACGGCCTGGCGATCGCCGGCGACTATATGTCGGCCGCATCGTTCCTCGGCATTTCCGCCGCCGTCTTTCTGAATGGCTATGATGGCCTGATCTACGCCATCGGCTTCCTGGTCGGCTGGCCCATCATCACCTTTTTAATGGCCGAGCGCCTGCGCAACCTGGGCCGCTATACCTTTGCCGACGTCGCCGCCTACCGCTTCAAGCAGGCGCCGATCCGCATTTTCTCGGCATCGGGCACTCTGGTGGTGGTCGCCTTTTACCTGATCGCGCAGATGGTCGGCGCCGGCCAATTGATCAAGCTGCTGTTCGGCCTCGAATACTGGATCGCCGTGGTGCTGGTCGGTACCCTGATGATGATCTACGTGCTGTTTGGCGGCATGACGGCCACCACCTGGGTACAGATCATCAAGGCGGTGATGCTGCTCGGCGGCGCCAGCTTCATGGCCATTGCCGTGCTGGCGCAGTTCAACTTCAGCCCCGAAGCGCTGTTTGCCAGGTCGGTCGACGTGCACGCCACCAAGGAAGCCATCATGGGTCCGGGCAGCTTTATCAAGGACCCGATTTCGGCCATCTCCTTCGGCATGGCGCTGATGTTCGGCACGGCTGGCCTGCCGCACATCCTGATGCGTTTCTTCACCGTGCCGAGCGCCAAGGAAGCGCGCAAATCGGTGTTCTGGGCCACCACCTGGATCGCCTATTTCTATATCCTGACCTTCATTATCGGTTTTGGCGCCATCGTGCTGGTCAGCACCAATCCCGAATTCAAGGATGCGGCCGGCAAACTGCTGGGCGGCAACAACATGGCGGCCGTGCACCTGGCCAAGGCGGTCGGCGGCAATGTGTTCCTGGGCTTTATGTCGGCCGTGGCGTTTGCCACCATCCTGGCCGTGGTGGCCGGTTTGACCCTGTCGGGCGCCTCGGCCGTCTCGCACGACCTGTACGCCACCGTCATCAAGAAGGGCAAGGCCACCGGTGCGAACGAACTGAAAGTGTCGCGCGTGACCACCATCGTGCTGGGCATTATCGCCGTCGTGCTGGGCATCGCCTTTGAAAAGCAGAACATCGCCTTCATGGTCTCGCTGGCGTTTGCGATTGCCGCCTCGGCCAACTTCCCGGTGCTGTTCATGTCGGTGCTGTGGAAAGACTGCACCACGCGCGGCGCCACCATCGGCGGCTTCCTCGGTTTGATCACGGCGGTCGGCCTGACGGTGGTGTCGAAATCGGTGTGGGTCGACGTGCTGGGCCATCCGGCAGCGCTGTTCCCCTACGCTTCGCCGGCGCTGTTCTCGATGACGGCCGGTTTCGTCGGCATCTGGCTGTTCTCCATCCTCGACAAGAGCCCGCGCGCGCGCATCGACCGCGCCGGCTACGAGGCGCAGCAAATGCGTTCGGAAACGGGCATCGGCGCGGCGGGCGCCAGCGCGCACTGATCTGAGGCGCAGTGAAGGAAGCAGGGCAGGCCGGTGCGCAAGCACCGGCTTTTTTCATGGCCTCCAAATAAACGCCCAGCTCATCAGTAATCATGGCATAGTCCCCGGCTACCTCTGACTGGAGCCCGATGTTGTATGGATACGCCCCCGACCTTCCCCTGTGACGCCGCCTTGCCGCAGCGTCCGCCCACGGAAGGTCTCCTGGGTTTCGAGCCGTTTCTGCAGGCCATGCCCACACCGTGTGTGGTAATGACGCCACAAATGACCATCGTTACCGCCAATGCCGCCTATCTGCGCCTGTCCGGGCGCCGTGTTGCCGATGTGGTGGGGCGCAATGTGTTCCACGCCTTTCCCGGCAATCCCGCTGATCCGCACGCCGACGGCGTCGCCAACCTGCGCGCCTCGCTGCTGCGCGTGTGCGCCACCGCGCGCCCGGACAAGATGGAGTTGCAGCGCTATGACATCGCCACCGAAGCCAATGGCACAGACTACCAGGCGCGCTACTGGAAAATCCAGAACGCGCCCGTGCTCGATGCCGATGGCGCCGTTGCCTGGATCATGCACACGGTCGAGGAGCTGACCGACTTTTATCTGCCGCGCAAGAACACCTTGCGCGATGTGCTGGCCAATCTGGCCGAAGCGCTGCGCAACCTGAAGGGTGAGGGCGACATCGGCCACGCGGCATCGGCCATCCTGGGCGAGGCGCTGGGCGCCAGCCGGGTCGGCTACGGCACCCTCAACCTGGCCGCCGATACCCTGGGCGTCGTGCGCGACTGGTGCGCGCCGGGCGTCGACAGCCTGGCCGGCAGCAACGCCTTGCGCGGTTATGGCGCGCTGGTCGACGAGCTCAGGCGCGATCGTTTCATCGCCATTGCCAATGTCGATCACGATCCGCGCACGGCGCCCCTGGCGGCGCACCTGCGCGCGCGCGATGCGGCCGCCTTTGTCCATGTGCCGGTGGTGGAGGATGGTGCGCTGGTGGCCGTGCTGTTCGTCAACGACAGGCGCGAACGGCACTGGACGGCGGAAGAACTGGTGCTGATCAAGGAAGTGGCGGCGCGCATCCGCATTGCCGCCGAGCGCGCACGCAGTGAGGCCGCGCTGAGCCAGAGCGAAGCGAAGTTTCGCATCATTACCGACGCCATGCCGCAGATGGTGTGGTCAACCTTGCCGGACGGCTACCACGATTACTACAACGAGCAGTGGTACCGCTACACGGGCGTGCCGAACGGCTCGACCAATGGCATGGGCTGGAACGATATTTTTCATCCCGACGACCGCGCGCGTGCCTGGGACGCCTGGCATGCCTGCCTGGCCAGCGGCAAGGTGTATGAAATCCAGTACCGTTTGCGCCACCACAGCGGCATTTACCGCTGGGTGCTGGGGCGTGCCTTGCCGATCCGCGACCACCTTGGCGGCATCACGCGCTGGATGGGCACCTGCACCGATATCGACGATCAAAAGCGGGCCGAGGAGGAACTGCGCCGGCTGGGCGTGCGCAAGGATGAATTCCTGGCCATGCTGGCGCACGAGCTGCGCAATCCGCTCGCGCCCATCAGCAGCGCGGCGCAACTGCTGATGTTTGGCGCGGCCGATCCGCAACGCGTGCAAAAGTCGGCCGGCGTGATCCAGCGCCAGGTGCGCCATTTGACCAACCTGGTCAACGATTTGCTCGACGTGTCGCGCGTCACGCGCGGCCTGGTGCAGCTGGACCGGCGCGTGATCGACCTGCGCGAGGTGCTGCACGGCGCCATCGAACAGGTGCGCCCGTCCATCGAGGCGCGCCGCCACCAGCTGGCGCTGGTCTTGCCGCCAGCGCCGGTGCTGGTGCATGGCGACCGGACCAGGCTGGTACAGGTGGTGGCCAACCTGCTGGGCAATGCGGCCAAATACACGGCACTCGGCGGGCATCTGAGCATGTCGCTGCAGCTGGCGCAGGGGCAGGCTTGCATTATTGTCGGCGACGATGGCATCGGCATGACCCCCGATCTGCTGCCGCATGTGTTCGAACTGTTCGTGCAAGCCGAGCGCACGCCGGACCGCGCCCAGGGCGGCCTGGGGCTGGGCCTGGCGCTGGTGCAGAGGATTGCGCAACTGCATGGCGGCAGTGTGCAGGCCCATAGCGCCGGGCTGGGCCAGGGCAGCACCCTGACCGTCTGCCTGCCGGTATCGTCTGCGCCGGCGCAGGACAGCGCGCCGCAGGCCGGTGCGGCAGAAGCGGCGCCACTGGCGAACACAAATTTGCCGAGCTTGCTGCTGCTGGACGACCATGTCGATGGCGCCCACATGCTGGGCGCCTTGCTGCGCGCGCGCGGTTTCGACGTGACGATCGCCCACGACGGCGCGTCCGTGTTGCGCCTGGCGCAAGTGCGGCGCTTCCAGGTGTACATCCTCGATATCGGCCTGCCCGGCATGGATGGCTATGAAGTGGCGCGGCGCCTGCGCGCCAGTGCCAGCGCCGAGATCGCCCAGGCGCGGCTGCTGGCGCTGACCGGCTACGGCAAGGCCGAAGACCGGCAGCGGGCGCTCGATGCCGGCTTTGACCATCACCTGGTCAAGCCGGTTGACTTCGATGCGCTGTTGACATTGCTGGCCAGGCCCGCCAGATCCTGAACTGCCGCCTCAGTGTTCCAGTTTCAAGGCGATCACGCCGGCCAGCGCGGCCGGCGCCGGCGCCAGGATGGACGCCAGCGTCACCTGGTCGAGCACGGCCAGGAAGGCGCCGGTCGCCTGGCCCAGCGCCGATTTCAGTTTGCAGTCCGGTGTCAGCGGACAGGTATTGTTGTCCTTGTTAAAACACTCGGCCATGAAAAAATCGCTTTCCGTCTCGCGCACCACGGTGCCGATATTGATCTCGGACGGCTCGCGCGCCAGGCGCAGCCCGCCGTTGCGGCCACGCACGGTTTCCACGATGCCCGACAGTCCCAGCTGGTGCACCACTTTCATCAGATGGTTTTTCGAAATCAGATGCAGGTCGGCGATGTCCTGGATGGTGACCAGCCGGTCGCGGTTGGCGCCCAGGTACATCAGGGTACGCAGGGTATAGTCGGTATAGGCGGTCAGTCGCATGGCAGGTCAGCTTGTTAAAGATGTGAAATACATCCTTGTTTCTGGCGCCAGCATACAGCAAAAGAACGTCGTTTTCATGGACCTGGCGATAAAAGCAGATTGCATTTCGGCTAAATGCGTAGTAAATTTTCATATTGTTGGAGTGCGAACCGACAGGCAAACAGGCAGCAAGCCCTGTAGACCCCTTTTTTGCATGGGAAAGGGCGCAGAATGAAGGAGATGCCAGGGCATTGAGGTAAATTTACTACAAATTTAGGAATGCAATTTTCTTGATGGAAATCGCATAAACGCAATCAATCGGCAAACAGTTGCAGTCCGCTGGTGGCTGCCCCGGGAAGACATACCATGCAAATGAATGAAGTAAAAGACGAATTGCTCAGCAGCGATATCCGCCAGCTGGGCCGCCTGCTGGGCGACGCCATCCGCAGTCAATTGGGTGACGCCGCCTTCGACGGCATCGAAAACGTGCGCCAGCTGGCGATCCGTTTCCGCCGCGATCACGACGAAACGGCGCGCGCGCAATTGTCCGACGCGCTCGAAAGCATGTCGCAGGAAGAAACCACGCAACTGATACGCGCCTTCAGCTATTTCTCGCTGCTGGCCAATATTGCCGAAGACCAGCACCATATCCGTCGCACGCGCGCCCACCTGATCGCCGGCTCGCCGCCGCGCCAGGGCAGCTTGCGCCATGCGGTCGGCAATGTATTTGACGCCGGCCAGGCCGATGCGCTGGAAACGTTTTTTGAAGACGCCTTTGTCAGCCCGGTGTTTACGGCGCACCCGACCGAAGTGCAGCGCAAGAGCATCCAGAACTGCCAGCTGGCCATCGCGCGCCTGCTGAACGAACGCGACCGCGTGCAGATGACGCCCGAGGAAGCCGAACAGAACGAGGAAGCGCTGGGGCGCGGCATCGTGACACTATGGCAGACGCGCCTGCTGCGCACCACCAAGCTGTCGGTGATGGACGAAGTGGAAAACGGCCTGTCCTTCTACGACCATACGATCTTGCGCGAACTGCCGCAGCTGTACTCGTCGCTGGAAACCATGCTGGCGCAGCGCGATGCGCGCTGGGAAGACACCGAATTACCCAATTTTATGAAAGTCGGCAGCTGGATCGGCGGCGACCGCGACGGCAACCCGTTCGTGACGGCCGATATCCTGCGCAGCACCTTGCAGCAGCAGGCCAGCAAGGTCTTCGGTTTTTACCTGGAAGAATTGCGCAAGCTCGCTTCGCAACTGTCGCTGGCGCAAAAACTCAATGGCTGCAGCGACGACTTGCGGGCGCTGGCCGAACGCTCTGCCGATGCTTCGCCGCACCATGCGGACGAACCGTACCGCCGCGCCCTGCATGGTGTGGTGGCGCGCGCGGAAGCGGCGCGTTTTGTTCTGTGCGGCAAAGGCAAGCAGGCCGACGGCGTCACGCCGTATGCCTCGGCAGCCGAGCTGCTGGCCGACCTGGACGTGGTGCATCATTCGCTGGCCGGCAACGGCCTGCGCGCGCTGGCCCGTGGCCGCCTGCGCCAGCTGCGCCGTGCGGTAAAAGTGTTCGGCTTTTCGCTGGCGCCGCTGGACCTGCGCCAGAATTCCGACGTGCATGAACGGGTGGTCGGCGAGCTGTTTGCCGGCGTGCAGCCTGGCCTGGTCTACCTTGAGCTGGACGAGGAAGCGCGCATCGCCTTGCTGCTCAAGGAATTGTCGTCGCCGCGCCTGCTGATGTCGCCGTTTGCGCAATACTCGGAAGAAACAACGGGCGAACTCGCCATTTTCCGCGGCGTGCGCGACGCGCACCTGAAATACGGCCGCGAGTCGGTGCCGAACTGCATCATCTCGAAGGCGGCCAGCGTTTCGGACCTGCTGGAAGTGGCGCTGCTGCTCAAGGAAGCGGGCCTGCTGCGCCAGGACAGTCTGGAAGTCGATGTCAATATCATCCCGCTGTTCGAAACCATAGACGACTTGCGCGCTGGCCCGGCCATCATGGCGCGCGCCTTTGGCCTGCCGTTCTACAGCGGCCTGCTCGCTTCGCGCGGCCGCCAGCAGGAAGTCATGCTGGGCTATTCGGACAGCAACAAGGACGGCGGTTTCCTCACTTCGGGCTGGGAACTGTACAAGGCCGAGATCGAACTGGTCAATGTGTTCAGGGAACACCAGGTCAAGCTGCGCCTGTTCCATGGCCGCGGCGGTTCGGTTGGCCGTGGTGGTGGCCCCAGCTATGAAGCCATCCTGGCCCAGCCGGCCGGCGCCGTGCAAGGCCAGATCCGTTTGACCGAGCAGGGCGAAGTCATTACCGCCAAGTATGCGAACCCGGAAGTGGGGCGCCGCAACCTGGAAGTGCTGGTGGCCGCCACCATCCAGTCGACCCTGCTGCCGCAGGCGCAGCTGCAGCCCAAGGCGTCGGCTGGCGCGGGCCACCTGGCCGCGATGGAAGAACTGTCGGGTACGGCCCTGAACGCCTACCGCGAGCTGGTGTACGGCACCGAAGGCTTCGAGCAGTATTTCTGGGAATCGACCGTGATTGCCGAGATTGCCGCCCTCAATATCGGCAGCCGCCCGGCTTCGCGCAAGAAATCGACCTCGATCGAAGACCTGCGCGCGATTCCGTGGGTGCTGAGCTGGGCCCAATGCCGCTTGATGCTGCCGGGCTGGTTCGGCTTCGGTTCGGCCGTGCAAGCCTATGTCAAAGCCCATCCGGACACCGGCGCCGAACTGCTGCGCGGCATGTACCAGGACTGGCCGTTCTTCACTTCCCTGCTGTCGAACATGGACATGGTGCTGGCCAAGAGCGATATCGCGATTGCCGGCAAGTATGCCGAGCTGGTCAAGGACGAAGCCCTGCGCACGGCGATTTTCACGCGCATCCGCGCCGAATACGCTGCCACGCTGGACGCCCTGAAACTGATTACGGGCCAGGAAGAACTGCAGCAAGCCAACCCGCTGCTGCAGCGCTCGATCCGCCACCGCTTCCCGTATATCGATCCGCTCAATCACGTGCAGGTGGAATTGCTCAAGCGCTTCCGCGAAGGCAAGCAGGATGCGGCCGCGCGTACCGGCATTCATCTGTCGATCAATGGTATTGCGGCCGGCTTGCGCAACAGCGGCTAAGTTTTATCTCCCCAACAGTGTAATCGGCCAGCCCACGAGGCTGGCCGCCGTATGACCTTTTATAGAAAGCACACAATGACTCTGCAAACCCAGCAACGCGCGACCAAGATTGTCGCCACCATCGGCCCTGCCTCCAACGACATCGACACCTTGGTGCGCATGTTCAAGGCCGGCGTCGACGTGGTGCGCCTGAATTTTTCGCACGGCAAGGCGCAGGACCATATCGACCGCGCGCGCATGGTGCGTGAAGCGGCGGCCCTGTGCGGCCGCGAAGTGGCCATCATGGCCGACTTGCAAGGCCCGAAAATTCGCGTCGGCAAGTTTGAGGAAGGCAAGATTTTCCTGGAAAAAGGCGACAAATTTATCCTGGACGCGAAATGGGGCGAAAACGGTGAACTGGGCAACCAGGAACGCTGCGGCCTGGACTACAAGGAACTGCCGCGCGACCTGCGCGCCGCCGACGTGCTGCTGTTGAATGACGGCCTGATCGTGCTGACGGTCGACAAGGTCGTCGGCAGCGAAATCCACACCACCGTGAAGATCGGCGGCGAACTGTCGAACAACAAGGGCATCAACCGCCAGGGCGGGGGACTGTCTGCGCCGGCGCTGACGGCGAAAGACATGGAAGACGTCAAGACCGCCATGAGCTTCCAGGCCGACTACGTGGCCGTATCGTTCCCGAAAAACGCCACCGACATGGTGATGGCGCGCCAGCTGGCCAATATCGCCGGCGAAGCGTGGGACCACAAGCCGATGATGATCGCCAAGATCGAGCGCGCCGAAGCGATTCCGGCGCTGCAGGAAATCCTCGACGCCTCCGACGGCATCATGGTCGCGCGTGGCGACCTGGCGGTGGAAGTGGGCAATGCAGCCGTGCCGGCCCTGCAAAAGCGCATGATCAAGATGGCGCGCGTGTCCAATAAACTGGCGATTACCGCCACGCAGATGATGGAATCGATGATCGTCAACGCCGTGCCGACCCGCGCGGAGGTCTCCGACGTGGCCAACGCCGTGCTCGACGGCACCGACGCCGTGATGACCTCGGCTGAAACGGCTTCGGGCCGCTATCCGATCGAAACCGTCGAAGCGATGGCCGCCATCTGCCTGGACGCCGAAAAATGGGACACCGTGAAGCTCGACGCCGATTTCCTGAACGCCACTTTTACCCGCATCGACCAGTCGATCGCCTATGGCGCCCTGTTTACGGCGTATCACCTGCGCGTAAAGGCGATTGCCACCCTGACGGAATCGGGCTCGACCGCCCTGTGGATGAGCCGCTGCAATATCGACATCCCCATCGTGGCGCTGACTCCGAGCGTGACGACCCGTCGCAAGCTGGCCCTGTACCGCAACGTCAGCACCATCAGCCTGGAATCGGGCACCGACCGCGACAAGGTCCTGAAACAGGCGGAACAGCTGCTGGTCGAGCACAAGGTGGTGTCGAAAGGCGATACCGTGGTGGTTACCTGGGGCGAGCCGATGGGCAAAGTGGGCGGCACCAATTCGCTGAAGATCACCAAGATCGGCCAGCACTGATCGCCGGATGCCGGCCGGGCGCAGTGTGTTACCAGATGCTACGCCAGGAAAACAATCATTGGAAAGCGGCCGGGCAGGGCAGCGTTGTGCTCGACGCCAGGCTGCTGACTGCCGGCACACTGGTCGCACAGCGCCAGAAATCGCTCCGCCATTGGTAGCCGGGCCCCTTAAGACAAGCTGAAAATGGCGCTGCTGGCGGCGTGCAGCGGCGAGGAAGGTCGAACCGCTATTGCGCCGCCAGCCGTTCCATGTCAGCATGGCCCTTCACTGAACGCTAGCGGAGTGCGCCATGACTGCCTATATTCCTGCCCTGATCTGGTCGATGTCGGCCGTTGCCTGCCTGTTGGTCGCCAAGCGCCGCAACCTGAAAGCCACGGCGCCCATGGCGTGCATGGTGACCTTGCTGGGGCCGCTCGCGATTCCCTATGTGCTGGCCTTGAAACCCGTCAAACGGAACGCTGCATGACCGACAGTGAACAGCATGTAGCCGACAGCGTCCGGCAGTGGGTGTGGTCGGGCTTTTACACGCGCGACGACATCGAACAGATGATGGATGATATCGTCGATGACGACTGCGATGTCGACGCGTTGCGCTCCCTGATCGGCCCCATGCTGCGCGAGAAGCAAAAGGCCGAGCGCGGCTGGTCGGAGCTCACCGATTGCGACCGGCTCGACCAGGTCTTTTACGGTCTGCACGAGCGTGGCATCTGCGCGCTGGCCAATGCCGGCTACACCAAGTCCGATGGCTATGCCGACGTGGCCGAAGCGGTGGCCGACGCGCCCGACGATCACTACACGGGCTATTGCTTTTACCACGGCCAGGATGTCGAGCGCGCCATCGAAGGCCACGGCGTGATGCTGGCGTTTGGCGACCTGGGCGACGATGATGCACGGGGCATACAGCTGGGGCAAGTGATCGCCGAGGCGCTGCGCGAGGCCGGCTTTCAGGTGGCGTGGGACGGCACCATGCAAACCCGTATCAATCTGCCGGTGTTTGACTGGAAACGGCGGGCGGCGCAAGCATCATGATTTTTGTCATCGTTGCGAATATCACGTTGCTCGCGGACATGGCCGAGACACTGGCCCGAGAGTAGCCGCGGTTTGCTTGTGGAAGAGCGTTGAAAAGGGCGCACATTCCTTCTCGGTTGCTGATCACAAGCGAGTGCCGGGCAGGACGCCGGGACTGACCCAGGGCGCGTCCCGCCTTTGTCCTATTGGTTCACCGCCCTATCAGGAATAATCCATTGGAAATCGGTGAGGGTGAACGGCGCCAGGCAGCTGCTCTCAGGATTGAGTGCGGCGCGCAGATTCGGGCACGCCGGGTTTTGATAACTGGTGACGCCGGGCGTCATGGCTTGAAAACTGCTCGGCCAGCCCGCGTTCGCGTGGCAGGTATAGCAACTGGTGGCGACCGGGTGCGTGACCAGTTCAATATACGGGTTGGTGGCGACGGGCAGCAGTTCCGGATTGCCTTTTTCCGGGATGCCATAGGCTTCCGTCAGCAAATAATGCTTCCATGGTCCTTTGGCTTGCGGGTTGGCTGGGCGGTTGGCCGCATATGGCATGCTGTCGGGTATATCCGACCACCACACGCTTTGCAGACCCCAGCTGGGAATTTCCTTGGTATTGATATGCATGGCCACCGTGACCAGAAAATCGCCGGCGCCGAAAGGCTGACCGTTCAGCCAATAGCTGGCGGCGTTGATGATGGCCTTGTCGGCCTCGTCGAAGCTGTCCCAGTCGGCCTGGCTGACCTGGTGGTGATAAAAGTCCTGCAGGCCGTATATTCTGGCTGCCTTGGTGATCGTCGGCCATGGCGTGGTGGCGTCGTGCCTGAACACGCCATGCAGGTAGCTCACTTGCGCTATTTTCCCGACCTGCTTGCCGCTGGGATCAATCGCAGCCAGGGTGTGCCACTTTTCGTAGCCGGCATAACCCGGATAGCTTGCGCTGAAGTCGTTGTGCCACACCGGCAATGCGCTCAAGCCCTTGGCCTTGACGGGCCAATACATATGCTTGGTCACGACATAGCTGGCCGGCGCATTCAGGTTATGTACTCTTTTGTCAGGATCATCCTTGCTGTACAGGGCGTCGAGCGTGCTTTTTTGGTACACCGGCTGTTTCGGATCGCGGATGAAGTCCAGCGCCTCCTTGCTCAGCGATTCAGTCGCGATCATAATATCGCCGTTAAAGGCGAAGTGGATGCCGTCGCGGATGCTGAGCTTGGTTTTTCCCCCATCGATGGTGCTGACAATCGCGTTCGGATACGCCTTGATCACTTGGGCCGGAACGATGTACGCGGGGGTGTCCGGCAGGTTGACGGGCGGCAGGGTGCTGGCGCCCAGGCGGCCCATGCGGCGCTTCGGGGCACTGCCCATTTTCGTGTCGCCGACTTCGGCACTTGCTGAAATGGGCTTGCTGGCAAAGGCGTCGCTCGTGTTTGGCCAGGTGTACCAGACCGGCCAGTCAAGGCCGGCCGCCGGCTGCATGATGCCGGCCCATAGCCGCCAGCCGTGCGCTCGCACGACGGCATTGTCGCCTTGCTTGACCGCCGCCTGCAGGGCGCGTGTTTCGGCTGGCTCCAGGTAGCCGTAGCCCTTCGGAAACGGTTGGTAAGAGGGCTCGATGGCGGAAGCGGCGACGGTAAACAGCAGGGCGAGGCTGGTGCAGGCTGGCTTGAGGACTGACATGGGCGTTCCTGGTGAAGTTGGCAACAATAGCGATAGTAGCTCCGAATTAATTGTGGAATCTATGCAATTGTCACGCGACAGGCCTGGCGCTGCTTTCTGGCGCAACGCTCGCTGAATTGACCATATGTGCGAGACCGCATATAACAACCATCGCTACAATCTTAATATTCAGGCATCCCCACGATTCATCTGGAAGGGTTTGCCATGGATACCCGTTTGCCCGCGACACCGATTTCCCCCGCACCAGCCGCCGCAGCACCGCCGGTGCCGCTGTATCCCCTCAAGCTGAACATCAATGGCCAGCAGCGCCAGCTGCACGTGGAAGCGTGGGTCAGCCTGCTTGATCTGCTGCGCGAGCGCCTGGCGCTGACCGGCACCAAGAAGGGCTGCGACCATGGCCAGTGCGGCGCCTGCACGGTGCTGGTCGACGGCAAGCGCATCAATTCCTGCCTGACCCTGGCGCTGATGCAGGAAGGGCGCAGCATCACCACCGTCGAAGGCATGGCCGATGGCGCTGCGCTGCATCCGCTGCAGCAGGCGTTTATCGCCCATGACGCGTTTCAGTGCGGCTACTGCACGCCGGGCCAGCTGTGTTCGGCCATGGGCCTGATTGCCGAAGGCCAGGCCGATACGCGGGCCCAGGTGCGCGAACTGATGAGCGGCAACGTATGCCGCTGCGGCGCCTATCCGCAGATCGTCGCGGCGCTGGCCGACGTGATGCAGCTGCCCGATGAAACACAGGACGGCCCGGCCACGGCGCCGGTCGGCATGGTGCCCGCATGAACCCGCTCTCGTTCGTGGTGCCCTTCGACCAGGCCGCCGCCCTGACGCAGATTCGTGCCGAAGGCGCGCGCTTTATCGCCGGCGGCACCAACCTGGTCGACCTGATGAAGGAGCGTGTGATGCTGCCGCAGCGCCTGGTCGATATCAACCACCTCGACCTGGACGCCATCGAAGAAACCGGCGATGGCGGCTTGTTGCTCGGTGCGCTGGCGCGCAATGCGGCCACCGCCTATCACCCGCTGGTGCAGGAGCGC
This sequence comes from Janthinobacterium psychrotolerans, assembly GCF_001677885.1. GTDB lineage: Bacteria > Pseudomonadota > Gammaproteobacteria > Burkholderiales > Burkholderiaceae_D > Janthinobacterium > Janthinobacterium psychrotolerans. The sequence goes on along the minus strand of NZ_LOCQ01000056.1, from coordinate 209,621 downwards.
TACCCTTTGCTCAGTGCGGCCATCCTGGCCGGCGCCTCGCCGCAGATCCGCAATATGGCCAGCAATGGCGGCAACCTGCTGCAGCGCACGCGCTGCCATTATTTCTATGACGCCGGCGTGCCGTGCAACAAGCGCGAGCCGGGCACGGGTTGCCCGGCCATCGGCGGCATTTCGCGCCAGCACGCCATCCTGGGCGCCAGCGATTCCTGCATCGCGACCCACCCGTCCGACATGTGCGTGGCGCTGCGCGCGCTTGACGCCGTGGTGCATGTGGCCTCGGGCAATGGTGAACGGGCGATACCGTTTGGCGAGTTTCACCGCCTGCCCGGTGACCAGCCACAGATCGACACCAACCTGGCGCCGCACGAACTGATCACGCATATCGTGCTGCCGGCCGCGCCGCAGTTCGCGGCGCACGCGGTCTATCTGAAACTGCGCGAGCGCGCTTCGTATGCCTTTGCGCTGGTATCGGTGGCCGCCATGCTCGATATCGGCGAGGACGGCGTCATCCGCGAAGGCCGGGTGGCGCTCGGTGGCGTCGCCCACAAGCCGTGGCGCGTCGAGGAAGCCGAAGCGCTGCTGCGCGGCGTGCCCGATCCGGCCCGCTTCGGCGCCTTTGCCGACCGCCTGCTGCAAGGCGCGCAGGGGCAGGGCGGCAACGATTTTAAAATGGTCATGGCGCGGCGCGCCATCGTGCGCGCGCTGTCGATGGCGGCGGCGGGCACGCATGACAATACAGGCCACGGCAGCACGGTGATGGCAAGGGGAGCGGCATGAGTTCAGCGACAACGGCATTGATACCCGAGCTGCGCACGCCGGTGGCGGACGCCGGTACCGGCTACGTGAAGACCGGCACGGCGGTGCCGCGCGTGGACGGGCGCGACAAGGTCACGGGCGCGGCGCGCTATGCGGCTGAAATTTCGGCCGATGACTTGTTACATGGCGTGGTGGTCAACAGCACCGTCACGCGCGGGCGCATCGTGTCGTTCGACACCAGCGCGGCGATGGCCCAGCCGGGCGTGGTCGACGTGATCACCTATCTGAACCGGCCAAAGATGCGCAGTTACGACCTGTTCTACAAGGACATGACGGCCCCCGCCGGCGCGCCGTTCCGGCCCCTGTATGACGAGCAGATCGTCAGCAATGGCCAGCCGGTGGCGCTGGTGGTGGCCGGGACGTTCGAGGCGGCGCGCCATGCGGCGGCCCTGGTCAAGGTGCGGTATGAAATCACGCCGCATGAAACCGGCTTGCTCAACTACCTGTCACGGCCGCACAAGCCGCAAGGACTGAAGGCCGGCTTTACGCCGCCGCCCGACGAGAAGGGCAATGCCGCCCGGGCCTGGCAGGATGCCGACTGCAAGATCGACGCCCAGTATTTCAGCGGCGTGGAGCATCACAACCCGATGGAGCTGTTTGCCTCGACCGTGATTCGCGCCGCCGACGGCCATCTGACCATCTACGACAAGACGCAAAGCTCGCAGAACAGCCGCTGGTATGTCTCGCGCGTGTTCGGCCTGTCGAAAGCCGAGGTCACGGTGCGCAACCCGTATGTGGGCGGCGCGTTTGGCGCCGGCTTGCGGCCGCAGTACCAGCTGCCGCTGGCCGTGATGGCGGCCATCAAACTGCGGCGCTCGGTGCGTGTGGTGATGACGCGCCAGCAGATGTTTACCTTTGGCCACCGGCCCGAAACCTGGCAGCGCGTCAAGCTGGCGGCCAGCCGCGACGGCGTGCTGCGGTCGATCGCGCACGAGGCGGTGGCCGAAACCTCGCGCTTCGAGGATTACGTGGAAGTGGTGGTGAACTGGTCGGGCCAGCTGTACGCCTGCGAGCATATCCGCCTGGCCTACCAGCTGGTCGACCTGGACCAGTTCACGCCGATGGACATGCGCGCGCCCGGCGCGGCCCACGGCGTGCATGCGCTGGAAGTGGCGATGGACGAACTGTCGTACGAGGTGGGCATGGACCCGCTGGCGTTCCGGCTGAAAAACTATGCGGAAATCAATCCCGTCGACGGCCTGCCGTATTCGACCAAGGAGCTGCGCGCCTGCTATGCGCAAGGCGCCGAGCGTTTCGGCTGGAGCCGCCGGCCGCTGGCGCCGCGCAGCCGCCGCGAGGGCACGGAATGGGTGGGCTGGGGCATGGCCACCGGCATCTGGGATGCGATGCAGATGTTTGCCCGCGCCAGCGCCGTGCTGCACGCCGACGGGCGCCTGGTGGTCAGCAGCGCGGCCACCGATATCGGTACCGGCACCTACACCGTGATGGCCACCATCGCGGCCGAGGAGCTGGGCCTGCCGCTGGAACACGTGGCCTTCCAGCTCGGTGACTCGACCCTGCCGGTGGCGCCCGTCGAAGGCGGCTCCTCGCATGTGGCCACCGTCGGCTCGGCGGTGCAGGGCGCCTGCGAAAAACTGAAAAAAAACCTGTTCAAGCTGGCCCGCCAGCTGCCCGACACGCCGTTTGACAACGCACGCTTTGCCGACGTGGAGTTCGCCGAGGGGCGCATCCGCCTGCGCCGCGAGCACGGCACAGGCATGGCGCTGGTGGAGTTGCTCAAGGCGGCCGAGGTGACGCGGATCGAGGAAAAATATCTGCTGCTGCCGAACATGCTCAAGCAGCGCAAATATACGCGCGCCGTGCATTCGGCGGTATTTTGCGAAGTGCGGGTGGACGAGGAATTCGGCACCGTGCGGGTCACGCGCGTGGTCAGCGCGGTGGCGGCCGGGCGCATCATCAATACCAGAACCGCCGCCAGCCAGGTCAGCGGCGCCGTCGTGTGGGGCATCAGCCAGGCGCTGCACGAAGAAACCCATATGGACCACGCGCTGGGGCGCTTCATGAACCACAACCTGAGCGAATACCATGTGGCCGTCAACGCCGATATCCACGATATCGACGTCCTCTTCGTGCAGGAGGACGACCGCATCGTCAGCCGCCTGGGCGCCAAGGGCGTGGGGGAAATCGGCATCGTCGGCGTGGCCGCCGCCATTTCCAACGCCATCTACCACGCGACGGGCAAGCGGGTGCGCAGCACGCCGATGACGCCGGATAAAGTGATGAGTGCCCCGGTGATGAGCGACGAGGTATGAGCTACGGTGTGGCTGGTGCGTGGTCCTCTGGGCTATATTGGCTTTTTTACTATCGGGGACACGCCACATGAAGCGCACCGCCACACTGCTGTTGATGACATTGATTTCCCTGCCGCTGGCCTTGGCCGCCACTGCGACTGCCACGGCGGCGGAGCCGGCGCAGCGCCTGCAGCGCGCCAGCGGGCTGTGGAAAGTGACGCCCACCACCTCGCCCCATTCATGGGAAATCTGCGTCGACCAGGGCAAGGACCGCCTGATCGACGACGACCTGTGGGCCAATTTCGAGACCGAATGCCAGATCGAATCGCAAAGCCGCGACGGCGACAGCTACCGCGTCCAGGCCCAATGCCCCGACGCGAAGCTGGCGGCCAGCTTCAAGGGCGACCTGGCGCGCGCCTATACGCTCACTGCCGACACCAGTTTCGAGCTCAAGGGCAAGACCGAAGTGCAGCATACCGAGCTCAAGGCCACGTTCGAAGGCGCTTGCCCGGCCGGCCTGGCGCCGGGCGCCAAGAAAATGCGTGGCGGCCTGGTCATGAAAGGCGTGTACCAGAGTCGTTAAATCATCCTGCTCTTCGACTACTTCAAATTGCTGCGAAAGAAGCTGGCCAGCTTGTCGAAGGGGATCAGCTCGACCCGGTCGTACAGATCGACATGGCCGGCGCCCGGGATAGTCACGAGTTCCTTGGGCTGGCCCGCCAGGCGATACGCTTCCTGGCTGAATTCGCGCGAGTGCGCCTGGTCGCCGGTGATGAACAGCATGGGGCGCGGCGAGATGGTCTCGATATCGTTGAACGGGTAGAAATTCATGAACTTGACGTTGCTGCTCAAGGTAGGGTGGGTGGTGGTCAGCGTGGTGGCGCCCCTGGGCGTATATTCGCCGCGCGGGGTACGATAGAAGTCGTAGAATTCGCGCTCGATCGGATGGCTGCTTTCCGTCAGTGCATGCACCGTGCCGCTGGTGTAGGCCACGGCGCCGCCGCCAAACTCCACGTCACGCTGCGCCGCCGCCTTGGTGATGATCTGCTTGCGCTGGGCCAGCGTTTGCGAGTGGTTCAGCGCATTGCGGTTGGCGCCGCCCATGTCGTACATGCTGACGGTGGCGATCGCCTTCATGCGCGGGTCGATCTTGGCCGCGCTGATCACGAAGCTGCCGCTGCCGCAAATGCCCAGCACGCCGATGCGCTGTCGGTCCACCGACGCCTGCGTGCCGAGGAAGTCAACGGCGGCGCTGAAGTCTTCGGCGTAGATATCGGGCGAAACCGCATTGCGCGGCTGGCCTTCGCTTTCGCCCCAGAATGACAGGTCCAGCGACAGGGTCACGAAACCCTGTTCGGCCAGCTTTTGGGCATACAGATTGGCGCTTTGCTCCTTCACCGCGCCCATTGGGTGGCCGACGATAATGGCGGCATGGCGCTCACCGGCCCTGGCGCCCTTGGGCAGGTACAGATTGCCGGCCACCTGCATCTGGTACTGGTTCCTGAAAACGACTTTTTGCGCCGTCACCCCGGTGCTGGCGTAAAAATTGTTGGCTCCTCTGGACATGTCCGCTCCTGTGGCGTTGAACGATGCGGCGATCATCAGTGCAAGTATCAAATGGCATTTTTTCACGTTGGTTCCTGAGTGTGAGTTGAGAAAGGATGGTGTCAGGCCTGCAGCCGCCTGCCATTGCCGACCAGCAGGCAAGCCATGGCCAGCAACGCCGCGCCGCCGAGCAGGGTGGCCGTGATGTAAAAATGGTCGAGCAGCAGGCCGCCCAATGCGGCGCCGGCCATGATGGACAACTGGATCGCCGCGACCATCAGGCCGCCGCCGCTTTCGGGCGCGTCGCGCACGCCGCGCGTCAGCCAGGTCGACCAGGCGACGGGAATGGCCGCATTGAGCGCGCCCCAGGCGGCCAGCGCGATTGCCGTGACCCACAGATGGTGGCCAACGCCCAGCAGCAGCACGGTGACCAGTCCCAGCGCCAGCGGCAGCCAGCGCAGCAGCGGGTACAGGTGGCGGCCCAGCAGCAGGGTGGCGCCATAGGTGCCGGCAAAGCCGGCCACGCCCAGTCCCAGCAGCAGCATCGACATTTGCGGCACGCTCGCTTGCGTGTACGTTTCAAGAAAGGGCCGGAAGTACGTAAAGCTGGTAAATGCTCCGCCAAACGACAGCATGGCGCCGGCCATCGCCAGTGCCACATGGCGGCGCTTCAACAGGCCCAGCACGCTGGTCGTTGCTTTGCTTGCATCGGGCGGCAAGGGGGGCAAGGACGGCAGGCTGGCTGCTTGCCACAGCAGGTTGATCAGCACCAGCGGCACCAGGGTCCAGAAGGTGGCGCGCCAGCCGATAATGGCGCCGAAGTAGCTGCCCATAGGCGCTGCCAGCGCCGCCGCCACGGCGTTACCCGTATACATCAAGCCGAGTGCCTTGGGCAGCAGCTCGCCCGGCACCAGCCGCATCACGGTGGCGGTGGACAGCGCCCAGAAGCCGCCGATGGTCACGCCGAGCAGGGCGCGCGCCAGCATCAGCACGGTAAAGTCGGGCGCCATGGCGATCAGCACCAGCGAGGCCAGCATGGTCCAGGTCAGCGCGATCAGCACATGGCGGCGGTCGTGGCGGCGCGCGACGGCCGGTATCAGCAGGCTGGTGGCGACGGCGAACAGACCCGAGACGGCGATCGCCTGGCCGGCCATGCCTTGCGTGGCGCCGAGGTCACGGGCAATCGGCGTGAGCAGGCTGACTGGCATGAATTCGGCCGCGATCAGCAGCGCCACGCACATGGTCATGGCGCCGACGGCGCTCCAGGCGGGCTGGCCGGCCGCGCTGGCGTGGTCTGTCAGAGGAGAAGACAGTTGCATGGGAATCGAGGTGCTTGAGAAGGAAGCACCGATGGTAGCCGCGTTTGCGCGGCTGAAAACAGGCCGCCATTGCTAGGGTTTATGCGCGTACGTCATCAATCGATTGCCAATGGCCGGCTGTTAGAATGAACGATTACCGGTTTCTTCGAGTTCCCATGGCGCGCGACAATATCAACGATATCCAGGTCTTCCTTGCCGTCGCGCGCGAGCGCAGTTTTACGCGCGCGGCCGCCACCCTGGGCATGTCGCAGTCGGCATTGAGCCATATCGTGCGCGCGCTCGAAGCGCGCATGGGGGTGCAGCTGCTGGCGCGCACCACGCGCAGCGTGGCGCCGACGGCCGCCGGCCAGCGCCTGATCGACACGGTGGCGCCGCGCTTTGAAGAGATCGAAGCGGAGATCGCCGCCATCAGCGACCTTGGTGGCAGCCCGGCCGGCATCATCCGCATCACGGCCATCGACCATATCATCGACAGCGTGCTGTGGCCGCGCCTGGCCCATCTGCTGCCGCAATACCCGGACCTGCGCATCGAGATCAATTCCGACTACCGCATGCACGATATCGTGGCCGAACGCTTTGACATCGGCGTGCGCTATGGCGACCAGGTGCAGCAGGACATGATCGCCGTCAGGCTCACGCCCGACGTGCGGATGGCCATCGTCGCCGCGCCCGATTACTGGCGCGGCCGGCGCCCACCGGAGACGATAGCCGAACTGCAACGACACAACTGCATCACCCTGCGACTGGCCGGCGGCGGCTTGTATGCTTGGGAATTGTGCGAGGGCGGCCAGCCGCTGGACGTGCGCGTGACTGGTCAGGCGACCTTCAACAGCGCTTGCCAGATGCTCAACGCCGCGCTGTACGGGGTCGGCCTGGCTTTCCTGTCGCAGGAGATGGTCGCGCCCTACCTGAAGGACGGCCGCCTGGTCAGCGTGATGGACGACTACTGCCCGGCGTTTCCCGCGCTGCACGCCTATTACCTGTCGCGCCGCCATACCTCGCGCGCGTTTTCGCTGGTGATCGAAGCCTTGCGCTACCAGGGGTGAACAGGGCCTGGGAACCGTCACTGCCGCTCCGGGCGCGACGTGGGTGTGATCAATCTGTGATCAATCTTGCTGATCGCAAGGCACTTGCCGTCGACTTTGAGCAGATTGAAAAAGTCGGTAGCGCACAAGCGCGAGAAAGCGTTGGTGTCGATGCGCGCGCTGGCGCCGGTGCCTGCCTTGCGCCAGCCGCGTGCCTGACTCGCCACCGTGGCGCAGCAGCGACTGATCGACCACGACCGGCGGGACAAGATGATCCGCCGCGAGCGAGGCTTTGATACCTCGCAGCGTGCTGCTGTTTCCGCACTACAGGATGCAGGGGCCGCCAGCGGAGCGCGCCGCCGGCGGCGCCTCTGCTACACTGCCGGGCTTGACCATTCTGCCATGATTGCCATGTCCACCACACCCACCATGACACCGCTGAAACGCGCTTTCGAACAATCGCGTGCCGAGAACAATATCGAACTGATACTGCCGGCGCTGCTGAAGGCGCAGTTCCATGTGGTGATCGGCGGACAAAGCGAACAGATCGACCTGTTCCTGGTGCCATCGCCCAATCCCGAGCGCCGCTGCGTGACGGTGGCCGAAGAACTGGCTTTCCTGGCCGGCATCGATTATCCGAAGATTCCCGTCACCGGCCGCCAGCTGGTCGCCTCGATTCCGGCCGACATTGAGATCGTCATCCTGCATGGCGACGGCGCCAACTACCTGACGCGCGAGCAGCTGGCGTGGTTTCGCGGCATGCCGGAAATGCAAGCCTGAGCAACACCTGGCTGGCGCTGGCCGCAGCGTGTCGCTAAATCGCCGCAAAAAATTGCTTGCTTTGCAATGGACTTGCTGAAGTCCTATGAATATTTTCCAAAAGCAACTATAATCCCCGCTCGTCAGAACACACATCGTCACCCTGGCCGCCGCAGTTTTTGATACGCCGCGCCAGATGTTGCACGCATGCCGCTTTTTCCGTTCCGGGGAGGCATCTGGACGACTTCTGAAGTGATCTTCTTCCCGCCCCGACAATGCGGGCGCGGCGACCGTGCCATGATGCGGTCGATATTCCCTGTTTCAGCCTGCCGCGTTGCCGCGCTTGTTGCGGCGCTAGTGCCTGCTGGCGGCTTCGCGCCGCCGCTTAATCTTGTCCTCACGGATCTACACAGCATGCTCAGTTCAATGTTCGCGGCCGGCCCGGCCTCCCTTCCTTACCAGTACGGCACCCACGATGGCTGGCTGGTACTGATTTCGGTTGCGATCGCCATCTTCGCCTCGTTCATGGCCCTGCAGGTGGCCGGCATGGCGCGCGACAGCGACATGTGGCTGCAGCGCCAGACGGCGATCGTCACAGGCGCCGTGGCGCTGGGCGGCGGCATCTGGTCCATGCATTTCATCGGCATGCTGGCGTTCGACCTGTGTACCCACGTCACGTTCGAGCCCCGCCTGACCCTGCTGTCGATGCTGCCCGGCATGGGCGCTTCCTGGGTCGCGCTGCACCTGCTGGCGCGCCCGCACATCAGCGTGCCGCAGTTGCTGGTCGGCGGCCTGCTGGTTGGCGCCGGCATCGGCTCGATGCATTACAGCGGCATGGCCGCCATGCAAAGCGCGCTGGACCTGCATTACGAACCGTGGCTGTTCTGCCTGTCGCTGGTGGTGGCCATCGTCATGGCCATGCTGGCCTTGTGGATACGCTTCGGCCTGGCCGCCTCGCGCCTGCGGCTGCGGCCGATGACGGCGCTGCTGGCCAGCAGCGTGGTGATGGGCCTGGCGATTTCGGGCATGCATTACACGGGCATGCTGGCGGCGCGTTTTTCGGGCCTGCCTGCCACCGGCAGCAACACCATCACGGTGCAGGCCTCGTTCATCGCGCTGGCCGTGGCGTTGATTACCGTCACGCTGACCGTGTTCGTGGCGGCCGCCAATGGCCTGCTGCGCTACCGCCAGTTGCTGCGCCACGCCAATGCGGGCGAGTCGCGCCTGCGCGCCATCGTCGACACGGCCGCCGATGGCCTGATCACCATCGACGGCCAGGGCAAGGTGCGCTCCTTCAATCCGGCCGCCGAGGCCCTGTTCGGCTGGTGCGAAGCCGATATCCTCGGGCGCGACGCCTATATCCTGCTGCAGGACGATGACGCGGCGCGCTACCAGGGCTACTTGCGCGAATTCCTGGCCACCGGCGTGTCAGGCATCCCCGAGAGCGGGCGCGAACTCGAAGGCCGCCACCGGGACGGCACCATGCTGCCGATCCGCGTGGCCATCGGCAAGATCGACACGCCCGGCCAGCCGCTGTTCGTGGCCTTTGTCACCGACATGCGTTCGTCGCGCAACATGGAGCAGGCGCTGAAAGACAGCGAGCGCCAGTACCGCACCCTGATCCGCAATATTCCCGGCGTGTCCTTCCACACCAGCTTCGCACCCGACTGGAAAATGATTTTCATCAGTGACGCCGTGTTCAACCTGACCGGCTGGATGCCGCAGGACTTCATCGACGGGCGCATCAATATCATCGAACTGGTGCACCCGGACGATCGCCAGCGCGTCAACGACACCTGCGTGCAGGCGGCCAGCCAGAAGCGCGACTTTGAAAACGTCTACCGCATGATCCACCGCGACGGGCGCGAATGCTGGGTGCGCGAAAGCAGTGGCCCGGTGCTCGACAGCGACGGCGTGGTACGCTGGATCGACGGCGTGATCCTCGACATCACCGAGAGCGAATTGCGCAATGCCGAATACGAAGGCAAGGTGACGGCCATTTCGCGCGCCATGGCGGTGATCGAATTCGACCTGCAGGGCAGGGTGCTGGCGGCCAACCAGAACTTCCTCGACCTGGTCGGCTACCAGCTGGACGAAGTGCTGGGCCAGCATCACAGCATGTTCTGCGAGCCCGATTACGTGCAGTCCGCCGCCTATCCGCTGTTCTGGCAGCGCCTGGGCAATGGCGAATTCGACGCCGCCGACTACGACCGCATCGGCAAGCATGGCAAGCGCATCAGCATCCAGGCCTCGTACAACCCGATCTTCAATGCCGACGGCACGCCGTTCAAGGTGGTCAAGCTGGCCACCGACATCAGCGAGCAGCGCGCGCTGCAGGAAAACCTGCGCGCGGCCAAGGACCGCGCCGAGCTGGCGGCCGAGTCTAAAACCTCGTTTCTGGCCAACATGAGCCACGAAATCCGCACGCCGATGAACGCCATTATCGGCTTTACGGAAGTGCTGCTGGGCACGGCCCTGGACAGCCTGCAGCGGCGCCACCTGACGACCGTGCGCCAGTCGGCCCGCTCGCTGCTGGAACTGCTCAACGACATACTCGACACGGCCAAGCTGGAAAAGGGCGCGACCGAACTGGAGCTGGTGGACTTTTCGCTGCCCGACCTGGTCGACCACGTGGCCGCCTCGCTGCGCATTTCAGCGCACAACAAGGAGATCGAACTGCTGGTCGACTACGATCCGCGCGCCGGCCAGTTCTTCCTGGGCGACGCGCGCCGCATCCAGCAGATACTGACCAACCTGATCGGCAACGCCGTCAAATTCACCGAAGCGGGCCAGGTGCGCATCGCCGTCGACATGCAGGGCAGCGACGTGCATGTCGCCGTGCACGATACCGGCATCGGCATTCCGGCCGACCGCCTCGACAAGATCTTTGCACCATTTACCCAGGCCGACTCTTCGATGAGCCGCCGCTTTGGCGGCACGGGCCTGGGCACCACCATCTCGCTGCAGCTGGTCGAGCTGATGGGTGGCAGCATCACCGTGGACAGCACCCTCGGCGTGGGCAGCGCGTTCCATGTGCGGCTGCCGCTGGCGCCGGGCAAGGTGGTACTGCGCCGCAGCGAACAGCCGGTGCTGGCCTTGCCGCCGCTGCGCATCCTGGCGGCCGACGACGTGCCGCAAAATATCGAGCTGCTGATGATCAGCCTGGGCGCGGCCGGCCACCAGGTGATTACCGCCAGCGATGGCGAAAGCGCCGTGCGCGAGTTCCGCAACGGCAGTTACGACATCGTGCTGATGGACGTGCAGATGCCGCGCATGGATGGCCTGGAAGCGACGCGATTGATACGCATGCACGAGCGCGAACAGGGCTTGACACCGACACCGATCATCGCGCTGACGGCCAGCGTGCTGGAACAGGATCGCCGCGCCGCGGAAGCCGCCGGCATGAACGGCTTTGCCTCGAAACCGCTGGAAATGCACAAACTGACGGCGGAAGTGGCGCGCCTGCTCGATATCGCCGTCGCCCCCGAACTGGCGCCACCGCATGGGGCGCCCGGTTTTGCCGGCTGCCAGGTCGACTGGCAGCGCGGCACGGCCCTGTGGGGCGGGCGCGAGACGCTGGCGCGGGCGATAACCCGCTTCGCCAGCACCAACGCCGACAGCACGGCCCTGCTGGCGCGCGAGATCGGCCGCGGCGGCGCCAGCGTGGCCGGCCACCTGCTGCATCGCCTCAAAGGCGCGGCCGCGAACTTGTGCCTGGTGCAGATCGAGGGTATCCTCGGGCGCATCGAGCAGGCAATACAGCACCAGCGGCCGGTGGCCGAACTGCTGCAGCAACTGGCGGCGGCGTTTGCGGCGCTGTCGGCCGAAGTGATCGAGGGCGCCGAACCGGGCGTGGTCATTGTGGCTGCTGCGCCGGCGCCAGCGGCCGCGCCGCTCGACCATGCCGCCGCCGGCGCCCTGCTGCGCCACGCGATTGCCAGCCTGGAAGGCGGCCAGCTCGACGACAGCCTGATGGCGCAAGTGACGACCCTGCTGGCGCCGCACGCCCGGCAGCGCCAGTTGCAAACCCTGGCCGGCGCCATCGACGATTTTGAATTTGCGCGCGCCGCCGACGTGCTCAGGCAACTGCTTGAGTGGCTGCAGGCGCAGGCGGCCGAAGCAGACGGCGCCGTGCCATCCTGAACCGATTTTCAGCAACGAGCAACCATGACATTACCCGAACAGAAACCCATCGTGCTGCTGGTCGACGACGAAGCGACCAACCTGCAGGTGCTGCGCCAGATCCTGCAGGACGACTATCGCCTGCTGTACGCCAAGGACGGCGAAAAGGCGCTCGAACTGGCGCAGGCCAATCCGGTCGAGCTGATCCTGCTTGACATCATGATGCCCGCCATGACCGGCTACGAAGTGTGCCGCAAGCTCAAGGCCATGCCGCACACGGCGGCCATTCCCGTGATCTTCGTCACGGCCCTGTCCGACGTGAAGGATGAAACGGAAGGCTTCGAGGCCGGCGCCGTCGACTACATCACCAAGCCGGTCAGCCCGCCCATCGTGCGTGCGCGCGTGCGCACCCATCTGTCGCTGGTCGACGCGGCCGAACTGCGCCGTTCGCGCCTGCAGGTAATCCAGCGCCTGGGCCAGGCGGCCGAGTACAAGGACAACGAAACCGGCATGCACGTCATCCGCATGAGCTATTACGCGCGCCAGCTGGCGCTGGCGGCCGGCTTCAGCGAGGCCCACGCCGAGGACCTGCTCAACGCCGCGCCCATGCACGACGTCGGCAAGATCGGCATCCCCGACGCCATCCTGCAAAAGCCGGGCAAGCTCGATGCCGGAGAATGGCAGGTCATGCGCAGCCACGCCGAAATCGGCGCGGCCATTATCGGCGAACATGCGGCAGGGTTGCTCAAGATGGCGCGCACCATCGCCCTGACGCACCATGAAAAATGGGACGGCAGCGGCTATCCCAACGGCCTGAAGGGCGAGGAAATCGCCGTCGAGGGCCGCATCGTGGCGATTGCCGACGTGTTCGACGCCCTGACCAGCGAGCGCCCCTACAAGCGCGCCTGGACGGTGGCAGAAGCGATAGCCACCATGTCGGGCGACAGCGGCAAGCACTTCGATCCCGCACTGCTGGAATTGTTTGTCGCGCATCTGCCGGCGATGCTGGAGATCAAGGCGCAGTGGAAGGAGCCGGGTTGACGGTCAGGGCGGATCCGCCCTCAGGCGGTCCGCCAGCAGGCGCGCATGGGCTGGGCTGTCGCTGAACTTCAGCCATGAATGTGTCATGGTCTTGCTTGATATGATAAATGAAGCCGTGAATCGCATCGCCTTGCTGCACAATGATCTGATCGAGCTGCCGATGGGCTAGCCTCAGTGTTTTCAATCCGCCAGCCGCAAGATCCGCCGTATCTCCAGGATCGCCTGCGGATTTTCCTGCACGCTATGCCAGGATGGAAATACCTTTTCCGATTGGGCGCCCGCCAGGTGGGCGCTGGCGTAGGGCACCACGCCGTCGTTCGATTGCGCCAGCGGCAGCTCGGGCGTGTCGTTGCCCATGATGGAGTAGTAGCGCACTGCCGGGCTGATCGGCAGGTCGGCCACCAGTTGCACGAACGGGTCCTTGTCACTGAGATTGTCGATGCTGTTGGGGATGCGCAGCGGCGCGCTGTCGCCCGCAGCATCACTGGTGTTGAGCTGCGCCAGGCTGCCGGCGGCGTCGGACAGCTGATCGAGCATGGTGATCGGCAAGGTCACCAGGTTGCCGATCCAGCGCGCCACCTTGTAGTTGGCAAACGAGGTGCCGCGGTGCGGAGCGGCGATGAAAATGGCGCGGTTCACCTGCGGCATGGCCGAGAAATTCAGGTAGGGCGCCAGGCCCGCGCGCACTTTTTCCGCCTTCCGGCCCTTGAGCTGATATTGCTCGGTGATGGCGTCGAGCAGGGTGTCCCTGGCGTCGGAGACCATCAGCCGCGCCAGCACGCCGCCCATGCTGTGGCCGATCAGCACCATCTGGTTCGAGGCCGGCGCGCGGCCGGCGGGATCGAAATGGGCCAGCGTGGCGGCCAGGGCCTGGCGGATGGCCGCATTGTTCGCCGCCAGCGGCGCATTGCTTGGATAATAGACCTGCCAGATCTGGTAGCGCCGGCGCAGCTGCTCGTCGCCCATCAGTTCGTTGGCCACATTGATCCACGCCTCGGGACTGCTGGCCAGGCCGTGCAGCATGACGATGGTGCGCTTGGACGGATCGTAAGGCTGCATCAGGTGGACCTGCGGGCGCGACAGGCCGTCGGCGCTGCCGAACAGGGTACGCAGCGCCTGCAGGCCGAAACCCGAACGCGCCAGCCACAGGCCATAGCCGGCCGTGAAATTGGCCGCCACCGGCAGCTCCTGGCCGGCCATGCCGATGCTGGTACTGCGGGTCGGGTCGGCCAGCACCAGCATCAGGTTTTGCGTGGCCAGCACCTCATCGAGGCTATTGCCTTCGAAGCGGATCAGCGCCGTGACGACGGGAAAGCGGGTTTCCCGGTAGGGCGCCGCAGTGTCTTTTGCTGCTGCCGGCTTGGGCATGACGGCCACCAGCTCGGCGCCAAAGCCGTCGCGCCGGTACACATTGCGCACGCCTGAAAACGCCAGCGAGGTGGCCGGCAGCAGTTCTTCGGGCAGGGTGCCGTCCTGCGGCAGGCGCAGCGCGGAAAGTTCGCTGTCGATGCGCCAGCCGGACACCAGCACCGCATTGCCGTCCGGCCGGTACTCGCGATGATGGCGAAACAGGTTGACGACGGCTTTTTGCACCGCGTAGTTGTAGTAGTCGCGAATTTGCGTCTGCCGCTCTTCGAACGCGCGCTGGCCTGGCGTGCGCGCGGTGTAGAACAGGTAGGCATAGGCGTAGCGGGCCGATTCCAGCCAGGCCGCCAGCAGGCTGGCGCTGTCGTGGCCGGCCTGTTTTTCCTCCTGCAAGGCAGTCCCCAGCCACAGTTCGGACAGGGTCGCCAGGCGCTGCTCGTCGCTCAGCAGGGTGGAACGGGCCAGGTCGGCGCGGCAAGTGCCGGCGTTGCTGGTGCAAGCGTCGATGTCGCTGCCGATAATGCGCAGCACCTCGCTGGCCGCCGCACTCAGCTTGCCGGTGGTCAGTACGTCGCCGCGCCGCTGCTGCAGATAGTCGGCGGGCGAAATATCGGAGACGGTGACGGCGGCGCAGCCACCGAGCAGCACGGTGGCGCACAGCAGCAGGGCGCCAGGGAGGTGGCGGGCAGGCATGGAAGGCCGCACGTCAGAATGAATAGACGAGGGTCAGCGAGGTTTGCGTATCGGTGTTCTTCTTGTCGTCGGGCACGCGCGTGTCGTTGCGGGCGCTGAAGGCGGCCTTCATCTGCATGGTGCCGTTGATCTTGGCGCTGAGCGCCGATTCGGCGATCGAGTGGGTATTCGAGGTGCCGCGTTCAACGCTGACCGTCTGCGTGAACATGGCCGACTGGCTCACCTTCCATTTCATGGCCGCCGCGCCGCGGATGGTCAGGCCATGCTCGGACACGCCTTCGTCGTTGGTGCCGCTGAAGTAGCCCGGACCGACTTCCACGTCGACGCTCTTGTCGTCGGACTGGTACCAGCGCGAACCGTGACCGACGGCCAGGGTGCTGTATTTGGTATAGGCGCCGAAACGGTCGTTGACGTGCGAGGCCAGCACGAACAGTTTTTCATTGTCGGACATCAGCTTGTAGGCGGCCTTGCCGGAGGCGGAAAAGCGTTCGGCCGAGCGCTCGCGGTAGCGGTGGCCCTCGTCATCGGTATTCTTGTCTTCCTTGAAGTAGCCGCTGAAGATGTACTGGTTGCTCCAGTCGTCGAGCTCCTGGCGCGCGTCGATCTTGCCGGTGACCGAGGTGCCGGCCGTATTGCCCGAGGTGGTGATGGCGCCCAGTTCGGCCGAGGTACTCCAGCTGCCGATGGGGATTTCGTCGAACAGCAGGCTTTGCTTGGTGTCTTTGGCGATGGCGCCGGCATGCGCGGTGGCCAGGGCCAGCGCCAGTACGAGGGTAGAAATGGATTTCATGGCTGTGTGCTTGTGTGTGGCGGGCGCACCTGCGCGGGCGCGGCCCATCAAGGTCGAGCGCATATTGTACCTGAGCCCGCAATCTCCCGCCCTGCGCACGCGCCGCCGCATCCTGCCCGTTTTCAGGTCCGGGACTGGCAAGCCGCGTCCGCCTGGCGTATGCTGCGCATATTTCCACTGATTCATAAGGATTCACCGTGCGCTGCCTGGTCATCGAAGACGAAGCCGATACTTCCCGCTATATTTGCGCCGGCCTGCGCGACGCCGGCCATGAGGTTGTCGCCTGTGACAACGGCATCGACGGCATGCGCCTGGCCTGCGGCGAGGAATGGGACGCGCTGGTGCTCGACCGCCTGCTGCCGGGCGAGATCGACGGCTTGGCCATCGTCGCGCGGCTGCGCGGCATGGGCCGCAATACGCCGGTGCTGGTGCTGTCGGCCCTGTCCAGCGTTGACGAGCGCGTGCGCGGCCTGCGCAGCGGCGGCGACGATTACCTGTCCAAGCCGTTCGCCATCGACGAGCTGCTGGCCCGCATCGAAGCGCTGCTGCGCCGCGCCGCGCCGGTGCCCGACGCCACCCAGCTGCAGGTGGCCGACCTGGTGCTCGACATGCGCACCATGCGCGTGACGCGCGCCAACCGCCAGATCGCGCTGCAGCCGCGCGAGTTTCGCCTGCTCGAATACCTGATGCGCCACCAGGGCCAGTCGGTCACGCGCGCCATGCTGCTCGAAGCGGTGTGGGATTACCATTTCGACCCGCAGACCAATGTGATCGACGTGCAGGTCAGCCGCCTGCGCACCAAGATCGACAAGGAATTCTCGCCGGCGCTGATCCACACGGTGCGCGGCGTCGGCTATACCCTGGGCGTGCTGGAAAGCGGCCCGCATGCCTAAGTCGATCGCGGCCCGCCTGGCGCTGGGCTACGGCCTGCTGCTGGCCATTTCCATCGCCATCGTCTGCGGCGTATTCTATTTCGGCACCATCGGCGTGCTCGATCGCAGCGTGGACCGCAAGCTGACGGTGCTGTCCGAGCGCCTGGCGCTCTTGTACCGGCCCGAGGACAGCACGAGAACCTCGGCCGAGATCGCGCACTTGCTGACCGACCGCACCGACAGCGATACCGAGATTTTCCTGCTGGTCAGTGCCGAAGGACGGCGCATCTCCGGCAACCTGTCGAGCTGGCCGGTGGCCGAGAGCCCGGCCGGCAAGCTGCTGCACGTGCATGTGACGCGCGAAGGGCGCGTGGTGCCGGCGCGGCTGCTGATCCGCGACCTGATCGACGGCTCGCGCCTGTACGTCGGGCGCGCCATGCTGGAAAGCGATTCGATCCGCACCCTGGTGCTGCGCTCGATCGCCTATGGCGGCGGGGTGGCGATTGTGCTGATGGTGGCTGGCGCCTGGCTGTTCCGGCGCCAGCTGGAGGCGCGCATCGGACAGATACGCCGCACCGCCGCCGAGATCGAGGCGGGCGACCTGTCGCAGCGCATTCCGGTGGCCAGCGACGACGAATTCGGCAAACTCAGCCGCGACATCAACCGCATGCTGGACCGCATCGAACACCTGATGGAAGGCGTGCGCCACGTCTCGAACGCGATTGCCCACGACCTGCGCACGCCGCTGGCGCGGGTGCGCAACAAGCTCGATGGTGCGCTGCGCCAGCCGCAGACGGTGCAAGCCTGGCAGGGCGCGGCGCAGTCGGCGATCGCCGACATCGATGACCTGACGCGCGTGTTCGACAAGCTGCTGCAGATCGCGGCGGCCGAATCGGGCATGCGCCCCGAATACTTCAGCGATATCGACCTGCAGCAGATCGGCGCCGATATCGTGGAAATGTACGAGGCGACGGCCGACGAGCAGGGTGTGCTGCTGGTGCAGCTGTATGGCCCCGAGCTGCCGGCGCGCGGCGACCGCAACCTGCTGGGCAGCGCGCTGGCCAGCCTGGTCGACAACGCCATCAAGTACGCGGGGCAGGGCAGCACGGTGGAAGTGTCGTGCGGGCAGGACGCGGCCGGTGCCTGGCTGGCCGTGCGCGACAACGGCCCGGGTGTGCCGGCCAGCGAGTTGCCCAAGCTGACGCAGCGCTTTTACCGCCTCGACAAAAGCCGCCACCTGCCAGGCAATGGCCTGGGCCTGTCTATCGTCGCGGCGATCGCGGCGCTGCACGGCGGCAGCCTGGAGGTCGAGGATGCGGCGCCGGGCCTGTGCGTGCGGCTGCGCCTGAATCGCTAGCATGGCCGGGCGCATGGTTCACATTGCCAACTTGTAACCCCCCTGGTTTTTCGCCTCGCCTATCATGTGCCTACCCGTCGCGGAGCGGCTGCACTGCGGTGCAGCCGCCTGGTCCGGGCTGCTCGCGGCCGAGGCCGCGCATTGACAGACGAGCGCCGAAGAACCGTTTCCATGACTTCCTTTATCGCCGGCCTGACGCCACAGGCGCCACCCGCCTTTGACCGCGAAGGCCACCAACTCAAGGCCTTGCTGGGCGCCCTGGTGTTTCCCCGCCAGCGCGCGCGCTGGCAAGCTTTTATCAACGACACGCCCGGCATGGCCGCGCTGGCGCAAGAGCATGCCTGTTTGCTGTACAAGATTTATCGCCCCTACGCGCTGCGCGGCGCCGGCTGCGCCGCCCGCGTCACCCTGCTGCAAGGGCATTACCGCTTTTTATGGCAGGTGGGCGCGCGTCCGCTGGTCGAATACGCGGCGCGGCGCGCGCTGGTGCTGGCCAGCGTGGAAGGGCGCGACGGTGCCCTGTACCGGCTGCAGCTGACCGCCATCCACGAAAGCTATCGCGAAGGCGAACTGTGTTTGCGCCTGACGCGCGACGGCGAACCGCTGTACCTGGCCAGCTTTTTGTTCCGGCCGCACCGCGCCGGCGCCAGCGTGCAGCTGGGCGCGCTGCAAGGCTTGCGGTCAAACGCCGGTGCGCAGGCCGTGCGCGAGGCCACCCGCGCCTTGCACGGCTGCCGGCCGAAGAACCTGATGGTGGCGCTGCTGCGCGACCTGGGCGACTTTTACGGCTGCCGCCAGCTCGAACTGGTCAGCAACGACAACCGCATTGCGCTCAATGGCCGGCGCCGGCGCCACATCTCGTGCGACTACGACCTGGCGTGGGAGGAGCTGCATGCGCTGCCCGGCAGCGATGGCAATTACCGGCTGCCGTGTACGCCGTGCCGCGAGCCCGACCTGGCCGAGGTGCCGTCAAAAAAGCGCGCCGATGCGCGCCGACGCGGCGCCATGCTGGTGCAGCTGGCGGCCACCATGCGCTGGCAGCTGTCGGCCCTGCGCAGCGTGCCCGCCGAGGGGGCGGCCGGCGTGGCGGCGCCGCGCCTTGCCGCCGTTTCTTGAGGCAGGCGCGGTTTTTTGAGGCCTGCCCGGCGCAGCTGGCGCGATGGGCGTATACTTGCGGCGTCTTTCAACCAGAAAAGCCAGTCACCCCATGCCAGCAACTTTCCCTACTTCGCGCATGCGCCGCTTGCGCGCCAACCCGCAATTGCGTGAATTGTTCCGCGAAACCGAGATCAATCCGCGCGACCTGGTGTTGCCGATCTTCGTCGACGAAGGCGCCAGCGATTTTGTCGACATCAAGTCCATGCCCGGCGTGCGCCGCATCCCCGAAGCGAAGCTGGCGCAGGAAGTGGAGCGCTATGCGCGCGCCGGCCTGCGTTCGGTGATGACCTTCGGCATTTCGCACCACAAGGACAGCCACGGCAGCGATACCCTGAACCCGGACGGGCTGGTGGCGCGCATGTCGCGCATCATCAAGGACGCCGTGCCCGAGATGGTGGTCATGTCCGACACCTGCTTTTGCGAATACACGGACCACGGCCACTGCGGCATCCTGCACGGCGACACGGTCGACAATGACAGCACGGTGCAAAACCTGGGCAAGCAGGCGGTGATCGCCGCCCGGGCCGGCGCCGACATCATCGCGCCGTCGGCCGCGATGGACGGCCAGGTGGCGGCGATCCGCAGCGCGCTTGACGCTGCCGGTTTCCACGACACGCCAGTGATGGCCTATTCGACCAAGTTCGCCTCCGGCCTGTACGGCCCGTTCCGCGATGCGGCCGGCAGCACCCTCAAGGGCGACCGCAAGACCTACCAGATGGACCCGATGAACCGCCGCGAAGCGATCCGCGAGTCGCTGATCGACGAGGCCGAAGGCGCCGACGCGCTGATGGTCAAGCCGGCCGGGGCCTACCTGGACATCATCCGCGACCTGCGCGAAGTGACACGCCTGCCGATCGGCGCCTACCAGGTCAGCGGCGAATACGCGATGATCAAGTTTGCCGCGCAAGCCGGCGCCATCGACGAGCGCCGCGTGGTGCAGGAAACCCTGGGCGCCATCAAGCGCGCGGGGGCCGACATGATCTTCACGTATTTTGCGATGGATGTGCTGAACAATCCATACTAAGCGTTATCGGGCGCGCGCCATTCTGGGCTATCATGGTGCGCTGCCTTTCCGGATATTTTTATGCCCCTTAAAATCTCCCGCATCCTGCATGCCGGCTATGTCTTCGACTGCGACGGCACCGCCATCGCCTTTGATCCCATCGTCGAAAATCCGTTCAGCCGCAATTGCCACGCTTTCCCGGACGTGCGCTTCGACCTTGACCAGGTGCGCCAGCTGCGCCTCGATGCCGTGTTTATCTCGCATTTTCACGACGATCATCTGTCGCTGGAAAGCCTCGATTTTCTCGACCGCGCCACGCCGATCTACCTGTATTGCATCTTCGACGAACTGTTCCAGATGATCCGCACTTTGGGCTTTGAAAAAGTCGCGCGCCTGCGGGTCGATGTGCCGGTGCGGGTGGGCGCGATCGAGGTGATACCGCGCCGCGCGCTCGACGACGATGTCGACTCGCTGTTCCAGGTGCGCGCCGCCGGCGTGAATGTGCTCAACGTGGTCGACTCGTGGATCGGCCCCGAGACGCTGGCGCAGCTGGCGGCCCTCGGGCCGTGGGACATGGTGCTGTGGCCGTTCCAGACCATGCGCGAAGTGGCCGTGATCGCGCCCCGGCTGGCCGGCCCGGCGCGGCCCACCTTGCCCGACGACTGGCTGGAGCAATTGCAGGTGCTGGCGCCACGCTATATCGTGCCCAGTTCCTGCCAGTTCGTGCAGGAGGACTGGTCCTGGTATAACCACGCGATGTTCCCCGTCACCTACCGCCAGTTCGCGCGCGAGGTGGGCGCGGCGGTACCAAAGGCCAGCGTGCTGCGGCTCGACCCATCGGTGTCGGTACTGCTCGATGCCGATGGCTTGACACAAGCCGCGCCGCTGCCGTGGGTGATCCCGGTGGGGGCGCAGGAGATCGATTTTGACTATCGGCCTGGCCTCGCGCCGCCGGCCACGGCCGACATCGCGCGGCGTTTCCCGGCCTTGAGCGAGGCGGAGGCGGCGCTGGTGCTGGACTTCTGCCGCCATGGCCTGCTGGAGCGCTACCGCGACATGGAGCTGTTCGAGGACAGTTACTTTCAGCAGCCGCGTTTGTGGCGCTTGTCGCTGTACCGCCATGACGGCGCGGCCACGGTGCTGCACTACCGCCTCGATGGCGACCTGATCGACCTGGTGCCAGCGACGGATGAGGCGCCATCGTGGACCACCGATGTGCCGCTGGCGAAATGCCATGCGGCGCTGGTGCTCGGCGAATCGCTGACCTCGATGTACATTCGCATCAACGACGCGGCTTTTGATGACGCCACCCTGGCCGAATTGCGCGAGGCCGATATCACCGACGATCCGCTGATACGCTGCCTGTTCAACGATGCCATCGGCGCCTACCAGGCGGCGCAACTGAAACGCCTGGGCTACTGTGTGGACACGCACTGAAGAAATCCGCCGGACGCGGTAAGATAGCTTATCTCTGAACAAGGACAACACCATGGCACATAAGACTGAAACCGCAATCCTCGCTGGCGGCTGCTTCTGGGGCGTGCAGGACCTGCTGCGCCGCTATCCTGGCGTGGAAGCGACGCGCGTGGGCTACACGGGCGGCGATGTGGCCGACGCCACTTACCGCAACCACGGCACCCACGCCGAAGGCATCGAGATCACGTTCGACCCGGCCGTGATCAGCTACCGCCGGCTGCTGGAATTGTTTTTCCAGATCCACGATCCGAGCACCGAAAACCGCCAGGGCAATGACCGCGGCACCAGCTACCGCTCGGCCATCTACTACACCAGCGAGGAACAGAAGCAGGTGGCCGAAGAGACCATTCGCGACGTCGACGCTTCCGGCCTGTGGCCCGGCAAGGTGGTGACGGAAGTGGCGCCGGCCGGCCCGTTCTGGCAAGCCGAACCCGAGCACCAGGATTATTTGCAGCGCCTGCCACACGGCTACACCTGCCATTTCGTCCGTCCTGACTGGGTGTTGCCACAGCGCCAGCAGTAGGCAAGGAGCGGCCATGCGCTACTGGCGGGTCGAACGCAAGTCTTCGGAAGGCCAGCTGGACCTGGGCCGCGCCTTTGACCTGATGAGCGCGATCGGCCATGAGGACGTCAACGCCATGGCCGGCGCCATCCTGAAAACCGTGGCCAGCGCGGCGCCCATCGTCCAGTGCACCATCTTTGCCTATGAGTTCGGCAACCGGCCGCGCACGGTGGCCGTGGCCGACCGGCGCGGCGGGCGCTTTTTGCAGGACATCGCCGACAGCTACGCGCGCCACTACTATGCGCTTGACGGCAACCAGAGCGTGATCGCGCCAGCGTCGTCCAGGCAGGATTGCGCCATCGTGCTGCACCAGCAGGCCAGCGATGAAATCGCGCATGCCGGCTACCGCGCCGCCTGCTATCAACGGCCGAATGTCTCGGATCGCCTGTCGCTGCTGGTGCAGCCGGCCGGCGATATCTGGCTGTCCGTCAATTTCTATCGCGACAGCGCCCAGGGCCAGTTCGGGCCCGGCGAAATCGCCGCCATCGAAACCCTGGCGCCGCTGTTCGCCCACGGCGCGCAACACCATTACCGCCTGAACGGCCAGCCGCTGCAAGGCGCTGGTCCCATGATGCTGGCCAGCCTGCGCCGGCATTGCCCTGACCTCAGCAAGCGCGAACTCGACGTGCTGCGCGGCGTGCTCGAAGGCTTGACCGCCGTCGAGATCGCTGACGCCATGGGTTTGCAGCCATCGAGCGTGATCACCTACCAGAAGCGCGCCTACAAGCGGATGGGCATTTCCAGCCAGCGCCAGCTGTTTGCGCTGTGCCTGGGGCCGCAGGCGGCCTGATTCCATCTACGCCTTTTGAACCAGTGATGTCCCCAAAATGGGGACAAGCAAAGCCGTAGGCGTCTGCATACTGTGTCTCAAGCCGGGATCACCCGGCAGCTCCGCCGATAAAAACCAGATGGCGGGCACACTTCATGGAGACACCCTATGGCCAACGCCACCCATCCCGCCCATTCCGCCAGCTTGCCCATCCCGGACGCGGCCACCGCCGCGCTGGAACAGCAGGTGATCCGCAAGGTATCGCGCCATTTGCTGTGGTTTTTGTTCCTGCTGTTCGTGTTTTCCTTTCTTGACCGCATCAATATCGGCTTTGCGGGCCTGACCATGATGCAGGACCTGGGCTTGTCGGGCACCCAGTTCGGCTTTGCCACCACCTTGTTCTATATCGGCTATATCGCCTGCAGCATTCCCAGCAATATCATCCTGGCGCGCCTGGGCGCGCGGCGCTGGATCGGCTCCATCATGATCGCCTGGGGCCTGGCCTCGACCGCCACCATGTTCGCCACCAGCCCCGCCAGCCTGTACGTGCTGCGTTTCCTGGTCGGCGTGACGGAAGCGGGGTTTCTGCCCGGCATGCTGCTGTACCTGACGTTCTGGTTTCCGAGCAGCTACAGGGCGCGGGCCAACGCGCTGTTCATGATCGCCATGCCGGTGACGGCCGCCGTCGGTTCGGCGCTGTCCGGCCTGATCCTGGGCATGGACGGCCACTGGGGCCTGTCTGGCTGGCAATGGCTGTTCCTGCTCGAAGGGCTGCCGTCGGTGCTGCTGGGGCTGGCCGTGTATGGTTATCTCGACGATGCGCCAGGCAAGGCGAACTGGCTCTCCAGGCTGGAACAGCAGGTGCTGGGGCGCATGCTGGAGGCGGAAAAGCCGGCAGTGCCGCCAGCCGCCAGCCTCGCCAAACCGTCCGTGCTGGCCGAAATGTGCTCGCCCACCGTGCTGAAATTCGGCCTGGCCTACTTTTGCCTGGTCAATACCCTGGCGATGGTGGCCGTCTGGACGCCGCTGATCGTGAAAAGCTTCAATAGCGGCGCCAGCAACACCACCATCGGCTTGCTGGCCGCCATACCGCAGGTCTGCACGGTGATCGGCATGATCGCCTGGGGCCGCCGCTCGGACCGCCTGCAGGAGCGGCGCTGGCATATCGTCTGGCCGATGCTGCTGTCGGCGGCGGGCTGGCTGCTGGCCGCGTATTCGGGCAACCCCATGGTGCAGCTGCTGGGCATCTGCATGGCCTCGACCGGCGCCTATACCGCCATGTCGGTGTTCTGGACCACGCCCGATGGCGCACTGAGCTTTGCCGCGCGCGCCATCGGCATCGCCGTCATCAACGCCACCGGCAATATCGGCTCGGCCCTGAATCCGGTGGTGGTCGGCTGGCTGAAAGACTATACCAACAGCTTTGCCACCGGCCTGCTGTACGCCAGCGCGCTGCTGGTGGTGGGCGCGGCCATCGTGCTGACCTTGCCGATCGCCCGCGGCAGGGCAAAGCAAGCCATTTGAAAGGAATCATCATCATGACACCTGAATTTCAAGCGTACCCCCATGTGCCCAGGGTTTATCCGCCTGGCAAGCCTGCCGGCGCGGGAACCCAGCATGTGCCCGTATTGATTGTCGGCGGCGGCCCGGTGGGCCTGGCCACGGCGCTGGGCCTGGCCCGCCACGGCGTGCGCTCGGTGCTGGTCGAGGCCGACGATGGCGTGTGTACCGGCAGCCGCGCCATCTGCATTTCGCGGCGCAGCCTGGAAATCATCGAACGCCTGGGGGCACTGGACGGCTTCCTGGCCAAGGGCCTGCCCTGGGCCGGCGGGCGCAGCTTTTACCGCGACGAGGAAGTGCTGCACTTCAGCATGCCGCAGGATGCGCACCAGAAGCTGCCGCCGATGGTCAACCTGGCGCAATACCATATCGAACAGTTTCTGCTCGATGCGGCAGAGCGGCATGCCGAACTGATCGATATTCGCTGGCAAACAAAAGTCACGGCGGTCGAACAGCGCGGGAGCGGCGCCGGCCTGACCCTGGCCACGCCGGATGAAACGTACAACATCGACACGGACTGGCTGGTGGCCGCCGATGGCGGGCGCAGCGCGGTGCGCGAGGCGCTGGGCCTCAAATTGCAGGGCACCAGCTACGAAGGACGCTATGTGATCGTCGACATCCACCTGAAAAGCAGCCGCCCGACCGAACGCCTGGCCTATTTCGATCCGCCGTCCAATCCCGGTTCGACCGTGCTGGTGCACAAGCAGCCCGACGATATCTGGCGCATCGACTACCAGTTGCGCGACGACGAGGACGCGCAGGCGGCCGTGCTGATCGAGAACGTGGCGCCGAGGGTGGACAGCCTGCTGGCCATGATGGGCGAGACCGCGCCCTGGCATCCGGTGTGGATCACCATCTACAAGGCCAATGCATTGACCCTGGAAAAATACCGCCACGGCAGGGTGCTGTTCGCCGGTGATGCGGCCCACCTGGTGCCGATTTTCGGCGTGCGCGGCGCCAACTCCGGCATCGACGACGCCGACAACCTGGCCTGGAAGCTGGCCCATGTGGTGCAAGGGAAATCGAGCGCTGCCTTGCTGGACAGCTATTGCGACGAGCGCGTATTTGCCGCCCATGAAAACCTGCGCCACGGCAGCAAAAGCACGGAATTCATGGCGCCGCCCACCTTTGCGTTCGAACTGATGCGCACGGCCGTGCTGGGCCTGGCCGGCAAGCATCCGCAAGTGCGCTCGCTGATCAACCCGCGCCAGACCAGTGCGATTGCCTATGCGCGGTCGCCGCTGAACGCGGCCGATACGGATGAATTTTTGGCCGGCCCGGCGCCGGGCAGCGTATTGCCCGAGTGTCCGCTGGCGCTGCTGGACCATGGCACGCGGACGGCACGGCACATGACCGACCTGGTAAACCTGGGGCAGGGCGGCTTTGTGGGCCTGTATTTCAGCGACGATGGCGCCGTGCCGGCCGAACTGGCGGCTGTGCCCGGCGTGACCATGCTGGCCGTGGCGCGCCAGCCCCTGCAGGCGGCCGGCCTGTGCGCCTGGGACCATACGGGCCAGCTATTTTCCCTGTTCGGCGCGCGCCACGGCAGCTTTTACCTGGTGCGTCCCGACGGCCATGTGCTGGGGCGGTGGCATGAGGCGGCGGCGGCGCATGTGCGCCAGGCGCTGGCAACGATATTGACCAGGGAGGCAGCATGACCGACATCGAACTCGATAATCTTTACACCGAGCTGTGCCACACCATGGGCGGCATCGGCGAACCACGCGCGCCCTTGTTCCTGGCCCGCTTTGCGCTACTGTCCATGAGCGCCATCGGCGACGCCGCCACCGTGCGGCGCTTGCTGTGCGAGGCGGCAGCCGATCTGGCGCCGGCCACACCTGTCGAAGGTGACTGTCGGAAATAAATCGAACGGTGCAAGTCGCTGGCGTGCTCTACAATTACGGATCAAGCAAGTTTTTGCAGAACTCCGTAGTTGAAGGGAACCCCCCAGTCGTGACTTCCAAACCGATCAAGATAGCTGCCACTCTCGTGGTGGCCCTGGCCGCAGGCGCCGGCATCCATGTTTTTACCCGTCCCGCCACGCCCGCCCAGCCGTCCGCCGAGGCGGTAGCACAGGATGCCGCCGCCAAAAAAGCCAGCAGCGACGCACTAGCGGTTGCCGCCCAGCTGCGCGAACTGCTGGCCAATTTCCGCAAGATTATCGTGCTGCTGGCCGACGAGGACAGCCTGCCCGAAGGCGCGCGCGACGAAGCGCGCAAAGTGGGCCAGGCGTTGTTCCATGACAACCAGGAGCGCACCGCCAGGCTGGACGCCATGCTGGACCAGCTGATGGCGCCCGGCAACGCCGGCCGTTTTGACGCCGTCGACGGCCTGCTGGCGTATATCGAATCGGACCCGGGCCTGTTCGATGCCGACCGCCTGGCCTTCCGCGAACTGCTGCAGGGCTTGCTGGCCGACGTGGCGAAAGACGGTTCCTTGCCGGCGATCAAGCTGCACAAGCGCATTTCGGAAGACCTCGACGCGCTGGCGGAAATCGAGCGCAATTACGAAAAAGAGATACGCCAGATCTTCGGCACCATGGGCCAGCGCGCGATCGAACTGAAACGCGAACGCTGGGACGACTACGTGGCGCAGCTGAAAAAACTGTACAACCGCGAGCAGATCCTCAAGGAAAACGGCATCGTCATGCCGTACACCAAGCCGCCGGCCGGTTCCATACCGGAACCGAAACCCGCCGTAAAGAAGGAGGATGCGGAAATCTTCGGCCTGAATTTGCCGAAAAAAACCATCGTGCTGACCTTTGACGACGGCCCGCACCGCCGCTACACGGAAGAAATCAGCGCGATTCTGAAACAGTATGGCGTGCCGGCCGTGTTCTTTAACGTGGGCCGCAATCTGGGCAGCCTGGACGCGCAGGGTCACGCCAAACTGAACGCGGGCGCGGAAGTAAGCCGCAAGCTGATGAAAGAAGGCTATGCGGTGGGCAACCATAGCTTCACCCATGCGCAATTGTCGAAGGAAACCGGCGA
The DNA here is from genome assembly GCF_001677885.1 of Janthinobacterium psychrotolerans. Lineage (GTDB taxonomy): Bacteria > Pseudomonadota > Gammaproteobacteria > Burkholderiales > Burkholderiaceae_D > Janthinobacterium > Janthinobacterium psychrotolerans. Next base: position 182,147 of record NZ_LOCQ01000056.1, on the reverse strand, counting down.
CAAGCTCAAGGGCGAAATCCTCGGCACCGACACCTTGCTGAAAGCCATCAGCCCGGACCGTGCCGCGCTGTTCCGCTTCCCTTACGGCGCGCGCAACAGCGAAGGCATGGCCGCGCTGGCCGACGCCCACCTGAAATCGGTGATGTGGAATATCGATTCGCTGGACTGGGCCGACCCGGTGCCGAGTTCCATCACCAACCGCGTGCTGGCCTCGGTCGACAAGGCGGGGCGCGGCATTATCCTGTTCCACGATATCCACGAACGCACCGTCAAAGCCTTGCCGGCCATCCTGGACCGCCTGGTGGCCGAAGGCTATCAGTTCGCCGGCTGGGACGGCACCACCTTCAAATCGGCCAAGGGCGAGGCGCCAGCGCCCGAGAAAGTGGCCGTCTCGACCGGCTACGCCAATTCCTGGGCGGTGGTGATCGGCATCGATGACTACGCCAAGTGGCCCAAGCTGCAATATGCGGTGCGCGACGCGCAAAGCATCCGCGAAACCCTGATCGACAAGTTCGGCTTCGCGCCCGAGCGCGTGGTGACGTTGAAAAACGCGGAAGCGACGCGCAACAATATCCTGGCCGCCTTCCACGACAAGCTGGCCCATGGCGGCGTACAGAAGAACGACCGCATCTTTGTTTTCTTTGCCGGCCATGGCGCCACCCGCAAGCTCAGCTCGGGGCGCGACCTTGGCTATATCGTGCCGGCGGACTCCGATCCGGCGCAGTTCGCCACGGACGCCATCCCGATGACGGAAATCCAGAATATCGCCGAAAGCCTGACGGCCAAGCATGCGCTGTTCGTGATGGACGCCTGCTACAGCGGCCTGGGCCTGACCCGTGGCGCCGGCAGCAGTTCCTTCCTGCGCGATAACGCCAAGCGCATCGGCCGGCAAATGCTGACGGCCGGCGGCGGCGATCAATTGGTGGCCGATGGCGGCCCGAACGGCCACTCGGTGTTTACCTGGACCTTGTTGCAAGGCCTGGCCGGCAAGGCCGACCTCAACGGCGACGGCCTGATTACGGCCACCGAACTGGCGGCCTACGTGGCGCCGGCCGTGTCCAGCGTGTCGAACCAGACGCCGGCCTTTGGCAGCCTGCCGGGCTCCGAAGGCGGCGACTTCGTGTTCGAATTGCCGGGCGAGACGGAATTCCTCAGCCCGAACACGACGCAATTGTCAACCGAGGCGATCGCCATGAACAGCAAGCTCGACGCCAAGCCGGCGGCGGCCAGCGTGACAGTCAAGGACTTGCAGGGCGGCGAGCAGAAGATCGTCACGCCAGGCGCCGTGCCCAGCACCACGCGCCAGCTGGCGCAGCGCGCCAACGACCGCGGCTTGCAGCACTACAAGGAAAAGCAGTACGACCTGGCTGAGGCGCAATTTACCGAAGCGCTGAAACTGCGGCCCGACTTCGCGCTGGCCGCCAACAACCTGGGCTTTGTGTTCTACAAGCAGGAGAAATACCGCGAAGCGGCGCGCTGGTTTGAAAACACCGTCAGGATGGACCCGTCGCGCGCGATCGCCTACCTGAACCTGGGCGATGCCTACTTCAAGGCGGGCGACGGCGCCAAAGCCAAGCAGGCCTATAAAACCTATCTGGAACTGGCGCCGACGGCGTCGACCGCGCCGGCCGTGCGGCAGAAGATGGAGAAGCTGTAAGCATGGCGGACGCGGCCATCGTCCATGTGTTTACAGCCAGCGGGCGCTTTGCCAGCCGCGCAGCGCTGCAAGCCTATCTGTTACCCGGCTACACGGACGATGGCGACCTCGTGCCGTCGGCCTTTTGCCGGGAGACAGGGCTGAGCGAATATGAACCGGCCTGCATCGAAAGCGAGCTGGCGCCTGCGCCACAGCCCCTGGAACAGTTGCTGCAGGGCGTGTCGTATGGCGGCAGTTGGCTGGCGCAGGCGGTCACCGATGCGAACGGCTTGCTGGCCGATACTGGTGTATGCGTGTATGCGCCGAATCTGCTGGCCCATCCGGCGCAATGTACCTTGGCCTACTTGGGCGCCTATCGCTACAGTCCTGTTACTGGCTAGCGCTCCTCGCGTACCAGACGGTTGACTTCCGCCAGCAAGCTGGTGCCCGAGGTGGTGATCAGGCGCGCGCCGGCCGCTTCGGCCTCCCTGCCGTAGCTGGCGGCGGTATCCTTGCTGCAATAGACGAGGATGGGCAGTTCCGGCAGGGCCAGCTTCATTTCCCGCACCGTGCGCACGCCGGCGTCCTTGATGCGCTGGCCGCCTTCCAGGCGCGCCATGTCGGTAATCAGCAAGGCGTAGCGGTTCTTTTGCAGCATCGCTTGCGCCTGGGCCAGCGACTGCACCAGGTCCACATTGATGTTTTCGCGCACCAGTTGCTCCACCAATAAAGTGTTGTTGCGCGGGTGGTCGTCCAGCCACAGAATGCGCACTGCGGGTTGTTGTGCCGGTTGCAAACCTGCCAGCGACGCCACGGCCGGTTCGCCATCACCGGCCGTGCGCGCCAGCAGCAGCTGGGTCACCGCTTCCTGCATGTCTTCCAGCGACTTCTGCTGCAAGCGGCTCAGTTCCGTCACTTCGATTTCCCTGCCGCTTTCCAGCCGCACAGACTCATTCTTGACCAGGCTGTCGGCCCGCTTGATCATGATGGACAGGTAAATGCGCGTGAGCAAATAGCCGATCAAAAAGCCGTGGACGGAAAAAAACAGCATCACGCCGCCCACCACCGCCTTGCCGGTTGCCACATCGATGGCCAGGCTGGGCGCGATAAACGCCGCCACGCCTTGCGCCGTGGCGGGCAGGCTTTTCAGTTCGATCAGGCCAACGCCGACGATGATCTTGGTCAGCCAGTCCGACACCTCCACCAGGTTGGAATTGATTTCCATCGGCGTAGGCGTACCGAGAAAAATGGTATTGCTGGCGCCGGCCGCCGCTTCCATGGCGGCCGGCTCGTCGCCGCTGCGGCGCTTGCCGTTGCTGCGCTCTTCGGCCGGCGGCATATTGACGGTGCCCGATGGCAGGCTGCGCGGGATGCCGAACAAAAAGCCCAGCAGCATGCCGCTGACACAAAAGCCCAGGCTCCACAGCAGGGCCGGCACGGCGTGGTAATACGGCGCAAACAGGGCGCCGGCGAGTACCGCCAGCAGGCCGGCCAGCAAGATCGACAGCAGGATATACGGCAGTACATCGCGCTTGGCGGGCATCATGCGCCTGGCGGTCCTGGTCGCGCTGTCGGTCTGGTCCATGGTCATTCCCTACTGGTCAGAAAAGCAAAATTTTGAATCCAGCACGCAAGTTGCTGCGTATATTGATATTGCATGAGACACATTCGCAAGCCCGCTCTGACATCATAAAAACTGGAGACGAGATGCATTTGAGAAAAAGCAAACTGGGGGCAGCTTGCCAGCTGGCGCTGCTGTGCATGGCAGGCCAGGCGGTGGCCCAGTCCGATGGTGCGCCGGCCGACGAAGCGCGCACTGTGCGCGTGGCGGGCCACTATGACAACGCCGTTGGCACCTCGGATGCGGCCAGCCAGGGCGTGATTACTACCGACCTGATAGTTAACCGGCCGGCTTTGCGCACGGGCGAACTGCTCGAATTCGTGCCTGGCATGATCGTCACGCAACATAGCGGCGACGGCAAGGCCAACCAGTACTTCCTGCGTGGTTTTAACCTGGACCATGGCACCGATTTCGCCACCTTTGTCGACGGCATGCCCGTCAATATGCGCACGCATGCCCACGGCCATGGCTATTCCGACCTCAATTTCCTGATTCCCGAACTGGTACAGCGCATCGACTACAAGAAGGGGCCGTATTATGCGGGCGAGGGCGACTTCGCCTCGGCCGGCGCGGCGCGCATCCGGTTGATGGACAAATTGCCACAAGGCACGGCCAGCCTGTCCGTGGGCCAGCATGGCTACACGCGCGGCGTGCTGGCCGACGCGTTTGCCGCCATGCGGGGCACCTTGCTGTATGGCCTGGAACTGAACCGCAACGACGGCCCCTGGGACAGCCCCGAGCGCGTGCGCAAATACAGCGGCGTGCTGCGCTACAGCCAGGGCACGCAGGATGACGGTTTTAGCCTGACTGGCATGGCGTACAAGAACAGCTGGAATTCCACCGACCAGATACCCTTGCGCGCGGTAGAGTCGGGCGAGGCAGGCCGCTATGGCGCGCTCGATCCCAGCGACGGTGGCGATACCAGCCGCTACAGCCTGGCTTACGCCATGCGCAAGCGCAGCGACAACCGATTGTTCGAATTTGACGCCTATGTGATCCGCTCGCAGCTGGATCTGTACAGCAACTTCACCTATTTCCTGGCCAATCCGGGACTTGGCGACCAGTTCCAGCAAAGCGAACGGCGCACCGTGGCCGGTGTCAACACCAGTGTCAGCTGGCAGACCGAGCAGGCCGGTTTTGCCATGCGCAACAAGCTCGGCGTGCAGGGCCGCTACGACAAGCTGTCGCCGGTCGGCCTGTATGGCACCGAGGAAAGAGTTCGGCACAGCACGGTGCGCGAAGACCGCGTGCGCGAAGGCAGCGTGGGCCTGACTGCGGAAAACAGCACGCAGTGGTTGCCGTGGCTGCGTTCGGTGGCCGGCGTGCGCTACGATGCCTACCGTTTCAATGTCGCCAGCAGCATCGCAGGCAATAGCGGCAAGGCGAATGACGGCATTACCTCGCCCAAGCTGTCCTTGATTGTCGGGCCGTGGAGCAAGACCGAGTTCTTTGCGAATTATGGCAAGGGTTTTCACAGCAACGACGCGCGCGGCACCACGCAGACGCGCTTGCCCGATGGCAGCGCTTCCTCGCCCGTCACGCCGCTGGTGCCGACGAAAGGCATGGAGCTGGGCGCGCGCACGGAATGGCTGCCGGGCCTGCAAAGCTCGCTGGCGCTGTGGCGCCTCGATATCGCTTCCGAGCTGCTGTTTGTCGGCGACGCCGGCGAAACCGAGCCGAGCCGCGCCAGCCGGCGCCATGGCATCGAATGGAACAACCACTATATCGCCGCGCCCTGGCTGCTGTTCGACCTGGACCTGGCCGCCTCGCGCTCGCGCTACACGCAAAGCGATCCGGCCGGCAATTTCATTCCCGGCTCGATCGACAAGGTGGCCTCGTTCGGCGTCACCCTGACCGACCAGGGGCCGTGGTCGGCCGCCTTCCATCTGCGCTACTTCGGCCCGCGCCCGCTGGTGGAAGACAATTCCGTGCGCTCCGCTTCGACCACCCTGGCCTATGCACGCCTGGGCTACCAGCTCAACCGCCAGAGCCGTGTCTCGCTCGACGTGTTCAACCTGTTCGACAAGCGTGCCAGCGATATCGACTATTACTATACGTCGCGCCTGCCAGGGGAAGCTGCGGAAGGGGTGGAGGACCGGCATTTCCATCCGGTCGAGCCAAGGTCGGTGCGCTTGACCCTGGCGTACGCCTTCTAGCACAGCGGCTCTGCTAGACTGCGGCAATGACCGATCCTTTAGTTAAAACCAGCAAATTTCTCTCTCTTGTATTGCGCCATGCGCCCGAGACCATCGGCCTGAGCCTGGACGCCAACGGCTGGGCCGAGGTGGACCAGTTGCTGGCGCAGGCGGCCAGCCACGGCAAGGCCATCACGCGTACACAACTCGATGCAGTGGTGGCCAACGACAGCAAGACGCGCTATGCGTTCAGCATGGACGGCTTGCGCATCCGCGCCAACCAGGGCCATTCGCTGGCCGCCGTCGATATCGGCCTGCCACCGGCCATGCCGCCGGCCGTGCTGTACCACGGCACGGCCAGCCGCTTTGTCGACGCCATCCGCGAGCAGGGCCTGCGCCCGGGCTCGCGCAACCATGTACACCTGTCGGCCACCGAAGACACCGCCGTCAATGTCGGCAGCCGCCATGGCAAGCCGGTGGTGCTGAGCATCGACACGGCCGCCATGCTGGGGCAGGGCCATGTGTTTTATGTGTCGGCCAATGGGGTGTGGCTGACCGATGCGGTGCCGGCAGCGTTCATCACGTTTAGCTGACACGACGCCTTTGCCTGGCGTGACGCTCAAGCGCTGATCAGCTTGATGTCCAGCACCCTTTCCGCCAGCCAGATGGCCGCCACCAGCGCAATCGCCAGCGAACCCCAGGTGAATAGCTGGCGGTAAAACCAGGTTCTGCGCAGCCACCAGGCCAGCGGCAGGAACACGGCGACAATCGCCAGCTGGCCGATCTCGACCCCCACGTTGAAGCCGAACAGGCTGCTTACCAGCGACGACTGCGGCAGGCCCAAGTCGCGCAGCACGCTGGCAAAGCCGAAACCGTGGATCAGGCCAAACACAAACGCCGCCACCGGCCGCCTGCCGCGAAACAGCGGAAACAGATTGTTCAGCGCAGCGAGCACCACCGAGGCGGCGATTGCCGACTCGACCCAGCGCGAGGGCAGGGAGATCAGCGACAGGCTGGCCAGGGTGAGGGTGATCGAGTGGGCCAGCGTAAATGCCGTGACGACCTTGAGCACGTCGAAAAACGCGGCGCGCAGGCCGGCCTGCTGCTCGCGCAGGCCCGGCAACAGCACCGCCGGCAGCAACAGCGACAGCAGGAACAATATATGGTCGGTGCCGATCCAGATATGCCAGATGCCGTGTTTGACATACGCGCCGAACTGCGCCAGCCGGTCCGGCGCGGCCAGCGACAAGGTCTGGCGCGGGCTGTCCGGGTCAAAAATCGCCGTTTGCGTCTCGCCATCGTGGGTCAGTTTCAACAGGCCCTTGTGCTGCGGGTCGAGGTCGGCGAACAGGGTGTAGCCGATATCGAGGCTGGCGGGCGCGGCGCTGCCGGGGCAGGCGGCCGTAAAGCGCAGCACGCTGTAGGCGCCATCGGTATGGTTGTCGATCAGCTGCTCTCCGGGCTGCAGGGTGCAGGCTCCTGCGGTGGTGGCGACCTGCAGGCGCTGCAGCGCGTAGGCGGAAATTGCCTGGTGGCGCGCACGGATCTCGTCCCAGGTCAGCGTGCCGTCGCCATTGCCATCGAGACCGATGGCGAAATCGAGGTCGCGCAGGGCGATATCCCATTGGCCGGTGATCTGCTGGTCCTGCACGCTGATGGCCAGGTAGCTGTCGCTGGGCTTGTGCGCTTGCGCCGGTGCGCACCAGGCGCACAGCAAAAACAAAAAGGCAAGCAGGCGGACGTTCACAGGGCACCCGCTTTCGTCACCAGCGCCTGCAGCGCCACGTCTTCCACGTGATTGGTCTTGATCCACGCCAGCACGGGCTGCGCCGCGCCCCTGTCGCGCGCGGCGACGGCCGCTTCGAGCACGATGCGCATGTCGGCCGCTTCCTTCTGGATCACCCAGTTCTTTTGCGCCAGCAGCAGGGCGCCGGGAATGTCGCGCTGCAAGTACAGGGCAAAGCGCGCCTGTTCGCGTTGGTGCACGGTGTCGCCGCGCTGCATGGCGGCGTTGAAGCGGGCCGCCAGTTCGGCAGTGGCGGCCTTTAATGGCGCCTCCTGGCCGGACACCGCCTGCATGGCCAGCGCCTGGCGCAGCAGCAGGGCGTCGATGCGCTGCTGGTCTTTCAACAAAGTGATGACTTCGGGCGCGCGCTGTTGATCCAGCAAAAAGTCACTGTAGGCGCCCAGCAGGTAGCTGTCGCGCGGCTGCTGCGCCAGGGCTTGCCTGAAGCGCGTCTCGGCCAATTTGCTCTCGCCACGGCGCGCGGCCATTTCGGCCAGCAGGCTCAAGGCCCAGTGTTCCAGTTCGGGCGCGGTGCCGCTGCTGCGCTCGAGGGTGAGATTTAATAATTGTTCGCTTTTCGCGGCGCGGCCCGTCACGCCGGCCACATTGGCGAGGCAGGTGACGGTCACCAGTTGCGTCGTGAGGCCGGACAGGCGGGCGCAGCTGGCGGTGGCCTTGTCGTAATCGCCCTGCACCGTCAGCACGGTGGCGCGCGTCAGCCAGGCCTGGGCGTTGGCGGAGTCCTGCGCGATGACCGCATCGAGATCCTGCAGGGCGTCGCCGAAATGATGGGTGCTTTGCAGGATGGTGGCGCGCAGCAGGCGTACCGGCACCGGTGGCGCGGCTTGGCGCCACCAGGGCGCCAGCGCCGCCTGGGCGTAGCCGAGATAGCGCGGATCGGTCTCGCTGCGCGACAGGCCGATATAGCGCTGCGCCAGGCTGGTGGCCAGCGCCAGGTCCTGCGGCTTCTGGCTCAGTTGCGCGCGCAGGCTGCGCAGTTCGCCCTGGGCGGCGTCGGCACGGCGCGGCAGTTGTTCGATGACGGCATTACCGTCCTTGGGGAGATACGGCGCGGCGTGCGCCAGGCAGGGCAGGGTAAAAAACAGCAAGAACAATTTTCTCATCAGAGAGGGCTCCGGGCCTGCGGTCGGGTGATACAGGCCGCCAGGGCAATGCCCGGGCGGCCCGCTGGTGCTGCTTACAACGGTACCGGTTCCTTGTCTTCCGGCGAGGTGGCAACGATGGCGTCGATGCTCACCGCGTCCTTGTCTTCGCTGGTGGTCAGGATGGTATTGCTCACAGCCACGAAAAACGTGTCGAGCAGGGCCACTGGTGGCGGATTGACGCCGCCGCTGCCGCTGTCGTCATGGTGGCTGCTGTGGCCGCTACCGCAACCGGCCAGCAGGGCGGTGGCGGCCAGGGCGGCAATTACATGGAACTGTTTCATGTCGGACTCCTGTGTTGGGCTGGGGTTACATCTGTGGCGAGCCGGCGATCGGGGTTGCCAGGTAAGGGAAACCTGGCGTGAACACTTTTTCGTCAAGGTAGGCGCCGTCCGTGAAGTGCAGTCCACCAGCCGGCGCATCGGCCGGTGCGCAGCCGATATTCAAGGTGCACAGCTTGCCCATCGCCACCCGCAGCACCACATCGACCACGTCGTCGCCAGGACGGCGGCCGTTAGGGAAGCCGGCATTGTCGCCACCGATGACGCCCAGGCGGTTTTGCGCGCCGACGGCGGTGGCCGCGATCGAGGTATTCAAACGCAGCATTTCCGAGGCGGTCACGGTGGTCGGCTGGTTGACGCCCTTGATGCCGGTAAGAAAGGTGGCCACCAGGTCATTGCGCGGGAAGTTGGTCGGCGCCTTGGCGCCGGCCGAACCGAACAGTACTTCGACCAGGGCCGGTGCGGTCGGATTGGTCACATAGTCGGCAAACTGCGCGTCGCCCGACGGTTTGCTGGCGTTGAAACGGTCCTTGTCTTTCAGGCCGATCACCAGTTCATTGACCAAAGGCATGCCCAGGCGCGATACCTGGACCCAGGCGCCGCCTTCTTTCGAGGCCGTGGTGGTGGTGCCGGGTGCCGGGTTGAGCAAGCGGCCCTGGCGCAGGCTGGCCGTGGTCCAGCCGCCGATGACAGGGTCGGCGCCTGCCGTCAGGCACGAAGTCGGCACTTCCATTTCGATGGCGGTGACGTTTTTCTTGGCCAGGTCGTCCTTGGTGGCCGATTCGGCATTGGCCGCGAACTCGGTGGCGGGCGCCTTGATATTGATCAAGTCAAACGTTTCGCCCAGGTTGACCACGAACGGGTCCTTGCGCTGGCCGACAAACATGCGCGCCGGCGTGGCGCAGCCGGGGATATTGACGGCGTACACGTGCTGGGCCGCATAGGCCGCATAGTTCGGGATCGATTTGTTGCCGATATTGTCGACCGGTTTGTCGAAGCTGGTGCCGCCGCCGGTGGCATTGGTCACGGCCGAACGCGTGCCGCTGCGCCGGTCGCCGCGCACTACCGTGACGCTGTAGGTTTCGCGCACGTTCAGGCCGGCCGGGTTGACGGTGTCGATGGCGCCGCCGTTGATCGCCAGCGGTATCGAGACTTTCTTGCCGCCCACGGTGAACTGGGCGTCCTTGATGGTGTTGGTGAAGCGGAACTGGAAGGTAAGGTCTTCCTTGCCGTCGCCATTGTTATCGATATGAATTTCGTACAGGGCTTGCGGGTCCATGGTGAAGTAGTTCGGGCCGCCGTAGGCATCCTGCAGCGGCACGTAGTCGGCCACCAGCGTGGTGTAGGCGCCGCGGCCCGCTTCATAACTGCGGAACATGTAGAAGTCGGTGGCGTCGACCTTGGGGTTTTGCGTGATGAACGGTGCTTCGCGGTGGCTGGAAGCGAAGGCCGATGGCGCAAGCGCCATGGCCAGCAGATTGCAGAGGATGGCGGCGCCCAGTGCGGTTTTCGATTGCAATAATGACATGTCGATTCTCCCTGAATTGTTGTTCGCAAAGGCAATACTTCAATGAATTACGGAGCTGCCCAACTTGTACGGATGGCAAACGTGACCGGATTCAAATTCTTGCCATTTTTTTCGGGAAGAATCGGCATCGATCGGTTTGCGGGGCTGGCAGGCCCCATCCAATCTACGCGTTTCTTTCAGCGCAACAAAAATAAATATTTGAAGGACAAGAAATAATGGCAAGCTGGCCATGATTGACGGCAGCGGCGAGCGCGTACCGGGCAGGAGGTGGCGTCGCGCCGGGGATGGCGTGGCGCGGCCGGTGGGAATGCGTGAGTCTGTCGCTATGGAGTCGATAGGCTGGGCTCGCCTGCCGCGCCGCGTGGCTACCAGGCCAGCACTTTGGGACCCAGCAAGGCGCCGATGGCGGCCGGCACCAGCATGCCCAGCACATACCAGAAACCGATAAAGCTGGCCGCCATTTCCGGGCAGTGCAGGCAGTAGACGAGGGCGGCCGCGCCGCCGGCGGCAAATCCCGCAGCCGCGCCGGCCAGGCGCAAGCGCGTGGGCGCCAGCTGGCGCATGGCGCGCAGCATGGCCGCCAGCACCGGCAGCGACAGCAGGGCGATCAGCAGCGGGCAGCTGCGCCAGGTCGTGCCCCAGAACAGCTCGGCGCGCAGCTCCGGCGCCGCCGTGGCGATGGCCGCCGCGCCCAGCAGCCACATGAGCAACAGGGGCAGGGCCAGCCAGCGCAGCAGGCTGCCGGTATTGGCGCCTGGCATGCCCAGCCGCCGGCTGGCATGCCAGGCCGCCAGGCAGACGCTGGCGACAAACGCCAGCTTGATCCAGAAATCCGGCCGCAGCGCCAGTTGCGCCAGGTTGGGGCGCACCCCCAGCCACGCCGCCATCAGCGCCACGCTGGCCAGCAGGCCCGCGCCCAGGGTGGCGGCGGTGCGCCAGCGCGCGCCCGGCGGCGGTGCGGCGGCCACGTCGGGTCCGCTGGCCAGCATGGCGATCAAGTCATCGGTTTTCATGTTGTTGTACTCCTTAAATTGGCTGCCAGCGCCTTCAGGCCGCGATGCACGGCCACCTTGACGCTGGCTTCCGAGATGCGCATGGCGCCGGCCGTGTCGCGCACCGACCAGCCGTTCAGCTTGGTGTACACGATGGCGTCGCGCTGCTGCGCCGGCAAGGTGGCCAGCAAGGTGGCCAGGTCGCGGCTGGCCTCTTTTGCCTCGGCATCGGCGCTGGAAAACAGCGCCTGTGCATCGTCATCTTCATCGTACGGCGTGTGCAGCGCATCGCGCCGCGCATGCCGGCGCAGCCAGTCGATCAGCTTGTAGCGGGCGATCGCATGGATCCACGACGTCAGCGGCACGCCCGTATCGTACGTCAGCCGCTGGTTGTGGATGGCCAGCAAACACTCCTGCACCAGGTCTTCCACCTCATCGGGCCAGCGCTGCAGTCGCCGGCGCAAAAAGGCGCGCAAATGAGCGCTGGTCGCTTGCAGAAAACTGCGGTAGGCCTGCGCATCGCCGTCGAGGCCGCGCAGCATCAGGCCATGCAGGCGCAGCTCGGTGCCGTGCAGTTGCTCACTGACAGGTATTCGTTGCATGAGGCCCTTCGGTGACAGGCGGTGAACAATATTGTTAAAAAAATCGACGGGGCCTGTAACCAATCTCGTTGCCGTGACGAATTGAGGGGCAAGCACGCTTCTTTTTTACTATAACGGTTACGCATCATGAATATCAAGTACCGCCTGGCAGCAACTTTTTTACCGATACTGCTGTCGGCCATGGCGGCGCAGGCGGCCGCCGGCCCGCGCTGCGAAGTGGCCAGCGGCCCTCGCACGGCGGCGCTGGTGGAGCTGTACAGCAGCGAAGGCTGTTCCAGCTGCCCGCCCGCCGACCAGCGCCTGAACGCCTTGCGCAAGGAAGCCGGTGCTGCCGGCCTGGTGGTGCCGCTGGCCCTGCATGTCACGTACTGGGACCGGATCGGCTGGACCGATCCGCTGGCGCAGCCGCCGTTCGACGCGCGCCAGGCCGAACTGCTGCGTGATCAGCGCCAGCACGTGGCGTACACGCCGCAGTTTTTCGTCGGCGGCAAGGAAGTGCGCGGCTGGGACGCGCAGCTGCCGGCGGCGATCGCTCGCATCAATGCGACCCCGGCAACCGTCAATCTGCGCCTGTCGGCCAAGCCGGGGCGTGACGGCAAGCTGCTGCTCGACGCGCAGGCCGGGGCCGTCGATGGCCACACCGGTGGCAAGCTGTACCTGGCCGTCAGCGAAAGCGGCATCGTCTCGCAGGTCCTGCGCGGCGAAAACCGCGGCGCCACCCTGCGCCATGACGCGGCCGTGCGCCTGTGGCTAGGGCCGGTGCCGCTGGTCCAGGGCCGCGCCAGCCTGCGCCGTGAAGTAAGCGTGCCGCCGAGCTGGCGCCAGGACCGCTTGCAGGCCGTCGCCTTTGTGCAGCAGGCCGAAGGCAGCACCATTTTGCAAGCCGTCGGCATGGCGCCTTGCGCATCGGTAGCAGCTGGCGTCTTTGCAGGCGGCTCCTGACAGATTTTCAGCAGTACCAGTAGCGCTTGTATCAAACCCGGGCATAGTCCCAACCAACCTCGAGACAAGGAATCATCATGAAAAACACCATCACCGCCATTATCGCCACCGCCATCTTCATGTCGGGCACCGCCCTGGCCCAGGACGCCATGAAGAAAGACGCCATGGCCAAGGATGCCTCGGCCGACGCCATGCACAAGGATGGCATGGGCAAGAACGGCATGGCCAAGCCGATGCCGAAGAAGCACATGAAAAAAGATGCCATGGCCAAGGACGGCATGATGAAAAAAGATGACATGAAAAAAGACGAGATGAAAAAGGACGAGATGAAGAAGGACGAGATGAAGAAGGACGGCATGGCCAAATAAACGGCGGTCGTGGCGTCATCGCCGGGCAGGGTATAGACGGGCATCTGATCGCTTTTCTTCCTGCCTGGCCCTGTCCTTGCTGTTCGTCGGCGGCGCTTTCGGCAAGCTGCTGTGCGGCTATCTGGGCGCGCGCATCGGCATGATGCAAACCGTCTGGCTGACCGAATCGATGACGGCGCTATTGATCGTGCTGGCGCTGTGGCTGCCGCTGGCCGTCGTCATGGCCATGCTGCCCTTGCTGGGCCTGGCGCTGAACAGCGCCTCGCGGAAACTGGTATTTCTGATGATGCCGGTCGACGGCAAATAGATGACGCCGCTGGACTTGCCCGCCAGTGCATCCATCGTCTACACTCGCCGCATGAAAAATTTTGAAAAGCGGCGCGACCGCTACGAGCTGTTCAGTGCGTTTGAAAATCCGCTGGTCAATATCAACTTCCTGCTCGACGTGCCGGACTTCCGGCCCTGGTGCAAGCAGCAGGGAATTCCCGTATTCCACTTCTTCCTGTATTGCGTGCTGAATACGGTCAAGCAGAGCGACAACTTCATGTACCGCATTTACGAGGGCGAGGTGATCAGGATTGATGACTTTCCCGCTTCCTACACCGTCATCAATGCGGACGACAACCTGAACTACACGCGCTTCGAGATGACGGACCAGCTGGACCTGTTTATCTCCCGCAGTCTGGAGGCCAAGCGCATCGCCGAAGCTTCAGCCAAGCTGATCAATACAGGTACGGGGGAAAGCGTGCGCGAGCAGCGCCACAACATCTTTATTACCAGCCTGCCGTGGCTGGACCTGCGCGCCATCGAACACCCGGTGTACCGCCACGGCGAGGCCGATATCCCGTGCATCAGTTGGGGCAAGTTCGGTCCGGGCGCCGATGGCCGCATGGCGGTGCCGTTTTCAGTGCAGGCGCACCACGGCTTTGTCGACGGCTACCATATCCAGCAGCTGGCGCAGGCGATCGCCGAGCGCATCGCCGCCATTATCGCCTGAGCGGTATCACGCCGCCTTGCTGCGCAGGCGCAACAAGCTCAGGCCCAGCAGCACGAAGGCGCCACCTGAAATGCGGTTGAACAATTTCGCGCGGCCGGGGCTGGCCAGCTGGCTTTTCAGCAGGCGCGCCAGAGTGGCATAGAACAGATGGGCCAGCATGGCGCAGGCGACGAACGAGGTCGTCAGCACGGCGAACTGCAGCGCCACGGGCTCCGCCTGGCTTATAAACTGCGGAAACAGCGCCGAGAAGAACAGGATGGCTTTCGGATTGGTCAAGGCGACGGTCAGGCCCTGGCGGAACAGCTTGCCGTTCGAATTCGGATTGGCCGCGCGTGGCTGCTGCGACACTTCGGCTGCGGCAACGATGCTGGTCTTGCTGCGCCATTGCTTGATGCCCAGATAGACCAGGTAGAGCGCGCCTGCCAGTTTCAGCAGCATGAAGGCGGTGGCGGAGGTGGCCAGCACCACGCCCATGCCGGCCATGGCGACGCCGGAAATAATGAACAGTCCCACGCCATTGCCCAGGCTGCTGACCATGGCGCGGCGCGGGCCGACGGCGATCGAGTTCGAGATGGCCAGGAGCACGGCCGGGCCGGGCGAAAACGTGACAAGCAGGGCGACGCCGCAAAACAGCAGCCAGTTCGAGAAGTGCATGGGATACCTGTATCAAAAAATCAAGCGGACCCTATTGTACGAAGTTTTTTGTGTCCATGTGTCATGCCATTGCCGCCAGCATGGTGACGGTGCGATTGATCAGCGCGCCACCGGCCACCAGCCAGCAAAACAGCAGGCCGGCCAGCAGCAGGGGTTTGCAGCCGGCGCGGCGGATGGCCGACCAGTGCGTAGTGAGTCCCAGCGCCGCCATGGCCATTGCCAGCAACACGGTGTCGAGGCCATTCACGGCCGTCACCAGTGCGGCCGGCAGCAGGCCCAGTGAATTGAAGGCGACCACGGCGACAAACACAAAGGCGAACCAGGGTATGGCCAGGCCAGCCCTGGCTGCGCCGCTATGGGCGTTCTTGCCGCGCGCCAGCAGCGCCGACAGGGTCAGGAGAAACGGCGCCAGCATCATCACGCGCACCATCTTGGCGATCACGGCCGCATTGGCCGCATCCTGGCCGATGGCCTTGCCGGCCGCCACCACTTGCGCCACTTCATGCACGGTGGAACCGATATATACGCCGAACGCGGCCGGCGCGGTGCCCAGCAGGTGCCAGCCGAGATTGAGCTGGTACAGCATGGGGTAAAGAAAGATGGACAGGGTGCCAAACACCACCACGGTAGCGACCGCCACGGTGACGTCTTCGCCGCGCGCCCGCAGCACCGGTTCCGTCGCCATCACGGCCGCCGCGCCGCAGATGGAGCTGCCTGCACCGATCAACATCGCGCTGTCGCGGTCGAGCCTGAATACCTTGATGCCCAGCAGCATGGCCAGGGCAAAGGTGGAGACCAGCACCAGCGCATCGATGGCGATGCCGGCCAGGCCGACCTGGCCAACATCCTGGAACGTCAGCTTGAAGCCGTACAGGACGATGCCCAGGCGCAGCAAGGCTTGCCTGGAAAACTGCACGCCGGCGCCGCAGGCGGGCGCCCAGCGCGTATAGATGGTGTTACCCAGGATAATGCCGAGCAGGATGGCCACCGTCAGCGCGCTCAGGCCATGCCGGACCAGCCAGGGCAGCTTGCCCAGTTCGATGGCGGCCCAGGCAAGCAGGGCGCTCAGCAGCAGCCCGGGCAGCAGTGTGCCGGTACGCTGGGACCAGGGATGGGCGAGGCTGGGGGATGGCATGGGTGCTCCGTGGGGGCTGTCGATATGCCCACTGTACAGCCCGTCAATTAAATGGTAAAACAGATTCTTTCTGTATATTCAATCTAAAAAACAGGTAGATTCATGCGTTTGACCTTGCGGCAATTACACATTTTCCTGGCGGTGGCCGATGCGGGCAGCACCAGCGCGGCCGCCGAGGTGATTTCCCTGTCGCAATCGGCCACCAGCGCCGCCCTGAACGAGCTGGAAAGCGTGCTGGCGGCACGGCTGTTCGATCGCGTCGGCAAGCGCTTGATGCTCAACGATAACGGCCGCCTGCTGCTGCCGCAGGCGCGCCAGCTGTGCGACGGCGCGGCCGGCATCGAGCGCCAGTTTGCCGGCGACGGGCTAGGTGCGCCGGCCAGCCTGCGGATCGGCGCCAGCACCACCATCGGCATTTATCTGTTGCCGGCCATCCTGATGCGGGCGCGGCAGGTGCATGGCGCCAGCCTGGCGCAGGCGACCATTGCCAATACGGCTGACGTGGCCGCCGACGTGGCGCAGTTCAAGGTCGATATCGGCCTGATCGAAGGCCCCTGCCACGAGGCCGGTTTGCAGGTCGAACCGTGGCTGGAAGACGAGCTGCTGGTGGTGGCGGCACCGTCGCATCCGCTGGCCCTGCCGGGCCGCCGGCTGGCGTTGGACGACTTGCGCGAGGCGGGCTGGCTGCTGCGCGAAGCGGGCTCGGGCACGCGCGAAGCGGTGGCGCAGGCGCTGCTGCCGCATCTGCATTATCTGCGCCCGGCGGGCGAGCTGGGCAATTCTGAAGCGATCAAGCATGCGGCGGCCGCCGGGCTGGGCATTGCGTGTTTGTCGCGCGTGGTGGTGGCCGACTTGCTGGCGAGCGGGCAACTGGTGGTGCTGCCGACGGCCTTGCCGGCGCTGGCGCGGCGTTTTTACCTGATCCATCCGGCCAGGAAAATCCTCTCGCCGCGCCTGGCGGGCTTCCTGGAACTATGCCGCGAAGCGGCGCGCCGGCAAGCCTGATGTTGTGAGTACTGTTTCGGACTCGGCGGCGCGAGGCCCGCATCGGCTGGCGCCAGCGTGCCCGCGCGTTGTGGAACGGCCAGCGTTTGTGCTTGATTGAGTTCCATATATGGGATAAATTCCCATATATGGAAAATACACTCACACCCGAACAGGCCACCGAACAGCGCCTGGCCCAGCGCCTGCGCCAGTTGCGCCTGGAGCAGGGCTGGTCGCTCGACCAGCTGGCCGCCCAAAGCCAGGTCAGCCGCGCCACTTTGTCGCGCCTGGAAAACGCCGACGTCAGCCCCACTACCAGCGTGCTGGGCCGCCTGTGCGCCGCCTACGGCTTGAGCATGTCGCGCCTGCTGCGCATGGTGGAAGACGATTTTCCACCGCTGCTGCGTCTCGCGGACCAGCCCGTCTGGAGCGATGCGCAAACCGGCTTTCGCCGCCGCTCCGTCTCGCCGCCGTCGCAGGCGCTGGCCGGCGAGGCGCTCGAATGCGAGCTGGACGCCGGCGCCCATATCGCGTATGCGACCTCGCCGCGTCCCGGCATGGAACATCATTTGCTGATGCAGGAAGGCAAGCTGGCCGTGACCGTCAACGGCCAGCGCCATGAGCTGTTGCCCGGCGACTGCCTGCGCTATCAACTGTCCGGCCCCAGCGCCTTCGATGCGCCGCCCGATAGCGGTGCGCGCTATGTCCTGTTTATTGTGTGATCACCAGTGAGGACGCCATGCAACTTGTTACCCTGAACCCCGACACGATCAACGCACGCCTGTCGGAATTGTCTGCCTTGCTGCACGCCTGCGTGCATGACGGCGCCAGCATCGGCTTTATCCTGCCCTTCAGCAGCAACGATAGCGAGGCGTTCTGGAGCGGCAATGTAGGCCCGGCCGTGGCGCGCGGCAGCCGCCTGCTGCTGGTGGCGCAGCTCGATGGCGTGATTGCCGGCGCCGTGCAGCTGGACTGGGATACGCCGCCCAACCAGGCGCACCGGGCCGAAGTGCGCAAGCTGCTGGTCCATCCCGTGTGCCGGCGGCGCGGCATCGCGCGCCAGCTGATGCAGGCGCTCGAAGCGCACGCCCGCGCCTTGTCGCGACCGTTGCTGACGCTCGACACGCGCACGCAAGACCATGCCGAACCGCTGTATGCCTCGCTGGGCTACCAGGTGGCCGGCATGATTCCGGGCTATGCGCTGGCCCCCGAGGGCGGCAGGCTGGACGCCACCACCGTCATGTACAAGCAGCTTCCTGGCTGCTGACGCCAATTCAAGACTTGTCCTACCGATTCCTGAGGCATCTTCTGAATGCCCATCCTGCGCGCCGCGCCTACACTCCAGTCCTGGCCAGGGTGAGATGGCAGGGCCAGGTTTTCAGACTTTACAGGAGGCAGCAATGGCGAATATACAAACGGGAACGGAAACCGGGGCGCGCGAAGCACGCACGCCCGCACGCTTGAATACGCTGGACTGGATAGCGATGGTGCTGCTCGTCATCGGCGGGCTGAACTGGGGCCTGGTCGGCCTGTTCGGCATTGACGTGGTGGCGCGCCTGCTGGGCGACATGACCACGGCCGCGCGCGCCGTCTATGTGCTGGTGGGCATCGCCGCCGTATACTCGGTCTATCTGTGCGCCAGCAAGCTGCCGGCCAAGCCGTGAACGCATTTTATTGACACGACCCCGGAGGCAGCATGCCCACAGGCGCCAACCCCAAGCGCGAGCGCGAATTCAAGCACCTGGAAAAACAATTCAGGCAGGAAGGACGCTACCCCGGCCGCGAAGAAGAGGTCGCGGCCCGCATCGTCAACAAGCAGCGCGCGCAGCAAGGCGAAACGCGGCAAACCAGGGCCAAGGCCGATGGTGACGGCGAGTTGCCAATTGCCGGCTACCAGCACCTGACGGTGGCGCAGGTGCGCGAGCACCTCGACGGCCTGACGTCCGCCCAGCTGAAACAGGTACGCAACTACGAGCTGGCGCACAAGAAGCGCAAGGGTGTGCTGGAAGCACTGGAAAGTTAAGCTGGCTTGACTGCCTTACTGGGTGCGCAGATAGGCCAGCAAATCAGCCACCTGCTGGGCATTGCTGATGCCCCAGAAGCGCATCTTATTGCCAGGAATAAAATCACTGGGCGCTTTCAGGAAGCTGGCCAGGTTTTGTTCGGTCCAGACGATATTCGCGTTTTTCATGGCCGGCGAATAGCGATAGTCCGTGGTGGCGCCCGCCTTGCGGCCGATCACGCCCGTCAGCATGGGCCCGAAACCCGCCCGCGCGGAAGGACCCACCTGGTGGCACGAGGCGCATCTGTAAAACACTTTTTTGCCAGCAACGGGGTCGCCTTTCAGGGCGGCGGCTGGTGCGGAGGCCGGTGCCGCGTCAGCCTGGACGGCGAGTAGAGCCGTGCCCAGGCTCAAAACAACACGAGCGTGGCAAACCGATGGCGAAAAAGGACTCATGGCGGTGACGATGCGGCGTGAATGGCGATGGCCTATTTTACAGGGTTGCCCGCCCGTTCTTGTCGATCAACGTCTGGACTGCGCCCCCAGCGCCGCCATCGCCGACGCCAGCACGATGCAGGCAATCGCCAGCCACTGTACCAGGCTCAGATGTTCGCCCAGCACCGCCATCGCCGCCAGCGCGCTGACGGCCGGCGCGGCGCTGCTGAACATGCCGAACACGCCCTGCGGCAAGCGGCGAAGGGCAAAGATTTCCAGGGTGTAGGGCAGCGCGCTCGACAGCATGGCGATCGCCAGCCCCATCAGGGCCAGCGATGACGACAGCAGTGCCGTGCCCGCATAGGCCGCGCCGATCGGCACCGTCAGCATGGCCGCCACCGTCATGCCCCAGGCCACGGCCTGGCCACCTTGCAGGGAAGAAGCGCGCTTGCCGAAAATGATATACAGCGCCCAGCAGGTGGCCGCGCCCAGCGCATACGCCACGCCAACCGGGTCCAGGCTACCCGGACTACCTTTTAGCGGCAGCAGCAGATACAGGCCGAACACGGCGCAGCTTACTGCCAGCAGGTCGCGCGGCCGGCGCGACGACAGCATCGCCACCGCCAGCGGTCCCGTTACCTCGATGGCCACCGCGATGCCGATCGGTATCAGCGCAAATGCGCGGTAAATCAGCAGATTCATCAGTCCCAGCACGGAGCCGTAGACCAGCAAATTGAGCACATCCTTGCGCGTCAGCGAAAAACGCCAGGGCCGGAACACCGCCAGCAAAAACAGCGCCGAAAACCCCACCCGGTAGGCCGTAATGCCCTCGACGCCGATCACCGGAAACAGGTTTTTGGCCACCGCCGCCCCCAGATTGACGGAAATCTGCCCTCCCAGGACGGCCAGGGAAGGGAGCAGGATGCTGTCGGGAACGGGAGAGGTGGTGGCGGGCGAGGTCATGGGGCGTGATTTTAATACGCCAGGCGTCAATCGTGGCTAGCCGCTTGCATGCACGCGGCGTATGCTTGGTGAACAGTTCGTCAAATTTCATTTCCACACGGAGTTTTCATGAAAAGAGTCACCGGCATCGGCGGTATCTTTTTCCAGGCAAAAGACCCGGCCACCCTGCGCGCCTGGTATCAAACCCATCTCGGCATCGATGTGCAGGCCTGGGGCGGGGCGGCCTTCAGCTGGGCCGGCGAGGATGGCCAGCCCGGCGCCGGCACGACGATCTGGAATATCGCGCCGGCGCAGGGCGAGCCGTATGCGCCCGGGACCGCGCCGTTCATGATCAATTACCGGGTCGACGATCTCGATGCGCTGCTGGACGCCTTGCGGGCCGAAGGCTGCCATGTGCTGGAGGCGGGCGAGGCGTCGGAATATGGCAAGTTCGGCTGGGTGCTCGATCCCGAGGGCAACAAGGTCGAGCTGTGGCAGCCACCGCCGGGACAGTAGGCAGCTTCACTGCCGCGCCGCCAGCGCAGGCAGATTCCATGGCGTGACGATCTGGATCGCCGACAGCGACTGGGCCTGCTGCAAGGGCAACGGCGGCAGCGCACCTTGCGCACGCAGGATATCCTGGCACGCGCGGCACATATCCTGGCCCAGGTCATGGTGCAGCACGGCGTGGATGGCGCCCGATCGCAGCAGCGCCAGGTTGTCCGCGTCGAGATCATGGCCGATAAAGACCTGGCAGTGCCGGCCCGCCTGCGCGAACGCGCCCACGATAGCCGCATTGCCGCCGCCAATCGAATACACGCCGGCAAGGCCAGGATGCTCCAGCAGCGCCTGGGCTACCTGTGGCCCGGTGGCGCCATCGATGCCATGGCCTTCGCTCACTTCGACGATACTTATATTCCGGTGGCGTTCGCGCAGCGCGCGCCGAAAACCCAGTTCGCGTTCTTCCTCGCCGTGATAGCGGTTGCTGCTGAGAGTTACCAGCACCTTTTGCCGCGCGCTGCCCATCCACTGCCCGATCAGATAGGCGGCCGTTGCGCCAGCGGCGCGGTTGTCCATGCCGACATAGGTGCTGCGTTGCGAGCCGGGCAAATCGGTCACCAGGGTCACCACCGGAATGCCGGCGCCGGCCAGCTTGGCCACGGCGTCGGCCACCTGCGGCAGGTCGGGTGCCTTGAGCAGCACGCCGTGGCTGCCGGTCTTGCGTATGCGTTCCAGCAGCTCGACGATGCGTTCCACCTCCAGCGTTTCATGCAGGTGAAAACGCGAGCGCAGCACGGCCGGGTGCAGCGACGACAGTTGCGCCTCCAGCGCCTGGCGCACCGAGTCGGTGAAACGCTGCGGCGCCACCATCAGCACATCGATCATGAATTTCTTGCCGGACAAACCCACCTGCACGCTCTGCCTGGCCAGTTCCTCCTGCGCCTGCAGCACGCGGCGCACGGTGGAAGCGTGCACGCCTGCACCGCCCCGCAGGACACGCTCGACAGTGGCTATGCTGACGCCGGCCTGCAGCGCGACAACTTTCAAAGGGAAAGGATGGGCCATGGTTTGACGGTTTCTTGAGGGGTTTTCGGATCAAGAATGCAGGTTTCCTTGCTTATACTGATTTTACATTCAAAAAAACACAGGAGACCTTCATGCACGAACACCTTGCCGCCAGCGCGCCGCCGCAGCCTTACTGGCTGTCCAGGCAGGACTGCGACCTCGACGCATTTCACCGCCTCGCCAGCCGGCAAACCGATATTGCCGGTTACCCGCACGCTGCCAGCTTGCAGTCCAGGGTGCCAGTCTACGACTGCGACAGCGTGCGGCGCCTGGGCCAGGACCCGGCGGCGCTGCAAGCCCTGCAGGCCGAATGGGGCAGGGCGCTGCTCGGCGGCCCCGGCGTGATCGTGCTGCAGCGCGCCGTGGCCGACCTGGCCACGTTGGAGCAGGTGAGCGCTGTGTTTCGCGAGCTGATCGCCGAACAGCGTGCCAGCGGCAATGCAAGCGGTGACCACTTCGCCAGGCCCGGCGCCAATGACCGCATCTGGAACGCCCAGCAAAAACTTTGCCTGCGCGACCCGGCCGCGTTTGCCCGCTATTACGGCAATCCCGTGCTGGCCTGGATCAGCCAGGCCTGGCTGGGGCCCGGCTACCAGATGACGGCGCAGGTCAATGTGGTCAACCCGGGCGGCGCGGCGCAGTCGGCCCACCGCGACTATCACCTGGGCTTTCAAAGCGAAGCGAGCAGCAGTACCTATCCGGCGCATGTGCACCGGATTTCGGCCGCCCTGACTCTGCAGGGCGCGGTCGCCCATTCCGACATGCCGCTTGAATCGGGGCCGACCCTGTACCTGCCGTATTCGCAGCTGTACCCCGCCGGCTACCTGGCGTATCACCAGAGCGCGTTCCGCGATTATTTCGAGCAGCACAAGGTGCAACTGCCGTTGGCGACGGGCGACGCGGTGTTTTTCAATCCGGCGCTGTTCCATGCCGCCGGCCACAACCGGTCCAGCGATATCCGGCGCATGGCCAATCTGCTGCAGGTGTCGTCGCCGTTCGGCCGCGCCATGGAAACGCTGGACCGCCAGGCCATGAGCCAGGCCCTGTATCCGGCCCTGCTGGCGCTGCGCGCACAAGGCCAGGCGCGCGGGGACGCGGTCCATGCGATCGCCGCCTGCGCCGAAGGCTATGCCTTTCCCTGCAACCTGGACCGCGACCCGCCGGTCGGCGGCATGGCGCCCGCCAGCCAGCAACACCATCCGCAAAGGCGGTCAATCCAGCTTCAAGGCCCTCGCCACATCGCGCCAGGCCACATACTTGAAGTTCTGCGGCCCGTCCGGCAAGCGCTTGTAGCCGTCCTGTATCACCAGCATGCCTTGCGCATACGCGCCGCCCAGGTTGCTTGAGGTCACTTCCAGACCATCGGTCTCGGAGGTGCCATCGATGCCGTCGACGCCGGCTTGCAGGTTGAAGCCGACCCGGAAGCGGCCGCGCACCTTGTACGGTGCGAGAGCATCCAGCACCACATAGCTGCTGTCGCCCTGGCTGGACACCACCAGATAGCTGGGCGCGCCGTTGCGGCCATGGTAGATGGCCATGCCTTCCACGTCGGCCGTGAGGTTGGCGCCGACCGGCAGCACCATGGCGAGGGCATCCGGCTTGGCCGCGTCGGCCGAGGTGGTCCACACGCCGCGCCGCTCTTCGCCGAGGAACAAACGGCCACTGGCGTCATCGGCCACGCAGCCTTCGGGTTGGGTCGCGACCTTGAAGCTGCGCAGCAGGGTGGCGCTGAATTTGCCGTCAGCCATGCCGATGCCGTACTGCTGGAACGTGCCGTCCTTGTCGTTGACAAAGGCCTCGATGCCACCGGTTTTCGGCTGGTACAGGCACATGCCGTAGATATCGCTCAAGCCGGTGGCAAAGCTGGCGGCCACTTCGAGCTCGCCACTGGCCGCGATACTGAACAGCATGATGGTGTTGTCGTCGCGCCGGGTGGCCAGCGCCAGGTCGACCTTCTTGCCACCCAGATCGATATCCTGGCGCACGTCGACATTGTTCAGCCTGCCCACTTCCAGCAATTGCGTCTGTTTTCCCTGCAGGTCGTAGACCAGCAGGCCCTGCTTTTTATTGGTGCCGAGGACGCGCGCGTCGGCAGGGTTGCTGGACAGCCAGATGGCCGGGTCGTCGGCCGCGTCGCCCTGGCGCGCCATCGGCTCGGTTTGCGCTTGCGGTTCGACTATGGCCAATGGCAAAACTTGAGCAGATTGAGCTTGCCACTTCAAAGTCCGCGACTGCCAGCCATTTTTGCCGCGCAACAGCAACTGGCCCTGGTCCAGCGCCAGCTGGCTGTCGCCCTTGCGCACGCGCAAATCCACGGTTTGTGCCGCCGATGCCGTCCAGCGGCCATCCTTGCGGGCCAGCAGATGCAGCCTGTCGGCCTTGGCGTCCAGCACCGCCACGCCGCCCGGCAGCACGGCCAGGGCGCCGGCGCCGCCGTCCAACTGGCCATAAGGGCGGCGCAAGGCCACCGCCTCGCGCTTGCCCATGCCTTCGGATTCGGCTTCATAGGCCCATACGCCCAGATTGCCTTCGCTGACCAGCAACTGCTTTGCTCCATCGTCGACCCGGCAATGCCTGACGTGCGGCGGCAGGGCCAGCTTGCGCACCAGGCGGCGCTGTTCGCCCTGCATCACCCATTGCTCGGCTTGCCCGTCCTTGCCTATAAGGAACAGATGGTCGAGCCGCTGGGCGTCGCGATACAAACACGATGCTTCCACCGAAAACGTGGCGTCAGGGAACGGCGCCAGCCGCGTCAGCTTGCCCGCTTGCAGGTCCACCGTGACGGGCACGGGGCGCTGGGTATCGGCTTCGAGGAAGACGGCCAGCACCTGCTTGCCATCGATGCGCGTGTCGAGCTGCTTGGCGCGCACGGCAATGCTGTCCTGCTCGCGGCCTTTGGCATCGAACAGGTGCAGGCCGTGCTTGTCCAGCGCCAGCCAGCCGCCGCCAGGCAGGCGCACCAGGTCGTCGGCCTGCTGGGTAAAGGCGGGCAGGGGTGCGGCCACTACCGTGGTGGACACAGCAAAAGCGGCCAGCAGGGCGGCGCAGACCAGGGATTGTTTCATCGTTTTCATTAAAATGCGCTCGCTTTCAGGCTCAGCTTGTAGGTGCGGCCGTATTGTTCGTTCTGCACATTGAACTGTTTTGTGCCTTGATAGACATAGTATTTTTCATTGTTCAGGTTGGCCGCTTCGAACGTCAGCTGCAGTTGCTTGCTGACCTGGTAAGACAGCGAAAAATCGAGCTGCTTCTGGCTGTCGACGGTATGGTCCTGGCTTTGTTGCAGGATATCGCCGCCCATTTCCAGCAGATACGGCGACTTGGTGTTGAGCGCCAGGCGGGCGCTGACCGGGCCCGTCTCATAGCCCAGCATGATGTTCATGACCTGGTTCGACTGGCCCGGCAGGCGTATCGTGCGCGACAGCTGGCGACCGGCCGCCTTGTCGTAGCGGGCGATCTGCGCCGACGAGGTGGTGAGTGTGCCATTGATGCCCAGCAGGAGCCGGTTGAACGGTGCCGGCAGCATGCGCAGTGGCTGCATGTAAGAAAGCTCGATACCCTTCACCTTGGCCGCGTCGCCATTCGCATACGAGGTGGCGCTGGTGTAGCCGGCCCACTGGCCGGTGCCGGCCAGGTTGGTGGTGTAGGTGAAGTTCTTGATGTCCTTGTAGAAACCATAGGCCGACACCACGCCGTCGTTGCCCAGCACCCTTTCGATGCCCAGGTCCAGGTTGTTGGCCTTCAGGGGTTTCAAGTCCGGGTTGCCGATCACCGCTTCCGTATTGCTGGCCAGGCTCACGCCGGGCGCCAGCTGGCTGAAGTTGGCCCGCACCACGGCCTGGGTCCAGGCCGCGCGCACGCTGGTGTTGGCGTCGACATCGTAGCGCGCCTGCAGGTTCGGCAGCCAGTTGGTGTAGGAGCGCTCGCGGCTCAGGGGCATGGCGGCGCCGCTGCTGTTCACTTGCGAGCCGGCGGCCTCGAAGCTGGTACGCTCGGCGCGCACGCCACCCAAGATGTGCCAGGCGTCGAAGTCGACGCTGTTCTGCACATACATGGCGTCGATGTCTTCCTGCATGCGATAGTCGTTGATGGCGGACTCGGTGGCCAGGCGCGCCTTGTCGCGGTCCAGGCCGGCCACGCGCGCGCGTATCAGCGCCGGGTCGAGCGCCACGCCGATGGCCCCCAGGTCGTAGTCGAGATTACGGCCCTGCACGAACGCGCTCATCGCGGTGCCGCCCGCGCCCCAGTAGTTGCCGCTGCTGGCCTTGCTGCTGTTATACGCCCATTGATTGGTGTCATTGGTCTTTTCGCGGCGGCTCATCTTGGCGCCGAATTTCAGGGTGGCGATATCGAATTTGCGGGCGAGATCGATGCGCGCATGGTGTTCCTTGTCTTTCGAGTAGCGCTGCTGCAGGGTGATGGCGTTCAGCGCATAGCTGGCCGGGTTGTACAGCGCAGCCGGGCCGCTCAAGAGCGGCTGCTCGGTGTCGGTAAAGCTCACGCCGGCGATATTGCTGCTGGCGCGGAAACGCCCATCGTTCAACGATTCCGGCGTGTCTTCGGTGGCGCGGCTGGCGCCGCCCTTGATGTCGAGCGTCCAGTCGCCCGATTTTTGCTGCGTGCCCAGCACCAGGGAGCGCACCTGCTGCGTGTACTTGCGCTGGCGGATGCGCCGTTCGGCACGCGCCGTGCCCGTCTCTCCCTCGGCCAGGCTGCCGCCGGCGATATTGCTGATGGTCAGGCGGTCGCGCACTTCGTTGTCGGAAAACTCGCTCAGGAACGAGCGCAAAAACCAGCTGTTGCCCGCTTCTGGACGGTAGTCGAGATTGACGGCCAGCGCGCCGCGCTTTCTCACCGGCAAGTAATCGCGCAATTCCAGGCTGCTCAGGCGGCCGTTGCTCCAGGCGCCGCCCGTTTCCACGTCGTCGGAGCCGAACGAGCGCTTTTCGGCGCTGATGCCGGCCGCCACGCCGAGCTTGCCGTCGAGAAAGCGCTGGGCCCACAGGGCGCCGCCGCTGGGGCTGGTCTTGCCGGTCTTGTCGTCATGGCTGGCGGCTATGTTCGCCGACAATAATTTACCCGGCACATCGAAGGCCGACAGCGATTTCACTTCCACCGTGGCGCCCAGCGAGTTGGCGTCCATTTCCGGCAGCAGGGTTTTCGATACCTCCAGGGTGCGTATCAGGCCGGCCGGCAGGATGTCGAGCGCGACGGCGCGACGGCCCGCTTCGGGCGAGGGCACCAGCGCGCCATTGATGGTCACGGCGTTCAGGTCCGGGCCCAGGCCGCGCACGGTGATATAGCGGCCTTCGCCCTGGTCGCGCTGCACGGACACGCCCGGCAGGCGCGCCAGCGCTTCGGCCGCGTTCTTGTCGGGCAGGCCGCCGATATCGTCGCTGCTGATGACGCTGACGATATTGTCGGCTTTTTCCTGCGCCGCGATGGCATTGCGCAGGCTGGAGCGCTGGCCCTTGATGACTACGGTTTCGGCGTTCGCCGCGGACTCGTCCTGAGCCACGGCTGGCGCGTTAAAAGCGGCCATCACGGCCAGCGCCAGCGCGGACAGGCGCAGCGGGGAAGACATCGAAGAGGTGAGGCTGGTTTTCATATTGGGCGCAAAGGGAGTGGAGGGAACCGGGCGGATTCTAGGCAGCAAATATGACCGATCCATGACAGCGCCGGCCGCAAAGTGAGCGTGGCAGCCGGTTTGGCGAGCGCATGAGCTGAAATGACCCTGGCACGCACGGGCCGGGCTGGCGGCCTGGCGCTTTTGCCGCCTGTTTCGCCCCGGCGGTGAGCCGTTTGCACCTGTGCCTGGCCGGTGGCGGCGATGTCATCGTGCTGTCACGGCTGGCCGGTATCGTGGCTGCACTTGTCAAAAAAGGTAACGCCATGCTGCAACTTCACCGCAACAGTCTCGTCACCGCCGCGCTGGCGCTGCCGGTCTTTTTCCTGCTGTACTCGACCCTGGGCGTGGCCAAGCCGGTTTATGCGTGGAAATGGATGGACATCATCTGCGAAGGCGGCACGGCCGTGATGGCAGGCGTCTGGTTTCTGTTTACGCTCAGCAGCCGGCCGCGAGGCCTGGTGACGCGCTTGCTGGCCGGCGGCCTGTGCGCCATCATGCTGGGCTCCTGGGCCGATTGTCTCGATGAGTTCTTTGCCATCGACAAGCAGGTCCTGTGGGACAACTGGCTCGAAGCGCTGATTCCGTTCGGCATGCTGCTTGTCACCGTGGGCATGTACTACTGGCGCCATGAACAGTTTCGCCTGAATGAACACCTGCAAAAGCGCGAGCGTCTGTTTCGCGATCATCGCGCGTTCGACCGCATCACCCAGCTGGCCGACGCCAGCTATCTGCGCACGCAGATCCGGCTGGAACAGGAACGCCGGCCGGGCCTGGACTGTGCGCTGGTGCTGCTCGATATCGACCAGTTTCACCTGATTAACCGCGAACACGGCCACGCCGAAGGCGACCGCGTGCTGCAGGCGGTCGGCCATATGCTGCTGCTCAATTTGCGCAATGACGACCTGCTGTGCCGCTATGCGGGCGACCGCTTTGCCGTGCTGATGCCGGGGGTGTCGCGCGCCGACGCGGTCGAGGTGGCGCGCCATCTGTGCTTTATGGTCGGGCAGATGCGCCACTTTGCCCGCGATGGCGAGGTGCGGCTGAGCCTGCGCCATGCCTGTTCGATGACGGATGGCGTGCCGGAAGTGGTGCTGGCCGAACTGAGCCGCGCCGTAGAGACGCCGCTGCGCGGCGCGGCGCCCGCTTGAACAAGCCGGTGAAGCTGACGCAGGCAAACGAAGCTTGCATTGCGGCGCGGCACCAGCCGGCGCTGGTGCTCGGCTATGCCCGCTCGCGCGATGCGCCCGGCGCGCCGCTGCTGCGCGGCACTGGCCTCGATAGCTTTGATGATGGGCTGGACGAGCGCCTGCTGTCGGCCACGCAATACCTGCAATTGCTGGCCAATGTGGCGCGCAGCCTGGCGAGTTGCGACACCAGTTTCATGCTGGGCCAACAGTTGCTGCCTGGTCATTATGGCGCCGTCAGCCACGCCTTGCTGCAGGCGCAGAACCTGCGCCAGGCCTTGAGCGTGCTGTGCGACAGCCATACACGCCTGTGCCCGCTGCTGCAGCCGCGCCTGCGCGACGCGGGCGCCCTGCACGTGCTGTACTGGACCGACGCGTTTGGCGCGCCAAGCCAGCTGCCCTTCCTGGTCGAGATGCACATGACGGCCTTGAACGCCATGTGCCGCTGGCTGGCCGGCGAGCGCCTGCCCTGGCGCTACTGCTTCAACCGCGCGCGGCCGCGCCATGTGGAGCAGCACGAGGTGCATCTGGGACAGGACTTGCGATTCGATTGCCAGCTCGACGCCATGCTGATCGACACGGCCTGGCTGGACCGGCCCTGGCCGCGCGGCAACGCCACCGCGGCGGCGCTGGCGCAGCGGGCCGCCAGCCTGGAAGCGGCGCCGGCGCCCAGCCTGCTTGGCGGCCTGTACGACTATCTGCTGCGCGAACTGCGCCGCGCACCCACTCTGGAGCGCACGGCGCAGGACTTCGGCGTCAGTCCGGCCACCCTGAAACGCCACCTGGCGCGGCACGGCACGCACTTCCAGGCCGAGCTCGATCAGGTGCGTGCGCACAAGGCCATTTATCTGTTCCAGGCCCATGGCTACGACAACGACGCGGTGGCCACCTACCTCGGTTTTCACGACGCCACCAATTTTCGGCGCTCGTTCAAGCGCTGGACCGGGCAGACGCCGCAATTGCTGCGCCAGGCACTCGGTTTGTTTGTCGCAGGATAAGCAGCGCGCCTTCATCGCGATCGCCGCCATGGCCAACAATTGCCCTTCCGGCTACATCCATAGTACACTCGACAAGCGCTGGAACAGCCGCCGCAGGACCGCCAGGCCGGCCAGCAACCCTGTGCGGTCAGGGCCGTATCCCGAACACGGACTGCCTTTGCTAACCGACAATTTGATAACCTCAATCGTGTATTCACAATCGCAAATCGATCCAGTCGTCAGTTTCCGCAACACCCAGGGTGAAGCGGTGCGCGGTACGATTTTCAACCTGCAGCGCAATTCGCTGGTGATGGAAATCTACAATCCTTATTCGATCGTGCAGGTGAGCGAAGTGCTGGCTGAACTGACGGTGCGCATGGGCGCCAAGAACGCCTATGTGGGCAAGGCGGTGGTCATCAGCAGCGTCAACACGGGCCTGACGGCCATCGTGTCGGTGACCCTGATCGACGAATGGCGCGAATTGAGCGACGTGGTGGTGGTCAAGGGCGCCATCGGGCGCGAATCGGCGGCGTTCGTGACGGGCTGGCGCGAACGTTCGCGCATCAGCCGCGACTACCAGATCGTCGTCAACGAGATGCGCGCGTTTTTGTCCGAGGTGGCGCGCTGGGTCGAGCAAGTCGACCTGTCGGACTCGCTGCCGAAGGAAAATGGCCGCCTGCGCACCGATATTTTCGACGAGCTGGCGCAGCCGCTGATGGAACAGACCCAGCTGTATTTGCGGCAACTGGAAGCGGCCGCGGCGCAAGTGCCCGACGAGCAGGCTCCGGCCCACCGTGCGTTTGCCCAGGCCGCCTTGCACCCCTTGATACTGCGCGCGCCCTTCGTGTTTCGCACCTTTACCAAGCCGCTCGGCTATGCCGGCGACTACCAGATGGTCAACCAGCTGCTCGACGATCCGCGCCAGGGACCCAGCACCTATTTCCAGATCGTCAATGCGGCCTTTTTGCAGGCGGCGGTGGCCACCGCGCACCGCAACCGCATCGATATCCTGACAGAATTCCTGGCGCAGAAAGCGGCCGCGGCGCGCCAGGCGGGGCGCGTGTTTCGCGTGCTCAACGTCGGCTGCGGCCCGGCCGTCGAAGTGCAGCGCTTTCTCGACAGCTGCCTCGATGCGCAGTGGCTGTCGTTCGAACTGGTCGACTTCAGCGGCGAAACGCTGGACTGGACCCGCGCCCGCCTCGACACCATCATGCAGCGCACGGGCCGCCCGGCCGTGATCGAATACGTGCACGACTCCGTGCACAACCTGCTCAAGCGCCGCCATGGCCCGGCGCAGGCCAAGCCGGGCAGTGGTGGCGACTTCGACGCCGTGTATTGCGCCGGCCTGTTCGATTATCTGTCCGACAAGGTCTGCGCGCGCCTGCTGATGCATTTCGCATCGCGCGTGGGGCCGGGCGGGCGCCTGCTGGTGACCAATGTGCATGAAAACAATCCCGGCAAGTTCGGCATGGAACACCTGCTCGAGTGGCACCTGATCTACCGCAATGAAGCGACCTTGTCGGCGCTGCTGCCCGAATACGCGGTCGAGCGCGACATCTATGTCGACGCCACCGGCGTCAATGTGTTCGCGGAAGTGAGCATTCCGTGATGGACCGCCCGGGCCTGCACGCCGGCTACACGGCCGTGCTGCGCGACTTCCGGCTCGAATTCAGCCTTGGCGGGGCCTACACCGGCATCGTGCTGATCTTGCTCGGCATGGGCCTGGACTCGGCGCTGTATCCCGACATGCAGCGCTCTTTCACCGGTGCGCGGGTGCTGGTGGCGGCGCTGATTTTTTGCGTGGCGCTGGCCATGCGCACGCACTGGGCCCAGGAGCGCATACAGTGGATGACGTTCGCCTGGCTGCTGCTGCCGCAGCTGATGATCGCCTGGATGATCGCCATGACCGAAGGCGCGGCCTCCATCTATTATGTCGGCATGACCCTGGCGATCTATTCCTCGGGCATCGTGCTGGCCTTCGGCCTGTGGCAGAACATGGTGTTCGGCGCCATTTCCTGCCTGCTGTACGTAGCCGCCTGCGCCTGGCACGCGGGCGAGGCGCCATTGTCGCCCGAATTCGTCGTCAATTGCCTGTTCCTGGCGATGTCGGCCAGCATCAGCGCGGTGTTTACCTACTTTAACGAACGCGCGCGCTTCATGCTGTTCCAGCTCAAGGCCGAAGTGGCGCAAAAGAATCTGCAACTGGAAGAAACCAACAAGAACCTGGCCGACATCAAGGGCCAGATGCTGCAGCAGGAAAAAATGGCCGCCATCGGCACCCTGGCCGCCGGCTTGCTGCATGAAGTCAACAACCCGGTCAATTTCTGCATGATGGCGATCGACGTCGCCATGGAAGAGCCGGCCGCGCGGCAGAACGCGCTGATCAACGAATGCCTGGTCGACGCCAAGCAGGGCATGCTGCGCGTGCAGCATATCGTCTCGGACCTGAAGACCTTTGCCTACCGCAAG
The DNA here is from genome assembly GCF_001677885.1 of Janthinobacterium psychrotolerans. Lineage (GTDB taxonomy): Bacteria > Pseudomonadota > Gammaproteobacteria > Burkholderiales > Burkholderiaceae_D > Janthinobacterium > Janthinobacterium psychrotolerans. Next base: position 150,119 of record NZ_LOCQ01000056.1, on the reverse strand, counting down.
AGCGGCGACGAGCTCGAACGCGGCCACTTCCATTTCCAGCGCGCGCTGGAGTCGGCCATACGCCTGGTCGGCCATGAAACCAAGAATGTCGACATCAGCCATGCGCTGCCCGAAGACACCCTGGTGCGCGGCGACGAGGCGGCCATCGTCGGCGTGCTGATCAACTTGCTGGGCAATGCGGTGCTGTCCATGCGCAAGGGCAATGTGCAGCCGTTCGAGGTACGCATCAGCGCCCACTGGCAGGACGACCGGCTGCAGGTGAGCGTGCGCGACAACGGCCCCGGCATCGAGCCGCAACACCTGGCGCGCGTGTTCGAGCCGTTTTTTACCACCCGCGAAGTGGGCAAGGGCCTGGGCCTGGGCTTGAGCATCAGCTATGGCGTGATCAAGCGCCATGGCGGCACCTTGTCGGCCGAAAGCGTGTTCGGCTCCTGGGCCAGCATGAATTTCGACCTGCAGCGCTCCGACTGGGAGGGCCGCTAGCATGGAAGCCGACAGCCGCGCCACGCTGCTGTACGTGGACGATGAGGAACTGGCGCGCAAGTATTTTGCGCACCTGGCCGGCGCGCGCTACCGCGTGCTGACGGCCGCCAGCGTCGACGATGCGCTGGCGCTGCTCGATGAATGCGGCGAGCGCATCGACGTGCTGGTGACCGATTACCGCATGCCGGCCCGCCCGGGCAGCGCGCTGTTGCCCGAGGTCGAGCGCCACCATCCGCACATAGTCTGCCTCTTGGTCACCGCCTATGCCGACAAGCAGGTGCTGCTGGAACTGATCAATGCCGGCTCGCTGTTTCGCCTGCTGGAAAAGCCGCTGGCGAGCGCCGACCTGCTGCGCGCGCTCGAACTGGCGGTGCAGGCCGGGCGCGCCCGCGCGGCGCGGCGCCAGGGCTTGAGCGCGATCGACGATGCGCTGGCCTTCCTGGAGCACGAACTCAATACCCCGCTGGCGGCGGTGGCCAATTTTGCGCGCGGCATCGAACGGCGCGCCACCGCCTTGCATGGCGACGAGGCCGAGATCGCCGAGGCGGCGGCCCTGATGCATGACAATGCGCGCTACTGCCTGGCGGTGCTGGCCAGCTTTGTCGACACGGTGCGCCTGGCCGGCAGCGGGCCCGGCATGCAGCCGCTGCGCCGCCTTGCCAGTGTCGGCGCGCGCCAGCTGCTGGCAAGCCTGCTCGACAGCTACCCGATGACGCCGCACCAGCGCGCCTGCGTCACGCTGGACGAGGGTGGCGATTTCGCCATTGACCAGTCGCCCCATTGCGTCTCGCTGATCCTGTCTTCGGTGCTGGGCCACGCCCTGCGCATGCTCGAACACCATGCGCGCCCGGCCATCTTGCTGAGCCTGGCCGCGGACAGCATCAGCGTGCGCAGCAATACCGATGGCGACGCGGCCCTGCAGCTCGCTGGCAATCTGTTGCTCGACCCGCTGGCGGCCAGCGGCCAGCAGGAGCCGGGCTGGAACCTGATTTTCTGCAAGCGCATGATGCAGTCGTTCGGCGGTACCATCGAGATCGCCACCGAGCATGGCAGTTCCACCACCGTTACCCTGAATTTTCCCGTCCATGGAAGGAACGAGCATGATTGACGCCTCTCTGCCTTTGCCGGGCCGGCGCGAGCCGGCGCAAGCCCTGCCGACGATACTGTACGTCGATGACGAGGCCAATGCCCTCAAGTATTTCCAGCGCGCCATGTCGCCGCTGGCCAATGTCCTGACCGCCATGTCGGTCGAGGAGGGCAAGCGCATGCTGGACGACCATGCGGCCCATATCGCGGTGCTGGTGTCCGACCAGCGCATGCCCGGTGCCTACGGCAATGAATTGCTGTCCTACGCCTGGGATCGCTATCCGCATATCGTGCGCATCCTGACCACCGCGTATTCCGAGATGGAGCATACGGTGGAAGCGGTCAACCAGGGCCAGATCCACCGCTATATCCAGAAGCCATGGGATATCGCGGCGCTGCGCATGGAGTTGAAACAGGCGCTGGCGCTGGCCCAGCTGCGCAACGAGCATGCCCAGCTGCTGCGCGAAAAGTTGATGGTGCGCCAGCGCCAGGCCATCGCCAACCGCATCGGCTGCCTGTACAGCCTGTGCGCCAGCCTGGCCGGGCCGGAGCAGCAACTGCCGGTCGAAGCCTATCTGTCGGCCGCGCTGACGGCCGGCGTGACCCCGCCCGAACCGGACTGGCTGCTGATGGATTATGCCGACCTGGTCGCGTCCGAAGCGTTCCGCAGCACCGCCTTCGGCGCCGACGTGCGGCGCCAGCTCGAGGCGCTGGAAACAGCCCACCCGGGGCGCGGCGTGGAGCAGACCATCGACCTGCTGCTGCCGGTGTTCGGCGACGCGATGCGCGACACGGGCGGCACGGTGCTGTTTCTCGACAGCCGCCGGCTGACGGAATTTCTGGAAACGCCCACCGGCAAGCCGGTCTCGTCCATCCATGCCTTCTGGCTGGCCAGCCTGCTGTGGCTGGCGCGGCGCGGCTGGTCGCTGCAGGTCGACGCCGGCGAACTGGGCCTGCAGGGCAAGGTGATGCAGGCCGAACCTGCGCTCACGCCCGATCACCTGGCGGCGTGGATCGAGCAGTTCTGATCGCGCGCGCTGGCGGCCGGCGCTTATTGCTCGGCCGCCGCCTTCAGATTCGTCAAGCCCTTGTCGAAATCCTTGCCGATCATGGTGTCCATGCTGACAAACACATTCATCACCTTGCTGACATAAGGGCTGGGGCCGGTCATGGTCCAGTTGACCCTTGTGTTTTCGCCGTCGGGTTTCAAGGTGAAGATGGTCATGTTGTGGCTGACATAGGGCTGCAGGAAGTCGAGCTTGATGACGGTGCGTTCCGGCGCGGCCGCGTCGACAATTTCCATGCGCCCGGCGCCCACCTTGTCATTGCCTTGCCAGGCATATTGCGCGCCCTTGCCGGTGGCCGGGCCACTATAGGTGCGCGCCATGTCGGGATCGAGCTTTTCCCAGGGCGACCAGGCCTGCCACTGGCGGAAATCGGTGAGCAGCGCGGCGATCTTTTGCGGCGGCGCCTTGATGCTCACTTCGCGCTGCACGCTGAAGGTGTCGGGCTTGGTGGTGGCAAAGCCGAGTACGCCGGCTACGAAAACGGCAATCAGCAGCAAGGTTTTCTTGATCATATGCTCTCCGGTACTTGATAGGGATGCGAACAAATCGCTTCAATCTTAGCAGAAGCGCGCACGGCTGCACGTGTGGTTTGTCGATGCCGGCTTGCGTCCGCTAGAATGCTGCTTTGCAAGAATTTGAAACCAGGCAATCATGATTCAACGTACCATCGCCAGGCTTGGCCTGGCGTGCGCCCTGCTGGCGACAGCGCTGGCCGCGAACCCGGCCTGGGCCGCCGCTTGCCCTGCCCATTATGTCGATGGCCGGCCGCCTGAAATTACCAATCCCAGGCTGGACGTCTCGACCACCGAACTGTGCTATACCGTGTTTGGCGTCATGCATTCCGGTGTCACGCGCACCCCGCTGTGGTCGGCCGAGCACCTGACCGCCAGCAATGTCGACGCGGCGCAGGATCTGTCGCGCGAAAACTCGTTTCATGCCGAACGCAGGCTGCCCGCCGGCCAGCGTGCGGAACTGGCCGACTATGCGCGCAGCGGCTTTGACCGAGGCCACATGGCGCCGAACGGCGACATGCCGGACCGCCGCAGCCAGCAGGACAGTTTTACCCTGGCCAATATGGTGCCGCAGGACGCGCGCAACAACCGCTATGTGTGGGCCGGCATCGAAGGCGCCGTGCGCAAGATGGCCAGGAAGGAGGGTGCGCTGTATGTGATCACGGGCCCGGCCTTTATTGGCGGCAACCTGCGCAAGGTCGGCCGGGTGATCGTGCCCAGCCACTTGTACAAGGCCGTCTACAGCCCGCGCCAGGGCGCTGGCGCCGCCTACTTTATCGCCAATACCGACACCAGGGACTATGAAGTGCTGAGCATCGCCCAGCTGGAAGACAAGCTCGGCATCAATCTGTTACCGTCGCTCACGCGCCAGCAGAAGCTGCGGGTGCTGAGCTTGCCCAAGATTAACAGCAAAAAATTCAAATAAGGCCCTGCCATGTGTGCAAAAAAATTCGTTCCTTACGCCAATGAAAGCGATGTGCTCAACCTGGGCAGCCTGGCGATTGAAAACCGCCTCGACCGCGTCAGCCTCAGCGGCGATATCGACCTGACCCTCGACCAGGCCGGCCTGGCGCTGGCCAAACAGCTGCAAAAGCTGCTGGCCGACGTGGTGGCGGAACTGGAAAAACGCGACCTGCCCAAGCAGTTGCCGCCGCCCGAAGTGACGTCGGTGCGCAATCCATTCGAATAAATACCAGCAAGACAGCCGCGGTGTCGCCGCCTTGGCGCGCCGCTGCGACAAGCGTCCACCGCGAGGCCGGCGCCTCACTGCCATCGCCGCTTGCAGCCAGCGCGGCCCCTGCGCCCACTCGATCAGCGCCGGGCCGACACCATCCATGGCCAGGGCGCCATCTGGCGGTATCCTGATCGGCCAGTCCAGCGCGCGACTTCGCATCAGTTCCAAGGCCTCCAGCGTCTCCTGCAGGCGGTGATACTTTCCTTGATCTCAATACTGCACACCACTGAGGCTGCTGCCCAGGCGCGCATGTTGCCCGCCGGGCTGCGACCCTCTCCTGCGGCGGGCAGCCAGCGGTCGAAGTCATCAGGCAGCGACCGGTATCGCTGCTGACACACCTTCCGTATTTCATGCGGCGCCTTGTCGCGTATCGCCGCCGGGATCACATGCCCGTTCCAGTTCACCCCCGCCCAGGCATCGATGACCGACAGCCGGTACCGGATGAGATGGTCGGTGGGCAGGTTTCCGTTGCCCGTGGCGTAGCGAAATTTCCAAAAAACAATATATTCAAAGAAAGACCAGGTGTTTTTTATTTCCATCAAATATCATGATTTAAACAAAAAAACGTTACGTTTATTTATATTTAATTTTGTGGATTCTATTTTGAATTCTGGATGTAACGTAAGCGGCGGTTATTTTAGCAATGCACGAAACGGGTTTGACGGAAGTATCGTCTGCCTGCCTGGTTTCACGGTCAATTTCGTTTTTGAAGGGAGCCATGTTTAGGTACAAAAAGATCCACACCATCATCGTCGCCGCAGGCCTGGTGCTGCTGTCGCCGTGCGTGAGCGCCGAGGCGGTCGTCATTGTTTCGGCCAGGAGCGCCGCGACAGCGCTGACCGAGGAGCAGGCGTCCGACATCTTCCTTGGCAAAAACTCGGCCCTGCCCGGGGGCGGAGCGGCAACCCCGGTCGACCAGGCCGATGGCTCGCCCTTGCGCGACCAGTTCTACACCAAGGTGTCCAGCAAGAGCGCCGCCCAGATGAAGGCATACTGGGCCAAGCAGATTTTCACCGGCAAGGGCCAGGCGCCCAAGGAGGCCGGCGACAGCGCCGCCGTCAAGGCGGCGGTGGCTGGCAATCCGAATCTGATCGGCTACATCGACAGGAGCGCCGTTGACGCCACGGTGAAAGTCCTGCTGACTGTCAAGTAATGCCAGCCGCGCGCGGCGCAACTGCCGCGCGCGATATTGAAGAGCCCTGTTATTTCCAGAAGAGGCTCTCGATGAGCATCAAAACCAAAATTTGGGCCTTGCCGGTGATTTCCACGGTCGTTTTCGCGCTGGGGCTGGCGGTCAGCACCTCGCTGGTGCTCGATGCGCGCAAGTCGATCCACAATACCGAAAGTGTCGATTACCCGGTGCTCGACGCCACCAAGACGCTCACGCTCGACATCGGCGCCATCGCCGACGGCTTGCGCGACGCCGTTGCCGAGGGGGACAAGAACCGCCTGTCACAGATCCCGCAACAGGCCGCCAAGGTGCGCGTCAATTTGAAAAAAATCGGCGAACTCGGCGGCCAGGGTGCCGGAGCGGAGCGCCTCAGCGCCGAGTTTGAAGCCTATCTCACGCCGGCGCTGCGCTCAGCGCGCATCATGCTCGAGATCGAGGAGGGCGACCCGCAGGCCGCGGTGGCCAGCATGCAAAGCGCGCTCAAAACGCTCAACGCCGACCTGGTCACAACCAATGAGGACGCACGCAAGCGCTTCAGCGCCGGCATCGTGCAAAGCGATACCGTGGTTGGCCGCGTCCTCTACAGCAGCATCGCGGTGGCGCTGGTGGTCATCGCCACCCTCTCCGGCGCGTCATTCTTCGTGGTGCGCACGATCTGGCAGCAACTGGGCGGCGAGCCGGAATATACCCGCGAGATTGCCCGCGCGGTCGCCGACGGCGATTTATCGATGCATATCGAGACCGATCCCAAGGACCTTGGCAGCCTGTTGCTGGCGTTGAAGGAGATGCGCGAAAAGCTCGGTGGCATGGTCGCCGAGATCAAGAGCTCGGCCGAAACCATCAATGTGGCCAGCGAAGAAATTGCCGCCGGCAACGCTGACCTGGCTGCGCGCACGGAGTCGCAGGCCGGCAGCGTGGACCAGACATCGCGCTCGATGCAGACGCTGACGGTGACGGTGCGCGAAAACGCCGACAATGCCAACCAGGCCAACTCGCTGGCCCTGACGGCATCGACAATCGCCACCAAGGGCGGTGACCTGGTGCAGCAGGTGGTCGCGACCATGGGCGCCATCAATGGCTCGTCCACGAAAATCGTCGAGATCATCTCTGTCATCGACGGCATCGCGTTCCAGACCAACATCCTGGCGCTGAACGCGGCGGTCGAGGCGGCGCGTGCCGGTGAGCAAGGGCGGGGCTTTGCCGTGGTCGCCAGCGAGGTGCGCAACCTGGCGCAGCGCAGCGCCAGCGCTGCCAAGGAGATCAAGGAACTGATCGGCGACTCGGTGGCCAAGATCGGCGTCGGCTCCAGGCTCGTCGACGAGGCAGGCGTGACCATGGGCGACATTGTCGATTCCGTCAAGAAAGTGGCCAACATCATGTCCGACATCACCGCCGCCACCAAGGAGCAAACCGGGGGCATCGAGAGCATCGGCCAGGCCATCGCCAGCATTGACGGCATGACCCAGCAAAACTCGGCGCAGTTGGCCGCCGCCTCGCCGTCGGATTGGGAATAACGATCCTGTCGCCTGCCTGCCGCTGTTTGTGAGATTATCTCCCAACACAAGCTGTCGGTCGGTGGCAACCGGCGTGTGGCTCAATGCGAAGGCCGGAAAAGTAAGATCTGGCGCGCTGTGGCAATTCCAGCAATAGTGCGGTTCCCGGGCCGGTCGCCATGGCCGACCCCGGAACTGGCGGCAGGCGGGTTTTACCTGGCGAACACCGCCGCCGCTGGCGTGACCGTCACCGCCTCCGGCTTGAGCCCCAGCGTCATCGCGCCGATGACCTTGTCTTCATCGAGCAAGGCCTGCGGCTTGTTGCCGTCGTACCTGATCGGCGAAAAGGCGTCGCTGACAAGTTTTTCCTTCAGGCCGGCCGCATCCTTGGCCACCGTCACCACCGACAGGTTCTGCGCCGACAGGTGCTGCATGATGGCGCGGTTGACATCGGCCACCGTCAGTTTTTGCAAGCCGTCACGCATCAGCCTGGTGAACTCCGGCGTGCCATACCATGCCAGGCGACATCGGCAACTGCGGCTGCGGGCATGCTTGCGTGGGTGTCCGGCATGGGGTGCTTCCTTGCGGGAGATGGTGAACGGGAGTGGACAGGCATCCATGATGCAGTGCGGCAAGCAAAAGTTGTTGATGTTCGGCAATAAATGGCAATAGTCAGGCGATGCGCGCCGGCATGGCGTCATACCTGGCCTTGATCGGCAGCGACAGCTGCAAGGTCGTGCCGCGGCCGCGCCGGCTCACCATGCGCAGCACGCCGCCCGCTTCGCGCAAGCGTTCTTCCATGCCGGCCAGGCCACAGCCCTGGCGTGCATGCACATCCTTCATGCCGATGCCGTTATCGGCGATATACAGTTGCAGCATGGCGCCCTGGCATTGCAGACGCACATGAACCTGCGTGGCATGGGCATGGCGCGCGACATTGGCCAGCGCTTCCTGCAATGCGCGGTACATCACGGTTTCATGCAGGCCCAGGCTGGCCTGGTGTGCATCGGCCAGCTCGAAAGCGTGTTGCACCGGAATGCCGGTGGCGCGCGTGAATTCGGCCAGCAATTGATGCAGGGCCGCTTGCGGACCCTGCTCCAGCGCGGGTGGGCGCAGGCCGGCGATTACGCAGCGCAAGGCCGCGATGCCCTGGTCGATATTGCTGGCCATGCACTGCAGGGTCGGCGCCAGGCGGGAAGTGGCGCCGTTGACATTGGCTTGCAAGTTCGCGACATCGAGCTTGAGCGTCAGCAGGTACTGGCCCAGGTCATCGTGCAGATCGCGCCCCAGGCGGCGGCGCTCGCGGGCCTGGATGTGTAGCCGGTCGGCAGCCAACTGGCCGATCTGCCGCCGCGCCAGATGCAGCGCATGTTCCGCTTGCTGGAGCGTCAGCTGTTCGTCGCGCATCTGCGCGTACAGGCCACGCAGGCGCCACAGCAGCAGCAGGGCGACCGCGCCCAGCAGCCCGGCGCAGATGACGAGCAAGTTAACAAGGTGGTACGCGGATTCGCTGGCGGCAGGCATGCATCTCCCCGGGCGCAAAGTGTTTTCTATTCGGCAATATCATTAAATAAAAATACAATCTTGAGGGCCGATTGGGTTTGCGCCAGCACAAACCGGCCGCAAATGCTGCGTTGCAAGAAGAAGAGTGTTGTTTCCCTGGCCGCAGTGTGGCAAGCACGGCGTTTGCACGCAACGCGCCTGCCCGGCTTATAATAGAGGGTTGTCAATCGGCTTTTGCGGCCCAGGCCAGGTTTTGCCCGCCCATGCGCGCGGGCGCCGTCCAGCTCTTAGGAAATACAGTGACTTATAGCATCAAAGAGATTTTTTACACCCTGCAGGGCGAAGGTGCGCATGCGGGGCGTCCCGCCGTGTTCTGCCGCTTTTCGGGCTGCAACCTGTGGACCGGCCGCGAAAGCGACCGCGCCAGCGCCGTGTGCCAGTTCTGCGATACCGACTTCGTCGGCACCGACGGCGAACTGGGCGGCAAGTTCAGGACGGCGCAGGAACTGGCCGCGCTGATCGACAGCCTGTGGCCCGGCACTTACACGGCCAGCAAATACGTGGTGTTTACGGGCGGCGAGCCGCTGCTGCAGCTCGATGCCGCGCTGATTGACGCCATGCACGCGGTCGGTTTTACGATTGCCATCGAAACCAACGGCACCTTGCCGGTGCCCGACGGCGTGGACTGGATCTGCGTCAGCCCGAAGATGGGTTCCACCCTGGTGGTGCACAAGGGTAACGAGATCAAGGTGGTGATTCCGCAGTTCCAGCAAGACCTGGCGGCCTACGAACAGCTCGATTTCGAGAACTTTTACGTGCAGGCGATGGACGGCCTGCTGGCCGCGCAAAACATGAAGCTGGCCATAGCGACCTGCAAAAGCAATCCGAAATGGAAGCTGAGCCTGCAAACCCACAAACTCCTGCAAATACCTTAACAGAACAATATGCTCACTATCACACGCAAGCTCGAATTCGACGCGGGCCACCGCATTCCCGACCATAAAAGCCAGTGCCGCAACCTGCACGGCCATCGCTATACGGTGGAAATCACCCTGGTCGGCAAGGTCATCGAAGCGGAAGGCAATTCCGACAACGGCATGATCATGGACTTTTCCGACGTCAAGACGCTGGCCAAGCAGCACCTGGTCGATGTCTGGGACCATGCCTTCCTGGTCTATGAAAAGGACACGGCCGTGCGCGACTTCCTGGCCAGCCTGCCTGACCACAAGACGGTGATCATCGACCGCATTCCCACCGTCGAAAACCTGGCCCGCATCGCCTTCGAGATCCTGAAAGCGGCATTTACCGACCATTTCGGCACCGGCCTGCACCTGCATAAGCTGGTGCTGCATGAAACCCCGAATTGCTGGGCTGAAGTCACCGATGACTGACACGCCAGTGCGGGACGCTGACGCCCAGTTCATGCGCCTGGCGCTGGCCCAGGCGCAGCATGCCTGGGACCTGGGCGAAGTGCCGGTCGGCGCGGTCGTCGTCAAGGACGGCGAAGTGATTGCGGTCGGCTACAACCAGCCCATCGGCAAGCACGACCCGACCGCCCACGCGGAAATCACGGCCTTGCGCGCGGCCTCGGAAAAGCTCGGCAACTACCGGCTGCCCGGCTGCGAGCTGTATGTGACCCTGGAACCATGCGTGATGTGTTCGGGCGCCATGCTGCATGCACGCCTGGCGCGCGTGGTGTTTGGCGCGGCCGATCCGAAGACAGGCGCCTGCGGTTCGATCGTCAATCTGTTCGACCAGCCGGCGCTGAATCACCAGACCGCCATAGTGGGTGGGGTCATGGCCGACGAGTGCGGCGACTTCCTGCGCGCCTTTTTTGTCGCGCGCCGCCGTGCGCAAGCCGAGGCGCGCAAGCTCGCCAGCGGTTCGGGCAGCTGATCATCGGCAAGGGCAGGGTGGCCATTCATGGTCACACTGCAATTAATATGGCTATGTCAGCGAAAACGGTGGGAACGCCGTGAAATTTCTGCGCTCTAAACCGGTCAGGTATTGCCTTTCAAGGAACCGATCATGGATAGAGCCCAGTGACAGGCCTTCGCCAGGCAATTCCCGCAACTGTCGCATCGCCAGCGCCTTGCCAGCGGCGACTTGTTGCGCAGCAGCGCGCCACAGGCTGCGGCCGTCACCCTGATCGAGCAGACAGCGCAGGCGCAACTGCATTGTCCGGCATGTCTATCGACACACTTCCACCGCCACGGCCAGGCCCACGGTCTGCAGCGCTATCGCTGCGTACCCTGCCGCAAAACCTTCAACGCCTTGAGCGGCACGCCGCTGGCGCATCTGCACCACAAGGAACGCTGGCTGGCCTATGCCGATTGCCTGCTCAACTCGTTTTCGGTGCGCAAGGCCGCCGCGCAAGTGACTATTCATCGCAACACCAGCTTTCGCTGGCGCCACCGCTTTCTGGCGCTGGCCAAGACTAACCGGCCACGCTGCCTGCACGGCATCACCGAGGCCGACGACATGTATCTGCTGGAGTCGCAAAAAGGTTCAAGACACATGACGCGGCCGGCACGCCAGCGCGGTGGCCGCGCCAGCCTGCGTGGCATTTCCAACGAGCAGGTGTGCGTGCTGGTGGCGCGCGACCGCACCGGCCAAACCATCGATTTCGTGACCGGCCTGGGCCAGCTGACCAAGGCCACACTGCACGCCTGCCTGCCGCCGGTGATCGACCGTGACATTTTATTGGTCAGCGATGGCCATCCTGCCTATCCCGTGTTTGCCAGGGAGATCGGCATCGAGCATGCGGCGGTCAACTTGCGCACTGGCATCCGCGTGCGCGGCACCGTGCATGTGCAGAATGTCAATGCGTATCACAGCCGGCTGCGCGGCTGGCTGCGCGCCTTTCATGGCGTGGCCACGCGCTACCTGCCCAACTACCTGGGCTGGCGCTGGATACTCGACGCCAGGAGAAACAAGGTGTCCATCATGGTCTTCCTCGGCAACGATGGGCTGACGCAAATCTACAGCGGCAGGGTCGACAAAACCATGGCCGCCGGCGGCTACTACAATGTGCTGGAGCCAAACTTCAACCTGCATATCCGCGACACTGCCCTGCGCAGCGGCTGGGTGCTCAAGCGCGGCGGCGTGACCTCGGTCGAGTTCTTCGACCAGGATGGCAAGCAGGTGCTGACCTTCTTTGGCGTGCGCGAGCGCGGCAAACCACAGCCGCAGGCGTGGAACGACCTGGCCGCCAGCCTGCCGCGCGTCAGGTAATGCCGCTGCCGCCATAAAATGCTATGCTGATTCCACAGCCGCGGCGCTGATGCTCGCGGCCGTCGACCGGAAAGGCAATCATGGCAACCACCAAGGCCAACGGCCTCAATATCGCTTACGAAAGCCATGGCGATCCGCAAGATCCCTGCGTGCTGCTCATCATGGGGCTGGGCATGCAGCTGGTCGCCTGGCCAGACGACTTTATCGACGGCATCGTCGAACAGGGTTTTCGCGTGATCCGCTTCGACAACCGCGATGCCGGGCTGTCGAGCAAGATGACGCACGCGGGCAGACCGAGCCTGCCGCTGGCCTATCTGAAAAGCAAAATTGGCTGGCCGCTGAAAAGTGCCTACACCCTCGATGACATGGCCGACGATGCGCTGGGCCTGCTGTCGGCCCTGGGCGTGGCCCAGGCGCACGTGATCGGCGCGTCGATGGGCGGCATGATCGCGCAGGTGATGGCGGCGCGCGCGCCGCAGCGGGTGCTGAGCCTGGTGTCCATCATGTCGAGCAGCAGCCGGCGCGGCTTGCCCGGCCCGACCAGGGCGGCGCGCAATGCCCTCATGAAACGCCCGAAGGCTGACGCCAGCCAGGCCGAACTGGTGGCGCACATGGCGGCCACCGTGCGCGCGCTGGGCAGCCCCGCCTATCCGGTGTCCGACAAATTGCTGCACCAGCGTATCGCGCTGGCGCTGGGCCGCGCCAATTGCCCCGATGGGGTGGTGCGCCAGATGGTAGCCATCGGCGCTTCGGGCGACCGGGTGGCCTTGCTGCCGACGATTGCGTGCCCGACCCTGGTGATACACGGCGCGGCCGATCCCCTGATACCGGTCGCCTGCGGCGTCGATACGGCCTCGCTGATTCCCGGCGCGCGGCTGGAGGTGATCGAAGGCATGGGCCACGACCTGCCGCCGCAGCTGATCGAGCGCATCCTCGCCTTGATCGATGTGCATCTGCACGGTAAGATGGCACCCCAGATGCGCTCGCAGCCGGCCTGAACGGCGCCTTCCTCACCTTGTCCGGAACCACTATATTGAGCACTCCTGAAATCGGCATCGCCATCGTGGCGCCCGGCGGCTACGCGCCCGACGAAACGGCGCTGGCGCGCGGCATCGCCCGCCTGCGGGCGCAAGGCGCCACCGTCCACAATTATTACGATCCGGCGCAAACATTCCAGCGCTTCGGCGGCACGGAGGCGGGGCGCCTGGCGCAGCTCGATGCCGCCGCACACGATCCCGAGGTGCAGGTGGTGCTGGCCCTGCGCGGCAGCTATGGCATCAGCCGCATCCTGCCCGAGATCGATTTCGATGCCATGGCCGCCAGCGGCAAATTGTTTGTCGGCTATAGCGACTTCACCGCCTTTCACATGGGCCTGATGGCCAGGACCGGCCGCGCCAGCTTTGCAGGCCCGATGGTGTGCGACGATTTCGTGCGCGACGAGCCGGAACAATTTACGCTCGACCAGCTGTGGTCCTGCCTGGCCGGCCCCACGCACACGGTGACCGGCGTGGCGGGCGGCAATCCCCATATCGACGTCAGCGGCAAGCTGTGGGGCGGCAACCTGGCCATGCTGGTGCATCTGCTGGGCACGCCGTATTTCCCGGAGATCGATGGCGGCATCCTGTTCCTCGAAGACGTCAACGAACACCCGTACCGGGTCGAGCGCATGCTGCTGCAACTGCTGCATGCGGGTGTGCTGGGCCGCCAGCGAGCCGTGCTGCTGGGCGACTTTTCCGGCTATAGACTGGGGCCGATGGAGAACGGCTATGATTTCGAGGCGATGCTGGCCTATGTGCGCGAGCGCCTGCCCGTGCCGGTGGTCACGGGCCTGGAGTTCGGCCATATCCGCCGCCGCGTGACTTTACCGTTTGGCGGCCAGGCGCGCCTGACGTCGGATGAGGCTGGTTTTACCTTGCAGGTCGGCGACTACCCGACGCTGGCGCCCGCCCGGCGATGACGGCGCGGCCGGGCAGGCTGGGGCAACTCGATGTGCTGCGCGGCATGGCCGTGTTCGGCATCCTGCTGGTCAATCTATGGGGTTTTGCCTGGGGCACCTTGTCGCTGCGCTACGGCGTGCTGCCCGCCACCGCGCCGTGGCGTGACCAGGCCGCGATCTTCATGGTGGCGGCCTTTGCCGAGTTCAAGTTCTATCCCATCTTTGCGTTTTTGTTTGGCGCCGGCTTTGCGCTGCAGACGCGTTCGCTGCGCCAGCAGCTGGGCAGCTGGCCTGCCGCGCAGGCGGCCTACAAGCGGCGGCTGCGCTGGCTGCTGCTGATCGGCCTGCTGCATGGCTGTCTGATCTGGAGCGGCGACGTGCTCAGTTCCTACGCGCTGGCCGGCATGCTGATCCTGCCGCTGGCGGCAAGCAGGCTGGCGCGTATCCGCAACCTGGCCTGGCTGCTGGCGGGCGGCTTTTTGCTGTTCATGGCCTTGCTGTATCCGCTCAGTCCAGGCATCACGGCGGCGGACACCACGCGCCAGCTGCAGGAGTTCGCCGGCCGTTACACCACCTATACGCAGGGCGGCCTGCTGGACGTGGCGGCCTTGCGCCTGCGCGACTATGGCATGCAGATGCTGTTCGTGATCGTCATGCTGCCGCATATCATCGTGCTGTTTTCCCTGGGCATTTTGTCGGTGCGCCTGGGCTGGCTGACCGAGCCCGGGCGCCATCGGCAGGTATGGCAGCGCGTGTGCGCGGTAGGCATCGGCCTGGGACTGCCGTTCAACCTGCTGGCCGCCACGGCCATGCTGCGGCAAACAATTGATCCGTATCAAACGCAGTGGAACAATATGCTGTTCGAACTGCTGCTGTATGCGGGTGGCCCATTGCTGGCGGCCGGCTATGTGGCGTGCCTGATGCTGGCCGGCCCCGCCATCATGGCGGCGCTGGCGCGATGGCTGGCGCCGGTCGGGCGCATGGCGCTGAGCAATTACCTCAGCCAGTCGCTGCTGGGCACGTTTTTGTTGCAGGGATGGGGGCTGGGCTGGGGCGATGTGTTGCGTCCGATTGAACTGCTGGGCCTGGCCGGGCTGATCATGGCAGGTCAGGTCGTGCTGAGCCGCTGCTGGCTCGCGTATTTCCGGCAGGGCCCCATCGAGGCGCTGTGGCGACGCCTGGCGCGCTGAACTTTACTCGGCATTCCAGTCGAACGATGCCTGTTGCGCAGCCGGCGCCGGCGTCTTTCTGGCGCGCGCGCTCGGCACCAGCGGATTGTCGACAGCGTGCCATTCGAACAGGCCGGCGCCCAGCATGCAGCTGCGCGCCAGGTGCAGCGCCTCCTCGGGCGTCAGTTCGGGCGCCAGCCAGCGGTGGGCGTCTTCCAGGCTGACGGCGACGGGACGCCGGTCGTGGATATCGACCATGCCGCCCACGCTGTCGGCCGTCACCAGCACGAAACCCGATTCCTCGCGATGGTGCTTGAACGGCCCGAAATGGGCCAGCACCAGCAGGAACAGCGGCTGGTGGTCTTTCCTGTGGATATGCCAGGGCTGCTTCGACCCTTTCTCGCCGGTCCATTCATACCAGCCATGCACCTCGATAACGCCACGGCCGCTGCGCAGCAGCGGTTTCCAGTAGCTGCCAGCGAGCTTTTCCAGGCGGGCATTGATGGCGATCGGGATCTTCTTCTTGCCCGGCGCCGGCTCGGCGGCCGTGGCCCAGGCGGGGCGGTAGCCCCAGAATACATCATCGACCCGGCGCACGCCGTTTTCAATATGCATGATCGGGCGGTAAGTGCCCGGTGACACGTTCAGCTGCGGCTGGGCCTCGCTGTCGAAGACCGCATCGGTCCAGCCGAAAGCCGAGGCCTGCACCCGCGCCGTATCGTTTTGATCAAATCGTCCACACATGGCGAAATCATACCTGATTCGATCAGCGACGGCGCCAGCATGCGGCGAACGTGAGCAACCGTACAGACCGCCATGCTGCAATGCCGCACACTGGCCTCAAGTCAGGTGGCTGACGTCTTTTTTAAGCGGAGGAAATTATGATGTCGTTGGAAAATCCCACCATCCACAAAGGATTCACCATCAGTGCAACCGCTTCCCAACGCCGCGACGGCCGCTGGGTAGGCTCGTTCGTCAGCCAGAATCTGGCTTGCGGCGCGTATGAGGACACCTGCGATTATGATGATTGCAGCAACGAAAAAGAGGCGCAACAAGTGGCCTTGTCGATCGGCTGGCGCCTGGCGGACAGCGCACCGATGCGCTGAAGCCGGTCAGGGTTGACGCTTGCGCCGCAAGGCGCACAGCAGGCAGATCGCCGGGGCCAGCAGCGCCACCGGCAGCCTGACGGCAGGCGTCGCCGCAAGGTCGGCGCCCACCATATGCGGCAACAGCAGCAACAGCGGCACGGAAGGCAGCATGGCAGCGAGGAAAAACCAGTAGCCGGAATGGCCATTCTTTTTGGCCAGCAAGGCGATCAGCGCGCAGGCGATCAAAAATACCAGCGGTACATTTACATAATCCATCGATGCATTTCAAGCCGAGTAGTCAAGCCGGCATTATACCTGTTGGCCGAGCCGCTTCAGCCTGCCCGGATGGCGCGGATCTGCAATGCGGTTTCCTCGATCTCGCGGTAGGCTTCCTGTACGTAGCCTGAAATCGGATGGCTATCCATCCAGGCAAAATACCCTGTTTCATTGTTCTTGAGTGCAAACGGCACATGATGGTCACGGATCGATACGGCCGTTTCCCTGACCAGCGACGCAAACAGCAATTCCAGCGTTTCCATGACGGTCTCCTTGCAGCGATGTTCAAACCATCAAGCTAGCACGGCGGTCTGGCCGCTTCTGTGCGCTGGCGTACCGTCAATTTCAGGCAGCCGGGTGGCCCAGGTGCTGGTACAGGATCAGGCAGCCGATCACGATCAATATCAGTCCGCCGACCAGTTCGGCACGCCGGCCGGCCACCGTGCCCAGCACGCGGCCCAGCATCACGCCAATGGTGACCATTACAAAAGTCGAAAAGCCGATTGCGGCGGCGGTGACGAGGATGTCGGCGCCCAGCAAAGCCAGCCCGGCGCCGACCACCATGGCGTCGATGCTGGTGGCAAAGCCGGTGACGGCCAGTAGCCAGAACGAATGGCTGCGCGCCGGTTCCTCTTCCTCGCCGCCGTCCGCCAAGGCATTGCGTATCATGAGCAAACCGATGATGCCCAGCAGGCCGAAGGCAATCCAGTGATCCCACGCTTCCACATACGGCGCGGCCACGCGGCCCAGGGCCCAGCCGATCAGCGGTGTGATCGATTCGATCGCGCCGAAGATCAGGCCGGTGCGCAGCGCTTCGCGCCATTGCGGCCTGTGCAGCGCGGCGCCCTTGCCGACGGCGGCGGCAAAGGCGTCGGTCGACATGGCAAGCGAGAGGGCGGCGGTGGCGGCAAAATTCATCTTTGGCTTTCAGTAATACTTGGCTGGGATGGGGCGGGCGCAAATCGGCCCGCCGCGATTTTACCCTACCAGCAGCACCACCGCCGAGGCCGCGATGCAATAGAAGCCGAACAGATGCCAGCGGCCCTGTTCCAGCCAGCGCGACAGCCAGCGCAGCGCCAGCAGGCCAGCCAGGAAAGACAGGCACATGCCCAGCAGGCTGGGCGCCAGCAGGTGCAGCAGCGGCGCGCCGTGGCCGGCGGCGCCGGCGTGAACCGCCTGGTAGAAGCGCCAGCCTTCCTTGACGATCACGGCCGGCGTCAGCACGACCGCCAGCGCAAAGCTGAATTCTTCGGCCTTCCGCTGCGGCACCCCGACGGCAATCGCCGTGGAAATGGTGGCACCGGAGCGCGAAAAGCCGCGAAATGGCAGGCACAGGCCTTGCACCGCGCCCACCAGCATGGCGCGCGGCAAGGTCAAGCTCCCGTCATGGCGCGGCTGCAGGCGCGACGACACCATGATCAGCACGCCGGCGGCGGCCAGCGCGGCGGCCATCAACTTCGCGTTGCCGAACAGGTGTTCGATCTCGAAGCCCGGCGTGCCGGCCATCACCACATGGGTAATCAGTTTCAGCAGGCCGTAGCCGACGATGCCCGTCATCACGGTCGCCGCCGCCAGCAGCAGCGCGTTGCCGCGCAGGGCAGCGCCCGAACTGAAATACGTCTTGCGCCACGATGACCAGAAATACACGATGACGGCGAACATGGTGCCGGTATGCAGCATCACCAGCAGCATGGTCAGTTCGGGCGAGGTCGGGTCCAGCCCCATCAGCTTTTCCGCCATGATGACGTGGGCGGAGCTCGACACGGGCAGCAGTTCGGCAAAGCCCTGGACGACGGAGAGGATCAACAGCTGCAATAAGGTCATGGAAGTGTTTGCTGGGGACGGGCCTGCATTTTACTGGCGCGCCCCGTTCCATGGCTTGCATGAACGATTACAGTTTGTCCATCTTTGGCGCGAAGACCTTGCGAAAAGCCTTCAGGGCGGCAGGGTGGTAAATCGTGCCGTGGGTTTCCTGCGGCAGGCTTTCCACATGCCAATCGAGCCCCTCTGGCGCGGCATGCTCCAGTACGCTGGCCAGGCGTTTGACTTCGCTGGCAATGCCCGCTTCGCTGCTGCTGGCGAGATAAAGACTGTGTTTTGCGCTGCCTTGCCTGCTCAGCAGCGCGGCCGCCTGGCCGCCAAGCGCGCCGCGATTCCACCAAAGGCTGGGATCGAACGCCAGGTAGTGGTCGAACAGCTGCGGCTCCAGCAAGAACGTCTCGACCACGAACAGTCCGCCCAGCGATTCGCCGACGATGGCCGTCTCGCCCGTGCCGCGGTAGCGCTGGCGCACTTGCGGCATCAGTTCGTCGCGGATAAAGCTGCGGTAGGCCGCCGCGCCGCCGACCACCGGCGCGATGGCGCGATCTTTCGCGTCCTCGGTGGGGCCGGTCAGGTCGCGCCGACGCTGCGTGTTTTCGATGCCGACCAGGCGGAACGGGCGCATGGTGCCATTGGCCACCGACACCTGCAGCAGGCCGGCGATATGCAGGAAGTCCTCAAGCACGCCGCCATCGGGCATGTACAGCACCGGCAGCGGCGCCTCCGGCGGCGTATCCCAGGCGCGCGCGGCGTAGACATTGATATGGCGGCGCTCGCCCAGGATGGCGGAAGCGATGGTAAAGCTTTCGCCGATCACCAGCGGCGTCGCGGCGGACAGCTGCGCCTGAATGGCCGGCGTGGCCGGGGTGGCAGTGACGGCAGGCGCAATGATGCAGAACAGTGCGCTGAACAGCAGATGGACAGGACGGAATCGTTGCATGGGGTCTCGAATGGTGACAGGAAGAATGGATTGGCGCTTCAGCGCCGTTTCGCCGCCGCCTGGCGCAGCGCCTTCGCTTCTTGCTTGTTGGGCAAGTGCGGGCGGCGGGCCAACTCGGCTTTCAGGGCGGCAATCGCCGCGCCAAACGCCTGCTGCGCCTGTGCTTCTGTGGCGCCGGCATAGTGCAGCAGGTTGGACTGCGCGGCGCGCAGGCGGCGCAACTGCGCCAGCAACTGGCGCGCGTGCAGCCGGGGCAGGTCCTGCGCCAGGATGCCGGCGGCAAGGGCGCCGGGTGCATGATCTGCTACCAGCAGGTGCAGCAAGGCCAGGCGCCGTCGCGCATCGTGGTCTGCGGGCAGGTCTGAAGTTGACATCGAAGTCATATTGCATTGGTTGTTGGTGCTGGCGCATTGTAGCGGCAAGCGCGCCGCAGGTCGATGGCGCACGCCAGCGTTCTCGATCCCGTTTGTATGTACGGTAACAGACGGTAGCAGCCCTGCAACACCGGTAGGCTGGGGTCAGTGCTTTACTTCCCACAAGATCGCCGCGTGACGGCAAAGGATCATCGATGCCCTATCAAATCCTGCGTAACAGTGTATGCCTGGATCAAGCCGACGGCGCGATCACGTTTCATCTGGCCGTGTTCGGCGCCGGGAAGGTTTGCCGCGTCACCTCCACCGCGCTGCTCAGCCTGGGTAACGGGCAGGGCGAGGCCTTGTCCGTATTCGAAGCACACCGCCAGCGGATCGCGCAACGGGCGTTCTCCTACCTGAGCCGCAACCTGATGGCCAGCGGCGTGGTGCTGCGCGCGCTCGACTTTTAGCCGGGCAACCCGCTGCCATTGCGTGCCAGCCAGTCGCGCGGCGACAACTGCGTGGCGGCGCGCAAGGCGCGCGTAAAAGCCGGCTGGTTGCTGTAGCCCACTTCCAGCGCGATATCCTGTACCAGCTTGCCTTGCCGCAGTAGTTCGCCGGCGCGCGCGATGCGCAGGCTGTTCAGGTATTGGGCAGGCGGACAGCCGACCACCGCGTGGAACTGTCGCGCGAAGCGGCTGCGCGACATGCCGCACAGGGCCGCCAGTTCGGCCACCGACCACTTGCCGCCCGGATGCGTGCGCATGGCCTGCATGGCCTTGCCCAGGGCAGGGTCGGATGCGCCGGGCAAGGCGGTCGATGAGATCAGCTGGTGCTGCAAGGCATGGCGCAGCAGCTGGACGATCAGCACTTCGCACAGGCGCTTGAGCAACATCTCGTGGCCGGCCGCCGCCATGTGCGCTTCTTCGAACAGCAACCCCACGGTCGCGCACCAGCCCGGCAAATGCGCCAGGTCCAGGTGCCGGCAGGCTGGCAAGGCGCGCACCGGCCGTGCAGGCGTCAACCCCGCCACGCCATCGCCAACAGCAGACGCTGCTGATGCAGGCTTGACGCGCAGGGCGGGGGAGGGCCGCTACAGCTACAGCAAGGCAGCGTCAGCTCCTACAATGCGTCGGTGAAAGATTGTTAAAATATGCAGACAGTCTCGATCTGACACACTTGCAGGAATGAAGTTATGTATAATTACCGAAAAGTAATCTCATCAGTTCAGCCACCACTCCTGGCTGGATTCCACTTTGCCGCCTCAAACCTGCTGGCATACCGATACTAGTCCGAACGGATAGTATTTACTTATGGCAGGCTATAATGGCAAACCCATCTTCCCCCTTGCGTGTCATGGTCGTCGACGATAATCGTGACGCGGCGGACCTGATTGCCGAATTCCTGCAGATGTGCGGGCATGAGACCTTGCCCATCTATGGCGGCGCCGAAGCGATCACGGCCGCTGATGCTTTCCAGCCCGACGTGATGCTGCTCGACCTGGGCATGCCGGTCATCACCGGCTTCGATGTGGTCTCGGCCTTGCGCCAGGCGCCGCGCTTCAGGCGCACGCGCATGATCGCCCTGACCGCCTGGGGCGACGCCCGCACGCGCGAGCGCACCCAAGTGACCGGCTTCGATCATCACCTGGTCAAGCCGGCCAGCCTGGACGATATCCTTAACGTCGTGTCAGCGCGCTGAGCCCGGTCAGCAATTCCTGGCGCCGGCCCTGCGCCTTGCGCGCCAGCGCCGCCAGTTTTTCGGGCTTGCCCCAGATCGCCAGCAGCACATGCTGCGCCTCGTACGGCTCCATGCCCGCCAATTGTTTCCGCAGCCGTTCCAGCAGGGCCTCATCGTCGAAGACGGGCGCGATCTTCAATTTGACCTCGTCGGTACAGTGGCGCAGGCAGGTCACCAGCGTGGCGATGGTACTGTCGTTCACGCCATGCTGCGCGGCAAAGGCCGCCGTAAAATTGTCCTGTACGCGCTGATGCTCTTCATCGACGGCTGCCATATAGTGTTCCAGCAGTGAAAACCATCTGCTACCGGCCAGTGCCAGGCCGAAGGTGGCATAGCTGCCCGGCATGCAGTTCTTTTCGTCCTCCGTATCGGCATAGAATTCATATGGCGCGATCGCGGCGCGCGCATAGAGATCGAGCTGCGGGTGCAGTGCGGGCCAGGCCAGCGCATTGGCAAAGAAACGGTGCGTATCGGAGCGTGCCAGCCCCTTGACGGGCAGGTAATTGCGGGCCGTCGATTTCAGCTTGATTTTATAGCTTTTCGGAAAACCGTTTTCCAGCAGGTGAGTCACGAAGTCGAGCGCCTGCGCGTACGCCTGCTGGCCCTCCTGCGCGATGGCGATATGGATGGTGGCGAACACGTCATTGGCGGTGCAGCGCACCTGCTCGCTGGCCAGCGTGATGGCCTCCGGCGCAAAGCTGCCGCTGCCTTCGGTCAGCATGCGCGCGGCGCGTGCGCTGCCCAGTTGCCTGGCCAGTTCGATGAACTGCAAGCCCGTCGGCTTGGCATAGCCGGGCTCGTGGCGCAAGATCATCACGGCGACATACAGCAGCAGATCGATCTGCCCATGGCCGGCGCCAGGCGGCTGCGCACCGGGCTTGATGGTGTAGTCGTTGGCCCGGTACTCGGAGCGCTGCACGCTGA
Source organism: Janthinobacterium psychrotolerans (assembly GCF_001677885.1). Classification (GTDB taxonomy): domain Bacteria; phylum Pseudomonadota; class Gammaproteobacteria; order Burkholderiales; family Burkholderiaceae_D; genus Janthinobacterium; species Janthinobacterium psychrotolerans. The sequence continues at coordinate 128,089 of NZ_LOCQ01000056.1, read as the reverse complement.
AATGGCGCGGCAGGAAGCAATCCTCGGCCCAGCTGGTACCGGCGCGGATGATATTGCCGCGGTGCTCGGCCAGCGCCGCCTGGCGGCCCGGGCGCAGCTGCTGCATGCGCTCGAACAGGCTGATGAGCCACGCCGCATCCGGTGCGGGAAACAGCCGCGCATCGAGCAGGTGCCGGCTGAGAAAAAACGATTCCAGCGGCTTGCCGTCATAGTGGCCAGACGCCAGCTTGCCGGCGATATAGGCGTCGATGCGCGCCAGCAGTTCCTGCCGCTTTGTTTCATCGAGCCGTTCCCACACCAGCCATTCGCGCTGGCCTTCGGTGGTCGGGAAGGCGGCGCGCAAGCGGAAATGATAGTCCAGCAGCGCCGGATCGGTGTTTGCCACGAGGCGCTCGAAGGCGGCGGTCACGGCGGGCACCAGTTCGCCGCCGATCTCGTCCGCAGTCAGGAACGGCGCCTGCGACGATGGCGGTCCATCGCCGAAGCCCAGATCGATGTCCAGGCTGGTGCGCCCTGGCTGGTAGTCGAGCAGCAGCTCGTTGAATACGCCGCTCTGCAAGGTGGTCCGGCGCACCGTCTTGCCCGGATCCCTGCGCAACTGTTCGTCCAGCCATGTTTGCATGGCCGTCAGTATTTCCTGCAATGCATCGTCCAGTGTCATGCCCATCCTTCATATTATTGCCTGCAAAGCACATAATGCCTGAAACTGCGCGCCTGCCCTGTTCCGATCGGCATTGTACGGGGCGCCGGGAAGGGCGATTTTCCGACACATCGTCAAGTAAATGCAGGTATGGCTGGACGCAGATGGCGCGCCCCGGTATTCTGCCCATCTGATACTTATTTCTACACAGAAATATCAATATAAAAAGCACGAGAGGTAGCCATGAGCGCAGAAAAGGATGTTGTGTACGGGACTGAAGATTTGTTGATGAGTTTGTGTAACTCGGTAGTGCGGGTGCTGAATGTCGCAACGCAAAGCAGGGTCAATTACTCCGGCATGGTGCAGCGCATCACCAAGACCGGCCTGAAACCCGATATCGGCTGTTTCGTCATGTTCGACGGCGGCTTCACGGGCCTGGTGGTGCTCAATTTCGCGGCCGACACGGCGATGGAAATCTACGAGCGCTACATGTTGCACATGGGCATGCCAAAGTCGGAACTGGCCTCGTTCTACACTTCCGACGAAGTGTCGAATATCATGGGCGAGCTGATGAACCAGATTGTCGGCGACTTCACGGGCAAGGTGCGGCGCGAGCTGCAAACCAATATCACTCAGAGCCAGCCGAAAATGCTGGTGCTCAACAAGCAAGTGATGCTCAGCGTCGATACGCCGCTGGACCGCCCGGAAATGCGCCGTGTGACGTTCTACACGGAAAAGAACAATATTTTCTATCTGGAACTGGCGATCGACCGTACCGAATTCATCAAGCTGCACGATTTCGATTCCCAAGAGGTGGACACCGATTCGCTGATGGACTCGGAATTCGAGAACAAGGCCAGGGACGCGGCCCCCGCGCCGGCGCCCGCTCCGGCGGACGACGACAACGAAGACCTGTTGAAGTCACTGGGCATGTAAGCCTGTCAGGGGGCGGCTTTACCGGGCCGCCATCGCTGTCGACAGCTCGATGCCACTGAGCTTCCAGCTCCACAAGCCATGGCGGCGCAAGACCAGGCCGCCGCCATCTTCCGGATTGCTCGCCGGTCGTATCACGAAGCTGTCCCATCCCGCATACGCCGCCGTGTAGCGCGGCTTGCTGTCCTTGCTGGCAGCAGGCTGGGCTGCGTCGCCGCGCGTTCCCCCCTCGCTACTGACCACGCTCTTGTTGACCAGCGCCACCACGCCTGCCGGCGACACCATGGCGTCGACGATCTTGCCGCTCATGCTGCTGGCGAACGCCTGGCCGATGGCGGCAAACGGATTCTCCGCGCCGGCGGCAGCTTCGATGCTGTCGGCCATCGCGCCATTGATCTGCCGCTTGATGTTTTCGCGCAGCGCGGGAAAATCCACTTGGCTGGCCAGCGCTTCGGCGTCGCGTTCGGCCAGCGCCGTCTTCATCTGGTGCAAGGCATACCAAGGGGTGGCATAGGCCACGGCGCCCAGGGCAATGACGGCGATGGCGGTGGCGGCGAGGATTTTTTTCACGGGATGTCTGTCCGGGCAAGTTGGGATGGATGGCGTCGACAGTGTAGCGAGCCGCCGCAGGCCTGTCATGGCTTTTTGGCAGGGAAGTGCGGGTGGCAGGTGCTGTATAATGGAGGGAAAGTACCTAACACCCTGTTTTCACTGGATAAAGACCCGATACCACATGCTCAGTACAGCTAACATCACGATGCAGTTTGGCGCCAAGCCATTGTTTGAGAATATCTCCGTCAAGTTTGGCGACGGCAACCGCTATGGCCTGATTGGCGCCAACGGCTGCGGCAAGTCGACCTTCATGAAAATCCTTGGCGGCGACCTGGAACCGTCGGGCGGCAACGTCATGCTCGACACCAACGAGCGCCTCGGCAAATTGCGCCAGGACCAGTTCGCGTTCGAAGACATGCGCGTGCTCGACGTGGTGATGATGGGCCACACGGAAATGTGGGCCGCGATGCAGGAACGCGACGCAATCTACGCCAACCTCGAAGCGACCGACGAAGACTACATGAAGGCCGCCGAACTCGAAGGCAAGGTTTCGGAATACGACGGCTATACGGCCGAGTCGCGCGCCGGCGAACTGCTGCTGGGCGCCGGCGTGGCCATCGACCTGCACCAGGGCCCGATGAGCAATGTGTCGCCAGGCTGGAAGCTGCGCGTGCTGCTGGCGCAGGCACTGTTCTCGAACCCGGACATCCTGCTGCTCGACGAGCCGACCAACAATCTGGACATCAACACGATCCGCTGGCTCGAAGACGTGCTCAACGAGCGCAATTCCACCATGATCATCATTTCCCACGATCGCCACTTCCTGAACCAGGTCTGCACCCACGTGGCCGACATGGACTACGGCACCCTGAAGATCTATCCGGGCAACTACGACGAATACATGTTCGCCTCGACCCAGGCGCGCAACCAGCAACTGGCCAACAACGCGAAAGCCAAAGACAAGGTCGCCGAGCTGCAGGAATTCGTGCGCCGCTTCGCCGCCAACAAGTCGAAAGCCCGCCAGGCCACCTCGCGCGCCAAGCAGATCGAAAAGATCAAGGTCGACGACATCAAGCCGTCCTCGCGCGCCTACCCGTTCGTGCGTTTCGACGGCGAGAAAAAACTGCACCGCCTGGCGGTGGAAGTGGAAAACATCTCGAAAGCATTCGACCGCCAGTTGTTCAAGAATTTCTCGATCATGGTCGAAGCGGGCGAGCGCATCGCCATCATCGGCGCCAACGGCGCCGGCAAGACCACCATGCTGCGCTGTATCGCGGGCGACCTGGCCGGCTTGCAGCCTGACCAGGGCCGCGTCAAGTGGGCCGAGAACGCCAACGTCGGCTATATGCCGCAGGACCCGACCGAAGACTTCGCCAAGGATACCAACCTGACCGACTGGATCGGCCAGTGGACCAAGGAAGGCGACGACGACCAGGCCGTGCGTTCCATCCTGGGCCGCTTGCTGTTCGGCGGCGACGATGTGAAAAAAGCCGTCAAGGTGTTGTCCGGTGGTGAAAAAGGCCGCATGATGTACGGCAAGCTGATGCTGGGCCGCCACAACGTGCTGCTGCTCGACGAGCCGACCAACCACATGGACATGGAATCGATCGAGTCGCTCAACATCGCGCTGGAAAAATACGCCGGCACCCTGATTTTCGTCTCGCACGACCGCGAATTCGTGTCCTCGCTGGCGAACCGCATCATCGAGATCAAGGAAGACGGCATTGTCGATTACAGCGGCAATTACGAAGATTACCTGAAGAGCCAGGGTATTGATTAATTGGTTTTTTGGGTGGTTGTCGGATTACGCGCTGCGCGCTAATCCGACACCACCCCACATATCAACCAACGTCCCGCATGATTCCATCATCCCGACTTGTCTGACACAGCCATGCAAACTCTAGCCATCAAATCCGTCGAGTACGAACACCCGCAAGACGGCGCCAGCTGTACCGCCCATGCCTGGGCGCGCACGCCAGCGACGCCGTCGCCGTCCGAGAAAACCGAACTGATCGCCCGCATCAAGCGCCTGCTGGCCGAGCGCGAGGCGGTGCTGGTCGCCCACTATTATGTCGACGCCGACCTGCAGGACCTGGCCGAAGCGACCGGCGGCTGCGTCTCAGATTCGCTGGAAATGGCGCGCTTCGGACGCGACCATCCGGCAAAAACGCTGGTGGTGGCCGGCGTGCGTTTCATGGGCGAAACGGCGAAGATACTGAGCCCGGAAAAAACCGTGCTGATGCCCGACCTGGACGCCACCTGCTCGCTCGACCTCGGCTGCCCGGTCGATGAATTCACGGCCTTTTGCGACCAGCATCCCGACCGCACGGTGGTGGTGTATGCCAACACCAGCGCGGCCGTGAAAGCGCGCGCCGACTGGATGGTGACGTCCTCGATCGGCCTCGACATCGTCGCCCACCTGCATGCGCAGGGCAAGAAAATCCTGTGGGCGCCCGACAAGCACCTGGGCTCGTATATCCAGAAAGAAACCGGCGCCGACATGCTGCTGTGGCAGGGTAGCTGCCTGGTGCATGACGAGTTCAAGGGCATCGAACTGGACCTGCTCAAGCAAGAATATCCGCAGGCCAAGGTGCTGGTGCATCCGGAGTCGCCGGCCAACGTGGTGGCGCTGGCCGACATGGTGGGCTCGACCTCGCAGATGATCGCGGCGGCGCAAACCATGGATAGCGATACCTTTATCGTTGCCACCGACAACGGCATTTTGCACAAGATGCGCGCCGCCGCGCCGGGCAAGCGCTTTATCGAAGCGCCCACGGCCGGCAACAGCGCCACCTGCAAGAGCTGCGCGCACTGCCCGTGGATGGCCATGAACGGCTTGCGCAACCTGGCCGAGACCCTGGAAAACATGCACCACGAAATCCATGTCGACCCAGGCGTCGGCCAGCTGGCCGTGCGCTCGATTAACCGCATGCTCGACTTTGCCGCCGCCAGAAAGGCCGGCGTACAGCCAGGCGCCGACCTGGCCAAGGAAGCTCAACTGTTTCAAGGAATGGGTCCCGCATGAGTACTCTTGTCAATTCGTTTGCCCCGTTCGACGCCGCCCTGGCGCGCGCGTTTGAAGCCAACCTGCTGGCGGCCTTGCTGGAAGACGTCGGCCAGTGCGACCTGACGGGCGAGCTGGTGCCGCCCGACGACATCGTCAAGGCTCGCGTACTGGTGCGCGAAGCGGCGGTGCTGTGCGGCGCGCCATGGTTCGAAGGCGTCATGAAAAGCCTCGAGCGCGGCATCGCGATCGACTGGCATTACGCCGAAGGCGACATGATGGCCGCCGACAGCGTGGTGTGCACCATCATCGCGCCGGCGCGCGCCTTGCTCACGGCCGAACGCAGCGCGCTGAACTTCCTGCAACTGCTGTCGGCCGTGGCCACCGCCACGCGCCGCTACGTGGACGTGATTGCCGGCACCAGGGCGGCCATCCTGGACACGCGCAAGACCTTGCCCGGCCTGCGCCTGGCGCAAAAATACGCGGTGCGCGTCGGTGGCGGGCAGAATCAGCGCCTGGCCCTGTACGACGGCATCCTGATCAAGGAAAACCATATCGCCGCCGCCGGCGGCGTCAAGCAGGCGCTGGACAACGCGCGCACCTTGGACGCCGGCGTGCCGGTGCAGATCGAAGTGGAAACGCTGGCGCAATTGCAGGAAGCCTTGGCCGCCGGCGCCGTCTCGGTGTTGCTGGACAACTTCAGCAACGACATGCTGCGCGCAGCGGTGGCGGCCACTGGCGGCCGTGCACTGCTCGAAGCATCGGGCGGCGTCAGTTTTGACACCGTGCGTGCGATCGCCGAGACTGGCGTGGACCGCATCTCGATCGGCAGCCTGACCAAGGATATCCGGGCCACCGATTATTCCTTGCGCATCGTCGGCTGATGAAGCTGGCGGGCCGCCTGCCTGGACTGGCCCTGTGCTTGCTGGCCTTGGCCTTGCCCGTGCAGGCGCCAGCGCGTGAGCTGCTGGCCGTCGGCGCCCAGTTCGAGCGCGTGTTTGATTACCAGCCCAGTGGCGAATATGTGGGCCTGGGTGCCGAACTGGTACGTATCATGGCTGCGCGCACCGGCAATACGGTGCGCTTTCGCATGGTGCCGTGGGCGCGTGCGCAAGCGATGCTGGCGCAGGGCCAGGCCGATATCCTGATCGGCCCCTACAAGTCGCCCGAGCGTTTTTCCAGCATGGCGTTCTCGGAAAAACCATTCTATCAGGACCAGATCGTGTTCTATACGCGCCAGGACCCCGGCTTCAGCTGGGATGGCGACTACGCGACCCTGAAAAACCGGCGCCTGGTGATGCTCAATGGCTGGTCCTATGGCTCCGACCTGGAGCGGGCGCGGCCCACCTTGCAGGTCAGCGTGGCCAACAACGTGGAAAATGGCTTGAAGATGCTGGTGCACAACCACGTTGACCTGTTCGTGACAAACCGGCGCAATACCGAGCCCGTGGTGTTCCGGCTGAGCATGGAGCGCCAGGTCAGGATCTTGCCCCGCGTGCCAGAAACCCAGAACGGCTATTTTGCTTTTCCCCGTGCGCCCGAATTCGACCGGCTGCGCCTGCAGTTCGACCAGGAATTGAATACCCTGGTCGAGAGCGGCGAGTTGAAGCGCCTGGGCCGGCGCTTCGAGGTCACCGTTCCTTGAACCTTAGAGCTGCTTCGCTTCAAAGGTATTGCACTGCGAAATCCGGCCCGACTCGATGCCCTTGCTGAACCAGCGCACGCGCTGTTCCGAAGTGCCGTGGGTAAAGGAGTCGGGCACGACATGGCCTTGCGCCTGGCGCTGCAGCGCGTCGTCGCCAATCGCAGTGGCCGCCTTCAGCGCCGCTTCCACATCGCCCTGTTCCAGGATCTTGCGTTCGGCGTTGGCATGATAAGCCCACACGCCGGCAAAGCAGTCGGCCTGCAGCTCCAGGCGTACCGACATGGCGTTGGCCTGGCGTTCGGTGGCGGTGCGGCGTGCGTTGTCGACCTTTTCGGACAAGCCGAGCAGATTTTGCACGTGGTGGCCGACTTCATGCGCGATCACATAGGCCTGGGCAAATTCGCCCGACACCTTGAAGCGCTGCTGCATCAGCTTGAAGAAGTCCAGGTCCAGGTAGACCTTCTGGTCGCCGGGGCAGTAGAACGGGCCAGTGGCGCTCTGGCCGGTGCCACAGGCGGTCGGCGTGCTGCCGGCAAACAGCACCAGCTTGGGCCGCACATAGCTGCCGCCTTCGGCCTTGAACAGGGTGGTCCAGGTGTCTTCCGTATCGGCCAGCACGGTTTTCACGAAGCGCGCCATCTCGTCGTTCACCGGCGGCTGCCGGGTTTGCTGCGTCGGCGCCTGCGTCTGGGTGCTGACCTGGCCGCCACCGCCACTGAGCAGGTTGAGGATGGTCATCGGATTGACGCCCAATACCCAGCCGCCAACGAGCGCGATGACGATGGTGCCGATGCCGATCGAGCGCCCGCCGAAACCAAAGCCGCCACCGCCGCCGCCACCACCTTCGCCCCGGCGGTCTTCCACATTGTCGCTTTCGCGGTTGCCTTCCCATTTCATGATATCTGCTCCTGTTACCCTGATATTTGTTGATGCTACGCAAGATGCGCCAGCACGTTTTGTGATTTCAGGTTGATATTATCCCTGTAAATCCTGGTGGGCAGTGTTCCGCTCACGCCAGGGCTTTTGCCAGGTAGGGTGCGGTGCGGCTGGGCCTGGTTTTTGCCACCGCCGCTGGCGGCCCGCTGGCCACCACCCGGCCGCCATCGTCGCCGGCGCCGGGACCGATATCGATGACCCAGTCGCTGGCCGCCAGCACCCGCATATCGTGTTCGACAGCAATGACCGTGTTGCCGGCCGCCACCAGTGTGTCGAGCTGGGCCACGAGGCGGTCGATATCGGCCGGGTGCAGGCCGGTGGTCGGCTCGTCGAGGACATACAAGGTGTCGCCGCGCTGGGCGCGCTGCAGTTCGGTTGCCAGCTTCACGCGCTGCGCTTCGCCGCCCGACAGTTCGGTCGCCGACTGGCCCAGCCGCAAGTAACCGAGGCCGACTTCCTGCAGCACCGACAAGGGCCGCTCGAGCGCCGCTTCGCCGTCGAAAAACAGCAGCGCATCATCGACCGTCAAGCGCAGCACCTGGGCAATATCCTTGCCCCGGCAGGTGACCTTCAAGGTGTCGGCGTTGTAGCGCGCGCCATGGCAGGCGGGGCAGGGCGCGTAGACGCTGGGCAGGAACAGCAGCTCGACCATCACCTGTCCTTCGCCTTCGCAGGTGGCGCAGCGGCCCTTGCTGACGTTGAATGAAAAGCGGCCCGCATCGAAATGCCGCTTTTTCGCCGCCGGCGTGGCGGCGAACAGCTTGCGCACATGGTCGAACAACCCCGTATAAGTGGCCAGGTTGGAGCGCGGCGTGCGGCCGATCGGTTTCTGGTCGACCGTCACCAGGCGGCGTACGTGCTCCAGGCCGCTTGCAATGCGCCCACCGGTGGGCGCCACGGCCGGCGCCAGCGGCGAGTCGTCATCGGCTTCGGCGCTGACGGCCTGGCCCAGCTGCTTTGAAACCAGCTCCACCAGCGCCTGGCTGACGAGGGTCGATTTGCCTGAGCCGGACACGCCTGACACGCTGCACAGCACGCCCAGCGGAAACCGTGCATCGAGGCCATGCAGGTTGTTGCGCGTGACGCCTTCCACCGCCAGCCAGCCTGCCGGTTCACGTGGCGTCCTTTGTGGCGGCTTGCCTTCGTCAAACAGATAGCGCCGCGTCTGCGAAAGTTTCACCTCGCGTAGCCCTGCTGGCGGCCCGCTGTAGAGGATCTGGCCGCCATGTTCGCCCGCGTTTGGTCCCACGTCGACCAGCCAGTCGGCCTGCGTGATCACGTCCAGGTCATGCTCGACCACGAACAGCGAGTTGCCCGACGCTTTCAGGCGCGCCAGCGACCGCAGCAGTGCTTCGGTATCGGCCGGGTGCAGCCCTGCCGACGGCTCGTCGAGCACATACACCACGCCGAACAGGTTCGAGCGCACCTGCGTGGCCAGGCGCAGGCGCTGCAATTCACCGGGCGACAGCGTCGGCGTGCCCCGGTCCAGGCTCAGGTAGCCCAGACCCAGGTCCAGCAGCACTTCCAGGCGGCCCGCCAGGTCCTGCGCGATGCGCTGGGTGACAATCGCTTTTTCCGGATGGGCGCGGCTGTCGCGTATCTTCGCCTTGCCCGTTACATAAGGCGCGAACAGGGTGGCCAGGCTCGCCAGGCTCAGGCGCGACATGTCGGCGATATCGAGGCCGGCGAATGTGACCGACAGCGATACGCGGCGCAACCGCTTGCCTTCGCAGACAGGGCAGTCGGCGCCCAGCATGTACTGCGCCACGCGTTTTTTCATCTGCGCGCTGGGGCTGGTGGCAAAAGTCTGCAGCACGTATTTGCGTGCGCCGGTAAACGTGCCCATGTAGCTGGGCGGCAGCCTGGCTTTCAGCGCCGCTTTGGTTTCTTTCGCGTCCAGTCCCGCATACACGGGCACCACCGGCTGCTCGTCGGTAAACAATATCCAGTCGCGCACGGTTTGCGGCAAGTCGCGCCAGGGTGTGTCGACGTCATGGCCCAGGGTGGTCAGGATGTCGCGCAAGTTCTGGCCATGCCAGGCGGTGGGCCAGGCGGCGATCGCCCGCTCGCGGATGGTAAGGCTGTCATCGGGCACCATCGAGCGCTCGGTGACTTCGTAGACGCGGCCCAGGCCATGGCATTGCGGGCAGGCGCCTTCGGCCGTGTTCGGTGAAAACGATTCGGCATACAGCAGCGGCTGGTCCTTGGGATAATCGCCGGCGCGCGAATACAGCATGCGCAGCAGGTTCGACACAGTGGTGACGCTGCCCACCGACGAGCGCGTGGTCGGCGCGCCGCGCTGCTGCTGCAGGGCGACGGCCGGCGGCAGGCCGTCGATGCTGTCCACTTCCGGCACCGCCATCTGATGAAACAGCCGGCGCGCATAGGGCGACACGGATTCGAGGTAGCGCCGCTGCGCTTCCGCATACAAGGTGCCGAAGGCCAGCGAGGATTTGCCGGAACCGGACACGCCCGTAAACACCACCAGCGCATCGCGCGGGATATCGACATCGACATTCTTGAGGTTATGTTCGCGCGCGCCGCGCACGCTGACGTGGCCGGGCAGGGGGCCGGCGCTGGAGGTGGATCGTGACATGAAGGCTGGCCTCGTCATTGTAAAGAATCAGTGTGGCGGTCAATGCCAGGCTTGTCCGTTCCCCCGCGCACATTATAGAATCGCCATTCTTACAGGAGAACCATGAACCCTTCCACCCCCACTACTGTCGTGCAGGCCCAGCTCGACGCCTACAATGCCCACGATGTGGCCGCCCTGGTCGCCATCTATGCCGATGACGTGCGGCAGTTCCAGCATCCGGACACCCTGCTGGCGCAAGGCAGCGCGCAGATCGCCGAGCGCTTCACCAACCGCTTTGCCGCCAGCCGCCCACAGGCGCGGCTGCTCAACCGCATCGCCTGCGGCAAGCTGGTGATCGACCATGAGATCGTCACCAGCATCACGGCGCAGGGCACGCTGGAGCAGGAACTGGTGGCGACCTACGAGGTGGTCGACGGCCGCATCGCGCGGGCCTGGTTCAGCTTTGCATGATCGACATTTCGTCGGCGCCAACAACGGTGAAGCGGCGCGCCCCAACCGTAGGTCGGGTTAGCGCAGCGTAACCCGACAACATTGTTGACCAATAAAAAAGCGCTCCAAGGAGCGCTTTTTGCCAGCAGGTGCCAATTACTGCACTTTTGCCTTCTTCATCAGTTCGTCGCGGTAGGCGGCGAGTTTTTTCTGTTGAATCGATTCGGCGACCTGGCCCTTGACTTCTTCCAGCGATGGCAGCTTGGTCGGACGGGTTTCTTCCAGCTTGATCACGTGGAAGCCGAATTGCGATTGCACCGGCGTTTGCGTGACCTGGCCTGGCTTCAGGGCCACCAGGGCGTCGGCGAATGGCTTGACGTAGGAGTTCGGGCTAGCCCAGTCCAGGTCGCCGCCATTGGCAGCCGAGCCGTCTTTCGAGACCTTGGCCAGTTCTTCGAACTTGGCGCCGCCCTTGAGCTTGGCGATGATGTCTTTCGCTTCGGCTTCGGTGGCCACCAGGATATGGCGGGCATGGTATTCCTTGTCGCCGGCCTGCGCCTTGAACTTGTCGTATTCGGCCTTGATTTCAGCGTCCTTGACCGGGTTTTTCTTGATGTAGTCGGCCAGCAGGGCGTTGATGATGATGCTCTGGCGCGCGTTGTCGAGCTGTGCCTTGACTTCGGGACGGGTGCCATAGCCTTGCTTGTCGGCTTCCTGGATCAGCACTTCGCGGCCGATCAGGTCTTTCTTGATCGCTTCGCGCAGCTGCGGCGAATCGGCTTGCTTGCCCTGGGCGACAACCTGCTTGACGACCTGGTCGACGCGCGACACCGGAATGGCCTTGCCATTGACGGTGGCGACGTTTTGCGCGAAAGCTGGTGCGGCCGCTACGGCAACCAAAGCAAGAATCAGACGGGCTGGCTTCAAAATCATGTTTATTCCTATAAAAATACAATAACGATAGCTTGTTCAAACGCACAATACACGACCGGCGCCGAAAGGGGCGCCGGGGTGGTCAGTTCTTATTGAACTTTCGCTTTTTTGATCATCTCTTCCTGGTAAGCCTGCAGCTTTTTCTGCTGCAATGCTTCGGAGATCTGTGGCTTGACTTCTTCCAGGGTCGGCAGTTTTGCCGCGCGGGTGTCGTCCAGCTTGATCACGTGGAAACCGTTAGGCGTTTGCACCGGTGTGTCGGTGACCTGGCCTTTTTGCAGTTTCACGAAGGCGTCCGAGAACACTTTCGGGAACGACGAAGGCGCTGCCCAGTCCAGGTCGCCGCCGTTACCCGCCGAGCCCGCATCTTTCGATTGCTTGGCCAGGTCTTCGAACTTGGCGCCGCCCTTCAGCTTGGCGATGATGTCTTTCGCTTCGGCTTCGGTGCCGACCAGGATATGGCGCACATGGTATTCCTTGTCGCCGGTCTGGGCCACGAAACGGTCGTACTCGGCCTTGATGTCGGCGTCGCTGACGGGATTCTTTTTCAGGTAGTCGCCGACCAGGGCGTTGATGACGATGGCCTGGCGTGCGTTTTCGATTTGCTGTTTGACAGCGGCATCTTTACCGAAACCTTTGCTCTCCGCTTCCTGCATCAGCACTTCGCGGCCGATCAGGTCTTTCTTGATCGCTTCGCGCAGCTGCGGCGAATCGGGCTGCTGGCCTTGGGCGACGACTTGCTTGACGACTGCATCAACGCGCGACGTTGGGATAGCCTTGCCATTTACAACGGCAACATTTTGCGCAAAAACAGGTACAGCGGCTACGGCGAGTAGTGCGATCAGCAAGCGGGCTGGCTTAAAAGTCATTATTAAATCCTGTTAGGGAAAGTTTCGTAAAAAACGCATCAAAATTTTTTGTTTTATCGCGTTTGCTGCAGCGTCATGCCGGATCACCGGCCTACGCCAAAAACGCCATCCATATCATGCTTCGGACGGCGCCAATGCGACAATAGCCAATGCATGTATCTCATTATGCATCATATCGTGCACGGAATCATACACCAGACGATGGCGCATGACGAGCCTGAGCCCTTCAAATTTGCTGGAAATGATGCGCACATTGTAGTGGCCTCCGCCGGAGGCGGCGCCCGCATGGCCGCGGTGGCTGGCCGAGTCGTCTTCGAGCACGCATTCCACAGGGGAAAGCGCCGCTTCCAGGCGCGCGCGGATGCGCTCCATGCGCGTCGCCGGCGATGCATCGGCAGCGGCTGCCGTTGGCGTATTCAGTTCGGTACTCATGCGTCTTCCTTGATATGTTTGGACAGGAACAGGGTTTGCGCGACGATAAAGGCAAAGAAAATGCCGGTGGCGCCAAAGGCCTTGAAGCTGACCCAGGCCGCCATGTCACCCTTGTACAGCACGAAGGCAACAAACAGATTCAGTGCGCCGATGGCCCCAAAAAAGATGATCCACGCCGCCAGCAGCTGGTTCCACACGGCGTCGGGCAATTGCACCTGCGCTTCCATGGTCTTGCGGATCAGGTTTTTCTTGAAGCCCACGTGGGCGATCAAGAGGGCCAGGCCGGACAGCCAGTAGATGAGGGTCGGCTTCCATTTCAGGAAGAAGTCGTCATGCAGATAGATGCTGGCGCCGCCGAACACCACGAAGATGAACAGCGACAGCCACAGCATGCCGTCGACCTTGCGTCCGCGCAGCAACAGGTAGCTGACCTGGCAGGCGGTGGCGATGATGCCGACCAGGGTCGCCAGGATCCATGGCGCCTGTTCGGGCTGTATCATGCCGCCGGAAACAATGCCGGACAAATACTGCTGCACGAAGTCGTGCGTCGCTGTTTCATACATGCCGCCCAGTTTGAAGGCGGCAAAGAAGGCGATCAGCGGAAAGAGGTCGAAGAGAAATTTCATGGCGAGACTTTACTATGGTCAACTAAAAATCAGCTTAGGAATGGCTTAGACCGGGCCATTCCAGGGCTTCAAGGCTGCGGATCGAAGCGCAGCGAGGCGGAATTGATGCAATAGCGCAAGCCAGTGGGCGGCGGGCCGTCGGGAAACACGTGGCCCAGGTGGGCGTCGCAGACGGCGCAAACGATTTCCGTGCGCACCATGCCATGCGTGCGGTCGACGATTTCCTTCACGTTGGCCGGGTCCAGCGCCTGGAAGTAGCTGGGCCAGCCGCAGCCGGAATCGAACTTGGTGTCGGATGCAAACAGCGGCGTATTGCAGCATACGCAGGTATAGATGCCGTGTTCATGGTGATCCCAGAACTTGCCCGTGAAAGCGCGCTCGGTGGCCGCATGGCGGGTCACCTGGTATTGCATGGTGTCGAGCATGGCACGCCATTCGGCGTCGGTTTTTTGTACTTTATTGGTCATGGTGGCTCCTTAGGATGAGCAGCTTACTTCAAGATGGCTGGCCCAGTCGGGCGGCAGGGCCGCATAGTGCTGGTGTTCGGGCTGTTCGTCAAATGGCTTTTGCAAAACGTCGAGCAGTCTGGCCACTTCCGTATAGTCCTGCTGCTGCGCCTGGTCGATGGCGACCTGGGCCAGATAGTTGCGTAGCACGTATTTGGGGTTGACCTGGTCCATTGCAAGCTTGCGCGGCAGGTCGTCGCTGTGTTCGAGCAGCAGGCGCGCGCGGTATTGCGCAGCCCAGCCATCGAACGCGGGGCGGTCGATGAACATGTCGCGCAGCCCGGTGTCATGCTCGGGCGCGCCGACCTGCAGATTGCCCAGCGCGCGGAAGAAGTTGGTGAAGTCGACGTGGTTGGCCTGCATGACGGCAAACATGGCGTCGAACAGTTGTGTGTCCGCATCCTGCTCCGTGCGCAGGCCCAGCTTGGCGCGCAGCAATTCGTTCATTTTCGCGGCAAACGCCGGCTCGTAGCTGTCGAGCGCCGCCTGTGCCAGCGGCACTTCGCCAATCAAAGGCAGCAGCGCCTGGCCCAGCGCATAGCAGTTCCAGTGGCCCACCTGGGGCTGGTTCGCATACGAATAGCGGCCTTGGCTGTCGGTATGGTTGCAGATGTGTTCGGCGTCGAACGCTTCCATGAAACCGAACGGGCCATAGTCGAGCGTCAAACCCAGGATCGACATATTGTCGGTGTTCATCACGCCATGCATGAAGCCGACCGCCTGCCAGTGTGCGATCATGTGCGCCGTGCGCCGGCACACCTCGGCCAGCAGTGCCTGGTAGGGGTTGTCCTGCGCGCGCAGCCCGGCGTAAAAGTTGTCGATCACATAGTCGGCGAGGATTTTCAGTTGCTCGGGCTGCTTGCGCGAGAACCAGTGTTCGAACGAGCCAAAGCGCACGAAACTGGGCGCCATGCGGGTCACGACGGCGGCCGTTTCCACCGTTTCGCGCATGATGCCCTGGTGCGAGCCCATGATGGCCAACGCGCGCGAAGTGGGGATGGCCAGCGCGGCCATCGCTTCCGAACAGAGGAATTCGCGGATCGACGAGCGCAGCACGGCGCGCCCGTCGCCCATGCGCGAATACGGCGTGGCGCCGGCGCCTTTCAGCTGCAGTTCCATCGGGCCATTTTCCGTGGCGATATCGCCGAGCAAAATCGCGCGGCCGTCGCCGAGCTGGCCGGCCCACACGCCGAACTGGTGGCCGGAATACACGGCCGCCAGCGGCTGCGAGTGCGCGGCCACGGCATTGCCGCTCAACAGGTCGACAAAATCGGGCTCGGCCAGCCGTGCCGGGTCGAGCCCGACCAGGCTGGCGGCCGGCGCGCTGGCGGCGACAAAATACGGCGCCGGCAGCGGCGTCGGCATCAAACGCGTGTAAAACGCGGGCGGCAGGGCCGCGAAACCATTGTTCAGGGGGAGGGTGAGGGCGCTGATGGCAGTTCCAGTCATGTTGAGCTCGCAAGCCCGGCCGAGGGCCGAAACGGCGATTTTACCGCAGCACGTGGTTCTCTGCGGCGCACGGCAAAACGTCGGCGCGCTTGGCGTGCTGCAGCGCAATATCGAAATGCGTTGACCGAAATAGCACGAGCGGTCGAAACTGAGCCCAATTACTTAAACTTCAAGCATTGAGGAGACGCGATGTCGGTATTCCAGGTCAGTCCGGTGATGGGCCAGATGATGCATCAGCCCTTGTTGATTTCCACCATTATCGAGTTTGCCGCGCGCCATCATGGCGACAGCGAGATCGTGTCGCGGCGGGTGGAAGGCGACATGCATCGCTACAATTATCGCGATTGCCACCAGCGCGCGCGCCGCCTGGCCAATGCCCTGCATGGCCTGGGCGTCGGCATGGGCGACCGGGTCGCCACCCTGGCCTGGAACGGCTATCGCCACCTGGAAGCGTATTACGCCGTGTCCGGTTCGGGCGCCGTGCTGCACACCATCAACCCACGCCTGTTTCCCGACCAGATCGCCTATATCTCGAACCATGCCGAAGACCAGGTGCTGCTGTTCGACCTGACGTTCTTGCCGGTGGTGGAAAAGATCGCCGCCAGCTGCCAGTTCGTGCGCCATTTCGTGCTGCTGTGCGACCGCGACCGCATGCCGGACACTACCGGCATCCCCGACCTGCTCTGCTATGAAGACCTGATCGCCACCCATTCGGACCAGTACGAGTGGCCCTTGTTCGACGAAAACGCCGCCGCCACCCTGTGCTACACGTCGGGCACCACCGGCAACCCCAAGGGCGCGCTGTATTCGCACCGTTCCACTGTCTTGCACGCGTATGCGGCGGCCCTGCCCAGCAGTCTCAATGTCTGCGCCTCCGACACGGTGTTGCCGGTCGTGCCGATGTTCCATGTGAACGCGTGGGGCCTGCCGTATGCGGTGCCCCTGTGCGGCGCGCGCTTGGTGTTTCCCGGCGCGGCGCTGGACGGCAAGTCGCTGTATGAACTGTTCGAAGCGGAAAAAGTGACGTTCTCGGCAGGCGTGCCGACGGTGTGGCTGGGCCTGCTCAACCATGTGCTGCAGAACAAGTTGAGGTTCTCGACCTTCCGCCGCACCGTGATCGGTGGCGCGGCCTGTCCGCCGGCCATGATGGACACCCTGATCGACCAGTTCGGCGTGGAGGTCATCCACGCCTGGGGCATGACGGAAATGTCGCCGCTGGGCACCACCGGCGGGCTGCAAGCCAAACACCTCGCCTTGCCCAGGGACGCCCAGCGCAAGATCCTGCAAAAACAGGGCCATGCGATCTATGGCGTCGACATGAAGATCGTCGACGACGAGGGCAAGGAGCTGCCATGGGACGGCGCCAGCTACGGCCACCTGCTGGTGAAAGGGCCGTGGATCATTGCCTCGTATTACAAGGACGAGGGTGGCGAGGTGCTGCGGGACGGCTGGTTTCCCACCGGCGACGTGGCCACCATCGATGCGGACGGCTATATGCAGATCACCGACCGCAGCAAGGACGTGATCAAGTCGGGCGGCGAGTGGATCGGCACCATCGACCTGGAAAACCTGGCCATGGCCCACCCGGCCGTGCTGCAGGCGGCCTGCATCGGCCTGTTCCACCCGAAATGGGACGAGCGCCCGGTGCTGGTGGTGGTGCAGCGCCCTGGCATGACGGTGTCGCGCGCCGAGCTGCTGCAGTTTTTCGACGGCAAGATCGCCAAATGGTGGACGCCGGACGACGTGCTGTTTGTCGACGCGCTGCCGATGGGGGCGACCGGCAAGATCCAGAAAAACAAGCTGAGGGAGCAGTTCAAGGGGCATAGCCTGGTTTGATAACCCTTGGATTCAAGCCAGGTGGTGTCGGATTAGGACCCGAAGGGCCTGATCCGACCTACGCTGCCTCCTGGCCCAGCTTGTCGAGCAGGCGGTCACAGCGAAACACGCTCAGCGTCTGGCGCTGCTCGGCGCTGCCGATATCGATCATCTCGTCCATTTCGCTGCGCAGGTCGTCATGGCTGCCGGTGCGGATCAGCTGGGGCGCCGCGAAGCGCTGGCTGTCGGAAATGGTCATGATATTGTTGACGGCGTCGACCAGGAAGCCGTAGCGCTCCTCGCCCCGTTCGATGATCAGGATCTTGGCAGTGCTCTCGTCGGCCAGCGGCGCCATGCCGTACAGCTGGCGCAGGTCGACGATGCTGATCATTTGCTGGCGCAAATTCAAGATGCCGCGCATGCAGGCGGGCAGGCCGGGCGGACGGATTATGGCGCCGCCGGCGTCGATGATTTCGCGCACCTGCCGGATTTCCACGGCAAACGGGTTTTCCACCGTAAAGGTGATGTAGACCCGGCGCTGCGCCTTGCGCGTGGCGGCCGCCTCTTCCTTGGCGGGATAGAGGCGCGCGTGGCCCTGCTGCATGTCGACAATCTCGGCCTGCGACAGGATCTCGCGGTGGTCGAGCACGATGATGTCGCCGGCGTTTTCCCTGGAAATGCAGCCGGCGAACATGGCGGCGCGTGCGCGGCTCAGCAGCGGTATCGGCAGCACCTCGTCGGCAATATAATGGACGATGCTGTCGACCGAGTCGACCAGGAAGCCGACCGTGGCGTCGTCAAGGCGCACCACGATCACGCGCTGGTCTGGTGAACCAGCCGTGCTGGCCGGCGCGCGCAGCAGGGCGGCAAAATCGACCACCGCCACCTGGCTGCCGCGAAAATGCATGCGGCCAAGGCACAGTTCGCTATTGAGCAGGGAACTGTGCAGCTCGGGCACGCGGATGATTTCCTGGATCGCGCCCATGTCGAAGGCAAAGGCCGAGCCGGCCGCATGGAAGCTCACGCACTGGCGCCGCTCGGCCCTGGCCAGCAGGCGCGCCTGGTGCTTGCCATTGGCGGCCTGCCGGGCCAGCACCTGCGGCACGTTTTCGATGCGGATCAGGGCCTGCGGGTCGAGGATCTGCAGCAGGCGCGCGCCGTCGTCGAGCAAGATGGTGCCAGCGATCACTGCCTGGGCCTCGCCTGCACCATAGTGCAGGGTCGAGCGCTGGGATGGCTGCACGCGCATGATGTCGCCCGTGTCCTGGAACACGATGCCGATCAGCACTTGCTGGAAGTCGAGGATGGCGACCTTGTCGGTGGCGATGGCCTTTGGTGCGCCGGGCTGGAACAGGCGGCCCAGGTTGACCACGGGAATCACGCTGCCGCGCAGGGTGAACATGCCTTCCAGATAGGCCGGCGACAGTGGCAGCACCGTCATTTTCGCCGGATAGTTGACCACTTCGCGGATACAGCTGGCGGGCAGGGCGAACTCGTCGCCGCCCAGGTGGAAGGAGCCGAACAGTTCGCTGGCGGCCTGGCCAGCTTGCGCCACCACATTGGCTTCATGCATGTCCATGGATGGCTCCCGCATAAGGATTGCTGGCCCGGCCCGGCCGCTGCGCCGACACGGCCACCTCGGTCACCGCATAGCTCTGGTCGGCGCAGTCGATCAGCAACTGGCGTCCGTGGCAGCCGCCCAGCGCGCAAAAACCGACGTGCAGGCCGCAGCGTTCCAGGTATTTTTGCGCCGCCTCGACGTTCTGCCGGCCGACCTGCAGGCGCGTATTGCGTCCGCCAAACATGCTGGCGCCACCGGCCAGCACCACGTCGATGTCGGCATAGTCGGCCAGGCGCACGCCCATCAGGCGCAGCAAGGAGGGCACGGCCTGGTTCACATAGCGCGCGCCCAGGCTGCCATCGAGCGTCGGCGCTTCCGGCAGCAAGCAATGGGCCAGGCCGCAGCGGCCACCCTTTTTCCACAGCAAGCCGATGCCGATGCAGGAGCCGAGCAGGGCCTGCAACTGGTCGTCATGCGCGCCCACGCTCAGCTGGCCCATGCCGACCTGCTTGCGCGGTGTGTCGATTGCGATCGTCATCTAGGCCTCGCCTGTCTTGTAAATCATGGGAAACTCAAATTCATAGCCGGTACCGAGGCGGGCGATGGTTTCCGATTCGCCCAGGATCAGGCGGCCATCGTCCTTCAGGCTGTGCCGCGCCTGCCGCAGCACTGTTTCCTGGTGCTCGGCATCGAAATAAATCAGCACATTGCGCAGGAACACCACGTCGAACTGCTGCTGCGGTTGCAGGGGTTCGAGCAGGTTGTGCAGCGCAAAGCTGACGTGCTGGCGCAATTCGTCATTTACTTGCACGCCATACGGCGAGGCCGTGAAATATTTGCGCAGCAATTCCGGGTGCGACAGGCGGATGCGTTCGACCGAGCGGCCGCTGTACTGGCCGGTGCGCGCCGCGTTCAATATCTGCTGAGAAATGTCGCTGGCCAGGATCTGGTAGCGAAAAGACGGGTGCCGGGCCTTGAACTGCTCGCAGGCCATGGCGATCGAATACAGCTCTTCGCCGCTGGCGGCCGCCGCCGACCAGACCTTCAGGCAGCCACCGGGATGCCGGCGCGCCCAGTCGGGCAGGTAGCGCTCTTCAAAATACGCCCAGATTTGCGGCGTGCGGAAAAACAGCGTGTCGTTGGTGGTCACCAGGTCGATGAAATGGACCACTTCCTCGCGGTCGCTGGCCACCTTGTCCAGGTAGGCCTGGTAGCTGTGCAAGGACAGCGCCTGCAGCCGCGGCTGCAAGCGCCGCTCGAGCAAAATGCTCTTGCGCGGCGTCATGGCGATGCCCGTATGCTCGCGCACCATGGCGATCAGGCTGGTGAGGACTTCCGGCGTCAGGGTGGCGGCGTGGTTCATTGCGATGCTGGTCCTAGACCACGAAACCGGAGACGGTCTGGTTCAGGCTGCCAGCTCGGTCGTTCAGCGCGTCGGTCGAGCGGGCGATGCTGTCGACATTGGCGGCCGACTTTTCCGTTTCCTCGGCAATATACTGAATCGCGGTCGACACTTCGCGCGCCGTCAGCAGCTGTTCGTTGGCGGCCTTGGAAATATCGGAAATGGCCAGCGTGGTCTTGCCTACGCCCGAGACGATCTTGTCGAAGGCGTCGCTGGCCTGGCGCGAGATCTCGCTGCCGGTGGTCACGCGCTTGACCGACTCGTTGATCAGCTTGGAGATTTCCTTGGTGGCCTGCGAGGAACGCTCGGCCAGCTTGCGTACCTCGTCGGCCACCACCGAAAAGCCCAGGCCGTGCTCGCCGGCGCGGGCCGCCTCGATGGCCGCATTGAAGGCCAGCATATTGGTCTGGTTGGCGATCTCGCTGATCACCTTGACGATTTCACCGATGTCTTCCGAGGAACGGTTGATCAGGTCCATCGCTTCGATCGACTTGGCCACGGCGCGCGCGCCCGCTTCGGCTTCCTGCTGCGTGGCGCGGGCCAGGTAGTCGGCGCTGGAAACGTTCTCGGCGATGGAGTTGATGGAAAAGGTCAGGCCGTCGATCGAGGCGTTCATCTGTTCGACGGTGGCGCCCAGCGCCTGGGTGCCGACCGCCACGCCGGTGGCGCGCTCGGCAATCGCATGCGAGGAGTCGGCAAAGCCGCCGGCGGCCGCCACCACATTGGCGATCACGCCGCGCAGGTCGACGATCATCTTGCCGATGCCGCCGGCCAGCAGGTCGATCGGCTCAGAGCCTTCCTGCACGATGGTGCAGGTCAGGTCGCCTTGCGCCGCGCGCGCCACCGATTCAAGCAGGACCTTGACCTTGCGGCTTTCATCGTCCGATTTGTCGTGGATGCTCGTTTCCAGCCTGATCTGCTCGGTGATGTCGGTGGCATATTTCACCACCTTGTACGGCTTGCCGTTGAGGTCGAGGATGGGATTGTAGGTGGCCTGTATCCATACCACCTTGCCGTTGTTGCCTATCCGTTTGTAGCGGCCGCTGTCGAATTCGCCGCGGTTGAGTTTTTGCCAGAACTTTTTATAGTCGAGGCTATTGGCATAATCGGCTTCGCAAAACACGCGGTGGTGTTCGCCCTTGATATCGGCCAGCTCATACCCCATCACGTCGAGGAAATTGGCATTGGCATCGATGACATTGCCATGCATGTCGAATTCCACTGCCGCCTGCGCCTTGGCGATGGCGCTGACCTTGCCTTCGTATTCGGCGTTGCGCATCTTGACGGCGGTGACGTCGTTGGCGAACTTGATGACTTTATAGGGCTTGCCATCGGCGTCGAATATCGGGTTGTAGGACGCGCTGATCCATACTTCGTGGCCATCCCTGGCGATGCGCTTGTAGTCGCCCTGGTCGAATTCGCCGCGCGCCAGCCTGGCCCAGAATTGGCGGTACTGCGGCGTTTTCACATACTCGGCATCGCACAGCATGGCGTGGTGCTTACCCTGTACCTGGTCCAGGGCATAGCCGACGACCTTGAGGAAATTGTCGTTGGCGTGCAGGATAGTACCGTCGAGCTCGAACTCGATCACCGCCTGCACACGGTGGATGGCAGTGTTGATCGCTTGTAAGTCCAGATCCTGGGAATGGCTGACATGGCTGGCTGCGTCCATAATGGTTCCTTCAATTCGAGGCGGCGTATATACGAGGGGAGCGTTATTAAGCTGCGTGTGACATTGCGTGATAATCTGCCCGGCATTTAAGTGGTTGGCGATGGGTGGTGATAATGTGTGAGAAAGTGTGCACTGAATGCCGGATGTATTCGAATATGGTTTGCCTATGGCAGCCGATGTTAAGAGTGTTGATTTTTATCAATAATTTTATTATTCCTCAGTCCATATGGAAAAACAAGCGACAACTTTAAAACGCAGTGAAATTGTCGTTATTGCCGCATGGCCGTATCAAAGCGCTACGTTCATATTATTAAACGCCGGTTTTGGATATGGTATTTGTCATACTATTGCGACTATTAATCCGATAGCCGAAAAGTCGCTTGCTCACATGGGCGCACGCCACGGACGTTGACGATCCTGTACCATGGCGCAGACACCGCTCGCCCGGGACAAAAAAATACGAGCGTTCTTTTATGCGGTATAGTGAAGATTCACCGCTTGCCCTATCCAGGACACCCACACCAACAAGGAAGAGACAATGAGCGCCGAGTATCAAGTCAACGGTTCCGTAGCCGTGATCACCCTCGCCAATCCACCGGTCAATGGACTGGGACTGGCGACCCGCACCGCCGCCGTGGCCGGCATCAAGCAGGCGCTGGCCGACGACGCCATCAAGGCCATCGTCATTACCGGCGCCGGCAAGGCCTTTTCGGGCGGCGCCGATATCAAGGAATTCAATTCGCCCAAGGCCCTGACCGAGCCGACCCTGCATACCCTGATCAACGTCGTCGAGCAGTCGACCAAGCCGGTGGTGGCCGCCATCCATAGCGTCTGCATGGGCGGCGGCCTGGAGCTGGCGCTGGGCTGCAATTACCGCGTGGCCGCGCCCGGCGCGCAGATGGCCTTGCCGGAAGTCAAGCTCGGCATCCTGCCGGGCGCCGGTGGCACGCAGCGCCTGCCGCGCGTGCTGGGACTGGAAATGGCGCTCAACATGATCGTCTCGGGCACGCCGGTGGCGTCCGAAAAACTCGCCGGCACGGCCCTGTTCGACGAAGTGACCGCGCCCGGCGCCGACCTGCTCGCCGCCGCTGTGGCGTTTGCCGGCAAGGTGGCCGGGATTCGTCCGCTGCCCAAGGTGCGCGAGCGCACGGTCGACTACCCTGACCATGAAGCGTTCCTGCAGTTTTCGCGCAATACCGTCAAGGCCATGGCCGGTCCGTTCCCGGCACCGCTGCAGTGCGTGGAAGCGGTGGCCGCCGCCGTCACCATGAAATTCGACGACGGCCTGAAATTCGAGCGCGAGCTGTTCATGCAACTGGTGCAGTCGCCCGTATCGAAAGCGCTGCGCCATGCGTTCTTTGCCGAGCGCGTCGCCAGCAAGGTGCCGGACGTGCCGGCCGACACCCCCGTGCGCGCGATCGCCTCGGCGGCGATTGTTGGCGCCGGCACCATGGGCGGCGGCATCGCCATGAATTTTGCCAATGCCGGCATCCCTGTCAAGCTGCTGGAAACACAACAGGCCGCCTTGGACAAGGGCCTGGCGACCATTCGCAAGAATTACGAAAGCACCGTGAAAAAGGGCAAGCTGACGCAGGAGAAAGCCGAGCAGCGTATCGCGCTGGTGTCGGGCACCCTGGACTACGCCGATATTGCACAGGCCGATATCGTGGTCGAAGCCGTGTTCGAGGAGATGGGCGTCAAGGAAGCGGTGTTCAGGCAGCTCGATGCCGTGATGAAGCCGGGCGCCATCCTGGCGTCGAACACGTCCACCCTGGACCTGGACCAGATCGCCAGCTTTACCAAACGCCCGCAGGACGTGATCGGCACACATTTCTTCAGCCCCGCCAATGTGATGAAGCTGCTGGAAATCGTGCGCGGCAAGGAAACCGGCAAGGATGTGCTGGCCAGCGCGCTGGCGCTGTCGAAGAAACTGAAAAAGACCGGCGTGGTCTCGGGCGTGTGCGACGGCTTTATCGGTAACCGCATGATCGAGCAATACAGCCGCCAGGCCGGCTTCCTGCTTGAAGAAGGCTGCTTGCCGGAACAGGTCGACAAGGCGGTTGAACAATTCGGTTTTGCCATGGGGCCGTTCCGCATGGGCGACCTGGCCGGCAACGATATCGGCTGGGCCATCCGCAAGCGCCGCTACGTGCAAAAGCCGGACGTGACGTACTCGAAGACGGCTGACCTGCTGTGCGAACTGGGACGCTACGGCCAGAAAACGGGCGCCGGCTGGTATGACTACAAGCCGGGCGACCGCAAGGCCTATCCATCGGAACAGGTCAACGCCATGCTTGTCCAGCACTCGCAGGACATCGGCGTCGAGCGGCGCAAGATCGGCGACCAGGAAATCGTCGAGCGGCTGGTGTATGCATTGGTCAACGAGGGCGCGCGCATCCTGGAAGAGGGCATCGCCCTGCGCGCTTCCGATATCGACATGGTCTACCTGACCGGCTATGGTTTCCCGCTGTTCCGTGGCGGCCCGATGTTCTACGCCGACACGGTGGGTCTGCCGAATGTGCAGGACGCGATTGCCGGCTATGCCAGCGGGCGGCATGGCGAGGCGTGGACGCCGGCGCCCTTGCTGGTGAAACTGGCTGCCGAAGGCAAGGGTTTTAATAATTGAGGTAGGTCGGCTTGGCGCGGCGAAGCCGCGCTAATCCGACCGACGTTATTTCTTCTTCACCACCATCTTCACCGCCTCATTGACGATCACGGGGTTGTCCTTCTGGATATAGTAGCCGGCGCCGGTGATGCGCTCGATGGCGGGCGCGCCCAGCAGGCGCTGCCAGTCTTTTTCCTGCGCCCGCACCAGGGTCTCATAGGATCCCATTTCCTCGATGCCGAACTTGTCGCGCACCAGCAGCATGGCTGGCGTGCGCAGCGGCGTGGTCATGTCGATATGCTGCAGGCATTGCGACTGCGCGTCGAATTCGGCGGTCTCGGTGCTGTTGAACATCAGCTTGCGGCGGGTTTTGAGCAGCACGGCGTAGGTGGTGGCGTCGGTCTGCATGCGCTGCCATTGCTGCGGGTGGGTCGGGTCGAGCAGGATCAGTCCCGCCACGTCCTGCGGATACAGCCTGGCGTACACATATTGGTACAAGCCGCCCAGGCCTTGGCCGACCAGGATATAGGGAGGTTTGAGGCCCGCTTGCGCCAGCAGCGCGCGCTGCTGGGCTGCGATGGTGCACGGGTCGCGCGGGGTGGCGGTTTTCTGGCTGGCGCCATAGCCGGGCCGGTCGTACGCCAGCACGCGGTGGTTTTTCGCCACTTCCGGCAGCACGCTGTCCCACACATCCTTGCCGTCGCCGAGGCCCGACTGGAACACCACCGGCAGCGCGCCCTGTCCGGTCACGGTGTAGGCGATGGTGGCGTCGGGCAGGGTGGCGCTGGCGGGCGGGACCGGCCTGGGTGCGGACGAGGGCAGCATGGAGCAGCCGGACAGCAACAGCGCGACGCTGCCGAGGAAAATGGCGCGCGCGGGGCGGACGGCGGATAAATGCTGCATGAAGCTCCTTCTTGGTTCACGGATCGGTAGGACGTCAGCCATTATAGGCACATCATGCGAATGTGAAAACATTGAACAGAGCGGATTTGCCGTGCTTTTTCTTCCGGCGTGCGCTGGCACACCGCCGTCAGCGCCGTCAGGCTGGACGCTTCAAGCGCATCACCAGGTAGCGGCTGATGCCCTGCACGCGCGGCGCGAACAGCATCACGGCGCAAAACGCCACCGGCCAGGCGGCCAGGAAGGCATGGCGCCAGCGCGCCAGGAAGTCAGCCTGCAGGCCGATATTGAGCCAGGTCACCCAAGCACTCATCAG
The DNA here is from genome assembly GCF_001677885.1 of Janthinobacterium psychrotolerans. Lineage (GTDB taxonomy): Bacteria > Pseudomonadota > Gammaproteobacteria > Burkholderiales > Burkholderiaceae_D > Janthinobacterium > Janthinobacterium psychrotolerans. Next base: position 102,268 of record NZ_LOCQ01000056.1, on the reverse strand, counting down.
CAAGGTCATCAGTAGCGACATGATGACGGCAAACACAAAACGCAGGCGCAGGGCTTCGGACATGGATAATCTTTCAAAAAGTGTACAGATAATCAGCTTATACACTTGCAAGTATCTATACTAGACACATATTTTTAATCTGAAATTCCACAAATGAAATGATGCACGCTGATGCTCGATGATCTTGCCCTGTTTGTCGCCATCGTGGAGGCGGGCAGCCTGAATGCGGCGGCCGCCGCCGAGGAGTTGCCGCCTGCGACCGTCACGCGGCGCCTGCAAAAGCTGGAAAGCCAGCTTGGCTACCGCCTGCTCAACCGCAGCGCGCGGCGCATGCAGCCGACGGCCGAGGGCTGGCAATACTATGAGCAATGCCGGCCGCTGGTGCATGCGCTGCGCCAGGCCACGCGCCGGCTCGACGCCAGCCTGTCGGCCGTGTCCGGCACAATCCGCGTGCTGGCGCCGGTCAATTTTGCCAGTGGCCTCCTGACGCCCGCCTGGGTCAGCTTCATGCAGCGGTATCCCGCCATCCGGCTGGAACTGGAATTGTCGAACCGCCTGCAGGATATGGTCAGCAGCGGCGCCGACCTGGCCATCCGCGTCGGTTCGCTCGACGATTCCTCGCTGATGCAGCGCCGCCTGGGCAGCGCCGCGCTGGTGATGGTGGCAGCACCCGCCTACCTGGCGCGCGCCGGCGTACCGCATGACCTGGCGTCGCTGGAACAGCATGAACTGATCGTCGCCGAGCCGCTGCGCACCTGGCGCTTGCACCGGCCCGGCGATGGCGCCGAGATGGTGCTGCAGCCGCAGGCGCGGCTGCGCGTGAACGAAATGCGCCTGGCGGTCGAGATGGCGGAAGCGGGCATCGGCGTGCTGCTGTGCCCGCTGCTGCAATGCCGCCAGGAAGTGGCCGACGGCCGCCTGGTGCGCGTGCTGCCCGGCTGGATGCCGCAGCCGCGCCATGTGTACGCCGTCTGGACCCAGCGCCGCTACCTGCCGGCGCGCGTGCGGGTGCTGCTGGAGCACCTGGCGCAATTTGCGGAAAATTGCCCGGCGCTTAACGAGCCGGCCTAGCTTTGCGCCTGCAACTGCAACTGCAGCCAGCCGGCAAAGACGCGCAGGCGCGCCGGAAATTGCGCGTCCGGCTCACCGCCCGCGCCGGCATGGTCCATGAAAAAATCGATCTGTTCGCGCATCGCCGGATAGCTGCCCAGGAACAGCGCCGCATGCTGCTCCAGGGTTTGCGGCCACGACGGTTCATTTTCCGCGCGCAGCACGCTGGTGGCGCGCAGCAGTTTGCGCGCCGCTTCTCGCTGCCTGCGCACGATTTTTGCCGCATCCGGCGCTGGTTCCAGCAGTTGCTCGATCTCCCGGGCCTGGCGTTCGAGCACCTCGACGGCGTCGCCATTGACGGCCAGGGCGATGGTGCGCGACGGCGGGAACGGCGCAAAGCACAGCGCCAGGTCATTGCCCCAGATGCAGCGGCAGTGGTGCTTGAGCCAGTAGCCCCAGCTGTGCAGGTTGCGCGGCGCCAGCGCATCGATGCGCGTGCCGATATCGAAATCGATCTTGCTTACTTCCGGATGGCGCGCCGCCAGCGCCAGGCGCAGCGCTTCGAGCATGCTGGTGTCGCGCGGCGAAGGGCGGTGGCGCAGGATCAAAGTGACGTCGAGGTCCGATACGCCTTGTGTGGCCGCGCCGCGCGCCACGCTGCCGTACAGGTAAATGCCGTCGAGCAGTTCACCGGCCTGCGCCAGCAAGGCCGCACGCAGGTCATCGATCAGGCCAAGATAGGCTGGCTGGAATGGGCCGCGCGGAGCGGGGGGAATGGTGCGTGGGGTGGCGGTCATGCGATGTGCTGGCGGTTGAAAAGGCGGACTGTAGCATGCGCCAGCACAAGCTGGCTGTCACATCTTTCCAAAAAGTAAAACCGAGCGCTTGTACTTCGCGCCGGGATCGCGTTAAGATAAGCCGTCAAGCGTTCTTGGCCGTGCCGTCCTTTCGCAGTTCACACCACTATGCCATGAGAGATGCAATGAAATATCTGATCGTTCCCTGTTTGTTGGCCATCACCGGCTGCGAGGTTTTGTATGATGCGAATCGGGACAAGATCGGCGAATACTGTAACAGTCTCAATAATTTCGATGACCGTAACGCCTGCCGCAAGCGCAACCAGACCAGCTACCAGGAATATGTACAGCAGCGCGACAAGCTGAAGAAGGGCGCCAGCGAAAAGTAATCGGGCTCACGCATGAAAAAACGCCGCCGGGAGTGACTTCCGGCGGCGTTTTTCATGGCGATGCACCGGCGCGCTGGCCGGTGCGGATGGTGTATCAGTCGTCGGCGTAGATATTGTTGTCCTTGGTTTCACGCACGAACAGGATGCCGATCACCACTGTGGCCAGGGCCACGACGATCGGATACCACAGGCCATAATAGATGTCGCCCTTGAAGGCCACCAGCGCAAACGCGGTGGTGGGCAGCAGGCCGCCGAACCAGCCATTGCCGATATGGTAGGGCAGCGACATCGAGGTATAGCGTATGCGCGTCGGGAACATTTCCACCAGCATGGCGGCGATCGGGCCGTACACCATGGTCACGTACAGCACCAGGATAAACAGCAGCAGCACCACCATCGGCTTGTTGATGCGGTCCGGGTCGGCCTTGGCCGGGTAGCCCGCTTCCTTGATGCCGGCGCCGATTTCTTTCTTGAACGCCGCTTCTTTCGCCTTGCTGTCGGCGTCGAAGTTCAGGCCGTCGGCCGTCATGACGGCGTTAAACGAGGTGAATTCCCTGGCGCCGATGCGCACCTTGGCGATGGCGCCTGCCGGTGCGTCTTGCCTGGTGTAGTTCACCGAACTGTTCGACAGGAAGCCGGTGGCGATGTCGCACGAGGAAGGGAACTTCTTGGTGCCGGTCAGGTTGAACTGGAAGTGGCACGATGCCGGATCGGCCACCACCACCACGGGCGAATTCTTCAGTGCGGTTTCCAGCTGCGGATTGGCAAAGTGGGTCAGGCCATTGAACAGCGGGAAGTAGGTGGCGGCGGCGATCAGGCAACCGCCGAGGATGATGTACTTGCGGCCGATGCGGTCCGACAGGCTGCCGAAGAACAGGAAAAATGGCGTACCGAGCAGCAGGGCGATGGCGATCAGGATGTTCGCCGTGGCCAGGTCCACTTTCAAGGTCTGGATCATGAAGAACAGGGCGTAGAACTGGCCCGTGTACCACACCACGGCCTGGCCGGCGGTCAGGCCGATCAGCGCCAGGATCACGATCTTCAGGTTGCGCCACTGGCCGAACGCTTCGGTCAGCGGGGCTTTCGAGGTCTTGCCTTCGGCTTTCATCTTGGCAAACGCCGGTGATTCATTCATGGCCAGGCGGATCCACACGGAAATACCGAGCAGCACCACCGACACCAGGAACGGCACGCGCCAGCCCCAGGCTTCGAATTCCGCCTCGCCGGTCGCCAGGCGGGTGCCCAGGATGACCATCAGCGACAGGAAGAAGCCCAGGGTCGCCGTGGTCTGGATCCAGGCCGTGAAGGCGCCGCGCTTGCCTTCGGGAGCGTGTTCGGCCACATAGGTGGCCGCGCCGCCGTATTCGCCGCCCAAGGCCAGGCCCTGCAGGATGCGCAGGATCACCAGGATGATCGGCGCCGCGATGCCGATCGCCGCGTGGCCGGGCAGCAGGCCGACGATAAAGGTCGAGCCGCCCATGATCAGGATGGTGATCAGGAAGGTGTATTTACGGCCGATCATGTCGCCCAGGCGGCCGAATACCAGCGCGCCGAACGGGCGCACGATAAAGCCGGCGGCAAACGCCAGCAGCGCGAAAATGAAGGTGGTGGTGGGGTCGCCGATAAAGAACTGCTTGGCGATGATCGATGCGAGCGAGCCGTACAGATAAAAGTCGTACCATTCAAAGACGGTGCCGAGCGAGGAAGCGAAGATGACCTTGCGTTCCTCCTTGGTCATCGGCGCCCCTTTGGCCGCGAATTTCCGCACGTCGGCCGAGCCGGATGGTGTTGCCATGGTGTTGTCTCCCTAGGTTTTATAGTGAACCGTTGCCGAGGTCTTGCTGACCATTCTTGCAACAGCTAAGGGCCAGTCTGTCCCCGGAACCTTACGCGACGCTTACAATTGCAGTCATTTGCACAAGCTTTGCAAGGTCTTTGCAGTAGCGAACGACCGTACTTATATGTGCTATTCTGAGCCACCTACTTACTATCGCTCAGGAGACGCAACATGAATGAAGCCGTGATCGTATCGACCGCCCGCACGGGCCTGGCCAAGTCCTGGAAGGGCGCGTTCAACATGACGCACGGCGCCACCATGGGCGGCCATGTGCTGGCCGCCGCGATTGCGCGCGCCGGCATCGAGGCGGGCGAAGTGGAAGACGTGCTGGCCGGCTGCGCCTTTCCCGAAGGTGCCACCGGCGGCAATATCGCGCGCCAGATCGCGCTGCGCGCCGGCTGCCCCGTCACCACCGGCGGCATGACCATCAACCGTTTCTGCTCGTCGGGCCTGCAGGCGATCGCCACCGCGGCCCAGCGCATCATCGCCGGCGAAGGCGATATCTACGCGGCCGGCGGCGTCGAGTCGGTTTCCTGCGTGCAGAACGAAATGAACAAGCATATGTACCGCGAAGTCTGGCTGCAGCAGAACAAGCCGGCGCTGTACTGGCCGATGCTGCAAACGGCGGAAACCGTGGCCCAGCGCTATGGCATCTCGCGCGAGCGCCAGGACCAGTACGGCGCGCAAAGCCAGCAGCGCGCGGCTGCCGCCCAGGCCGCCGGCCGGTTCGATGCCGAGATCGTGGCCATGACCACCACCATGGGCGTGGCCGACAAGGCCAGCGGCATGCTGACCACGCGCGAAGTGACGATCGCCGCCGACGAAGGCATCCGTGTTGATACCACCTATGAAGGCGTGTCGCAAATCCGCTCCGCCATGCCGGGCGGCGTGATCAGCGCCGGCAATGCCAGCCAGTTTTCCGACGGCGCGGCGATGGCCATCGTCATGAACGCCAAGACGGCAGAAGCGAAAGGCCTGCAGCCGCTGGGCATCTTCCGCGGCTTTGCCGTGGCCGGCTGCGAACCCGATGAAATGGGTATCGGCCCCGTGTTTGCGATCCCGAAGCTGCTGAAAAAAGCCGGTTTGACGGTGGCCGATATCGGCCTGTGGGAACTCAATGAAGCGTTTGCCGTGCAGGTGCTGTACTGTGCCGACACCCTGGGCATCCCGCTGGACCGCCTCAACGTCAACGGCGGCGCGATCGCCGTCGGCCATCCTTACGGCGTATCGGGTGCGCGCCTGACGGGCCATGCGCTGATCGAAGGCAAGCGGCGCGGCGTGCAGTACGTGGTGGTGACCATGTGCATCGGCGGCGGGCAGGGCGCGGCCGGTTTGTTCGAAGTGCTCTAGCGTGCTGCACAGCGGGATGATAGCGGTTACAGTATGGGCTCTCTTTCGTACTCCATTGCACCCAATATGATCAAGCACATCGTTTTCTGGAAACTCAAGGATCACGCCGAAGGCGCCGACCGCGCCGCCAACGCCATCAAGCTCAAGGCCCTGCTCGACAGCTGTGCGGCCATCGTGCCCGGCATCCTGGCATTCGAAGTCGCCGTGGCCCAGCCGGGCCTGGAAGCGACCCATGACATCGTGCTCTACAGCGAGTTCGACAGCCGCGAGTCGCTCGACGCCTACCAGAACCACCCCGAACACGTGAAGATCAAGCCGTTTTTTGGCGCCGTACGCGAAGCGCGGCAGTGCATGGACTACGAGATTTAACGCAACCAATATCAAAGGAACGCCATGACCACATTCCAACGCATCGTCCTCGCCGCCCGCCCCAAAGGCGAAGTCCAGGCCGACAACTTCCGCCTGGAAACTGTCGACACGCCCGCCATCAAGGACGGCCAACTGCTGGTACGCAACCATTATCTGTCGCTGGACCCCTACATGCGCGGCCGCATGAGCGAAGGCAAGAGCTACGCCGCGTCGCAGGCGCTGGATGAGACCATGATCGGCGGCACCGTCGGCGAGGTGATCGAATCGAAGCATGCCAAATTTGCCGTTGGCGACACCGTTGTCGGCACCCTGGGCTGGACCGAAGTGGCGGTCTCCGACGGCAGCATGCTGCGCAAGGTCGACACCACACACGTGCCTGAATCGGCCTACCTGGGTTCGGTAGGCATGCCCGGCATGACGGCCTGGTACGGCCTGAACCATATCATGGCGCCGAAAGCGGGCGAAACCGTGGTGGTGTCGGCCGCCAGCGGCGCCGTCGGCAGCGTGGTGGGCCAGCTGGCCAAGCTGAAGGGCTGTCGCGTGGTTGGTATTGCCGGTGGTCCTGAAAAATGCGCTTACGTGGTGAACGAGCTGGGCTTTGACGCCTGCGTCGACTACAAGGCGGGCAATCTGGAAGCGGACCTGGAAGCGGCCACCCCGGACGGCATCGACGCCATTTTTGAAAACGTCGGTGGCAAGGTGTTTGACGCCGCGCTGGCGCGCACCAACGCTTTTGGCCGCATCGCCCTGTGCGGCTGGATTTCCGGTTATGACGGCCAGCCCACGCCGATCGACAATTTCCGCCTGATCCTGATCAACCGCCTGACCGTGCAAGGTTTTATCGTCGGCGAGCAGCCGGAGCTGTGGCCGGAAGGCCTGGCCGAACTGGGCAAGCTGGTGGCCGAAGGCAAGCTGAAATTCCGCGAATCGGTGGCCGAAGGGCTGGCGAAGGCGCCCGAAGCGTTTATCGGCCTGTTGAAAGGCCGTAACTTCGGCAAGCAGCTGGTCAAGCTGGGCTAAGCTCAGCGAGGTTGTTGCTGGCATCGCAGGCCGTGCGACAATGGCGGCCTGTTTCCACTTCGATGCCATCATGAGTAATCACACCATTCTCCTCGGCGACTGGGCCACCCTGGCCCAGCACGCATCCGCCATCCGCTTTGAAGTCTTTGTCGATGAACAAAAGGTTCCCGCCGAGATCGAACTCGACGAGATGGACGCCGTCTGCCTGCACGCCGTCGCCTATGACGCGCTGGGCAACGCCATCGGCACCGGCCGCCTGCTGCCCGACGGCCATATCGGCCGCATGGCCGTGCGCCAGGCCGGGCGCGGCACGGGCGTCGGTGGCGCCATCGTGCAACTGCTGATGGAAAAAGCGCGCGAGCGCGGCGATGCGGCGGTGGTGCTCAACGCCCAGACGGTGGCCGCGCCATTCTATGCGCGCCATGGCTTTGTGCAGCAGGGGGAGGAATTTGACGAGGCGGGGATAGCGCATATTGAAATGCGCCTGGTGTTCTGATTATTTCCTGGGCTGTTGTCGGGTTACGCGCGATGCGTCTCGGCGGCCCCGCTAACCCGGCCTGCCCGGCACGCAACAGGCCGTAGGTCGGGTTAGCGTAGCGTAACCCGACAACAGCCTCCACATCAGTTCTGCGCGTGCGACTGGCGCCATTTATCCAGTATCACCGCCAGCACGATGACCACGCCCTTGGCCACATACTGCCAGAACGACGACAGGCCCAGGATGGTCAGGCCGTTGTTCATCACGCCGATGATCAGCGCGCCGATCACGGTGCCCCAGACGGAACCGACGCCGCCCATCAGGCTGGTGCCGCCCAGAACCACGGCCGCGATCGCGTCGAGCTCGTAGCCGGTGCCCCAGTTGCCGTTCGCCGCGTACAGGCGGCTGGCCGACATGGCGCCGCCCAGGCCGGCGAACAGGCCGCTGATCGTGTAGACAAACATCAGTACCAGGCCGACCTTGATGCCGGTCAGGCGCGCCGCCTGGATATTGCCGCCGACGGCGTAGATATGCAGGCCCAGGGTGGTCTTGCGCAGGATAAACCAGGTCAGAATCACCACCAGCGCGGCCAGCCAGATCAGCCATGGAATGGCCAGGAAGCTGCCGTTACCCATCCATTCGAAGCTCGGGATTTCCGTGTTCAGCACGCTGGTGCCGTCGGCCAGCAGATAGGCCGCGCCGCGCAGCGCCGTCATGGTGCCCAGGGTCACCACGAACGGGTTCAGGCCGACCAGCGCCACCAGCACGCCGTTCAGCGCGCCCAGCAGCAAGCCGACGATCAGAAAGGCGGGAATCGAGAAGCCGGCGAACTGCGCCGACAGCGACATCAGCATGCCGGCCACGGCCGAGACGGCCAGCACCGAGCCGACCGACAGGTCGATGCCGCTGGTCAGGATGACGAAGGTCATGCCGGAGGCCAGCACGATATTGATCGATACCTGGCGGAAGATATTCATGGTGTTGTTGCTGGTCATGAAGGTCGATTCGCCATCGGCCGAGAAATACACGGTCAGGCCGTACATGGCCAGGTAGAGCACCACCAGCACGGGCAGCATGCCCAGGCGGCGCATCAGGTTCGAGGCATTGAAAGGTTGGCGGGCGCTTGCCGCGCCGCCGGTGGTGGTGGTAGTCATGATAGTTCTCCCTGTATTGATTTTTTAAGCGGCGTCCAGATGGGTGGCGTAGGCGAGGATCTTTTCCTGCGTGATATCGTCGCCCGTCACTTCGCCCGTGAGCTTGCCTTCGCACATCACCATCACACGGTCGCAGATGCCGACCAGTTCGGCCAGTTCACTGGAAATGCACAGCACCGCCGTGCCCGAATCGGCCAGCTGGTGGATGATCTTGTAGATCTCGCTCTTGGCGCCGACGTCGACGCCGCGCGTCGGCTCGTCGAGGATCAGCACTTTCGGCTTGATCGCCAGCCAGCGCGCCAGCAGCACTTTTTGCTGGTTGCCGCCCGACAGGCCGCCGACGATGCCTTCCGGCCCCGATACTTTCACGTTCAGGCTGCTGATCGATTCACGCGTGAGGCGGGTCAGCGCGCGGCGGTCGACCACGCCGGCCGTCGCGTTCTGCGACAGGATGTTCATCGACATGTTTTCCATCGCCGACAACTGCATGAACAGGCCCAGGCTCTTGCGGTCTTCCGGCAGGTAGCCGATGCCGTGGCGGATCGCCGCCAGCGGCTCGGTAATATGCACTTCCTGGCCGTCGAGCCAGACCTGGCCCGATTGCTTCTTGTCGGCGCCGAAGATCAGGCGCGCCAGTTCGGTGCGGCCGGCGCCGACCAGGCCGGCCAGGCCCGTCACTTCGCCGGCGTGCAGCACGAAGCTGGCCGGCTTGACCTTGCCTGCACCCACGTTTTCCACGCGCAGGCGCTCGGCGCCGCGCGAGGTGCGCCGTTCGTGCGAATAAAAATCGTCGGCGGGGCGGCCCACCATCATCTGCACGACTTTCTTCTGATCGAGTTCGTCCTTGCCCAGCTCGCCAACATAGGCGCCATCGCGCAGCACCGTGATCCGGCGCGCCAGGCGTTCCACTTCGGCCATGCGATGGCTGATGTACAGGATCGCCAGGCCTTTGTCGCGCTGTTCCTCGATAATGCGGAACAATTGTTCGGTTTCGCGGTCGGACAGGGCCGCCGTCGGTTCATCCATGATCAGGATGCGGCTCTCGTGCACCAGGGCGCGGGCGATTTCGACCTGCTGCTGCTCGGCGATCGACAGGGTCGAGACCATGGTGTCGGCATTGAAGCGGGAACCGAGGTCGGCCAGGATGGCGTTGGTGCGGGCGCGCATTTCGCCGCCCTTGACGGTAAAGAACGGTCCCTTGGGCTCGCTGCCCATGAAGACGTTCTGCGCCACCGTCATGTTCTTGGCCACGCTCAGTTCCTGGTAAATCAGGTTGATGCCCAGTGCGCGGGCTTCGCCCGGACTGCGGATCTTGATCGGTTTGCCGTCGAGGATGATTTCGCCGGCGTCCGGCGTATAGACCCCGGACAGGATCTTCATCAGGGTACTCTTGCCGGCACCGTTCTCGCCCATCACGGCGTGGATTTCGCCGCTGCGCACCGTCAGGTGCACGCCGCGCAGCGCGCGCGTGGCGCCAAAGCGCTTCTCGATGCCGCGCATTTCAAAAATGATTTCTTCGCTCATGACTGTCCTTCCTTGCTTTGAAACTGCCGCCCGCCACCGGCCGAAGCCGGGGCGGACGACGCGTGGTTCAGGTCAGCCAGATCAGTTCTTTACCCAGCCCGTGTAGGTGGCGACGTTTTCCTTGGTGATGGCCGGGGTCGGCAGCAGCACCATGGTTTGCTTCGGCGTACGGCCGTTCATCATGTCGTAGCCCATTTGCACGGCGTCGGTCGCCATGCGGTACGGGTTTTGCGCCGAGGTGGCGGCAAACAGGCCGGCCTTGTTTTTCAGGGCGTTCTGGCCGTCCGGTGCGCCGTCGACGGCGGTGATCAGTTTCACGTCGGTACGCTTGGCTTGCTTGATCGCCAGTTCCGCGCCGATGCCGGTAGGATCGTTGATGGCGAACACGCCGTCGATCTTCGGATGGGCCGTCAGCAGGTTCGACATCACGGTCATGCCGCCGTCACGGCTGCCGCCGGCGTTCTGGTTGTCCGACAGGACCTTGATGTCCTTGAAGGCGGCCAGGGTTTTCTTGCAGCCGTTGACGCGGTCGATCACCGAGGTCACCGGTGGGCCGTTCAGGATCACCACATTGCCCTTGCCGCCGATCTGCTTGGCCAGGTAGGCGCACGAGACATCGCCGGCCATGGTGTTGTCGGACATCACGGTGGCCGAAGCGCCAACGGCGCCCACGTCAACCGCGATCACCACGATGCCGGCATTGCGCGCTTTCTTGATCGCCGGTGCGATGCCCTTGGAGTCGACGGCGTTCAGGATGATGATGTCGGTCTTGTTGGCGATAAAGTTTTCGATCTGGTCGACCTGGGTGTTCAGGTCGTACTTGCTCGATACGGTGGTCACTTTCACGCCAGGGCCGCCGATTTTCTTGGCGCTTTCTTCAGCACCGCGGCCAATCGCCACGAAAAACGGGTTGGCCAGGTCGCCCACGCTCACGCCGATCGATTTCAACGGCTTGTCGGCAGCAAAAGCGCTGCAGGCGGCGGACAACAGCAGGGTGGCGGTAATTACTTTTTTCATGAGAATCTCCAAGGGTTCTTATAGTCAAAAACAACGGTACTACACGGTAAAACTGCTACGGATAAAAACTGTTTTTCAGGCAGCCTGGCGCAGTTCCTCGATCATCTTGTCGAGCTTGCCGGCATCGACGGCAAAGCCGCGGATGCCTTCGGCCAGCTTTTCGGTCGCCATCGCGTCGTCGTTCAGGGCGTAGCGGAAAGCGGCTTCGTCATACTTGACGGCCGCTTGCGGCGCGCCATGGTCCGCAGTGTCCGCTGCCAGGGCGGGTTCGAACGGCTCGTCCGATGCTTCGAGTTTGGCCAGCAGATCGGGGCTGATGGTCAGCAGGTCACAGCCGGACAGGGCGGTGATCTGGCCCGTGTTGCGGAAGCTCGCGCCCATCACCTGGGTCGCAATGCCGTGCTGCTTGTAATATTGATAGATGCGGGTCACCGACTGCACGCCTGGATCGTTGGACAGCGAACGGGCCGCTTCGTCCCATGATGCACCGAGCGACTTCTTGTGCCAGTCGTAGATACGGCCCACAAAAGGCGAAATCAGTCGCACTTTGGCGTCGGCGCAGGCCACGGCCTGGCAGAAGGCAAACAGCAGGGTCAGGTTGCAGAAGATGCCGTCCGCTTCCAGTTCGCGCGCCGCCTGGATGCCTTCCCAGGTGGCGGCGATCTTGATCAGCACGCGTTCGCGTTTGACGCCGGCCGCTTCGTACAGGGCGATCAGGCGGCGCGCGCGGGCCACGGTGGCGGCGCGGTCAAAGCTCAGGCGGGCGTCAACTTCGGTCGACACGCGGCCCGGCACGACTTTCAGGATTTCCAGGCCGAAGCGCACCAGCACCTGGTCGACGATATCGTCGAGCGAGGCGCTCTTGTGCGCGCTAACGGTGTCGGCCAGCAGCGGCGCGTAGTCGGGCTGCAGCACGGCTTTCAAAATCAGGGACGGATTGGTGGTGGCGTCTTGCGGCGCGAACCGGGCCAGTTGCAGGAAGTCGCCGGTATCGGCGACGACCGTGCTGGCTTGCTTCAGTTGTTGCAGTTGATTCATCTTGACTTGTCCTTATGTAGACGACAGTTGATGCAGTGCCTGGACGGCAGGAAAAAGGCTGCGGTATTTCTCGTAACGCCGGTTCAGCGCGGCGTGCTGCGCCTGGTCCGGCATGAAACTGTTCTTCACTTCCAGGCCGCCGGCCAGCAGGCCGGTCTCGCCGATGGCGGCAAAGCCCAGCTTGGCCGCACCCAGGCTGGCCGACAATTCGCTGTTGTGCAGGGTGCGCATTTCGCGGCCCAGCACGTTGGCCAGCAATTGCGCCCAATACTGGCTGCGCGCGCCGCCGCCGACCAGCAGGCAGTGCGGCACGGTGGCGCCGGTCGACATGACGGCCGCCATCGCATCGCGCAAGGCAAACGCCACCCCTTCCAGTACAGCATAGCCAAGCTGCGCCGGATTGCTATCATGGCCCAACTGTAAAAACGCGCCGCGCACTTGCGGGTCGTTGTAGGGCGTGCGTTCGCCCGACAGATAGGGCAGGAACAGGGGCGCGTCGGCGGCCACCGGCGCCGTCAATGGCAAGCCGGCCTCGACCAGCGCCAGCAGCGCCGCCTCGTCGGGCTGGTTCAGCACGCCCGTGGCCCAGCGCAAACAGCTGGCACCCGACAGAATCGCCCCCATCGCGTACCAGCGGCCCGGCAGGGCGTGGCAAAAACTGTGCACGCCGCCGTTCGGATTGCCCAGCGGCTGTTCGGTGACCGAGACGATGGCGGCGCTGGTGCCCAGCGAAATAAAGCTGTCGCCCGCATTGACGGCGCCGATGCCCACGGCCGAGACCGGGTTATCGCCGCCACCGCCGGCCACCACCACCGCGCCGCTCAGGCCGAGCAGGGCAGCCGCTTCCACGCTGACGGTGCCGGTCGCGGCATCGCCTTCGACCAGCGGCGGCAATTGTTCCAGGCGCAGGCCGCAAGCCTCGACCATCGGCGCGAACCAGGCGCGGCGCGGCACGTCCAGCCACAGGGTGCCGGCGGCATCGGACATGTCGGTGATTTTCTGGCCGGTCAGGCGCAGGCGCAGATAGTCTTTCGGCGACAGCACGCAGTCGAGCACGGCAAACGCCTGCGGCTCGTGTTTTTTCAGCCACAGCAGTTTGGGCGCGGTCAGGCCGGCCATCGCCAGGCTGCCCGTCACGTCGGAAAATGCCGGATAGTCCTGCGCCAGCTGCGCCGCTTCGGCATGGGCGCGCGCGTCGTTCCACAGAATCGCCGGACGGATGCAGGCGTTATTGCAGTCGAGCAGCACGGCGCCATGCATCTGGCCCGACAGGCCGATGCAGGCGATCGCCGCATAGGCGTCGGCGTGCTCGCTGCGCAGTTGCGCCAGCGCCGTGACGCAGGCCTGCCACCAGTCCTGCGGCGCCTGTTCGGACCAGCCCGCATGCGGGCGCGAGACGGCCAGGCGCACCGAGGCTTGTCCACGGATGGCGCCGTGGCTGTCCATCAGCACGGTTTTCAGTTCGGAGGTACCGAGATCGATACCGAGGGAAATCTTGTTGGTCATGGTCTTCAGGTCAGGGAATCAGGAACAGCCACAGGAGTTGCGCACGCGCAGCACCGGCGACAAGCGCTGCACATGCTGCGCGCGTTGTGGGTCGGCAAGACGCTCGATCAGCAGGTCGACCGCCATCGCACCCAGTTCTTCCAGCGGCTGGGCCATCACGGTCAGGCGCGGGCTGAAATAATCGGCCCAGTCGAAATCATCGAAGCCGGCCAGCGCCATGTCTTGCGGCACGGCCAGTTGCGCATCGCGCAGCGCATGCATGGTGCCGATGGTCATCAGGTTATTGCCGGCGACAATCGCCGTCGGCCGCTGCGTGGCGGGCAGGGCCAGCAATTCGCGCGTGGCCGCGCCGCTGCGTTCGAGGTTGGAATGGCCCCAGCGCAGCAGGGCCGGGTCGACAGCCAGTCCGGCGCGCGACAGCGCCAGGCGGTAGCCGTCGATACGTTCGTCGGTGGTCGACAGGCCAGGCGCACCGGCGATAAAGCCGATGCGGCGGTGGCCGTGGTGCACGATCAGGTGGCTGACCAGCTCGCAGGTGGCCTCGATGTTTTCCACGCCGACCTGGTCGAAGGCCTGCAGCGACATGCGGTCGACCAGCACCGAGGCGATCTTGTTACTTTGCAGATATTCCAATGCGCGGCCCTGCGGGTCGCCCGACGGCGCCAGCACGATGCCGTCGACACGGCGCTGGTGCAAGTTCTGCACCACCTTGAGCTCCTGTTCGGGATCGTCATGGGTATCGGAAAACAGCATCATCAGGCCGTGGCGCGTGCAGGCGGCCTCGATGGCGCGCACGGTTTCGCTGAAATAATGATTGGTAAAGGCGGAGATGGCCACGCCGATGGTGCCCGAAGACGAACCGGCCAGGGCGCGCGCCAGCATATTGGGCACGTAGCCGATGTGCTGCATGGCAGCGTTGACGGCGGCGACGGTTTTCGGGCTGACCTTGCGCGTGCCGTTGAGGACGTGCGAGACGGTCGACAGCGATACGTCCGCCGCCCTTGCTACATCTTCCATGGTGGCCATGGGGTCTCCAAGTGGTCTGTTTTTATTCTTGTTATATGATTTTGATGCACGGCTTTGCCGCGTTTGATGCCATCCTAAACAAAAGAAAGCGCTTGCGCAAGCGCTTTCTTTTTGACGAACGCTCGCTCTTTCACCAGGATATGCATTGTTTCTGGAGGGGAATGGTGTATTGTGGAGGCCGTTCGCCAGGATCAAGGGCGGGGTGACCGATGGAGTAACATCTGCAATGACCAAGGCAAAGCAAGGCAGGCGACGGACCACGGTGGCGGCAATGCTGGCCTTGCTGGGACTTGCGGCGATCGGCCGTGCTGGCGCCCAGGCGCCGGCGCCGCGCCTGATGCTGGTGACCGAGGAATTCGAACCGTTCAACTATATCGAGCAAGGCAGGCTGACCGGCTACAGCGTGGAAGTGGCGCGCACCCTGGTCGAGCGCGCGGGCCTGGCCTACAGCCTGTCGGCCTACCCGTGGGCGCGCGCCTACCGCATGGCGCAGCAGCTGCCCAATGTGCTGATCTTCAGCCTGGCGCGCACGCCGGCGCGCGAAAAGCAGTTCCAGTGGATCGCGCCGCTGGCGCGGCGCCAGGTGTATCTGTACCAGCTCACCCGTCGCCATGATGTGCAGGTGGGCAGCCTGAACGATCTGCCGCGCTATATCACCGCGGTCAACCGCGACGATATCGCCCATGCACAGCTGGCGCAGATGGGGCTGGCGAAGCGGCTGGACCTGGCCAATAACGCGCTGTCGGGCCTGAACAAGCTGCTGGTGGGACGGGTGGACCTGCTCGTCGGCAATCCGCATTCCATCCGCGGCCTGTGCGCCAGCGCCGGCGTGCCGGAGAGTATCGTCAAGCGCGCCATCCTGCTGTCCGACGATTCCGATTACTACGTGGCGGCCAGCCTCGGCACGCCGGGCGCCACGGTCGAGCGGCTGCGCGAGCAGTACCGCCAGCTGCGCGGCACCAGCTATTTGCACCAGCTGGCCGCGCGCTACTATGTGACACTACGCTAACGGCTCTATTGCACCAGCAATTCATGCAGCTCGCCCGGCGCATCGGGGAACAGCTTGACGACGGTCGAGGTACGGGTGCCGTAGCCGGGCGTTTCGATGCAGACGGCCGACAGCACCCGTTCCAGGTCCAGCGGCACGCCGGTGTCGGGCAGGCGGAAGTCCGGCGCGCGCGTGGTGTCGGCCAGCATCTCGAAATAGGCTTCGTCCGGCGCACCCAGGCACATCAGGCTGGCGAACTGCGCCTTGGTTTTCAGCACCTTGGGCCAGGGCGCATCGAGCAGGGCGTTCGACAGGCCATAGATGCCCGGCTCTAGCGGTAAACCGTTGCGTGGATCGCCATCGCCACGGTTGGAAAACCAGATCAGCGTGTCGGCGTCTCCCAGCACCAGGTTGAACCCGTTGTAGGCGGCGCAGCCTGGACGGATCTGCGCGATATAGTCCTGCGCCGACATGGAACCGGCCAGGTAGTCGGCCACCAGCGCGCCGCGCGACGGTGCATCGGCGCGGTGGTCTTGCGGGCTGCGGATATTGGTAATGGCGGCAAAGCGCGAGGCGCCCGCCGGCATTTGCGTGATGCCCATCCAGCTGCCGCCTGCCTGCAGGTCGCGGCCCGCATAGACTTGCGGGTGTTCCGGCCAGCTGCCTGCCGGCGCGCTGGCGCGTTCATAGAATTCGTCGCGGTTGGCGGCGGCAATCAGCGGGACATGCGGATTGACTTTCCAGGCAAAAACGATCAGGCACATGGGGGCAAGTCCATGAAGATCTCCACATGGCGCCCGCCCGCCGTCAGACTCAGCAAGCCGGCCTCGTCGGCGGCAGCCGCCAGCTGTTCGGCAAACCCTTCGCCGACCACCGGATAGATTTCCATCCACGTCTGCAAGCCGTCGCGGCTTTCCGGGCGGCGCTTGAGCTGGGGCGAGACGCCCGAGCCGGCCGCCAGTTTTGCCTGCAAGGAACGCACGCGCGCTTCCAGCGCCTGTGCGTGTTCTTCTTTCACCTGGTAATAGATATACAAGTCTTTCATGGCGTCCTCACAGGTCGAGTGCGTCGAGCACATAGGGCATGGCCAGGAAGCGCAGCGCGGCGCCTTCGCCGGAACCGAGCCTGACCGCGCCTGCGGAGGCGGCGCCTTCTTCGATGGCGGCCAGCTTCATTTCCACCAACGCATCGACGCCGCCCGCGCCATTGGGCGCCGCGTTGACGATCATGCCGCAAGGCTGTTGCGGGTCGCTGACGGCAAACAGTTCGGCACCGGGCTGCGCGTCTTCGCTATCGATGCTGACCAGCGTGGTGCGGCGCTTGAGCTTGCCCAGATACTGGCTGCGCGCGACGATCTCCTGTCCCGGGTAGCAGCCTTTCTTGAAATTGACGCCGCCCAGCAGTTCGAAATTGACCATCTGCGGCACGAACTGCTCTTGCGTCGGCAGCGTAATCTGCGGCACGCCGGCATGGATTTCCGACAATTGCCAGGCGTTGTTGCCGCCCTTGGCCAGCTTGGCGACCAGTTGCGGCCAGACCGCTTCGGCGTTGGTGGCGGAAGTGAGCCACTGGTAGCGCGGCTGGCCAAACGCATCGGCCACGCGCAGCAATGTGCCCGCATTGCTTTCGATCTTGCTGAACGGCGTGGCCGGCAGGCTGTCGAACCGTGGCGACAGCGCGGCGGCGGCATGCTTGCCGCCCAGGCCCAGGATCACCTGGCTGGTCTCGTCCACGCTGGCGTCATGCAGCGTGGCCTTGGCCCGCAGCACGAACATCTGCAGGCGTTTCTGGATCGGCGCCTGGATGCCGCGCGAGAGCTGCAGGTAGATGGTGGTGGCGTTTCTCCACATCAAAAAGCTGGCCAGCAGCCGGCCTTTCGGCGTGCAATAGCCGGCCAGGCGCACTTGCTCCTGGTTCAGGTGTTGCACGTCATTGGTCAGCTGGGCGTGCAAAAAGCTGGCAGCGTCATCGCCATTGACGGCGATCAGGCCCTGGTCGGTGATGGGCGCGACAAAGCCGTCCTGCAATTGGGCCACGCTCAAGGCGGCGCCAAAATCGGCAATCGCGGCCGCGCCGCCATCGGCACTGCGGGCGCCTTGCGCCAGTAAAAATTGATTCCAGTTATTCATAATTTCCATTAGATCAGCAATTAAGCATTATGATTACGGGTTCATTATAGTGATGTCGCGTCAAACGCGTCGGCAGCGGACGGAATCGTCCGGTTAGCGGCGCTTTCAGCGGGTTTTATTCACATATGAAAGATCATGCTCAGCGCGCCGTATCCCTGACTGGCGCGCATCACAAGAATCGGAACAATGGCTTTCTTTAAAAAACTTGTAGTCTGTACCGTCATCGCCGCCATCGGTGCTGGCGCCACCTTTGCGTACTGGGCCCAGCAGCCCATCACCACCGAAGGCGAGGCGATTGCGTTTGCCATCGCGCCGGGCAGTGGCGCCCATGCGGCCGGCCAGCAGATCCTTGATGCCGGCATCCCGATCGAGCCGCTGCTGTTCAACCTGCTCGCGCGCATCGAGGGCAAGACCTCGAAGATCAAGGCGGGTTCCTATGAGCTCAAGCCTGGCACCTCGCCGCAGCGACTGATCACGCAACTGGTGCGCGGCGAATTTGCGCAAGAGTCGCTGACCATCATCGAAGGCTGGACTTTCAGGCAGATGCGCCAGGTGATGGCGGTCCACCCCGGTCTCAAGCACGATACGGCGCAACTGAGCGACCGTGAACTGATGGCGAAAATCAGCCCCGAATATGCGCAGCCCGAAGGCCTGTTCTTTCCGGATACCTATCTGTTTGCCAAGGGCGCCAGCGAGATGCAGATCTTCAAGCAGGCCCACGTGGCGATGATCGCCCGCCTGGCCGAAGCGTGGGACAAGCGCGATCCGGCCTTGCCGTACAAGAACCCGTACGAGGCCCTGATCATGGCCTCGATCGTGGAAAAGGAGACCGGGCAAAAGTCCGAGCGCGCCATGATCGCCGGCGTGTTTGTCAACCGCCTGAAAACCGGCATGCTGCTGCAGACCGATCCGACCGTGATCTACGGCATGGGCGACGCCTACCAGGGCAAGATCCGCAAGCGCGACCTGGAAGCGGACAACCCTTACAATACCTATACGCGCGGCGGCCTGCCGCCCACGCCGATCGCCTTGCCCGGCGCGCAGTCGCTGACGGCCGCGCTGGCGCCGGCCCGCACCGAGGCGCTGTATTTCGTCGCGCGCGGCAATGGCACCAGCGAGTTCTCGAATAACTTGCCCGACCATAACCGCGCCGTCAATAAATACCAGCGTTAACATTTCAAGATAAGTTGCTTCATGAATCAAACATCTATCGCCCGCTTCATCACCTTCGAAGGCATCGATGGCGCGGGCAAGTCGACCCATATCGGCTTTGTCGCCGATTACCTGCGCCAGCGTGGCGTGGCGCTGGTCTGCTCGCGTGAACCGGGCGGCACCAGCCTCGGCGAAAAGCTGCGCGAACTGCTGCTGCACGAAAAAATGCACCTGGAAACGGAAGCCCTGCTGATGTTCGCCAGCCGCCGCGAACACATCGCGCAAGTGATCGCGCCCGCGCTGGCGCGCGGCGAGTGGGTCGTTTCCGACCGCTTTACCGACGCCAGCTTTGCCTACCAGGGCGGCGGGCGCGGCATGGACTTGCGCAAGATGGAGGCGCTGGAAAGCTGGGTCCATCCCGATTTGCAGCCTGACCTGACGTTGCTGTTCGACGTGCCGCTGGCCGTGGCCCGTGCGCGCCTGGACGCCACGCGCGCGCTCGACAAGTTCGAGCAGGAGCAGGCCGACTTTTTTGCCGCCACCCGCAACGAGTACCTGCGCCGCGCGGCGCAGTTCCCGCAGCGTTTTCGTATCATCGATTCCACGCAAAGCATTGCCGCCATTCAAGTGGAGCTTGCAAAACTGCTTGATGTTCTGCTTGAGAACAATTCCACAAGTGATTGATTGAGATGACTAATTCACTTTATCCCTGGCAGCAGGATGCCTGGCGGCAATTGCAGGCCTTGCGCCCGCGCATGCCGCATGCCATCCTGTTCCACGGCGCGCAAGGCATCGGCAAGGCCGACTTCATCGAGCATTTCGCCCAGGCTTTGCTGTGCGAAAACGTGCGCACCGACGGCCATGCCTGCGGCGCCTGCGCCTCCTGCGGCTGGTTTGTGCAAGGCAACCATCCCGACTACCGCCGCGTGCGCCCCGAAGCGCTGGAAGACGACCTGCCTGAGGACGGCGAAGGCGAGGAGAGCGCCAAAAAAAGCGCCAAGAGCAAGACGCCGTCGAAAGACATCAAGATCGAGCAGATCCGCAACCTCGCCGACTTCATGAACATCTCGACGCACCGCCAGGGCTTGCGCGTGGTGGTGCTGTATCCGGCCGAAGCGCTCAACACGCCGGCCTCGAATGCCTTGCTCAAAACCCTGGAAGAGCCGCCGCCGGGCACCTTGTTCCTGCTGTCGTCGAACAGCCTGGACCGTTTGCTGCCAACCATCCTGTCGCGCTGCCGCAAGTTTGCCTTGCCCATGCCCAGCCACGAACAGGCGCTGGCCTGGCTGAAAAGCCAGGGCCTGAACGACGCCGACAGCTGGCTGCGCGAGCAGGGCGGCGCGCCACTGGCGGCGCTGGCCCAGTCCGAATCGGGCGGCCGCGAGGAAACCGAGCAGCTGCTGCAGGTGCTGGCCCATCCCGGTGTGGAGGCGGCCCTGAGGGCGGCCGACAAGCTGCAAAAGTCGCCCTTGAGCCCTCTGGTGGCTAGCTTGCAGCGCTGGCTGTATGACGTGTTTTCCATGAAGCTGGCCGGCACCGTGCGCTACTATCCGCGTCACAAGCGCGAGCTCGAAGCGCTGGCGGGACGCATCCATATCAGCCGCCTGATGGCGGCCATCAAGGCCGCCAACGAGCGGCGCGCGATTGCCGACCATCCGCTGTCACCCAAGCTTTTCCTGGAAGACATGCTGCTCGAATATACTTCAAGTTGCCAATAATTCGTCTTTTAAAACAAATAGTTGCCATTCATAGTTGACACATCACATGAGCTATCGCCACCGCCTTGCCACACTTGCCGACTTGCCTGCCATTGTCGCCATCTATAACACCACCATCGCCTCGCGCGAAGTGACGGCCGATACGGAGCCGGTGACGGTCGAGTCGCGCCTGGCCTGGTTTCATGAGCATACGCCGGAGAAGCGGCCTTTGTGGATCATCGAGTCTTTGGCCGATGAGTCTGCTGCCCCCGCTGTCCTGGGGTGGTTGTCGTACTCGAATTTTTACGGCCGTCCGGCGTATTCGGGCACGGCGGAGTTGTCGGTGTATATTGCGCCGGAGGCACGGGGCAAGGGGATTGGCGCTTATGGCTTGACCGAGGCGATTGCGCATGCGCCTGCGGTTGGGGTGCATACCGTACTGGGATTTATCTTCGGCCATAATGCGCCGTCGCTGGGCTTGTTTCGCAAGTTCGGGTTTGAGGAGTGGGCCAATTTGCCGAAGGTGGCGAATCTGGATGGTGTTGAGCGTGATCTGATTATTTTAGGTAAACGTGTCGCGTGATCGTTAATTCGTAGAACGTTAAAACCAGCGGGCCGTAGTCGCGAGCCCGAGAAAATGCCGATGGCGGCGTTGCAGCTTCCTCGCCGTACTTGCGTACTGTCTTCGTCGCTGCGCCTTGCCCTCGGCATTTTTCGGGCTCGCTTGGCCCGGGGAGCCTGGGCTGGCGTCTTCTGCCGCTTCATGCGCCATGTGGTTTCTACATGGTTGGTCTGGCTCCGGTACAATTCTGTTTATGTATATCGATTCCCATTGCCATATCAATTTCCCCGAGCTGGCTGCTCGCATGCCCGAGATTCTGGCCAAAATGGCCGAGAACAAGGTGACGCACGCCTTGTGCGTGTCGGTCGATTTGCCCGATTTTCCGCAGGTGCTGGCGTTGGCCGAGCAGTATCCGCATATTTTTGCGTCGGTCGGCGTGCATCCCGATTATGAAGATACGCCGGAGCCGTCGGTGGACGACCTGGTACGCCTGGCCGACCATCCGAAAATCATTGCGATTGGCGAGACGGGGCTCGATTATTTCCGTTTGACCGGTGACCTGGAATGGCAGCGCGAGCGCTTTCGCACGCACATCAAAGCTTCAAGAATCACGGGTAAACCCTTGATTATTCACACAAGAGCGGCCAGCGAGGACACCATCCGCATCATGCGTGAAGAGGGCGCTGGCGTGGCCGATGGTGGCGTGGCCGGGGTCATGCACTGCTTTACGGAATCCCTGGAGGTGGCGAAAGCGGCCATCGACATGGGTTTCTATATTTCGTTCTCGGGCATCGTCACCTTCAAGAGCGCGAAAGACCTGCAGGCCGTGGCGCTGGAAGTGCCGCTGGAGCGCATCCTGATCGAGACCGATTCGCCTTACCTGGCACCGGTGCCGTTTCGTGGCCGCATGAATGAACCCGGTTATGTGGCGCATGTGGCGGAATACCTGTCATCGTTGAAAGGTATTCCGCTGGCCCAGGTTGCCGAGCAGACGACGGGCAACTTCTTTAAGCTTTTCAATCAGATAGCGTAGATATCTCATGCAAACTATGATGCGTAAAACCGTCGCGGCCGTCTTGTTATGCGTATCGGCGGCGGTGCTGGCGGCGCCCGACCAGGCAGGTTTCTACCGCGCTGTGTCGATCGACAACGCCAGCGGCGTGCGCAAGATGCTGCATGATGGCGTCAATCCCAACGTGCCCGATGAGCAGCGCGGCGATATCGCGCTGGTCATTGCACTGCGCGACGACGCCGACAAGGTCTTCAGGCTCTTGCTGGAAACGCCGGGTGTCGACTTGGAAGCGCGCTCGGCCAATGGCAATACGGCGCTGATGATGGCCGCCTACAAGCACAAGCGCGAGGCGGTCGACGCCTTGCTGGCCAAGGGCGCCAGGGTCAACCAGAGCGGCTGGACGGCGCTGCACTATGCGGCCTCGGCTGGCGACTTGCCCATCATGCAGCTGTTCCTTGCGCGCGGTGCAAAAGTGGATGCCTATGCGCCGACGAATATCACGCCGCTGATGTTTGCCGCCCGCGAAGGTCAGGAAGAAGCCGTCAAACTGCTGCTGGCGTCGGGCGCCGATGCCTCGCTGAAAAGCAGCCACGGCTGGACCGCCGCCCAGTTCGCCCAGGCCGCCGACAAGCCCGGCGTGGCCGCCATCATCGACACATTCCAGCAGCAGGGCAGCCAGGAGCGTGGCCGCCGCAACTGATGCGGCCGGTAACCATTTCCGAACTGGCACGCTTTTTCCCCTTATCTCCACCGATGGTGCTGGCCCCTGATTGACGATAATGCTTGTGTCGCATTAATCAGGAGTCACGCAATGGGCAGTCCTTTCCACGCCAGGCGCCGGCTGTTTTGCCGCCGTCCCGCACGCAGCCCATGCGACGTCACTGCTTTCTGGAACGACAAAATCGAACCGAACACGGAACCAGCCCCCACGAGGACACCCATGCTGAATGAACGCGAGATCGAGAGTTGTTATCTGGGGCAATTCATCCCCGTGCATTACCATCACAATATGCTGATGGACCAGAACCGCATGCATGGCTTCAAGTCGGCCATCGATTATGCGGTCAAGCCGGGCATGAAGGTGCTGGAGCTCGGTGGCGGCACGGGCGTGTTGTCGTGCTTTGCGGCCGCCAAGGCCGACAAGGTCTGGTGCGTGGAGTTCAACCCGGACATGGTCAGGGAAGCGCGCAAGATGCTGGCCTTGAATGCCAACGGCGAAAAAGTCGAAGTCGTGCACGCCGACGCCTTCGAATACCTGCCGCCCGAGCCGGTCGATGTGGTCATCTGCGAGATGATCCATGTTGGCATGCTGCGCGAAAAGCAGGTGGAAGTGATCGAATCGTTCAAGCGCCGCTACCTGGCGCGTTTTGGCGGCCCGCTGCCGCTGTTCGTGCCCGAAGCGGTGATCATGGCGGTGCAGCCGATGCAGCAGGAATATGATTTCGAAGGCTTTTATGCGCCCATCGTGCAGTTCCAGGAAACCACCGCGATCCACCCCGGCGTGCTGGAACTGGCGCCGCCGGCCGTCTACAGCATCATCGACTTTACCCAGCCGACCGACAGCCTGTTCGGTTTTGACGGCAAGTTTGTCGTCGAGCGCAGCGGCACCCTGAACGCCCTGCGTTTCGTGACCAAGAATATCCTGGCCGTGGTGCCCGAGCGTTCCAGCACCATCGACTGGCTCAACCATTACATGTGCCTGCCGTTGCCGCAGGCAATGGCGGTCAAGGCCGGCGACGTGCTGCAGGTAAGCTTCCAGTACCGCGCCGGCGGCTCGATTCCTTCGCTGGAAGCGGCCATGAACGTGCAGGTGCTGCATGACGTCAACCTGCAGCCGGCCATGGCGTCTGTCGTCTACGCCTGACGTTTTCTTGCTGCCATAGCAACGCCGCGCATTTGCTCCTGCGGCGTTGGTCCATTCAGGGTATATTCCGTGTTTTACCCACTGGACAGCTTTATTACTATGGAACAGATCGATCAGCGCTACCTGGTGCAGCAAAACAAAATCAGCGACGGTGAAACCAGGCCGCCCGTGTTTGCCAAGGTCATGCGCAGCAAGGAAGGCGTCTTCGAGGGCGTGTCCTTTATCAAGTCGAAAGACAAGGCCACGGTGATGACCATCGCCGAAGCCAACCAGGCCATCAAATGGGCCACCAGCAAGAAACCCAACGCCCATGAATACATCACCAAAGTGATCTGCGTCGGCCAGTAAGCCTGGGCGACAAGCGGCCACCGTTGATTCCCGTTTTTCGTCCCCCCGTCACGCCAGCGCGCAGTTCATCGCATGGCCGTTGCCGCAACGCCAGCATGTTCTTATAGTGATGGTTCGGTAGCGGGGCAAGCGCTGCTTGCTCCGCACATTTATTTCGGGAGACGACAATGCTGGGATTCGTGCTGTGGCTGCTGTTGCTGATCGTGTGCTGGCCGCTGGCCTTGCTGGCCCTGCTGCTGTATCCGCTGGCCTGGCTGCTGCTGTTGCCGTTTCGCCTGATCGGCATCGGCGTCGAAGGGGTGTTCGAATTGCTGCGCGCCATCGTGATGCTGCCGGCGCGGGTGCTCGGTGGCGGCAGCCGTTAATACTTCAGATCCCATAAGAAATGGCGCCATGGGCGCCATTTTTGCATTTGCGGTCAACAATGTTGTCGGATTACGCCGTTCCGGCGAATCCGACCTGCGCGATGACCGTTAGGCAGGGCCGTAATCCGACACCGCCACCATCAGTAATCGACCAGGAAACCGCCGCCGATCGACTTCTGCGAATAGTTGTAGTCGATCAGGCTCTGGCCATAACCGGAAAACACCTGCAAGTAGCCTTTCAGGTTGGCTTTAAGGGGAAACGCCCAGCCAGCCTGGATGGAGCCGTGCTTCTTGCTGAAGTTGCGGCGCATGGTGGCCGAGAACTCATGGCCATCGTTGCGGTAGCTCACGCGCACGTCGCCGTGGCCCATGTAGTCGGTGATGTCGATATTGTCATTGTCCGACTTGCTGTTGTCCAGGCGTTTCCAGACGCGCGCCGTGACGGCCAGGTTGTCATGCTCCATGCCCAGTTCCGCGTACAGGCGGTTCCAGCTGCGCGACAGGGTCGAGGTCTGGCCGTTCGACTGGTGCACCAGGCCGAAGTTGGCGTACTTGAAGTCCAGGCCGGCAAGCGACTTGTTGATCGGCAGGATCAGCATGACTTCAGGCTGGTAGTTGGTTTCGCGGAAAGGGCTCGACGCCTTGCGGTTATACGCTTGCCAGAAACTTTGCTGGGTATAGCCGAGCCACAGGTCGAACGGCGAGCCGGCGATATCTTCCAGCATCTTCATCTTGAAGCTCAGCTGGTAGGTCAGTTCCACGTGCTGGGTCTTGACGCCGCCAGGCGTGAATTCCTTGAAGGGCTGGTCGTTCGAGGCGCTGCTGTAATTGGCCAGCAGCAAATAATTGTCGCGGTGCGGACGCAGGTTGAACAGGCCGCGCTTCGATGGTTCGTCCAGCTCCCACGCTTGCATCACGCGCGAGATCGGCGCTTCCGGCGGCGTGGCGCCGCTTTGGGCGACGGCAGGCACGGCCGCGTCGACGGCGGCCGGGGTGGCCACGCCGGCCGGATTGGCCGCCGTGCTTGGCGAGACGGCCTCAGCCGCAGCGAGGGTGGCGCCGGTGGCGTGGGCATTGCCGCCGGTGGCGATCGTCGCCGCTTCCACCGCCTTGGACAGCACATCAAAACAGCCGAGGCGGGCGCTGGCGTCACCGAGCACGGCGCAGCGCTGCATCTGCTGTTCAAGTTCGCCGGCCATGGCAAATACTGGCGAGGCCAGGAAGGTGGCAAGGATTATTTTTCTTGGGTTAATTTTCATAGGACTATAGGAACATTTCTGTGGATGCGGCGCGTTTTGATCCAGATTAAACTTTGTTAATCTTATTCAAAGGAAAGTATAGCGGAAAGCCCCGCGTATCCAGGCGCGCAGGCGTGCGCGGCCCGCAGTGTGTTGTATGCATGGTAAACATGGCCCTGTGCGTGCGGTCTGCTACACTGATTCAGCCAGATCGTTGATTTTCCCGGCCGAGGCAAGGAGAGTGTGATGACACGCAGAACCCCCATCGAACGCTACCGCAATATCGGCATCAGCGCCCATATCGATGCCGGCAAGACCACCACCACCGAGCGCATCCTGTTCTACACGGGCGTCAATCACAAGATCGGCGAGGTGCACAATGGCGCCGCCACCATGGACTGGATGGAGCAGGAACAGGAGCGCGGCATCACCATCACCTCGGCCGCCACCACTGCCTTCTGGAAAGGCATGGCCGGCAACTATCCCGAACACCGCATCAATATCATCGACACCCCGGGCCATGTCGACTTCACGATCGAAGTGGAACGCTCGATGCGCGTGTTAGATGGCGCGGTGATGGTCTACGACGCCGTCGGCGGGGTGCAGCCTCAATCGGAAACCGTCTGGCGCCAGGCCAACAAATACCATGTGCCGCGCATCGCCTTCATCAACAAGATGGACCGGGTCGGCGCGGATTTCCTGCGCGTGCGCCAGCAGATCGGCGAGCGCCTGAAAGGCCTGGCCGTCCCGGTCCAGCTGCCGATCGGCGCCGAGGAGTATTTCACGGGCGTGATCGATCTGCTCAAGATGCGCGCCATTACCTGGGACGACGCCAGCCAGGGCGTGCAGTTCACGTACGGCGATATCCCGCAGGAATTGCAGGAACAGGCGCGGGAATGGCACGACAAGCTGGTGGAGCAGGCGGCCGAAGCGACACCAGAATTCACCGAACGCTACCTCGATGGCGGTGCGTTCTCCGAAGACGAACTGCGGCAAGCCTTGCGCGCACGCACCATCCGCAACGAAATCGTGCCCATGCTGTGCGGCAGCGCTTTTAAAAACAAGGGCGTGCAGGCCATGCTCGACGCCGTGATCGACTACCTGCCGTCGCCGGTGGAAGTGCCGCCCATCATGGGCCATGACGAACACGACAAGGAAGTCGAGCGCCATCCGGCCGACGACGAATATTTCTCGGCGCTGGCCTTCAAGATCATGACCGACCCGTTTGTTGGCCAGCTGACCTTTTTCCGCGTGTATTCTGGCGTGGTCAACTCGGGCGACATGGTGTACAACCCCACCAAGGGCGCGCGCGAGCGGCTGGGGCGCATCCTGCAGATGCATGCGAATGAACGCAAGGAAATCAAGGAAGTCTATGCGGGCGATATTGCCGCCGCCGTCGGGCTCAAAGCGGTCACCACCGGCGACACCCTGTGCGCGCCCGAGCATGTCATCGTGCTGGAAAAAATGATCTTTCCGGAACCCGTGATTTCCCAGGCGGTGGAACCGAAAACCAAGCCCGACCAGGAAAAGATGGGCATCGCCCTCAATCGTCTGGCGCAGGAGGACCCGTCGTTCCGCGTGCATACCGATGAGGAATCGGGCCAGACCATCATGTCGGGCATGGGCGAATTGCACCTGGAAATTCTGCTCGACCGCATGCGGCGCGAATTCGGCGTCGACGCCAATGTGGGCAAGCCGCAGGTGGCCTACCGCGAAACCATCACGCGCGCGGTCGACGATATCGAAGGCAAGTTCGTCAAGCAGTCGGGCGGACGCGGCCAGTACGGCCATGTGGTGCTGAAGCTCGAACCACTGGAGCCCGGCACCGGCTACCAGTTTGTCGACGCCATCAAGGGCGGCGTGGTGCCGCGCGAATTTATTCCCGCCGTCGACAAGGGCATTGTCGAGACCTTGCGCTCGGGCGTGCTGGCCGGCTACCCGGTGGTCGACGTCAGGGCCACGCTCACCTTTGGCTCGTACCACGACGTCGACTCCAACGAAAACGCCTTCCGCATGGCCGGCTCCATCGCCTTCAAGGAAGGCATGCGCAAGGCAGCCCCGGTCTTGCTGGAACCGATGATGCAGGTCGAAGCGGAAACGCCGGAGGACTTCATGGGCAATGTGATGGGCGATTTGACGGCGCGGCGCGGCATGGTGCAGGGCGTCGATGATATCGCCGGCGGCTCGGGGCGCATCGTGCGCGCGCTGGTGCCGCTGGCCGAAATGTTCGGCTATTCCACCGCCTTGCGCTCGCTGACGCAGGGCAGGGCGACCTATACGATGGAGTTCAAGCATTATGCGGCGGTGCCGAAGCATATACTTGACCAGGTGGCCGCAGGGAAAACCAGGTAGGTCGGATCAGCGAGGCTCGGCCTCGCGTAATCCGACACCACCACCGGCCGTGCCAACAATGTTGTCGGATTACGGTCCTCCGGACCTGATCCGACCTACGGTATCTGCGGTTCAATAGCGATGGCTGGTGTCGACCGTCACCGTGGTCGACAGGCCGATGAGTGAAAAGGCTGGGGTCAGACCCGTCGGGTCCGACCCCGGAAGTTGCTTCGGGGTGAGAATGACGCCAACCAGAGGAGAAATTTTATGACCAAAGCAGAGCACGGCGGCAGCGATTTTGTTATCACCCATACCTTCGACGCGCCGCGCGAACTGGTGTTCCAGTCCTGGGTCGAGCCGGAGCGGCTGGCACAATGGTGGGGGCCGGTGGGGTTCGAGCTCAGCGTGCTGGCGCTGGAACTCAAGCCTGGTGGCGTGTTTCATTACGGCATGCGGGCCGATAATGGGTATGAGATGTGGGGCAAATTGACCTATCAGGTGATCGAGGCGCCGGAGAAGATTGTTTCCATTTTGTCGTTTGCGGATAGGGAGGGCAATGTTGTGCCGCATCCGGTCAGTGCCACTTGGCCTCTTCAAGCGCATAACACGATGACTTTGTCGGAGCAAGATGGCAAGACGACGATGACGTTGAGGTCGGTGCCGCATGAGGCTTCGGAACTTGAACATGCGACGTTCAAGGAAGGGCATGAGTCGATGAAGCAGGGGTTTGGGGCGACGTTTGCGCAGCTTGCCAAGTATCTGGCACGCGTGCAGTAAAACCTAGAAAGAGCGGGCCGGAGTCGCGATCGCTGGGCCCGCGGCGCCTGTGTTCGGGAGTTGGGCAGGTGCGCGCTTTGCTGGTTTTTTTGCCTTGCCTGGTTTCACCTTGTTTGGTCTACACTGGCGGAAAGTCGTCATACGTTTTCGGCAAATACCCCCAAATCCTCAACACATCCCCACGCACTTCGAACTCCAGGCCAATTTTCCTGACCACATCCGATATTTCTTCCGTATGGTCGATATAAGTACGTGCCAGCAACATGCCTTTCGACGGTTCCAGTTCCTTCAAGCCGATATCGAACCATTCGACCAGGGCGAACGGGAAGGGCAGGTGGTAGAGCCACTCCACGTCCCAGCCGGAGGTAAAGCCTGTCACGGCCTTGTAGCGGTAGGACGGCCACCAGTCTTCGCGTTCGCGGAAGTAATGGATCAGCTCGTCCCATTTTGTATTGTTGGCGGCGCTGGCCAGGTTGCGTTTGGTGACGGCGGCGTTGATTTTCTTGCGGATCGCATCGTTATGGCCGATGCCGGCGGTGGGCAGTTCATGCATGGTTGATTTCCCTTGCGCTGTTGTTGCGCGGTGTGGCGTCTTCGTGGAACAGGTCGGCCAGGTACTCGCACAGGTCGGCTTCGGCCACGTCGGCGGGCACGATAAAGTCGGCGGGCCGGCGTTTGCCTTCGGCGCCCAGGTAGAAGGCCTGCCATGCGCCGGGGGCGCCGTTGACGGCGATCAGGGTGCCGAAGATATTGAATTTCAGGGTTTTCATCGACTGTCGCTTTGCAGGCCCAGCATCTGCCGTATCACTGGCAAGATCATCTTCCACGCCGGCGACGTCGCGGCGATCTCGTCGTAGTGGCTGGCGCCTGGCAAGATTAACACTTCCGCATGGTCGCCGGCCTTTACGGCCTTGGCCGCGTAATCGTGCGCCACGCGTGGCGGCGAGATGGTGTCGAGCGCGCCCGTGATCAGCACCGTGCGCGTGCCGTTGGGCATCAGGTCGGCGGCGTTGGTGTCGCTGTGGATGTCGGGGCGTTCCATGCTGGCGCTGCCTGCGAGGTCCTGGATGTCGCGCTCGCAGCTCGATTTGATCAGCTTTTCTTCGTGGCGCAGGTCGGCCAGGCCACCCAGGCTGATGATGTTGTTGATCGGCAGAAAAGTGTCACGATGCAGGGGGCTGGTTTTTGGCAGCTGGCTTCTTCCGGCGATCCATTGCACCAGCTGGCCGCCGGCCGAGTGGCCCATGGCCACGATGCGGCTGGTGTCGAGCTGGTATAGCCTGGCATGGCTTTGCAGGCTGTCCAGCGCGGCATGCATGTCCTGGTAGGTGCCGGGGTAGCCGCCGCCTTCTTCGTCGACTCTTCGGTATTCGACGTTCCAGACGGCAATGCCCTGGCTGCTGAGGGCGTTGGCGACGTTGCGCATCTGCTTGATGCCGCCGAACTGGACTGTCCAGCAGCCGCCATGCACCAGCACCACCACGGGAAACGGGCCGGCGCCGCTGGGCCGGAACAGCTGGGCGTATTGCGAGGGCGCCGGGCCGTAGGCGATCTGGGCTGTCGCTTGCGGGCCGCTCAGGACCAGATAGTCGTCCAGGGTCATGGGGGCGGCGACGGCGCCCTGGACGGCGGCCAGCAGGGCGGTGGCGATCAGGGAGGAGGGCAAGGTCATCAGGGGCATCCGTCAGATGGAAGTAAAGCAATACTCTAGCATGGCGGCCGTCCCGTAAAAACCTGCAGGCGGAGCGCACTTTTAAAAAACAGCGTTCTTTCTTGCATTCTAAGAAACGTTGTGCCGTGGTATATTCCAGCTTCATTCTCAGCCCCATGGATACGGTGCAGGCACACGACATTTTTCACTTGCTCGATGCGGAGCACCAGGCGCTGGGCGCGGTCGCTGCGGGCGCCGGCCTGGAGGAGGCGCTGGCGCAATTGTTGCTGGCGCTGCAAGGCGACGCGGGGGACGTGCACGGTTGCGTCATCCTGATCGACGAAGCCGACCGCTTTTGCGGCTTTTCCGCGCCAAGCTTGCCGGCCGACCTTTGCCTGGCCTTGCAGCTCGACGAGGAAGGCCCGCAGCCGTCGCCGTTCGGCGCCGCCGCCTTTACGGGCGCGCCCGTGTATTGCGGCGATATCGCGCGTGAACCGGGCTGGAGCGCCGGGCGCAAGGAGGCGATGCTGCATGGCTATCGCGCATGCTGGGTGGCGCCCGTGTTTGGCGCGCATGGCCATATCCTGGGCGTGCTGGGCCTGTTTTCACAGCTGGCCCGCCATCCGACCCAGCTTGACATCGACACCATGACGTTGGCGGCGCGCTGCATTTCCCATGTGATCGAGCGGGCGCGGCTGGAAAGATTGGCTGGCCACCATGCCGCGCTGGAGCAGCGCCTGCAGCAGCGCACGGCCGAGCGCGACCGCCTGTGGCGCCTGGCCACCGATATCATGCTGGTGACCGATCTACGCGGCGTGATCATTGCCGTCAATCCCGCCTGGAGCACCCTCCTGGCGCGTGCCGAAAGCGATACACTGGGCATCGATTTTCTCAGCCTGGTCCATCCCGACGACCTGGCGGCGGCCAGGCGCGAGCTGGCGCGGCTGGCCGCAGGCGCCACCACCTTGCGCATGGAAAACCGCTACCGGCGCGGCGAGCATGATTACCGCACCATCGCCTGGACCGCCGTGCCGGCCGAGCAGCTGATCCATATCGTCGGGCGCGATGTCACCGAGGAGCAAGAAGCGCAACTGGCCTTGCAGCGCAGCGAGCAGGCCTTGCTGCAGGCGCAAAAGCTCGAATCGATCGGCAAGCTGACGGGCGGCGTCGCGCACGACTTCAATAATGTGCTGCAGATTATCTCGGGCAATCTGCAACTGCTGAAACTCACCGTGGCCGGCAATCCGCAGGCGGCCAGCCGGCTGGACTCGGCCGAATCGGCCGTCGCACGGGGCGCCAGGCTGTCCTTGCAGCTGCTGGCATTCGCCCGCCGCCAGCCTTTGCGTCCGCTGGCCACCCACCTCGGCCATTTGCTGGCCAGCATGCAGGAACTGATACGGCGCGCCGTTGGCGAACTGATCTTCGAGGAAACTTTTGTCAGCGTGGGCCTGTGGCATGTGCTGGTCGACCCGAACCAGATGGAAAACGTGCTGCTGAACATGGCCATCAATGCGCGCGACGCGATGGCGCAGGGTGGCCGGCTGACCTTTTCCTTAAGTAATATCACCCTGGACCAGGCCGCTGTGGCCAGCCACGCCGACGCACTGCCGGGCCAGTACGTGCTGCTGACGATTACCGACACTGGCCAAGGCATGGATGCGCAAGTGATCGCGCAGATTTTCGAGCCCTTCTTCACCACCAAGAAGGAAGGCGAGGGCACGGGGCTGGGTCTGTCGATGGCCTACGGTTTTATCCGCCAGAGCGGCGGCCATATCCGCGTGCAAAGCGCGCCCGGCGCCGGCACGACCTTCAAGATATACCTGCCGCGCTCGCTCGAACCGCTGGCCGCCATGCCGCAGTGGCGCGCCGGCCCGGTGCTCGGTGGCTTTGAGACCATCCTGGTGGTGGAGGACGACGCGGCCGTGCGCAATACGGTGGTCGACATGCTGCGCGGCCTCGGTTACACGGTGCTGCAGGCCGACGATGGCGAAAGCGCACTGCGCCAGTTGCAGGCCGGTGCCAGCGCCGACCTGCTATTTACCGACGTGGTGATGCCGGGTCCTGTCGGCAGCACGGAACTGGCGCGCCAGGCAAGGCTGCTGCTGCCCGGCCTGGCCGTGCTGTTTACTTCGGGCTACACATATAACGCCATCATGCGCGATGGCCGGCTGGCGCCCAGCGTGGAGCTGCTGAGCAAGCCGTACCGGCGCGAAGACCTGGCGCGGCGCATCCGCCACCTGCTGGCCGACCGGCGCTTGCCTGGCGCCCCCGATCCGTCCGGCCGCCGCATCCTGCTGGTCGAGGACAATGCCGATGCGCGCGAGATGACCATGGAAATGCTCAATATGCTGGGCCACACGGTGCATGGCGCGGCCAGCGCCGAAGAAGCCGTGCCGCTGCTGGCCTTGCCGGGGCTGGAGATCCTGCTGACCGATATCAGCCTGCCGGCCATGTCGGGCCTGGAACTGGCGCGTCTTGCGCGCGCCGGCTCGCCACCGCTGGCCGTGATCCTGGCATCGGGCCACGGCTGGGCGGCCAGCGTGGCGCATGGCAGCGGCGCGCGTTTCCTGCAAAAACCGTTCGGCCTGGAAGAACTCGCGGGCGTGCTCGCCAGGCTGGAACGCGGCTAGTCCGGCTGCAAGGCCTGCTGCAACTGCTCGACCGAAAATGGTTTCAGCAGGAAACGCGCGGCCGGGTCCTGCACGCCGGAATTGGCCGGCGCGTGGCCGGTCGAAAACACCACTTGCAGCGCCGGATGATCCCTGGCCGCCAGCGCCGCCAGTTCCGTGCCCGACATGCGCGGCAGGCTGATGTCGGTCATCAGGATTTCCAGGCCCTGCATGGCCAACAGCGGCACGGCTTCTTCGGCCGAGCCGACCGCCGTCACCTCGTGGCCCAGCATGTCGAGCAATTCGCTGGTCATGGCGCGCGCGTCGTCGTTGTCTTCCACCAGCAAAATGCTGCGCCCGCCCGCGCGCGAGGCGGCAGCCGGCGCCGGCTGTTCCAGTTCCTGCTGCAAGCCCGTCAGATGCTGGCGGTTGGCCAGCAAATGGCGCACGCGCCGCGCCAGGTCTTCGCGCCGGTACGGCTTGCTGAGCAGCTCCACGCCGGCGTCGAGCCGTCCGCCATGCATGATGGCGTCCTGCGTGTAGCCCGAGGTAAACAGCACGGCCAGCTCGGGCAGCAGCAGCCGCGCCTGGCGCGCCAGCTCGGTGCTGGCCACGGGGCCCGGCATGACCACGTCGGTAAACAGCAGGTCGATCGGCGCGCCGCCGGCAACCATCTTCAAGGCGGCCTGGCCGTCGGACGCTTTGAGCACGCTGTAGCCCAGGCCGCGCAGCATGTCGACCACCGTGGTTTGCACGTGCGGATCATCTTCCACCACCAGGATGGTTTCCTTGCCGCCCAGCACAGGGCCGCTCAGTTGCAAAGGCAGTTCCGTCACGCCATCGAGCGAGCGCGGCAGGTAGATGCGGAAAGTGGTGCCCGTACCGGGCGCGCTTTCCACGCGCAGATGGCCGCCGCTTTGCTTGAGGAAGCCGTAAGCCATCGACAGGCCCAGGCCCGAACCTTCGCCTTCTTTCTTGGTGGTAAAGAATGGCTCGAAGATCTTGTCGATCAGTTCGGGGGCGATGCCGCTGCCGGTGTCGCTGATGGCCAGCTGCACGTACTGGCCGGCCGCCAGGTCGTCGCCGCCGTCGACCGCGCAATTGAACAGGGACACCGTGAGGTGGCCATGGCCATCCATGGCGTCGCGCGCATTGATGGCCAGGTTCAGGATCACGTTCTCCAGCTGGTTCGGGTCGACCAGCGCCTGCCAGGCGTCGCTGGCGATCTGCACTTGCGTGTCGACCGTCTCGCCGACCGCGCGGCGCAGCAGGTCTTCGGTCGAGCGCAGCAGGGCGGCCAGGTCGGTCACCAGCGGCTTCAGCGGCTGGCGGCGGGCAAAGGCCAGCAGCTGGGCCGACAATTTGGCGCCGCGTTCGACGGCCGCGCTGGAGCTGGCGATGCGCTTGGCCGCCAGCGGGTCGCCGCCCACCGTGATCTGCAGCAGCTGCAGATTGCCCGAGATAATCTGCAGCACATTGTTGAAATCATGCGCCACGCCGCCTGTCAGCTTGCCCAGCGCTTCGAGTTTTTGCGACTGCAGCAGCGCCGACACGCTATGGTCGAGCGACTCCTGGGCCGCGCGCAGGGCTTGCGCGGCCTCCTTTTCTTCGCTGATATCGCGCGCGCTGCAATAGATCTTGCCATTTTCCGGCACCGCGACCCACTGCAGCCAGCGCCAGCCGCCCAGTTTGTGGCGGTAGCGGTTCTCGAAGCGCAGCGCCGGCTGCCCCTTGAGCGCCGCCTGCCATACCGCGCGCGTGGCCTCATGGTCGTCCGGATGCACCAGCGACAGATGCGGCGCGGCGCGTATCTCGTCTTCGGTCCAGCCCAGTGTGATTTGCCATGCCGGATTGATATGTTCGAAGCATCCCTGCAGGTTCAGCACGCCCAGCAAGTCGGGACTGACCCGCCAGGTCAGGCCGAATTCGCGCGTGCGCTCGGCCACCTGGCGTTCCATGTCGGCGTTCAGCGCACGCACCTGGGCTTGCGCCTGGGCGCGCAGCAAGCTGGCCCAGACCCGCTCGGCCACTTGCATAGCCAGCGCCACTTCATCGGCTTGCCAGGCGCGTGCCGTGCGACTGTGCACCACGAACAGGGCCACCAGCTGGCCTTCCTTGACAATGGGAAGGTTCAGAAAAGCGCGAATGCCGAGCCGCCCGAAGGTGGCCTGCGCACCGGGCGATGCCGTGCGCGGATCGCTGCCGACATCGTCGACGGCCACCGCATGGTCCGCTTCCAGTTCGGCCGCCAGGCCGGCCGCGTATTCGCCAAGGAAATATTCGCCAGCCGCGCCCGGCGCCAGGCCGTCGCTCCAGGCATGCTGCAAGGTGGCGTAGTGCAGCTGCTGGCCGATATCGAAACACGCCACCTGCTGCGCGTTCAGCTGCTGGCCCAGCAGTTGCGCCGAAACCGACAGGATGGCACCGGTATCGTCGAGCTGGCGCAGGGTGCGGTCCAGCCGCAGCAGGAAGTCCGGGGCAGGGGTGGTAGTCATGGTCACGATCCCGCCAGTGGCAAGGTCACGCTGAACAGCGCGCCATGGCCAGGCTGGCTTTGCAGGGTGATGGCGCCACCGTGGGCGTCGACCAGCTGCTTGGTGATGAACAGGCCCAGCCCCAGGCCGCCGGTGCGGTCCTGGTGCACCACACGCTCGAAGGCGTCGAAAATGCGTTCCTGGTCCTTGGCGCCGATGCCGATGCCATGGTCGCGCACTTCGATCACGGCGCTGTTGCGGGTTTTTGCCAGGCTGATGTCGACCGGCTTGCCTTCGCCGTAGCGCAGCGCATTGCTGATCAGGTTGACAACGATCTGCTCGACCCGGAAGCCGTCCCAAAAGCCCTCGATCTGCGCCTCGTCCTGCACCTGCACGCGCAGCTGGTCAGGGCAGGGCGCCAGGTCCTCGGCCACGCGCCGCACCAGCGCGGCCAGGTCGACCGCTTCGCGCCGTATCGACAGCTTGCCGCTGCTGATGCGCGACACGTCGAGCATGTCGTCGATCAGGCGCACCATGCTGCGGATCTGGCGTGCGTCGCGCGCCACCATCTTCGGCAATTTTTCCGGCGCAAACGCGGCCAGGTTGCCGCGCTCCAGGTTCAGCGTACGCATCTGGGTTTCCAGGAACAGGGTGTTGAGGGGCGTGCGCAGCTCGTGCGCCACCATCGACATGAATTCGTCGCGCATGCGCAATGATCGCTGCAGTTCCGCCTGCGTGGCGCGCAATTGCTGCAGCAAGGCCTCCTGCTGCTGGCGGCTGTGTTCCAGCGCCTGCACCTGGCGCCGCGTTTCGGCGCGCTGCTGGTGCAGGGCGACAAACACATTGACCTTGCTTTGCACGGCGTTGATGTCGAGCGGCTTGTGCAAAAAGTCCACGGCGCCGCTTTCGTAGCCCTGGAACGAAAAATTCATTTCCTTGCCGGCCGCCGTCACGAAGACGATGGGAATATGGCGCGTCTTGTCGGTGCCGCGCATCAGCTGGGCCAGCTCGAAACCGTCCATTTCCGGCATCTGCACGTCGAGGATGGCCAGCGCGAAATCGTGTTCGAGCAGCAAGGCCAGTGCTTCTTCGCCGGACGAGGCCTG
Organism: Janthinobacterium psychrotolerans; assembly: GCF_001677885.1. GTDB lineage: Bacteria > Pseudomonadota > Gammaproteobacteria > Burkholderiales > Burkholderiaceae_D > Janthinobacterium > Janthinobacterium psychrotolerans. The sequence goes on along the minus strand of NZ_LOCQ01000056.1, from coordinate 65,410 downwards.
GTACACGCTGCGGTCGCTTTCGCGTATCAGCGCGTTCAGGGCGCGCAGGTTTTCCGGCAGATCGTCGACGATCAGTAATTTGGTGCGGGTCTGGGTCTCATTCATCATGGCTGTTTCCTGGTATTGCGCTATCTCCCTGGCGCGGCTTGTGCCGCGTCTCGTGGCGCTGGGCGCCGAAGGACGGACGCTTGCGGTACAGTTTTTCCGGTCCGGCCTGCTGCTCGAATTGCGTGGCGCAGGCGCTGAAATTCGTGCTTTCCTTGCTGCCCAGCCCGAGAAAGCCCCGGTGGCACAGCGATTCATGGAACAGCCCCAGCGCGCGGTCCTGCAGGGCCTTATTAAAATAGATCAGTACATTGCGGCAGCAGATCAGCTGCGTTTCCGCAAACACGCTGTCGGTGGCCAGGCTGTGGTCGGCAAAATTGATGCGGTCGAGCAGGCGGCTGTCGAAACGCGCCGTGGCGTGCTCGACCGTGTAATACTCGTCCAGGCTGCCCAGGCCGCCGGCCGCCGTGTAGTTGGCGCCGTAGCCGGCCATGTGCGTCAAGGGATAGACGCCCAGGCGGGCCTTGTCAAGCACCACCGGATTGATATCGGTGGCGTAGATCAGGCTGCGCTCGAGCAAGCCTTCCTCGTGCAGGATAATGGCCAGCGACAGCGCTTCTTCGCCGGTGCAGCAGCCGGCCACCCAGATCTTCGGTGACGGATAGGTTTTCAGCACCGGCACCACCTGTTCGCGCAGGGCCAGGAAAAATGCCGGGTCGCGGAACATCTCGGTGACCGGCACCGTCAGCGTCTGCAGCAGCTGGCCGAAGGCGCCCGGGTCCTTGAGCACCTTGCGCTGCAGTTCGTCGATACTGCCGCAATGCAGGCGGCCGAGCGCATGGTTCAGGCGGCGCCGCTGGGACGGCGCGGAATAGTCACGGAAATCATAGCTGTAGCGCTGATAGATGGCCTCCATCAGCGACTGCAGCTGCGCCTCCGTGTAGTCGACCAGCATCAGATGCGTTCCATCTTCGGCATCCACACGCGCAGCAGCGAGTACAAACGGTCGAGGTCGATCGGCTTGGCCAGGTAGTCCGATGCGCCGGCCTGCAGGCATTCTTCCTGGTCATTCTTCATGGCCTTGGCGGTAATCGCAATGATCGGCAGCTTGTTGTAGCGGCCGTCGGCGCGGATCTGGCGCGTCGCTTCCAGGCCGTCCATGCCCGGCATCATCACATCCATCAGCACCAGGTCGATATCGTCCACACTATTGAGCTTGCTGATCGCTTCAAAACCGTTGCGGCCGATTTCCACCACCACGCCTTTTTGCTCCAGCGCATTGGTCAGCGCAAAGATATTGCGCACATCGTCGTCGACCAGCAGGATCTTGCGGCCTTCGAACACGCGTTCGCGGCTGCGCACCTGCTGCAGCATGCCCTGGCGTTCGGTCGACAATTCGGACTCGACCTTGTGCAGGAACAAGGTCACCTCGTCGAGCAGGCGCTCCGGCGAGCGCGCGCCCTTGATGATGATGGAGCGCGAATACTTCATCAGGTCGGCTTCTTCTTCGCGGCTCAGGTTGCGGCCGGTATAGACGATCACCGGCGGGAACGAGCACAGCTCTTCGTGCTCCATGCGTTCGAGCAACTCGTTGCCCTGGATATCGGGCAGCTTCAGGTCGATGATCATGCAGTCGAAGATCTGCGTCTTCAGCAGCGCCAGCGCTTCCTCGCCCAGCGCGACGGCCGTGATTTCCACATCGTCGTCGCTGATCAGGTGCACCACGCTTTCGCGCTGGCGTTCGTCATCTTCAACCAGCAGGATGCGCTTCATTTTTTGCGTAAACTTCGATTCGAGCTTGAGGAACACGTCTTTCAGCTGTTCGCGCGTGCGCGGCTTGGTGGCGTAGCCGATGGCGCCGAGCTGCATGGCCGCCTGCACCTGGTCGTTGCCCGACACGATATGCACGGGAATATGGCGGGTCAGCGGGTTTTCCTTGAGCTTTTGCAGCACCAGCAGGCCCGGACGGTCGGGCAGGCCGATATCGAGCAGGATGGCGTCTGGCAGGAACTCGGCCGCCAGGCGCAAGCCTTCCTCGGCGCCATGCGCGACCAGGCACTGGTAATGCATTTCATGCGCCAGGTCGAACAGGATGCCGGCAAACGCCGGTTCGTCCTCGATCACCAGCACCGAACGCTGGCCGCGGCGGGTAGCCGGCACGCTTTCGCGGTCGTCCTTGAAGGTGGCCACCGGCACCGGTTTTGGCGCCGGCAGCGGTGCGATGGCGGCCGAACTGGTGCGCACATGCGCGGGCGGCGCGGCCCTGGCCGGCGCCGGGGCTTGATCTTCCGGCGCGGCGCGCTCCTGCCAGGCCAAAGGCAAGACCAGGGTAAAGGTGCTGCCATGGCCTGGCGTACTCGACAATTCGATGGTGCCGCCCAGCAGGCTTGCCAGGTCGCGCGAAATCGACAGGCCCAGGCCTGTGCCGCCATAGCGCCGGCTGGTGGTGCCATCGGCCTGGTGGAAGGCGTCGAACACTTTTTGCTGCTGCTCGTCGGCGATGCCGATGCCGCTGTCCTGAACCTGGAAACGCACATGGCCGCCAGCGTCCGCCGCGACCTGCACCGAGACGGCGCCCGTGTCGGTAAATTTGATGGCGTTCGACAGCAGGTTGCGCAGGATCTGTTCCAGGCGCTGGCGGTCGCTGACAAACGAGGGCGGCGAATCGGGCGCCACCGAGACGGAAAAATCGAGTTTCTTCTGCTGCGCCTGCGCGCCGAACAGCATGCGCATGCTGCTCAGCAGCTCGTTGAAGGGGATGGCTTCCGGCGTCAGGTCCAGCTTGCCAGCCTCGACCTTGGAAATATCGAGGATGTCGTTAATCAGGGTCAGCAGGTCATTGCCGGCCGAATAAATCGTTTGCGCAAACGTCACCTGCTCCGGCGTCAGGTTGCCGCCGCTGTTGTCGGCCAGCAGCTTGGACAGGATCAGCGAGCTATTGAGCGGTGTGCGCAGCTCGTGCGACATATTGGCCAAAAATTCAGACTTGTAGCGGCTGGCGCGCTGCAGTTCTTCGGCGCGCGCTTCCAGTTGATCATGGGCCTGGCCGATGGCCACGTTCTTCTGGTCCAGCGCCAGTGCCTGCACGGCCAGCTGTTCGTTCGACTGTTCCAGCGCCGCTTTCTGTTCTTCCAGGTGCGATTGCGACTGTTCGAGCACGCGCGACTGCTCGCCGAGCTCTTCGTTGGCCGTGCGCAGTTCTTCCTGCTGCACTTCCAGCTCTTCATTCAACTGCTGGGTTTCTTCCAGCACGTTCTGCAGGCGCTGGCGGTACAGCGCCGCTTCCAGCGAGGTGCCGACGTTGGCCGCGATCAGGCGCAGCAGTTCCAGTTCGCGCTGGGCCACCGGCCGGGTAAAGCCCAGTTCGATTACGCCATTGACCGCGCCTTCGTTGTTGACCGGCGTGAGCACCAGTTCCAGCGGCGCACCATGGCCAAGGCTGGAGTTCACGAGCAGATAATTATCCGGTAACTGCTTGATATGCTTGAGCTTTTTCCCGCGCGCCGTCTCGCCGACCAGGCCTTCGCCCGGCTTGAAGACCTGCTTGTCCTGGATATGCTGGTCGCTGAAGCCGTACACGGCCGTGCGGCGCAGGCTGCCGTCGTCTTCGGTCACGTAAATCGTGGCCACGGCCACGTCGAGGCGGTTGACCAGAAAGTCCAGTACCTGGCGGCCCAACTGGGGCATGGCCAGCTGGCCACTGGTGTACTCGGCCAGTTCGGTCTGGCCGGTGCGCAGCCAGGCCTGTTCCTGCAGCACATCATTGTCCTTGCCGCGCTGCTCGAGCGCCGCATTGTAGATATCGGACAAGCGCATCAGTTCGCGCCGGCCCAGGAAAGCCAGCAAGCCAGACAAGCCCAGGCTCAGCACCAGGAACACCACCACCGCCATCATGGTGCGCGCCTCGGCCGAGTCGCCGCGTTCCTGGCGCAAGCGCTGTTCCATGCCGAGGAAGGCGAGGAATTCGCGGCGGATTTCATCGAATTCCAGCTTGCCTTCGCCCTGGCGCACGCGCGCCAGGTATTCCTGGTTGTTGCGGCGCTGATTGATGATCTGTTCGGCGTATTCGGTCCACTGGTTCTGCAGCGCGCCGATGCGGCGCAGGCGGTCCTGCTGGATCGCGCTGTCCGACACCAGGTCCAGCAAGGTGGTCATTTCCACGGCGATCTTGGCCTTGCCCGACTTATACGGCGCCAGGAACGTTTCGTCGCCCGTCAGCAGGTAGCCGCGCATGCCCGTTTCCAGGTCGACCGACAGCTTCATCACCTCATTGGCGTTGCCGATGACCCGTTCCGAATGCTCGACCGAACGCAGCGCGCTAAGCAAATAGGCGATCAGGCCGACAAACACCAGCGCGGTCAGCACGCCGACCACCAGCGGCAGGGTAACGTTGCGCACGAGAATGCGCCGGAAACTGAAAGTGTCGATCGGGGTCTTGGTATTCATCGGGTTTTTGGAGGAATAATTTATGTAAGCAATTTTAACTGAAATGCAATTTTTGCCGCGCAACACATCATGCTGTGCAAGCAAGCCATTTCAAGGCAGGCGCTAGCATACCAGCGTGGCGCTCATTTGATCGCTCTCAAACAGTGCGCGCGGTGCTTGCCTAGTATTGAGGATCGCGGTGATACACCGCAACTAACCGAACAGGAGCGATTATCATGGCCAATCAACTGATGTCCCGCGATCCGCGCGATCCCTTCCATGCGCTGACGCGTTTTGATCCGTTCAGCGACATGGACGAGCTGATGCGCGACTTTTTCACGCCCATGCTGCGCGCGCGCGACACTGCGGTGCCGCGCATGCGCGTCGATATTGCCGAAACCGAGCAGGCCTATATGGTCAAGGCCGAGATTCCCGGCGTCAACCGTGACGATATCAAGGTGGCCATCGACGGCAACCGCGTGTCGATCAGCGCCGAACTGAAGCAGGAGCAGGGGCAGGAGGGCGCCGAGGCGGGTAAGGCGGTGCGCAATGAACGGCTGTATGGCCAGCAATATCGCAGTTTCAGCCTGCCGCAAGAGGTCGACGACAGCAATTCGCAGGCGCGCTATGTCGATGGCGTGCTGCAGCTGACCTTGCAAAAAAAAGCCGGCACCGGCGGCAAGCAGTTGCAAATCCAGTAATGCAGAACAGCCGCCCATGAAAAACGGGACCCGAAAGGGTCCCGTTCTGGTCTCTGCCACTAGAAAATAAAGCTTAGTTGCGAATTTCCAGCGCGCGGTTCAGGCTCAGCGCCGCCAGCGAGGCGACGGCGCCCGACAGCAGGTAGAAGCTGACGTAGGCCAGGCCGAAGTTGGCCGACAGTCCCAGCGCCACCAGCGGGGCGAAGCCGGCGCCGACCAGCCAGGCCAGGTCGGACGTCAAGGCCGCGCCGGTATAGCGGAAGCGGGCAGGGAAGTTGGCCGTCACGGCGCCGGCGGCCTGGCCGTAGGACAAGCCCAGCAGGCTGAAGCCGATCAGGATGAAGGCGTCCTGGCCCATGTTGCCGCCGCCCATCAGGCTGGGAATAAAGGCGCTGAAGATGGCGATCAATACCGCCAGCGTGCCGAGGGTGGTGCGGCGGCCGAAACGGTCAGCCAGCAAGCCCGACAGCACGATGCCGATACCGGCCAGCACGGCGCCTATCATCTGCACCTGCAGGAAGTCGGAGGCGGCGCGGGTCTGGTAGACCGACACCCACGACAGCGGGAATACCGTCACCAGGTGGAACAGGGCGTAGCTGGCCAGTGCCGCCAGGGCGCCGATCATCACGTTGCGGCCCTGGCCGCGGCCCATTTCGAACACGCTGACGGGCTGCAGTTCGCGCTCGTCGAGCAGTTTCGCGTATTCGTTGGTCGACACCAGGCGCAGGCGGGCAAACAGCGCCACCACGTTGATGGCGAACGCCACGTAGAAAGGATAGCGCCAGCCCCAGTCGAGGAATTCTTCGGTGGACAGGTTGACCAGCATGAACCAGAACAGGCCGCCGGCGATCAAAAAGCCGACCGGTGCGCCCAGCTGGCCCAGCATGGCGTACCAGCCGCGCTTGTTTTCAGGCGCGTTCAGGGCCAGCAGCGACGGCAGGCCGTCCCAGGAGCCGCCAAGGGCGACGCCCTGGCCGATGCGCAGCACGGCCAGCCAGACGATGGCGGCAAAGCCCAGGTGCGAGTAGGTCGGCAAAAAGGCGATGCCGGCGGTGGACACGCCGAGCAGGAACAGGGCGATGGTCAGCTTGGCGCTGCGCCCGAGCCGGCGCTGGATTTCCATGAAAATCACGGTGCCGATGGGACGGGCGATGAAGGCAAATGAGAAAATCAGGAAGGAGTACAATGTGCCCTCCAGGCGTTCTTCGAACGGGAAGAACACCTGCGGGAACACCAGTACCGAAGCGATGGCGTAGACAAAAAAGTCAAAGTATTCGGAAGCGCGGCCGATGATCACGCCGACGGCGATCTCACCGGGGTCGATATGGGAATCGACGGTGCCGGCTCCGCGTGCGTCGCGCAGAGAGTGGGGGTTGAAATCAGCGGGGACATCGCCGCTATGTGTGCGCGTGCTGGACATGGTGAGCCTCTTTAATATAGTTTCGAGTTCGACAACACGTATAACTTACCCCAGGAGTCTCATGCCCGGAGTAGGACTATTCAGACAGTAGCTGTAGGACGAATCCTTTAGTGCTGAATGATCGCCCGAGACCAGGGGTGGACAAAACGTCCAATTGCCATTGTGCCCCAGTAAGAATAAAGTACCATATCTTCATCCCCTGTACTGGACTTTCCTGTATGTTTTCACTCAAAGTTCGTCACGGACTGGCGCTGTTACCCCTTACCTTATTGGCAGGCTGCAATACGGTGGTACTGAATCCGTCCGGTGATATCGCAGTTCAGCAAGGCAATCTGATTGTCATTTCGACTTTGCTGATGCTGCTGATTATCGTTCCGGTAATCGCTCTCACCCTGCTGTTCGCCTGGCGCTACAGAAAAAACAACACCGCGGCCAAGTATGAGCCGGACTGGGACCACTCCACGCGTCTGGAGCTGATCATCTGGGGCGCGCCCCTGTTGATCATCATCGTGCTGGGCCTGTTGACCTGGATCAGCACCCACACCCTGGACCCGTATCGTCCGCTGAGCCGTATCGACGCGAATCGCCCGATTCCTGAAAGCACCAAGCCGATGATCGTCGAAGTGGTGGCGCTGGACTGGAAATGGCTGTTCATCTATCCTGAGCAAGGCATCGCTTCGGTCAATGAACTGTACGCACCGGTCGACCGTCCGATCCGCTTCAAGATTACTTCGCAGTCGGTGATGAACTCGTTCTTCATTCCGGCGCTGGCAGGTCAGATCTACGCCATGCCTGGCATGGAGACCAAGCTCAACGCGGTGATCAACAAGCCGGGCATCTACGACGGTTTCTCGGCCAACTACAGCGGCGCCGGTTTTTCGGGCATGCGCTTCAAGTTCCATGGCGTCAACGATGCGGACTTCGACAAATGGGTGGCGACCACCCGTGCCGGTGGCGGCGCACTGAACCGCGACGACTTCCTGACCCTGGCCCAGCCGAGCGAGCGCGATCCCGTGCGCCGCTACAGCAATGTGCCGGTCGATCTGTACAAGGCCATTCTGAATCGCACCATCGTTTCCGACGCGCTGTGCGTGACGCCGGTCCAGCCCTACAAGCTGGCCATGGCCGATAGCCCGGCAGCGGTCGAGACGGCAGTTGTCGCCAGCAATGCAGCGGTTGAAAAGGGCGTTCAAGCCAAGTAACAACTGCATGAATCCCGCCGCGCGTCGCTTGGCGCGGCAGATACTGGCGCCGCTAGCCTGGCGCCTCCCTTTTTTCTCTGAGAGTAACAATGCTAGACCATATTGATCTGACGAAGCTTATATTCGGCCGTCTGACTTGGGATGCGATTCCATTTCACGAACCTATCCTGCTGGCGACCTTTGCAATGGTCGCCCTGGGCGGCATCGCACTCGTTGCGGCGCTGACGTATTTCCGCGTCTGGGGTACCCTGTGGCGCGACTGGATCACCAGTATCGACCATAAAAAAATCGGCATCATGTACATGATCCTGGGCCTGGTGATGCTGCTGCGCGGCTTTGCCGATGCGCTGATGATGCGTACCCAGCAGGCGATCGCCTTTGGCGACAACGCCGGCTTCCTGCCGCCGCACCACTACGACCAGGTCTTCACCGCCCACGGCGTGATCATGATTTTCTTCGTGGCGATGCCGTTCGTGACGGGCCTGATGAACTACGTGGTGCCGCTGCAAATCGGTGCGCGCGACGTGGCCTTCCCGTTCCTCAACAACTTCAGCTTCTGGATGACCACCATGGGCGCCGTGCTCGTGATGGCCTCGCTGTTCGTCGGCGAGTTCGCGCGTACCGGCTGGCTCGCGTATCCGCCGCTGTCGGGCATCATCGGCAGTCCGGACGTGGGGGTCGACTACTACATCTGGTCCCTGCAGATTGCCGGGGTCGGTACCTTGCTGTCCGGCGTCAACCTGATCGCCACCATCGTCAAGATGCGCGCGCCAGGCATGACCTGGATGCGCATGCCGATCTTCACCTGGACCTCGCTGTGCACCAACATCCTGATCGTTGCCGCTTTCCCGGTGCTGACGGCCGTGCTGGCCATGCTGGCCCTGGACCGTACCGCAGGCTTCAACTTCTTCACCACCGAACTGGGCGGCAACGCCATGATGTACGTCAACCTGATCTGGATCTGGGGCCACCCTGAGGTCTACATCCTGATCCTGCCGCTGTTCGGCGTGTTCTCGGAAGTGGTTGCCACGTTCTGCTCGAAGCGTTTGTTCGGCTACGCCTCGATGGTCTACGCCACCTGCGTCATCATGATCCTGTCCTACCTGGTATGGCTGCACCACTTCTTCACCATGGGTTCTGGCGCCAGCGTCAACTCGTTCTTCGGCATCACGACGATGATCATCTCGATCCCGACCGGCGCGAAGATCTTCAACTGGCTGTTTACCATGTACCGCGGCCGCATCCGTTTTGAACTGCCCATGCTGTGGACGATCGGCTTCATGGTCACCTTCACCATCGGCGGCATGACCGGCGTGCTGCTGGCCGTACCACCGGCCGACTTCGTGCTGCACAACAGCCTGTTCCTGATTGCCCACTTCCATAACGTCATCATTGGCGGCGTGGTGTTCGGCGTGTTTGCCGCGATCAACTACTGGTTCCCGAAAGCCTTCGGCTACAAGCTCGACACCTTCTGGGGCAAATGCTCGTTCTGGTTCTGGTTCGTCGGCTTCTACCTGGCCTTCATGCCGCTGTACGTGCTGGGCCTGATGGGCGTGACGCGTCGCCTGAACCACTTTGAAGATCCATCGCTGCAAATCTGGACCATCATCGCCTGGTTTGGCGCCGTTTCGATCGCACTGGGCATCGGCTCGATGCTGATCCAGTTCTATGTCAGTTTCCGCAACCGTCACGCGCTGCGCGACGTCACCGGCGACCCATGGGGCGGCCGTACGCTGGAATGGTCGACCTCGTCGCCACCGCCAGACTACAACTTCGCGTTCACGCCGCAGGTGCATGAACTCGATGCCTGGACCGACATGAAAAAGCACAACTACGAGCGTCCGACATCGGGCTTCACGAAGATCCACATGCCGAAGAATACCTGGGCAGGTTTCGTGATCGCCGCCTTGAGCGCCGTGGTCGGCTTTGGCCTGATCTGGCAAATGTGGCTGGTGGCCGGTCTCGGCTTCCTGGTGATGCTGGTCACCATCATCGTCCACACCTTTAACTACAAGCGTGATTACTATATTCCGGCGGAAGAAGTTGTCCGTACCGAAAACGCCTACACTAAATTGCTGAGCAGCCATGTCTGAAACCATCGTCCATAACACCGGCGCCCCGGGCGCCGCGGAGCGCCGCAGCTACTTCGTGCGCGAGCACCATCCGGAAAACGGCAGCATGCTCGGTTTCTGGCTCTACCTGATGAGCGATTGCCTGATCTTCGCCTGTCTGTTCGCCACCTACGCCGTGCTGGGCCGCAGCTACGCGGACGGCCCGACCGGCGCCGCGCTGTTCGACCTGCCGCTGGTCGCGCTGAACACGGCCATGCTGCTGCTGTCGTCGATCACGTATGGCTTCGCCATGCTGGCGATGCAGCGCAAGCAATTGGGTAGCACCTTGCTTTGGTTGGGCATCACCGGCGTGTTCGGCGTGGCCTTCCTGTCGCTGGAAATGTACGAGTTCCTGCACCTGATCCATGAAGGCGCCGGCCCGCAGCGCAGTGCCTTCCTGAGCTCGTTCTTTGCGCTGGTCGGTACCCACGGCCTGCACGTGCTGTTCGGCGTGATCTGGCTGGTGACCTTGATGTTCCAGCTGAAAAAGCATGGCCTGACCCCGGAAAACGGCCGTCGCATGATGTGCCTGTCGCTGTTCTGGCACTTCCTGGACGTGATCTGGATCGGCGTCTTCACCTTTGTATACTTGATGGGAGTCCTGCCATGAGCGGTCACGACAATCACCACGGCCACGGCCATGACAGCCACTACCATGACCAGCATGACCATGGCAGCCTGAAAACCTACGCCATCGGCTTTATCCTGTCGGTGATCCTGACGGCCATCCCGTTCTGGCTGGTGATGAACAAAACCATCACCAACTCCGGCACCATGGGTCTGGTCCTGCTGGGCTTTGCGGCGGTGCAAGTGGTGGTGCACATGGTGTACTTCCTGCACATGAACACCAAGTCGGAAGGTGGCTGGAACATGATGGCCTTGATTTTCACTGTCATGATCGTCGTCATCGCGATGGCCGGTTCCTTGTGGGTCATGTACCACATGAACACCAACATGATGCCAAGCATGATGCCTGAAATGAACATGCAATCGGCTTCATGATGCATCAACCGCGCCCAGGCAACACCGGGCGCGCTCCTGGCGCGGCATCGCAAGATGCCGCGCCAGGCCCACGCGGCACGGCCATGCGCACCGCATTGGCCTTGCTTGCGGGGATCGTTTTTGCCGGATTCTGTGCCCTGGGCACCTGGCAAGTCGTGCGCCTGCAATGGAAGCTCGACCTGATCGAGCGCGTCGAACAACGCGTACATGCGCCGGCAACGGCCGCACCTGGACCCGAACGCTGGGCCAGCGTCACGCAGCAAACGGACGAGTACCGCCATGTGCGCCTCGCCGGTACCTATCTCCCCTTATTCAACACCCTGGTCCAGGCGACTACCGAACTTGGCGGCGGCTTCTGGCTGCTCACGCCCTTGCGCCTGGCCGACGGCAGCACCGTCATGATCAACCGCGGCTTCGTGAAAGACCGCAAGGGCATCGCCGCCAGCACGCCGCCGGGCGTGGTCAGCGTCGAAGGTTTGCTGCGCATCAGCGAACCCGCTGGCGGCTTCCTGCGTAAAAACGATGCCGCGAAGCAGCTCTGGTATTCGCGCGACGTGGCGGCCATTGCTCGGTCGCACATGCTGACCGATGTGGCGCCGTATTTTGTCGATGCGGCCAAGGCCCGGGAAAGCGCGCCGGACGCGCCGGTGGGCGGACTGACCGTGATTTCCTTCCACAACAGCCACCTGGTGTATGCCCTGACCTGGTACGCGCTGGCCCTGATGGTGGCCGGCATCAGCTGGTGGATCGTGCGCGAAGAGCGCCGCCGGCGCCGGCGCGCCGGCCATGCACCTGACGATCATGCCGGGCAAGATTGAAATAGTGCCCAACCGCGAAGTGCTCGAGCGCGGTGCGGTGGCGGCCGAGATGGAGCATCCGGCCGGCCACCAGAACATGAAGCTGCTGATCCAGCTGCGCTGGCTGGCCGTGATCGGCCAGATCAGCACCATCTTCGGCGTCGGCGTGGGGTTGGGCATTGCCTTGCCCGTGCCCTATATGCTCGAAGTGCTGTCCTGCCTGATCGCCTTCAACCTGGCCAGCCTGCTGCGCTGGCACGAGCGCCAGCCCGTGTCGAACACGGCGCTGTTCCTGGCCCTGCTGGTCGACGTCACCGTGCTCACGGCCCAGCTCTACCTGAGCGGCGGCATCAGCAATCCGTTTGCCTTCCTGTACCTGCTGCAAGTGATACTCAGCGCCGTGCTGCTGGAGGTGTGGTCGACCTGGATCATGGTGGCCATCACGGGACTGTGCCTGGCCGGCCTGGCCTTGCTGCCCGGCCCCTTGACTTTGCCGATCGACCCCGAGCGCGGTTTTGCCAGCCTGTATGTGCAGGGCCTGTTGATCTGCTTTATGCTCAACGCCGCCTTGCTGGTGTTGTTCATTACCCGCATCAACCGCAACCAGCGCGCCGGCGACGCCAAGGTGGCCGACCTGCGCCAGCGCGCGGCCGAAGAAGAGCACATCATTCGCATGGGGCTGCTGGCGTCGGGCGCCGCGCATGAACTGGGCACGCCGCTGGCCACCTTGTCGGTCATTCTGGGCGACTGGCGCCGCATGCCCGAACTGAGCAAGAACAGCGAGATGCTGGAAGAAATCACCGAAATGCAGGCCCAGTTGCAGCGCTGCAAGAGCATCGTCAGCGGCATTTTATTGTCGGCCGGCGAGGCGCGCGGGGAATCTTCCGTGAAAACCACGATCAATACCTTCCTGGACGACCTGGCGCAGGAATGGCGCAGCAGCCGGCCCATCCACCATTTCGAATACGACAATCGCATCGAGGATGACGTGCCGGTGGTGTTCGACTCGACCCTGAAACAGACTATCTGCAACGTGCTCGACAATGCACTGGAAGCGTCGCCCGACTGGCTGCGTTTCGAAGCCACGCGCGAAGCCGATGCGCTGCACCTGGTGGTGACGGACGCCGGCCCCGGCTTCGCGCCGGCCATGCTGAACCATATCGGCAAGCCTTACCAGTCGACCAAGGGCAAGCCGGGCAGCGGCCTGGGCCTGTTCCTGGTGGTCAACGTGGCGCGCACCCTGGGTGGCACCGTGACGGCGCGCAACCGGGTGCAGGGCGGGGCGGCCGTGCACCTGGCGCTGCCGCTGGCGGCGATCAAACTGGAAAGAGAAAGCGACCATCATGTCAACTGAACTGGCTGCCGACCGGCTGCTGCTGATCATCGAAGACGACGCCGCCTTTGCGCGCACCCTGGGCCGCTCGTTCGAACGGCGCGGCTACCAGGTGATCCTGGCCACCAATTTCGACGAGGCCAAAGCCCTGCTGGAACTGCATTGCCCCGACTACGCCGTGGTCGACCTGAAACTGAACGGCAACACCTCGGGCCTGGCCTGCGTGCAGATGCTGCACCAGCACGACCCGGAAATGCTGATCGTCGTGCTGACCGGCTACGCCAGCATCGGCACGGCCGTCGAAGCGATCAAGCTGGGCGCCTGCCAGTACCTGGCCAAGCCGTCCAACACCGACGATATCGAAGCGGCCTTCGGCCACGTGGCCGGTGCGGCCGAAATCGAACTGAGCAGCCGCGCCACCAATATCAAGACCCTGGAATGGGAACGCATCCATGAGATGCTGGCCGAGACCGATTTCAATATTTCGGAGACGGCGAGGCGGCTCGGCATGCACCGCAGGACGCTGGCGAGGAAGCTGGAGAAGCAGCGGGTGAAGTAGGGCACCGCTGCCTCAGGCGGCCAGCCACTCCATCTTCTGCACCTGGATATGCGGATGACTGTCCAGCGCCTCCCATTGCGGCAGGAACACAAATCCCTGCTTTTGGTAGAATGCCGCCGCCCGAAGATTATCCTGCGACACATCGAGCACGAGCCGGCCATGTCCGCCGGCCAGGCACAGCTGCTTGACCGCATCGACCAATCTTGCGGCAATGTCCGTGCCGCGATACTCTCGCTGGACCCACATCGCCTGCAGGCTGGATTCTCCCTTGGCATCAACCACCTGGGCAGCAAGGCCGGCCGGCTGGCCATCCACATAGGCCAGCAAGAAAGTGCGCTGCGGCGTGCTGGCCGCGCGGTGCTGCCAATCGGCGTCCGTGAACGCGGCCGCGCTGGCGTGGCTGGCGCCGAACGCGGTCGGCACATCGAGCAGGGCGGCCAGGCGCACCGCTTTCAGGTCGCGCCAGTCGGCCAGTGCGGCAGGGCGGATCACGATGCTCAATTGAACACGATCGCCGTCTTGTGCGCGATGCTGAGGCGGCATGCTTCATAGGCCGCCAGCCAGGCCGCCAGTTCGCGGTGCAGCCCGTCTTCCGCCTCGATGCGTGCATTGACGCGCTCGGCTTCATCGTCACCGAGCTCGTCGCCCAGCAAAAAGATGCCCAGCGCCGGCGCAACCGTCACCAGCTCTTCGCGCAGCTTGTACGATGAGCCCAGCATGCCACCGAGCAGCGGATGCTCGTCGTCGGCAAAGATCACCTCATCGAACACGATCGGAAAGTAGAACCCCTCGCAGTCCGAATGACAGATCAAATGGCTGTCGAACATGGTCATGGCGTCGTCGAGCACCGGGTCCTCGCCCGGCTCTTCGCCTTCAGGCAAGGGCGTCGCGCGCCACTGTCCGTCGAGCGCCGCATGCGCATAGGCGCGGCGCAGGTAATGCAGAAAGCTGTAGGGGAAGGAGTCCAGCATGGCCCGTGAATTGCGTTCCGGCAGCGCCGCCGGTTCCGTGTGCAGCGGCAGGCCCGCCTGTTGCAGCAACACATTCGCTTCGCCCATGGCGTCCTGCACCCACTGCGCGCCTTCCGGGTCTTCCTGCTGCAAGTCGGCCAGTGCGCCAACTGAAATTGCCAATCCCATGCTGTGTTTCCTTGTTTAGTCTGTGTAAATGGTGCCAGCGGCTGCTTGCATTGCCTGCACAATATTAGCATTTCCCAAAAGGACTTTTTGGAGAAAACCTCGCACTGTGTTGACCGTTTCGCTTACGACTGATCCCACACCTCAACGAGCAGCATCTGCTCGTGCGCGCAGGCGTCGATCCGGTCCTGGTGCACGGTCGCGCTGCCTTTCCAGGCCGATGGTTCGGGACCGTCGAAGTGACCGAGGTGTTCCCTGATGCCGCGCGCCAGGATCGGCAGGATCTCGCTGGCCGGCGCCGTAAAACGGTTCGGATAGCCATTGAAGCTGTGTTGCTCAGCCTTGCCTTGCTTGCACAACGCCACTATCCAGTCCATGCCGCCAAGGCCGGATTCCCAGGTCGCCAGGGTCGCTTCCTTGTTGCCGGCGCCGGGCAGGGCGCGCTGCGCCAGCGTTTCAGTTGTAATGACAGTCCACCATCCCAGCATAGGTTTGCTCCTTGTGTTCGTTTATCGGGTCATCGCGCGGCGCAGCACGTAGCTGAGGCCGTCGACGGCCGCCACCATCAGCAGCATGGCGATAATCACGGTGGCGGCCTGCTGCATCTGGAACAGCGACAAATGGTATTTCAGCATTTGCCCCAGGCCGCCGGCGCCGACCACGCCCAGGATGGCGGCGGCGCGGATATTGTTTTCCCAGCGGTACAGCGTGTAGGACATCATTTGCGGGCTGCACTGCGGCAAGGTCGCGTACAGGAAAGCGACGGCCGGGCGCACGCCGTTGATGCGCAAGGTGGCGGCCGGCAGCGGCGGGCAATTCTCGAAGGCATCGGCAAACAGCCGGCCCAGCACGCCCACCGTGTGCAGCGCCAGCGCCAGGGTGCCGGCGAACGGGCCCAGGCCGGCGGCGATCAGCAAAATGGACGCCCACACCAGTTCGGGGATGGAGCGCAAGACGTTCAAAAAGCCACGCGTGACATTGCGCGCCAGCACGCCGAAGCGGCCGCTGGCGGGCAGGGCCAGCAAAGCGCCCAGGATGGCGGCGATGACCGTGCCAATGGCCGACATGGCCAGGGTTTCAAAGGTGGCGATGCCGACTTTGGCGAGGAAGCCGGGGGCGAGCTCCGGCGGCGCGAAGCCGTGCAGGAAGTCCAGGGTGGTGCGGATCGCCTCGCTGCTGAAGAACTCGCCCCATTTCAGGGGCAGGCTGGCAAAGCTGGCGACGACCAATAGCACCAGGCCGGCCAGCAGGGTCCAGGTCGACCAGCGTACCGGTGCGGCAACCGGCAGCGGCGGCAAAGTAAAATCGTGCTTCATGCCAGCCTCCGGCGCAGCATGGCGGACACCGCATCGGCGCCGGCCACCAGCAGCACGAACACCATCAGCATGGTGGCCAGCTCGCTGCCGGCCATCATCTTCATCGATTCATCCATGCGCTGGCCCAGGCCGCCGGCGCCGACAAAACCCATGACGACCGAGCCACGGATCGCGCATTCCCAGCGGTAAATCGTGTACGACACCAGCTCGGCGGCCGACTCGGGCAGGGCGCCATACAGCAGCGCGGCCAGGCGCGGGCTGCCATTGTTCAGCAAGGCATTGCAGGCCGAGGCGTCCGACGATTCGAGGATTTCGGCGTAGACCTTGCCCAGCATGCCACAATAGGTCAGGGCAATCGCGATCACGCCCGCCGTGGGCCCGAGGCCGACAATGCGCACCAGCAGCAGCGCCCACACCAGTTCCGGCACGCTGCGCAGCAACACCAGCAGGGCGCGCACGCCATGGCGCAGCGTTGCGGCCAGTGGCGAGACCTTGCCCGTGCCGATGCGCGAGACCGACAGCTGTTCCGTCACCAGCAGGGTCAAGGGAATGGCGCCCAGCATGGCCAGCGCCATGCCGGCCGTCGCCATGGCGATGGTTTCCCAGCTCGACACCAGCACCAGCTGCAGAAATTCGGCCGAGTGGGCGGGCGGCACAAAGCTGGACAGAAAATTCCAGGTCGCTTCCAGGCTTTGCGCGTCCCATAAAATCCAGGGCTTGAATTCGGCCTGCACCAGCATCGGCCACAAGACGATGACCATGACGGCCGCGGTAATAAGCCGTCCGCGCCAGGCCGGGTCGCGCGGCATCAGGCTTTTTGATGCCGTCAGCAATGCGGCCTCGCCGGCTCGAGTTGTTCAGGTGCGGAATCGAAGCCGGGCGCCGGGTCCGCCTTGTTTTTATACAGCGCCGCAATCATCGCGTCGGTGACCTGCGTGGCGGGTGCATCGAACACCACCTGGCCGTCGCGCAGGCCGATCATGCGCGGGAAGCAGGCGCGCGCGATCTCGACCTGGTGCAGGCTGCAGATCAGCGTCGCCTTGCGCGCCGTGGCTTCTTCCTGCAACACGGCGATCGTCTGCACGGCCAGGGTCGGGTCGAGCGCGGACAAGGGTTCGTCAACCAGGAACACTTGCGCGTTCGACACCAGCGCGCGCGCCATGCCGCAGCGCTGGCGTTCGCCGCCGGACAGGCGGTCGACGCGTGCATACAATTTGTCTTGCAGATTGAACCGGCCCAGCGCTTCCCAGGCGGCGCGCGGGTGCGTCGGCGCCACCAGCGAACGGATCGCCGTCCACAGGGTCCATTGCGGCAGGCGGCCAGCCAGCACGGCGTTGACCACGCGCTGGCGCGGCGGCAGCGGCGGGGTTTGCGGCGCCAGGAACAAGCGCGCGCGCAGGGCGTGGCGCTCACGGCTGGCCAGTTGCCACGGCGACTTGCCCAGAATAGTCAGGCTGCCCGATGCGGGGCGCAAGGCGCAGGCCAGCGTATGCAGCAAGCTGGTCTTGCCGGCGCCCGACGGGCCGATCAGGGCGATCTGTTCACCTTGCGCCACGTCCAGGCTCAGTTCGTGCAGCGCCAGCGCATTGCCGGCGGCGCCCGCATGGTGGACGCTGACCTTGTGAAGTTGGAATGTCATGCGATGTATCGGTTTGGGGTGGGGTTTGTCGGATTACGCCCTTCGGGCTAATCCGACCTACGCGACGCTCAAGCATGCGTAGGTCGGATTAGCATAGCGTCATCCGACAAGATTCGACGGCGACGACGATTATTTCAACAACTTCGCATCACGCGCAGCCGCTTCGATATCCTTGTAGTTCTCGGCCTTGGTCGGAATAAACTTGGTGGCGCGCTGCAGTTCCAGGATTTCCTTGCCTTCAGGCGTGGACGGGTCCAGCGCCAGGAACGCGTCGGTCAGCTTCTGGCGCACGACCGGGTTCATGTCCGAGCGCACGCTCCAGTTGTAGTCGTAATAGCCTGGCGTGGTGTAGAACACGCGTACCTTGGCCGGGTCGACTTTTTTCGATTCGACCAGCTTTTCCCATACCGAGATATTCAAGGTGCCCGCGTCGACCTTGCCGCCGGCCACGGCCGCCACGGTGGCGTCATGCGCGCCCGAGAAAGCGATGCGCTTCATGTCGGTGTCAGGATTGATCTTGGCGGCCAGCAGGTAGTAGCGCGGCATCAGATGGCCCGAGGTCGACGACTCGGAACCGAAAGTGAAATTCTTGCCTTTCAGGTCGGCCAGGGTGTTGATGTCCTTGCTGGTGGTCACGAATACCGAGCGGAACTTGGTGTCTTCCTCGCGCTGCACCAGCGGCACGATCTTGCCGCCGCTGCGCACGTTGGCCTGCACGAAGGTAAAGCCGCCGAACCAGACCATGTCCAGCTTGTGGTTGATCAGACCTTCGACGGAGGCAGCGTAATCGGTAACCGGCGTAAATTCCACCTTCATGCCCAGCTTTTTCTCCAGGTAGCTGCCCAGCGGCTTGAACTTGCGCTGCAATTCGGTCGGCGCTTCGTCGGGAATGGCCGATACGCGCAACACTTGCTGCGCCTGCGCGATGCCGCTGTGAATCGCCAGGGTAGCGGCGACGGTGGCCAGGATGGCGGGGAATTTGGCGAATTTGGTCATGGTTTTACCTTGTTGATGAAAATTAAAATACGGAAACGCCGCTCGTGCCTGCCTGCATCTCGCCGATGACGGTGGCGTGCGCAAAACCTTCGGCGCGGAAAATCGCCAGCACCTGTTCGACCGCTTCCGGCGCGCACGACACCAGCAGCGGGCCGGCCGTCTGCGGGTCGGTCAGGATGGCCTGGTCGACGGCGTTCAGGGACGGGGCCAGTTGCACGTGCGCGCCATAGCCCTGCCAGTTGCGTGCGGAGGCGCCCGTGATATTGCCCCGGTCGGCCAGTTGCTGCACTTGCGGCAGCAGCGGCACGTCAGCGAGCGCAATGCGCGCCTGCAGCCCGGCGCCGCGCGCCAGCTCCAGCGTATGGCCCAGCAGGCCAAAGCCGGTGACGTCGGTCAGCGCATGCACGCCGTCGAGCAGGGCAAGTTTCTTGCCTGGGGTATTGAGTTTGGTGGTGTTTTCTATCATCGCCGCGTAGCCGTCGGCGTCCAGCGCATGCTTTTTCAGGGCCGCCGACAAGATGCCCACGCCGATCGGTTTGCCCAGCACCAGTTTGTCGCCGGCGCGCGCGCCCGCATTGCGCTTGACTTGCGACGGATGCACCAGGCCCAGCACGACCAGCCCATAGATCGGCTCGACCGAATCGATGGTATGGCCGCCGGCGATCGGAATGCCGGCCTGGGCGCAGACGGTTTCGCCGCCTTTCAAGATCAGGCCGATGGTTTCCACCGGCAGCTTGTTGATCGGCATGCCGACCAGGGCCAGCGCCATGATGGGCGTGCCGCCCATGGCGTAGACGTCGGAAATGGCGTTGGTGGCGGCGATGCGGCCAAAGTCGAACGGGTCGTCGACGATGGGCATGAAGAAATCGGTGGTGGCGATCAGCGCCTGCTCGTCGTTGAGCTGGTAGACGGCGGCGTCATCGGCCGTCTCGATGCCGACCAGCAGTTCCTTGGGTATCGGAAAACCGCCGCTGCCTTTCAGGATATCGGCCAGCACGCCGGGCGCGATCTTGCAGCCGCAGCCGCCGCCATGGGCAAATTCGGTCAATCGGATCGGTGCTGTAATGTTATCGGACATGGGAGTCAGTTCCTGCTGATGTTGGTGTTGTTGCTGACGATAGTACACAAGCTGAGAGCAGCTTGCTTAAAAGCAGCATCGGAGATATCGGCCAGCACCAGAGGCGCGGCCTGCTGGTAGCGCACGAAGTTGCGCCTGATCGACTGCAAATAGCCGGGGTCGTAGTGCTGCACCAGCAGTTCTTCGACCAGTTCGGTCATGCGCCCGGCCAGTGCCAGCTGCTGCCAGTGAGCGATTTTTTCGCGGCCGTGCAGCTGTGTGAGCAACGCCAGTTGCCCATTGAGTTTTTCAGGGTCGCCAACGAAGTGTTCATAGTCTTCCATCAGCAACTGCACGCGGTGGCTGGTCGACAGTTGCACCGCCGTGCAGTCGGCGGCGCGCATCTTGTCCATCAGCGCGTCGGGCACGCGCAGGCGTCCGACCTTCTTGCTTTCCGACTCGATAAACACGGGTTTGGCCGCGTCAAACTGACGCAGTTGCTGCCACAGGCCGCTTTCGAACGCCTTTTGCGAGGGTTGATCCGCCTCGGGCAAGCCGCCCAGCACCGAGCCGCGGTGGGCCGCCAATTGCTCCAGGTCGATCACCTGCGCGCCTTGCTTGTCGAGCACCTGCAGCAGCCGGCTCTTGCCGCTGCCGGTAGGGCCGCACAGCACATTGATGAAATCGAATGCCGCCGGCAGGGTCGCCAGCTCGGCATTCACATGGCGGCGGTATTCCTTGTAGCCGCCGTCGAGCTGGACCACCGGCCAGCCGATGCGCGCCAGGATATGCGCCATGGCGCCGCTGCGATTGCCGCCACGCCAGCAATACACGAGCGGCTTCCATGATTGCGGATGGCCAAGAAAATGGGTGTCGATATGCTGCGCGATATTTTTCGCGATCAGCGCCGCACCGACTTTCTTTGCTTCGAAGGCGCTGGTCTGCTTGTAGAGCGTACCGACCCTGATGCGCTCGTCGTCGTACAGCACCGGCAGGTTGATGGCGCCCGGCAAGTGATCCTCGGCAAATTCGGACGGGCTGCGCACGTCGATAATCGCATCGAACGCAGGCAGCTGCGGCAGGATCTCGGCAAAGGGCAAAACTGCGGGGTATTTCATCGTGGCGGCGCCGGGAGAGTGGTGGAGCCGTATTATCCCCGATAACCGCTGCCGGCGGGGGCTCAGCCCAGGAGATGTCCGATGACGGGCGCCAGCAGCACCGTGACCACGCCCGAGAAAATCATGGTCAGGCTGGCCACCGCGCCTTCTTCCGTGCCGGCGCTGCGCGCCACCGACAGGCCGAAGCCGTGCGCGGCCGCGCCGTACGGGGCGCCACGGGCGATGCGCATGCGCAGCGGCAGCAGTTTCAGCAGCGGTTTGCCCAGCATCAGGCCGAACAGGCCCGTCATCACCACGAAGATGCCGGTCAGCTGGGCCGAGCCACCCATCTGGCGCGACGCTTCCAGCGCAAACGGCGTGGACACGGAGCGCGCCAGCAGGCTGCGCGCCATGTCGCCATGCACGCCCAGCAGGCGGTCGAGCAGCAAGGTGGCGGCGATGGAGGCCGCGATGCCGGCGCAACTGCCCAGCGACAGGGCCAGCCAGTGCTTGCGGATCAGCTTGCGTTCCTGGAAGATCGGCAGCGCAAACGCCACAGTTGCCGGCCCCAGCAACCAGGGCAGCCAGCGCGTTTCGCCAAAATAGGTGTCGAACGGCGTGGCCGTGGCCTGCACGATGATGATCAGAATGGCCGAGGTGCAGATCGCCGGCGTCAGCAGCAAGTGCGGATGGCGGCGATGCAGCGCCTGGTTGGCGTAGAACAGCACCAGGGTCAGCAGCAAAAACAGCAAGGACAGCAGCACGGTGTTCATGCGGGCCTCCTGGCCGCACGCTGGCGCAGCAGCTTTTTCAGGCGCAACTGGCGTTCGTAACGGCAGACCCATTCCACGGTAAAGGCGGTTGCCAGCATCACGCAGGCAAAGCCGAGCCCGATATCGAACAGCAAGATCAATCCCTTGGCCCTGATCAGATCGGTAAATTGCACCACCGACACCACCAGCGGGATAAAAAACAGCAGCATATTGGCCAGCAGCCAGTTGGCGCCCAGCTCCACGGCAGCCGGCTTCACCACGCCGGTCGCCAGCAGCAGCACCAGCAGGAACAGGCCCACCACGCCGCCCGAGAACGGCAGGTGCAGGCTGGCCGCCGCCTGGTCGGCTGCCCACCAGGCGGCAATCACGATGGCCACCTGCCACAGCGTTCGTGCGGGCCGGCGCCAGGCGGGAGCGGCGGCCATCGGCAAGTCGGTTGTGGAACAAGTGGCGTGCATGGCGAACTTTCAAGATCTGAGGATTTTATTGTAGGCGCCCACGATTAAAAGATAAAATGACTTAAACTTATGAAGTTCATTCGATATTGGAATGCATGATGGATATCCGCTCCTTGCGCTACTTCGTGGAAGTGGTGGAACAAAACAGCTTTACGCGCGCCGCCAGCCGGCTGCACGTCACGCAGCCCACCGTCAGCAAGATGGTCGCCCAGCTGGAACAGTCGCTGGATTTGATGCTGCTTGACCGGGTAGGCAAGCGCTTTACGCTGACCGACGCCGGCAAGGTGGTGCTGTCGCGCGCGCATGAGCTGCTGGCCCTGCATGCGGAACTGAAGGTGGAACTGCGCGACCTGCAGCAATTGGAACGTGGCGAATTGCGCGTCGGCGTGTCGCCGCAAACGCATATGGCCATCGCGTCGTGGCTGGCCGAGTACCACCAGCGCTATCCGGGCATCGAACTGAAAATGGTCGAATGCGGCACGCAGGCCATCGAGCGCGATTTGCGCAAGGGCACGATCGAGCTCGGCACCATGCTCGACTACCCCGGCAATGCGGCGACCTGGCAGGACTTCGAGGCGCTGCCGCTGGTGCGCTCGCCGCTGTGCCTGCTCGCACCGCGCAATTCTCCCTGGCAGGGGCGGCAGACGGTGCTGCTGGCCGAACTGGCCGACAGCCCCTTCGTGTTCTATGGGGATGCGTTTGCGCTCAACGAAATCGTGCTGGATGCCTGCCAGCGCGCCGGTTTCGTGCCGCGCATTACCAGCCGCAGCGGCCAGTGGGACTTTATCGCCTCGCTGGTGCGCCTGGGCGTGGGCATCTGCCTGCTGCCGAAGATGTTTTGCGACACCCTGGACGCTGGCGACTTCACCATCGTGCCGCTGGCCGATCCGGCGCTGGAGTGGAATCTGATGCTGGCCTGGCGCCGCGCCGGGCGCTTGTCGTTTGCCGCGCGCGCCTGGCTGGACCTGGTGCGCTCGCATATGCTCAGTGAAGCCGCCCCAGTGCGATTACAATAGGCGACCGCAACTATTTTCCATGAATATGTACACCACCGTCACGGCCAAACTCAGGCGCACCTCCACATCCTTGCTGCTGGGCCTGGCATGCACGGTCGGGCTGATGGGCGAAATGGGTTATGCCCAGGCCGCCATTCCCGTCTACGGTTTTCTGGTCAAAAATACCTATCCGCACGACCCGCGCGCCTTCACCCAGGGTCTGCTGTTCAAGGACGGCCACCTGTATGAAAGCACGGGCCAGAACGGCCAGTCCTCCTTGCGCAAGGTTGAGCTGAAGACGGGCAGGGTGCTGCAGCGCGAGATGCTCGATCAAAGCGTGTTTGGCGAAGGCATTACGGACATCGGCGACGAGATCCTGGCGCTGACCTGGACTTCGCAGACCGGCTATGTGTTCGACCAGAAAACCTTCAAACTGAAGCGCAAGTTCGAGTACAAGGGCGAAGGCTGGGGCCTGGCCAGCGATGCAAAATATGTCTACATGAGCGATGGCAGCGCCGCCATCCGCGTGCTGAACCCGAAAACCCTGGCCGAAGTGCGCCGCTTCGACGTCAAGGCCGAAGGCAAGCCCATCGAGCGCCTGAACGAACTGGAAATCGTCGACGGCCAACTGTACGCCAACGTCTGGGGTGCCGACGTGATCGCCCGCATCGACCCGGCCAGCGGCAAGGTGGTGGGCTGGATCGACCTGACGGGCCTGCTGCCGCCCGAGCAGCGCGGCACCGCCAACCCCGACGCCGTGCTCAATGGCATCGCCTGGGACAAGCACGGCAAACGCCTGTTTGTGACCGGCAAGCTGTGGCCCAAGCTGTTCGAAATCGAGCTGATCGAAATCCAGCGGCACTGACGGCATGCCGTGTATTGCCTCGCTAGCAGGCCCTGCGCCGCGCGCCGCCGCACAGGCGCAAACATCACCTGCGGCGTGGTTTAAAACCTGAAAGCTACACGCAAAAAAGGCCGAACGCGTCGGCCTTTTGCATGCAGGTGAACAAGAGCCAGCGCAAGTATCAGCGGTAGAACGCTTCGACCTTGCCTTTCAGTTTGATCTGCAGCGGACGGCCGCGGCGGTCCAGCGACTTGGTCGAGGCAACCTTGATCCAGCGTTCGCTGATGCAATATTCTTCGACGTCGAGGCGTTCCTTGTCGTTGAACTTGATGCCCACGTCGTTTTCAAACACGGCGGCGACGTGATAAGGGCTGCTGGGATCGATCGACAGGCGATCGGGCAATGGGGGTAAGGTAGTGGTATCGTTCATGGCCGTAATTATCGCCCAGAATGCCTTGCACGACAACCGGCTCGCTAGTGCGTGCTGCCGGCCGGGTCCTGCAACTGTATCACTTTGCCATGCTGCCAGGCATCGGCGCCCGCGTCGATGGCCGGCGCGGCAATATCCTGGCGCTGGCGGCGCTTGTCGGCCGACTGCACCTTGAAACGCGCATCGCGCGCCGCCACCATGGCCGCGTCGGCCTGGCCATCCTGCGTAAAACCCATCATCAGCTGCGGCACGCCCAGCGGCAGTTGCTGACGCCGATCCGTATGCCAGGTATGCCAGGTCTTGCCATACGTGCCCACCAGTTTTTGCATCAGCGCCTTTTCGGCCGCCTCTGGAATGCCGGGCGCGATCAGCTGGCCCGATTTGACTTCATGCACATGGCTGTGCCACAGCGTTTTTTCGGCTGGCGGCAGGCCCTGGAACAGCTTGCCGCTGACGATGTATTCCACTCCCATCAGTTTCGCATCCCGGACATTGCCATCATAGATCACGCACTGGATCACGTCGTCATTGACGATGGCGCAATAGTGATGGGCTTCCATCTGGCTTTTCATATTGCCACTGTAAAAATGAAAGCCGTCGAGGTAGGCGTTCAGCGCGTCGATTGGCGGCTTGTCCTGCAGCACCGCTGCGCCCGCGTCGAGGCTGCGCGTGGCGACGCTGGCGGCATTGCCTGGGGCGTTGACGGGCGACTGCGGGGCCTGGTCGCCGCAGGCGGCAAGCAGCGCGCACAGGGAAAAAATACGGGCAAGCTGCACGGCGTGGCCTCTTCATCATTGAGCGACAAACCATTGTCGGCCTGGTCTGCAGCGCTGGAAATAGGCCGGCTCCTGTTTTGATGTAGGAATCTGCGTGCGCCGGAACTGCGGGGAATTATCGGCCGCGATGGGGATAAGGATGTGTGGAGGGTTTCACAAGACGTCCTCGCCATGCGCGCTACAAGGCTTGCACGGCCTCGACCAGCGCGCGCGGCGTAAACGGATCGTCGGGCAGCACGATATCGGTCTCCAGCAACGCTGGATGGGTGATGCCGGACGGACGCTGGAAGATCAGGCGCGGTACGCCCGGCGCCAGCTTGCTATGCTGCGCAGTGGCGGTGCCAGACGGCAAAACCAGTGCTGCAAACACCGAGGGCCCGGCGCCACCGCATGCGGCAAGGCCAGGCCCCCGGGGGTAGGGCGCGAAAGATTACTTCTCGGCGAACGCGCGCTCGACCACAAAGTCGCCCGGCGTGGAGGTATTGCCTTCCTTGAAACCGCGCTCTTCCAGCATGTCCTTCAGGTCGCGCAGCATGTCGGAGCTGCCGCAGATCATCACGCGGTCGACGGCCGGGTCCAGCGCAGGCACGCCCAGGTCTTCGAACAGCTTGCCGCTTTCGATCAGGGACGTGATGCGGCCCATGTTGCGGTAGTCTTCGCGGGTCACGGTCGGGTAGTAGCGCAGCTTGTCGGTCACCATTTCGCCCAGGAACTCATCCTTCGGCAGGTGCTCTACCAGCAGGTCGTGGTAGGCCAGCTCATCGACGTGACGTACGCCATGGACCAGGATCAGCTGGTCGAAGCGCTCGTAGATGTCCGGATCGCGCACGATGGACAGGAACGGCGCCAGGCCGGTGCCGGTCGACAGCATGTACAGGCGCTTGCCTGGCAGCAGGTAGTCGGAGACCAGGGTACCGGTCGGCTTGCGGCCGACGATCACGGTATCGCCCACTTCCAGGTGCTGCAGGCGCGAGGTCAGCGGGCCGCCCGGTACCTTGATGCTGAAAAACTCCAGGTGCTCTTCGTAGTTGGCGCTGGCGATGCTGTAGGCGCGCAGCAGCGGCTTGCCGTCCACGCGCAGGCCGATCATCGTGAAATGGCCATTCGAGAAACGCAACGAAGGATCGCGCGTGGTCGTAAAGGAGAACAGGGTATCCGTCCAGTGGTGCACGCTTAAGACGCGCTCTTCATTCATCGAACTCATAGTATTTGTTTGCTGGTCAAAAAATGGTTAGGTGCTGGCAACTGCTGGCAAAAAGTGGTACCCCATGGTGGTCCAGCCGCTATTGTACTGGCCCCGACATGAAATTGTTACCGTCTATCGCCACCAATGTCGCCGCTCGCGGTGCCGACATTATAGTGCCGATGGCAAGATCCGGCTGCAAAAGCACGAAAACACGGGGATAAACGGGGCGAAAATCTTGATCTGAGGCAGTTTTGGCGCTTCCAGCCGCCGCCGTGGTCCGGTGACCTGCGGCTTACCTTGAAAGACTGCTGTCCATCACGATCTCCCGGATTTTGATTTCGAAGTGGTAATGCAGCGCGCTGTCTTCGCTGGACTGGTTTTCCAGCACGATCAGATCGACATCTTTCCCGGGAAAGTAGACCTTGATGGACGCGAAACCCAGCCCCTTGCCCGAGTGGCCGATATAGCTGGCCGGGATGTTGTCGTTCACATACACGCCGTAGCCATAACCGATTTTTTCGTCGCCAAACGCCACGTGCTGGCTGGCGATGTTGTAACTGGTCATCAGCTTGTAGGCGGACGGCGTCAGGATTTGGCCATGATGTAGCTTTTGGTCCCAGAGATTCAAGTCGCTTGCATTCGATACCATGCCGCCAGCGGGGATGAAAGCCAGCCAGGCTGCGCCCTGGACCGGGTGCTGTTTCAATGTGAAAGTATTGTTTGAATTGACGTAGCCCTTGATGACGTCATTGTTTTTATCCTCCTCGTAGCAAAAACTGCTGTTCATGCCCAATTCCCGGAACAGCCCGTTTGCCGCCTGGATGTATTTCTGCCCGCTGGCCTTTTCAATAATGGCGCCCAGCATGCTGTACGCTGTCACGCCATATAAAAAATCCGTGCCCGGCGGGAAGCTCAAAGGCTGGTCCATCTCGGTGATGCCTGCTGAAAAATTAAGCAATTGATGCACCGTCACCGTGTCTGCCCAAGCCTGCGGCAGGTCCGGCAGGTATTTTCTGACAGGGCTATGCAGGTCTATCGTGCCTTTCTCAACCTCTCGCAGTATCAGTACCGCCGTGATCTGTTTGCTGTTCGACATGATCCTGAAATTGTCGTTGGGCTTCAATGCTATTTTTTTCTCCCTGTCAGCGTAACCCACGGCTCGTGAATATTTTGTTTTGCCGTGTTGCGTGATCAGAATGACGCCATTGAAACTGCGGGGGCTCTTTTCAAGGATCAGCCGGTCGATCCTGGCCGTATAGTCATCCGTCTGCGCCTGTGCTGCCGGGAACAGGCAAAGGACCAATAAACTCGTGACTGCTTTCAGCAATAAGGTCATTTTCGTGGCTTCCAGGCAGGTACACGAGCAACGGGTCTGCAATGGGTAAAAAGTGGTAGCGCTTATCCTTGGTCGCGGTGTTCGGCGGCATGCAAGGCCAGGTAGCCTTTCAGGCCATCGTCGGCAATGCCCAGCGCCGCCAGCACCGCGGCCGTGAAGGTCACCGGCGCGGTGCCGGGCGCCGTGATCACGCGCTGGTCCGCCACCGCATGCGGCACGTCCTGGTACAGCGCCGCGCCGGCATAGGTGCCGATGGACGCCAGATTGTCGGCCGAATTCGAGGTATGGCGTACACGGTCGAGCAGGCCCGCCTGCGCCAGCACGCGGGTGCCGTCGCAGATGCCGGCCAGCACCACCTGGCGCCGTTGCGCGTCGAGCAGCAGCGCCTTGATATCGGGCGCGCCGGCGTTTTGCCAGCCCGGGCCGCCGCACAGCAGCAGTACGTCAAGGCCATCGAGCCCGATGTCCTCGATCGCCAGCTGTGGCGTGACCAGCATGCCGCCCGACGACGTCACGGGTTTGCCCTGCGGCGTGGCAAAGCGCGTATCGAAGCCGTAATACAGGCGGGCGGTAGCGTTGAACAGGCCGGTTTCCCAGTCGGCAAAGCCTTCGGTCAGTATGGTGATGGCGCTTGGCATGTGTTGCGTCTCCTGTTGATTATCGATGGTGTTCGCGCGTGCCATGGGACAGTTTCCACGCCGCCAGCAGTACACCGCCGGCCAGCAGGCTCAGGGCGACTGGCTTGCCGCGCGTCGTCAGGTAAGTATATGCCGAATGCTCGTGGACCTTGCTGCTGCGGCCGCCCTCGCGCTGGCGCAAGCCTTGCTTGCCTGGCTTATACAGTGCGTCGCCGCGCTGCGGCGCCGACAATTGCGCTTTTTGCTGCTGGCGGAACATGAACAGATTCATGAATTTGTCGAGCAGGCGCGGCATGATCATGCCTTCGAGCGAAATCAGCCGCGAGGCGCCACCCACGAAGATATCGCGCCGCGGATGTTCGGCCGCGTACAGGATGGCGTCGGCAACCAGTTCGGGCGCATACAGCGGCGCCGGCAGTTCGGGTTCGTTCTTCATGTAGTTGCGCGCGTGGCTGGTGAACTGGGTGTCGATGCCGGCCGGCTTGATCAGGGTGACCGACACCGGCTTGCCATCGTTCTCGATTTCCATGCGCAAGGCATCGGTAAAACCCTTGACCGCATGCTTCGATGCGCTGTACATGCCTTGCAGCGGTACGGCCCGGTCCGACACTTCGCTGCCGAGATTGATAATGGCGCCGCCGTCTTTCATTTGTTCCAGCGCCACCAGCGAGCCATGCACGATACCCCAGAAGTTGGTCTGGAACAGCCGTTCCTGGTCGGCCAGCGGCACCTCCTGCAGGCGGCCATAGATGGAAATACCGGCATTGTTGACCCAGGTATCGATGCGGCCATGGCGTTCCATGGCGGCGCGGGCCAATGCCTCGACCTGCTCGCGCACGCCGACATCGACGGGAACGGCCAGCGCCTCGGCACCATCGGCGCGCAATTGTGTGACGAGCTGGTCCAACGCGTCGCTGTCGCGCGCCGCCAGCACCAGGCGCGCGCCTTTGCGGGCCGCCGCCCGCGCGGTGGTCAAGCCGATGCCGCTGGTGGCGCCGGTGATGACCATGACCTGGGATTTGACCGGTTTTAACTGGATAGCCATAGATCACTCCATGAAAAATCGCAGCAGGGCAGGCAGTGAGCGCAGCCGTCTGCTGCCCGCACGGGGGCGCCCCAGGCCAACTTAAGGGGCGATCAGCGGGTCCACCGTGCGTGACCCCACTTAGGCGCCGGATTGCCCGGCGCACCTTGATACTGATCAAGACCGGGGCCGCGGCAGGGCGCGATCCCGGCCAACTGCCAGTCTTAGCTGTGGAAGTCTTCGACGGCCTTGCGCTTGCCCAGCATAAAGGCGTCGGCCACATGGCGCAGCGGCGACAGGTCGACGTCCGATTTGCCGTTTTGTACCAGAGCGGCGAAATGGCGATACAGCGAAGGGTACTCGCCTTCATCGCCCAGTTCTTGCGCCACATCGTCCAGCCACAGTTTGGCACCGCCATCGGCCATGCGCAGCACACCGGCTTCGGTGGTGATGATAATGTCCCAGCTTTGCTTGCCGGTCTGGCGCCAGTCGAATTCGGCGTGCACGTCCAGGCCGTTGGCGTCGGTAAAGCGCAGGTCGGCGGCGATCGGCGCGTCGCGGTTGGCCGGGAACTCCAGCACGCCCGATTTCAGGAACATGGCGGTCGGCAAAATTTCCGTGACGATCGACAGGGCGTTGATGCCCGGATCGAACACGCCCAGGCCACCGGCTTCCCAGATCCATTCCTGGCCCGGATGCCAGTGGCGCACGTCTTCCTTCCAGATCACATGCACCTGGCGCGGCGCATGCTTGGCCAGGAAGGCCTTGATGACCTGCACCGCCGGCGCATGGCGCGAGTGCCAGCTGGCGAACAGCGTCACGCCCCTGGACTGGGCCAGCTGGTCCAGGTCTTCCACTTCCGACAGGGTGGCGCCGGGTGGCTTTTCCATGAACACATGCTTGCCGGCCAACAGCGCGGCGCGCGCCGCCTGGTAGCGGTGCTGGGGCGGCATGCACAGGGCAACGGCTTCGATGTCCGGCTGCTGCGCCAGCATCTCGTCGATGGACGTGAAGCCCGGCAGGCCTGGAACGGTGGCGTTGCGGCTGGCCGAGGCCAGCAGTTGAAAGTCGCCGTTGGCGGCGATGGCGGGCAAATGCTGGTCGGTGGCAATCTTGCCGACGCCGACAATACCCAGTTTGATAGCTGACATCGATTCTCTTTCTTCTAAGTCACACAGGAGCCGCAATCTTACCAGCGCTGATGCACAAATGGGGCGATGCGATGCTGGTAAATGGCGCGCAAGGCGTCCATGGTGTCCGCGCTCAGGGCGGCCAGGTTGCTGGCGGCGCTGTTCGCTGCCGCCTGCTGTGCATTGCGCGCGCCCGGGATCACGGTACTGACGCTGTCTTCCATCAGGATCCAGCGCAGGGCGAACTGCGCCATCGTGGCATTGCCCGGCACCAGGCGGCGGATTTCCTCTACCACCTCCAGCGCCACCTCATACGGCACGCCGGAGAAGGTTTCCCCCTTGTCGAACGCTTCGCCATTGCGGTTGAAGGCGCGGTGGTCGTCGGCCGCAAACGCCGTGTTGGCGTGCATCTTGCCCGTCAGCACGCCCGAGGCCAGCGGCACGCGCACGATCACGCCGATATCGCGCTTTTTCGCCTCCGCGAAAAACAGCTGGTTCGGGCGCTGGCGAAAAATATTGTAGATGATCTGGATCGAGGCCACGTTCGGGTATTCGATCGCCTTCAAGGCTTCCTCGACCTTTTCCACCGACACGCCATAGTGGCGGATCTTGCCGGCGGTGACCATGCGGTCCATCGCATCGAACACTTCCGGGCGGTAATAGACGTCCGGTGGCGGGCAGTGCAGCTGCACCAGGTCCAGGCAGTCGGTATCGAGGTTGACCAGCGAGCGCTCGACAAAGGCCACCAGGTTTTCTTCGTTGTAGCCGTCGGCCACGTGCGGCGACAAGCGGCGCCCGGCCTTGCTCGCCACATACGGTTTTGCGCCGCCGCGCTCCTTGAGCACTTCGGCAATAAAGCGCTCGGAGCGGCCGTCGCCATAGACGTCGGCCGTGTCGATAAAGTTGGTGCCGGCGTCGAGCGCCGCATGCAGGGCCGCCTTGGCGTCCTCGCTGCTGACGTCGCCCCAGGCGCCGCCGATGGCCCAGGCGCCAAAGCCAATTTCGGAAATGCTGTGGCCGGTACGGCCGAATACGCGTTGTTTCATTTTCTATCCTTCTGTTATGGCATGAGTTGGCCGCCGTTGACTTCAATAATCTGTCCCGTGATATAGCCGGACAGCGCTTCCGAGGCCAGGAACAAAAAGGCGCCCACGCATTCCTGCGGCAGGCCGGCGCGGCCCATGGGAATGGCGGCGCTTTGCGCCGCCATCATGTGCTCGGGCGTATCGCGCTCGTGGAACGGCGTCAGTATCAGGCCGGGCGCCACCGCGTTGACGCGAATCTTGTCGGCCACGAATTCCTTGGCCTGGCCGCGCGTCAGGTTGCTGACAAAGCTCTTGGCCGCCGCATACAGCACCGCGCCGCCACCGCCGCCATTCCTGGCCGCGATCGAGGTGGTATTGATGATAAAGCCGCCGCCGGCCGCTTTCAGGTGCGGGTGGGCGGCGATGCTGGCCTGCCAGACCGACCTGGCGTTCAGGTTCAGCACGTCGTCGAAGTGGGCATCGGTCGCCTGCGTGGTGGGTATGCGGCCCAGCATGCTGCCGGCATTGTTGATGAGCCCGTCCAGGCCGCCGAGCAGGCGCGCCGCCTCGTCGACCACGCGCGCCACCGCACCCGGCTCGGCCAGGTCGCCCTGCAGCAGGGTAATGTTTTCGGGATACTGAGCACGCAGTGCCTCGGCGGGCTCGAAGCTGGCGTTGTAGTGCAGCACCAGGCGCACCCCTTGCGCCGCAAAGCCCAGCGCCACGGCAGCGCCGATGCCGGTCGAGCCACCGGTGATCAGGATGCGCTTGCCGGCCAGGTCGCCCAGGCTCATGTTTGCTGATGGATTCATTGCCGCTCCGGTGTCGATATGATGGTGGCCACCATCGTACTGTGGATGAGGGCGGCCATGATAAGATTTGAAGTGAATCTGATTCATTGAAATGCTTACGAATTTTCATCTCTACTTTTTTATCCATGTCCGTCTTTGACCGTATCGAACTGGCCGACCTGCGGGTTTTTTTGACCATTATGCGCACGCGCAGCTTCAAGGCGGCCGCCATCCAGCTGGGCCTGACGCCGTCGGCGGCCAGCCACGCCATGCGCCGCCTGGAAGAGCGGCTGGGTGCAAAGCTGCTGAACCGCTCCAGCCGCGCCGTGGCGCCGACCGATACGGGCCTGGCCCTGTCGGCGCGGCTGGAAGAGGGTTTCGACACCATCGGCCATGCGCTGGCCGAAATCGACGCGCCCGGCGCCGGCCGCTTCGGCGAATTGCGCATCAATGTCTTTGCCGACGCGGCCCACCTGATGATCGCACCGGCGCTGCCCGAATTTGCCCGCCTGTGTCCGCACGTGAAACTGACGGTGGTGGTGGAAGACCGGCCCATCGATATCGTTGCCGGCGGCTACGACGCCGGCATCCGCTATGGCGACTACGTGCCGGAAGACATGATCGCCGTGCCGCTGTCCGGTCCGCAGCGCTGGGTGGTGGCCGGTTCGCCCGCCTACCTGGCGCGCCATGGCGTGCCGCAACAGCTGGACGACCTGGCGCAGCACAGCTGCTTGCAATTGCTGCTGGGCGACAATTCCAGCTATCGCTGGGAACTGAGCAGCGGCGTTGGCGGACAAAAGCCGGCCAAGCGCGGCATCCGCGTGCCGGGCCTGATCACCATCAACGACACGGCCACCACCATCACCGCCGCCAAGGCCGGCGTGGGCCTGGGCTATCTGCTGGAAAGCCGTATTGCGCTTGAGCTGGCCGAGGGCAGCCTGCGGGTGGTGCTGGACCAGCACGCGGCGCGCGGCGAACCGTTTCATATGTATTACAGCAGCCGGCGCCACAATCACCCGGCCTTGAGGACGCTGGTGGACATTATCCGGCGCCAGCAGTCACTGGGCGAATTGCGCTAAGATCCCACATTGAACGCCATCAGCGGAGCGCCATGAAAAACCTCAGCCCAGTCCAGCCATTTCAAGCAAGCATGACCGCCACCAGCCATGGCACGCTGACCACCCTGACTGTCGATACCTCGCTGTCGGCCAAGGACAGCATCGCCTCGGGCGAAACAAGCCTGCTGACCAACTATGTGTACCGCGAAGACGGCAGCTACCAGCTGGTCTATACGGTGGTGAGCAGGGATGGCCAGGCCGACCATTTCGCCGAGGACGACGGCATCCTGCCGGCCCTGTTTCTCAGCCCGCGGCGGCAGGCCTGGGTTTCCATCGTGCCTTATCACCCCGACAAGGAACTGGAAATCAGCCTTCCCGTGTTCCAGCGCGAGCAGGTCGATCTGCCGAAAGGCACCAGGCCGTTTGTCGGCGACTTTATTGGCAGCACGGAAACGGCATCGATTTTTCACGCTGCCGACTGGTCCGATACCAAGCCCGATAAATTGCTGGTGATGCATTTCGAAGACGACTTGCTGCAGAAGAAAAGCAATCTCAAGCTGTCACTGCCGGGCAATAACAAGGTGGCGATTACCGGCTCGACCATACAGCTACTGGCGCATGTGGACGATGATAGGCTGCATCGTGAAATCGATGCGCAGGGCAATGAACTGCGGCGCAGGAGCATCGCGGCCAACGGTATTTATGGCTTGCAGATACTGACACTGTCGTTTGATGGCGATTCCTGCTTGCTGGCCCAGCATGCGGGCCAACTCGTGATCGTCAAGATCGATATGGCAGGCAACAGCGAGATCATCAACCTGATCGCCTTCGAAGATGAGTTCTTCAATACCTGGCGGCCCGAGCCCATCGGCGGCGACACCTTGGTAACGCGCTTTAATTGCGAGTTCGGCAACGGCTGGCTGACCACCAGGAAAAACCAACTGATCGAGCTGTACTACAGCAAGGATGCGGGCGGCTATCGTAATCTCCTGAAC
Organism: Janthinobacterium psychrotolerans; assembly: GCF_001677885.1. Taxonomy (GTDB): domain Bacteria; phylum Pseudomonadota; class Gammaproteobacteria; order Burkholderiales; family Burkholderiaceae_D; genus Janthinobacterium; species Janthinobacterium psychrotolerans. Next base: position 31,115 of record NZ_LOCQ01000056.1, on the reverse strand, counting down.
GGCGAGGTGCTGGAACTGCCGCATGACAAGCTGGTCATTTCCAGTCTCAATCGCACGGCGCCAGGCGCTTATGCGGTGGTGCTGTATCCGATGGCAGGCGACGATGACGATGTCAGGCAGCTGTTGATACTGAACCGCACGGCGCCAGTGACGATTTGACTCGACAGCCCAGGCCCCGCACGGCATAATGAGAATCTTTCCTATTTACAATTGCACCTACAGATCAGCCGCCGCCATATCTGCACGGTTCATCTTTCACGGCTGTGCCAGACCTGTGCTTGAGCATTATTACCGAGAGCTGCTGAATTTTTGCGCGCGCATGGTGCGCGACCGCGATGTGGCGGCCGACGTGGTGCAGGAAAGCTATGCACGCGTGCTGGCGGTGCGCAATGCCGGCCAGGACATCCCCGAGCCGCGCGCCTTGCTGCACCAGACGGCGCGGCGCCTGATCATCGACCGCCACCGGCGCGCGTCGGTACGCCAGCATGACGATTTCGACAGCCTGCCGGAATCGGAGCAGCCGGCAGCGCCCGCGCACCTGGAACCGGAGTCCGTGTATGCCCACGAACAGCAGGCGCTGGCCTTTGCCGCCGTGATCGAGGCGCTGCCGCCGCGTTGCCGGGAAGCCTTTGTGCTGAACCGTTTCGACGGCCTGTCGCACCAAGAGGTGGCCGAGCACATGGGCATTTCAAAGAATATGGTGGCGCAGCACATTATCCGCGCGGTACTGGCCTGCAAGGCGTGCGAGGACCGGCTGGGCCTGCCTGACAGCTGGCCGCATTCGGCAAAGCGGGGGCCTTTGGCATGACTCGGACCATCGATCTTGACCTGGCGGCGGCCAGTTGGCAGGTACGCCGCCAGGATGGCCTCAGCGCCAGCGAAGAAGCGCAGTTCCAGGCCTGGCTGGACGCCGATACGGCACACAGCCAAGCGTATGCGCGCATGCAGCACGTCTGGAGCGGCCTGGGCGAACTGCATCCCACGGCCGTTGCGCAACTGGCCAAGGCGATGCCGGCCCGCAAAAAACCTGCCTTTGCCTGGCAGGGCTTGGCGAGCGCGGCGCTGGCCATCTGCGTCATGGGCGCCGGCTGGCTTGGCTGGGACCATGTCCAGCAGCAGCCCGTCTTCCATCAAAGCTTTGCCAGCGCGCGCGGCGAACTGCTCGATGTGCACTTGCCCGACGGCAGCGTGTTGAAACTCGATACGGCCACGCGGGTGGAAGTGACCTTGTACCGCCAGCGGCGCGAGGTGCGCCTGCCTGAAGGCCAGGCCAATTTCTATGTGCGCGCCGACAAGGAACGGCCCTTTGACGTGCTGACCGACAGCCTGCGCGTGACCGTGGTCGGCACGCGCTTTGCCGTGCGCAATACCCATGCCGGGCTGGGCCTGGCCGGGGAAACCGTGACGGTGGAGGACGGCCGGGTAAGGGTGGCGCCCCTGCATGCGACGGGCGGCGCCGGCGCGATGGAACTGACGGCCGGCGAATCGGTGCAGGCCAACCGCACTGGCGCGCTCGGCACGGTCGATACGCGGCTGGCCCACGGCGCTCTGCTGTGGCGCGAAGGCCGCATCAATTTTGACAACACGCCATTGGCGCAGGCGGTGGCCGAATTCGAGCGCTATGGCGATACCAGTCTGCTCATCAAGGATGCCGAGGTAGCCGCCATGCGCGTCAACGGCAGTTTCGATACGCGCCTGGCGGCCGATTTCGGCAGCGCCTTGCCGCAGGTCTTGCCGGTACAGCTGCGCAAGCACGGCAACGTGACGGAAATCATCGCGCAACGCCGGGCAGCAAAATAAATGCAAAAAACTTGAAAGTGCACCTCAAGTTGCGGCCAGCTCGCGCGTCTGCATTGGTAGTGATTCTTGTTTACCGTGTTGACCCTGGAGACCATCCGCATGCCGCAGCCCCGTTTTTATTGTGTTCCCCTGACCATCGTCGTCGCCATCGTCGTCGCCATCGCCGCCACCCTGGCCAGCACGCCTGTGCTGGCGCAGAACGCCGCCAGCTTTGCCATCGCCTTGCCGGCCCAGCCGCTGGGTTCGGCCTTGAACGAGCTGGCGCGCCAAGCCAGTTTCCAGTTGATCGTGCACCCGGACCTGGTGGCCGGCAAGCATGCGCCGGCCGTATCAGGTGCCCTGAGCGCACCGCAGGCGCTTGAACGCCTGCTGGCCGGCAGCGGTTTGCAGGCGGCCCAGGAAGGCAGGGTGGTGGTGGTCAAGCCCGTCCCCAAGGCTGAAACCGTGACCTTGGCCGGTATCAGCGTCACGGCCAGCGCCGAGCGCGAAACGCCGATCGGCCCGGTAGTCGGCTATGTCGCGAAACGCTCGGCCGCCGGCAGCAAGACCGATACGGCGATTATCGACACCCCGCAGTCGATCTCGGTCGTCACCAACGACGAATTGCGCAACCGCCAGGCCGAAACCCTGTCGCAGGCGCTCAATTACACGCCGGGCTTTACCAGCCAGCCCACCAGCTTCAATCGCACGGCCGACCGCTTCCGCATCCGTGGCATGGATGTGGAATCCGCCACCAGCGGCTCGATGCGCGACGGCATGCGGCTGCAAAACAATTCCTATGACGGCACCCAGGAGCCGTTCGGCCTGGAGCGGGTGGAAGTGCTGCGCGGCGCAGCGTCGGTGCTGTACGGCCAGCTGTCGCCGGGCGGCGTGATCAATGCCGTCAGCAAGCGCCCGGGCAGCGCGCCGGTGCGCGAAGTCCAGCTGCAGACGGGCAGCCACGGCCGCAAGCAGGTCGCCGTCGATGTCGGTGGCAAGGTCCCGGGCAGCGACACGCTCGATTATCGCCTGACCATGCTGGACCGCAAAAGCAATACGTCCCAGGATTACCTGAACGACGACAAGCTGTATCTCGCGCCCGCGCTGACCTGGCGCCCGAATGCGGATACGTCGCTGACCATCCTGTCGTTCTATCAAAAAACGACGACGCGCTTTTCCGCGCCGCTGCCGTACCAGCTGGTCGAAGGCGTCGGCACCGGCGCCGTGCGCATAAGGCGCGGGGCGTTTATCGGCGAGCCCGCTTACGACAAGATGAACGGCGACATGCATGCGATCGGCTATGAGTTCGAGCACCGTTTCAGCGACAAGGTCAAAGTGAGCCACAAGCTGCGCTATTTCGAGGCGAACGTGGCCTGGAACTACCTGCAGGTGCAGACCACGGCGGCGGCGCTGCGCAACGCCAGCGAGCGCGGTTTGCTGGCGCGCCAGTACAGCGACCGGCGCGAACAGGTGCGCGGCATCGTCAGCGACACCAATGCCACCAGCAACTGGCAGCTTTGGGGCATGGAGCATGCTGTGCTCGCTGGCGTGGACGCCTACCAGACCACGTATGATTCACGCAATTTTCGCGGCAACGCGCCCACCTTGAACCTGCTGGCCTATAACTATGGCCAGCAGGTGACGGTGAACCGCGCGCGCAGCGTCGACCGTGGTTCCCGCATAGCGATCTTGCAAAAAGGCATCTACCTGCAGGACCAGGTCAGCCTGGGCGAGACCTGGACCATGCTGCTGGGCGCGCGCCACGACTGGGCCAGCCAGGAGCAGACCCTGCGCCGCAACGGTAGCAGGCTCGACAAGGACGACTCGGCCACCACCTGGCGCGCCGGCCTGGTCTACAAGACGGCCAGCGGCTTCGCGCCCTATGTCAGCTACAGCGAATCGTTCTTCCCGGTGGCGGTGGCCGCCGCCAACGGCCAGTCCTTCAAGCCCACCGGCGGCAAGCAATATGAAGCCGGCGTGCGCTACCAGCCGCCGGACAGCAATATGCTGCTGAGCGCGGCCGTGTATGAACTGACGCAAACCGATGTGCTCAAATACGACGCCGGCAACGATGTGTATCGCCAGGCCGGTCAGGTGCGCTCGAAAGGGCTGGAGCTGGAAGCGAAGGCCGAGCTGAGCCGTGGCGCCAGCCTGATCGCGTCCTACGCCTATACCGATGCGCGCACCACGCGCAGCACGATCGCCAGCGAAATCGGCCAACGCAGCGAAGACACGCCATTCCACCAGGCGGCGCTGTGGCTGGACTACAGCTTCGCCCGCCTGGGCCTGCCGCAACTGACCACCGGCGCCGGCGTGCGCTACAAGGGGTCGACGCAGCCGTCGGGCATGAGCCGTTCCATGCCGGCCTATACCGTGATCGACGCCATGCTCAGCTACCGCCTCAGCCGCAACTGGCAATTGACGGCCAATGTCAGCAACCTGGGCAACAAGCAATATACCTATTGCGAATTTGCCATCTGCACCTATGGCGATCAGCGCCATGCCACCGCCACCTTGTCCTACCAGTGGTAAGGGGCGCCATGCGCGCCGTGATGCTGCTGGTGCACCGCTACGTGGGCCTGCTGCTGGCCCTGTTCCTGGTGCTTGCCGGCATTACCGGCAGCTTGCTGTCCTGGAACGAGGAACTGGAAGCGGCCATCAGCCCGCAACTGTTCCGCGTGACGGCGCCGGCGGCTGCCGCCAGGCTGGAGCCGGTGCTGCTGCACGCGCAGGTGGCGGCGCGCTATCCGGACGCGCTGGTGGCGCGGCTGCCGCTGGAATTTACCGATGGCCACTCGGTGCTGTTTGCCTTGCGGCCACTGGCCAAGGGCCAGAAGCTGGCGAACGACCAGGTATTTGTCGATCCTTACACCGGCCAAACGCTGGGCCAGCGGCGCTGGGGCGATATTGCCCAGGGTGTGAAAAACCTGATGCCGTTTATCTACCGCCTGCATTACTCGCTGGCCTTGGACGGTATCGGCACCTTGTTGTTCGGCATCATCTCCTTGCTGTGGACGCTGGACTGCTTTGCCGGCGCCTGGCTGACCTTGCCGAACAGCCGCACAAGCGGGGAGCCGGCCCGGCGATGGCCGGCGCGCTGGTGGCAGGCCTGGAAGTTTCGCCGCGGCAGCGCCTATAAAATCAGCTTCAATCTGCACCGCGCAGGCGGCCTGTGGACCTGGGCCATGCTGTTCGTGCTGGCCTGGAGCAGCGTGGCCTTCAATTTGCCGCAAGTCTATGAGCCGGTGATGAGAGCCGCATTCGCCCATCAGCGCGGCCTGGAATCGATACCGAAGCTGGCCAGGCCGCAGTTGAAACCGGGGCTGTCCTGGGAGCAGGCCTTGCCCGCCGCACGCCGGCTGATGGCGCAGCAGGCGCAAGTCGGCGGCTTTGCCGTGCTGGCGGAAAAAGCGCTGCTGTACGATCCGCAGCGCGCCATCTATCGCTATGACGTGCGCAGCAGCCACGATATCCGCCACCAGGGCGGCCATACCCGGCTGGTCATGCATGCCGATACGGGCGCGTTGCTTGGACTGTGGCTGCCGACCGGCGCGGCGGCCGGCGATACGCTGTCGACCTGGTTCGCCACCTTGCATATGGCGGCCATGTGGGGCTGGCCGCTGCAGCTGCTGGTGTGCCTGATGGGGCTGCTTGTAACTGTGCTCAGCGTGACCGGCGTGCACGTATGGCTAAGGAAAAGGCGGGCAGGGCGGCTGGCCACTGGCTGAAAAGCATATTTGCTCGTTATAATACCGGCATGTACAGACCGATGAAACGACAAACGCTGCAAATCTGGCTGGCCATCCTGGCCGTGCTGTTTGCCGCCGTTGCGCCATCGATTTCGCATGCGCTGGCTGCGCCATCTGTCGCCATCCCGTCCTCCCTGCTGATGCAAATCTGTACCGTTGATGGCACGGTCGAGGTGGGAGCGGATGTGGATGTGAAAAAAAACGGCATGGACCCGGTCGTCCATGCTTTCGAGCATTGCCCGTATTGCAGCACCCATGCCGGCTCGTTCGCCTTGCTGCCCGGCCTGTCGCTGAGTTTTGCCGTCAGCGGCGGCCACGACATTTACCCTCCCTTGTACTACCGCGCGCCGGCGCCACTGTTCCTGTGGTCCAGCGGCAATCCCCGCGCACCACCCGTCCTGTCCTGATCTCACCGCGCAGGCGGCCTTGCGGTCGTCCTGATCATCAGTTCTTTCAGACGGGTTTTTTATGTTATCCAAGCATTTCCATGTTCCTGCCGGAGCAGGCGGCGCCGCGCCGCTGCGCCTGTTTTCCGCCTTGCTGTGCTGCGCACCGGCGTTCGCGCAAGCCTTGCCAGAGCCAAATACCGACATTGACGCAACGCCGGCCTTGCAGATCGGCAGCGTCGAAGTGTCCGCCCGGCGCAGCGGTCCGCTGTCCGCGCGCGACATGCTCACCTCGGTCGATATTGTCGCCCCAGAGCAGATTCAGCAGCAGCAAGTGAGCCATGCCTGGCAGCTGTTTGCCCGCGCACCCGGCGTGATGCTCACGCAATTTCGGCAAGGTAATGAGTCGGGCAAGCTGTCGTTTCGCGGCTTTAACGGCGAAGGCGAAGTCAATGCCGTGAAACTGCTGATCGACGGCATGCCCGCCAACGACAATGCGGGCGGCATGCCGTTTCTCGACATGTTGTTTCCATTGGAGATCAGCAATATCGAAGTCGTGCGCGGCACCAACGATCCGCGCTACGGCCTGCACAATATCGCCGGCAACGCCACGGTCCATACGCGCACCGGCGGCAACTACGATGAAGCCAGGCTCGGCTACGGCAGCTTCGACACGCGCCAGATCCAGCTGGTCAAGGGCATGGAAGCGGGCAACTGGACGCAGAATTACTCGGCCGGCTATCTGCGCTCGGCCGGCTACCGCCAGAATGCGGGTTTCCGGAAAGTCTCGGTGGCCGGCAAATGGGGTTACACCACTGACGACGGCGGCACGCGCATCGTGGCCAGCGCGCGCCATACGCAAAGCGATGGCGACGAGGCCGGCTACCTGGAAGAGGCCGATGCCCGCCGCGCGCCAGGCTCGTCGTATGCCTATGCGCGCAGCACCGGCGGCCAGCGCGAAATGAGTCAGCTGGGCCTGGCACTCGATACCACCTTGTCGCCCGAGCTGTCCTTGTCCGCCAAGGTCTATGCCAACGCCGTGCGCGACCAGCGCTGGCTGCGCTATTCGCTGCGCACCAGCCAGCAGGAACGCATCATCGACGAAAACCACGTTGGCGTGCTGGCCAGCCTCAGCTATCGGCCGCAATGGCTGCGCACCGCGTCGCTGGAAGCCGGTGTCAACGCCGAGCACCAGCACAACCGCAGCCCGCGCTACAGCACGGTCGACAAGGTACGCACGGCCACCATGCGCGACCAGCGTTTCGATTTCGATACCTGGGGCGGCTATCTGCAGGCGGTGCTCACGCCCGTCGACGGGCTGAAACTGATGCCCGGCTACCGGATCGACAAGGTGCTGGGCCATTTTTCCGACCCGTCGAAAAACGCGCATTTTCCAATCCAGGACTATGGCGTGATCCATCAGCCCAAGTTCAGCGCCGCCTACAGCCCATGGCGCGCGGCCACCGTCTACGCCAACTGGGGCCGCACCTTCCAGGTCGGCGCGGGTGCGGCGGCCTACCGCGGCAATGTGAACCAGTTGCGGCCATCGATCAATGACGGCTGGGAAAGCGGCGTGAAATGGACGCCGCTGCCGTGGCTGGACGGCCGCCTGGCCGCCTGGCGCCAGGACGCCAGCGGAGAGGTCAAGCGCAAGCTCAACGACCCGGCCGGCGACTCGGAAAACGTCGGCAAGACGCGCCGTGTAGGCATCGACCTGCAGTTCAATGCCCACGCCGGCAGCCATGCGGGCTGGCTGGCGTATGCGCGCCAGCGCTCGCGCATCGTCGAACCCGACCCGGCCGCACCGGCCACCCTGGGCAAGCAGATCGACCATGTGCCGAACCATGTGTTTTCCGCCGGCTACGACTGGAGCATGACCCCGGCCGTGAAACTGTCGGCCTGGGCCAATGGCCAGGGCAGCTATTTTCTGACCAGCGCCAATACCGGCCGCAAATACGGCGCGTACGTCTTGCTGAACCTGGGCGCCAGCTACCGCATGTCGCCGTCGCTGTCGTTCGACCTGCAGCTGAACAATGTGGCCGACCGCTATGTCGACTACGTGTGGATCAACGACGTGACGCGCCATGCGCCGGGCGATGGCCGCGCGCTGACCGCCACGGCCAGCCTGCGCTTCTGATGATGGGTGAGAAAATAATGGTCACTAATCACTATGCGATGGCTGGCTTTGCCTTGCCCCCGCTCTTCAAAACGTCCACCGGCGCCGGCGTGGAAGCGACCGTGCATTACCGCTACTGATGATGTCGACGCTCAAACGCCTGCTGTATCAGCTGCACCGCTGGACCGGCGTGGCTGCCTGCGTGCTGATGCTGCTGTGGTTTATCAGCGGCATGGTGATGCTGTTTGTCGGTTATCCGAAGCTGACGCCGTGGGAGCGCCTGGCGGCGCTGCCGCCGCTGCCGCTGGCCGGCTGCTGCCAGCCGCTGGCCCAGGTGGCTATGCCGGTCGATGCGCGCGAGATCGTGCTGACCACGGTGGCAGGCAGGCCCGGCTGGAAGGTACGCGACGGCGGCGCTCGCTGGCGGCTAGTCGATGCGGTCACCGGCAAACTGTTGCAACCGGCCAGCCGCGACACCGCGCTGGCCTCGGCGCGCGCCTTTGTGCCGGGCGCCGGCGCGCACTACCTGGGCTTGCTGCAGGAAGACCGCTGGACCCACTCGCGCTCGCTGGACGCGCACCGGCCCTTGCACCAGGTGCAGCTGATGGATGCGGCGCAGACCATGTTGTACCTGTCGTCGGCCACCGGCGAAGTGGTGCTCGACGCGCCACGCGACCAGCGGCTGTGGAACTTTGTCGGCGCCTGGCTGCACTGGGTCTATCCCTTGCGCAATCACTCCACCGATCCCGTATGGAACTGGATCATTATCATCTCTTCGGCGGTGGCGACCTTGACGGCCCTGACGGGCACGGTGGCCGGCATCTGGCGCTGGCGTTTTGCCGGCCGCTACAAGTCGGGCGCGCGCACGCCTTACCGGGAATCGTGGATGCGCTGGCACCATGTGACGGGGCTGCTGTTCGCCGGCTTTGTGTTCGCCTGGATTTTCAGCGGCCTGATCTCGATGAATCCGTTTCATATCTTCGATCCGCAGGGCCGGCGGCCCGATCTTGCCGCCTGGCAGGGTGGTACACCGGCGGCGCGCCAGCTGGACCTGGCGCCGCAGCTAGCGTTGAGCTTGCTGGCGGCGCAGGGTTTTCGTGCGGTGGAACTGGAATGGCGGGTGCTGAACAAACAGCCTTACCTGCTGGCGCGCGACGGCGCCGCCCGTACCCGGCTGATCATGCGGCAAGACGGCCAGCTGGTGGTGCGCGAGCAGTGGACACAGGCGCAACTCTTGCATGCAGCCAGCAAACTGCTGCCGGGCATCAAGGCAAGCAGCGCGTGGCTGGGCAGCTACGACAGCTATTATTATGGCCGCGAACCGGAAGCGATGATGGGCGCCGTCGAGCGGCGTTTGCCGGTATTGCAGCTGCGCTTCGACGATCCCCAGGCGAACTGGGTGTATCTGGACCCGTACACGGGCACGGTGGCGCTGGGCGTGGACCGGCGCCAGCGCGTGAGCCGCTGGCTGTTCAGCTTTTTGCACAGCTGGGACCTGCCGCCGCTGCTGCGCAGCGGGCCGTGGCGCGAAAGCGTGCTGATACTGCTCAGCCTGGGTGGCCTGGCGCTGAGCGCCACCGGCATGGTGATCGGCTGGCGGCGCCTGCGCGGCAAATGGCGGGCCGTTACATCGGGCGTAAGCCGGTATAATTGATCACCATTAATATGCTGTCTTTCCATGCCGGGATTCCATGACCACCGCTTCACTTGCTACCACTTCGACATTTTTGCAAGGCGCGGGCACGGTCGGCGACATTATCCTGGCAAAGGACTGGACCAGCTCCACGGTGGGGCCGATTGCCGGCTGGACACAGACCATGCGCAACCTGGTGGCCATGATCGTGCGCTCGCCGATTCCCATGGTCACCATGTGGGGCCGGCACGGCACCCTGATCTATAACGAAGCGTACGCCACCTTTGCCGGCTCGCGCCACCCCGAAATCATGGGCATGACGGCCACCGAGGCCTTTCCCGACCTGGCCGACTTCAACCGTGGCGTCATCCCGCAGGTGCTCGCTGGCGCACCGCTGAGTTTTCGCGACCAGGAACTGACGTGGATGCGCGACGGCAAGTTTCAGCGTTTCTGGCTGAACCTCGATTATTCGCCCATCTTCGACGACCACGACCAGGCCGTCGGCATTATCTGCGTGGTGGTCGATACCACCGACAAGGTCAATGCCGAACGCAAGCTGAAGGGCGAGCACGCGCGCCTGGCGCAGATGTTCGAGCAGGCGCCCGGTTTCATGGTCCTGCTGCAAGGGCCGCAGCACACGATCACCCAGGCCAACCGCGCCTATGCGGCGCTGGTGGGCCACCGCGAACTGATCGGTTTGACGATCGCCGAAGCCCTGCCGGAAGCGGCCGAACAGGGTTTTGTCGGCCTGCTCGACGCGCTGTACGCCAGCGGCGAGCCGTATACCGGGCTGGCGATGCCGTTCAGCGTGGCCGCCACCGACAGCACGGCCGCCCACGAGACCTATCTCGATTTTGTCTACCAGCCAGTGACGGACGAGGACGGCGCGATCTCCGGCATCTTTGTGCAGGGTTCGGACGTGACCCAGCGCGTGCTGGCCGAAAAAGCCTGGCGCGAGGGCGAATCGCGCTTTCGCGTGTGGGCGCAGGCCATGCCCAACCAGGTCTGGTCGGCCGACGCCGCCGGCAACCTGGACTGGTTCAGCGACCAGATCTACACCTATAGCGGCGCCGGCCGTGGTGAATTGAACGCCGACAACTGGCCCAGCCTGGTGCATGCGGACGATATCGTTGGCGCCGTCACCCGCTGGCGCGCCTCGGTCGACACGGGCCGCACCTTTGAAACCGAGTACCGCGTGCGCCGCCACGATGGCCAGTTTCGCTGGCATTTGATACGCGCGCTGCCGATCCGCGACGAGGATGGCAGCGTCATCAGCTGGATCGGCACCAATACCGATATCGAGGATCAAAAACTCAATTCCCTCAAGCTCGAACACCTGAACGCCACCCTGGCCGAACAGGTCAGCATGCGCACGGCCGAGCGCGACCGCATGTGGCGGTTGTCGAATGAAATCATGCTGGTGAGCGACTTCAACACCACCCTGGTGTCGCTCAACCCGGCGTTCGTGGCGGTGCTGGGCTGGGCCAAGGCCGAGGTGCTGGGCACCAGTTTCATGGAACTCGTGCATCCCGACGACCGCGCCAGCACCCTGGAGCAGGTGAGCCTGCTGGCGAGCGGCGCGCGTACCATCCAGTTTGAAAACCGCTACCGGCGCAAGGATGGCGGCTACAGCATCCTGTCCTGGAGCGCGGTGCCCGACGCGCAGTATATCCACGCCGTGGCGCGCGACGTCACGGCCGAGCATGCCGCCGCGCTGGCCATGAAGCAGACCGAAAAAGCGTTGGAACAGTCGCAGAAGATGGACGCCATCGGCAAGCTGACGGGCGGCGTGGCGCACGACTTCAACAACCTGCTGCAAGTCATTTCCGGCAATCTGCAGATGCTGGCCACGGTGCCGTTCGCCCATCCGCGCGCCGGCCAGTGGGTGGAAAACGCCATCGGCGGCGTCAACCGGGGCGCCAAGCTGGCCAGTTCTTTGCTCGCTTTTGGCCGGCGCCAGGCCCTGGAGCCGCGCGTGCTGAAGATCGGCAAGCTGATCACCGGCATGGAAGACATGCTGCGCCATGCGCTGGGCGAACCGATCGATATCGAAACCATCGTTTCGGGCGGCCTGTGGAATACCCTGGTCGATCCGACGCAAGTGGAAACGGCCTTGCTGAACCTGGCCATCAATGCGCGCGACGCCATGGACGGCCCGGGCCGGCTGACCATCGAGGTGGGCAATGCCTATCTGGACGAGCCGTATTGCCGCACCCACGCCGATGTGTCGCCGGGCCAGTATGTGACCCTGTCGGTCACCGACACCGGTTGCGGCATGACGGCCGAGGTGCTGGCACACGCCTTCGACCCCTTCTTTTCAACCAAGCCGGAAGGCAAGGGCACCGGCCTGGGCCTGTCGATGGTGTACGGCTTCGTCAAGCAGTCGGGCGGCCATATCAAGATCTACAGCGAACTGGGGCAGGGCACCACCGTCAAGGTCTACCTGCCGCGCTCGATGGATGAAGAAGCGCGCCAGGAAACCGTGGTCATGGACGAGGCGGCCGGCGGCGAGGAAACCATCCTGGTGGCCGAGGATGACGAGGAAGTGCGCGCCATCGTGGTCGAAATGCTGGGCGGCCTCGGCTACCGCGTGCTGAAAGCCAACGATGCGGCCGCCGCGCTGTCGATCCTGGAAAGCGGCATCGCGGTCGACCTGCTGTTTACCGACGTGGTGATGCCGGGCCCGCTGCGCAGCGCCGAGCTGGCGCGCAAGGCGGTGGAACTGCTGCCCAACCTGGCCGTCCTGTTTACCTCGGGCTACACGGAAAACTCGATTGTCCATGGCGGGCGCCTCGATCCTGGCGTGGAATTGCTGGGCAAACCCTATTCGCGCGACAGCCTGGCGCGCAAGCTCCGCCAGGTGCTGGGCAACCGCAAAACATCCGGCGTGGCGGCCACCGCCCAGGCTGTTACCCTGGCGCGGCAGGATCCGGCCCTGGCGGTGCGCAAGATACTGCTGGTCGAGGACGAGGACGCCGTACGCAATATCACGCTCGACATGCTGCAGCTGCTGGGCCACGAGGTCGAATCGGCCACCGATGGCTTTGCCGCCCTGAAAGCGCTGGAAGCGGCCAGCTACGATATCCTGATCACCGACCTGGGCCTGCCCGGCATGTCCGGCGCCTCGGTGGCCGAAGCGGCGCGCCGTCTGCAGCCCGCCATCCATATCGTGATTGCCAGCGGACAGGCGAAAGTCGATGGCACGCAGGCCAATGCCATGCTGGTCAAACCGTATGATTTTGCGGCCTTGCAGGCGGTGCTGGCATAGACGGCAAGCCGATGCGCGAGTGGGCATGAATCTTGTTGTGCCTGTACCATGGTCTTTTTTCAGGCACCAAGGAACACCGTCATGCATCTGCGCCACCTGGCTCCCGCCGCAATCACCGTGATGGCCCTGGCCATCTCCACCGCCGTCCAGGCCGTCTCTTTGCCGGCCGTGGAGGCAAAGAACGGCATGGTGGTCTCGTCGCAGCACCTGGCCAGCCAGGTCGGCGTCGATATTTTAAAGCGCGGCGGCAATGCCATCGACGCGGCGGTGGCGGTCGGCTATGCGCAGGCGGTGGTCAATGCCTGCTGCGGCAATATCGGCGGCGGCGGCTTCATGACCATCCACCTGGCCGATGGCAGGGATACCTTTATCAACTTCCGCGAAAAGGCGCCGGCCGCGGCCAGCGCCACCATGTACCAGGATGCGGACGGCAGGCTCAAGCCGGGCGCCAGCCTGCATGGCTACCTGGCCGTCGGCGTGCCGGGCACGGTGGCCGGTTTTGATTATGCGCAGCGTAAATACGGCAAGCTGACGCGCGCGCAGGTACTGGCCCCGGCCATCAGGCTGGCGCGCGAAGGCTATATATTGAACCGTGGCGACACCGACATCCTCGACACCACCGTGGCCTACTTCAAGAAGGACCCGGAAGCGGCGCGCATCTTCCTGCGCCAGGACGGCACGCCGCTGCAGCCCGGCGACCGGCTGGTGCAGAAAGACCTGGCCAACACGCTCGAAGCGATCGCCAGGAAGGGGCCCGACGCGTTCTACAAGGGCGCAATTCCGGCCGCCGTGGAAAAAGCGGCAAAGCTGGGCGGCGGCGTGATCACGGCGGCCGACTTCGCCGCCTACACCACCACCGAAATGGCGCCGCTCGAATGCAGCTATCGCGGCTACCAGTTCGTCTCGGCGCCGCCACCGAGCTCGGGCGGCGTGACCCTGTGCCAGATATTGACCATCCTCGAAGGCTACGACATGAAAAAGCTGGGCTACAACTCGGCCGCCTCGGTGCACTATATGACCGAAGCCATGCGCCACGCCTACAAGGACCGCAATACCTACCTGGGTGATCCCGATTTCGTCGACAACCCGGTCGAGCATCTGCTGAGCAAGTCGTATGCGGCGCGGATCCGCAGCCAGATCCTGCCCGACAAGGCCACGCCGTCGGCCCAGGTGCAGCCTAACGCCCAGGGTGAAAAGCCCGAAACCACGCATTACTCGGTGGTCGACAAGCAAGGCAATGCCGTCTCGACCACCTATACCGTGAACGGCCGCTTCGGCGCGGTGGTGATCGCACCCGGCACCGGCTTTTTCCTCAATGACGAGATGGACGACTTCACGACAAAAATCGGCGCCAAGAATATGTACGGCCTGGTGCAGGGCGAGAGCAATGCGATTGCGCCGGGCAAGCGGCCGCTGTCGTCGATGGCGCCGACCCTGGTGACGAAAAACGGCAAGGTGTTCCTGGTCACCGGCTCGCCCGGCGGCTCGCGCATCATCACCATTACCCTGCAGTCGGCCTTGAACATTATCGACTACGGCATGGAGCCGCAGGAAGCGGTCGACGCGCCGCGCATCCACCACCAGTGGCTGCCCGACCAGGTGTATTACGAGCGGCGCGGCCTGTCGGTCGATACGCTCAATATCCTGGCCGGCATGGGCTACAAGATGACGGAGCAATCGACCTGGGGTGCGACCGAGCTGATCATGATGGGCTTGCCGAACGCGGCCGGCGTGGGGGCGGCCAGCGCCGGCAATGACTCGGGCGTGTCGGGCAAAGTGCTGCCCGGTTATATCTACGGCGCCAATGATGGCCGCCGTCCGGCGGGTTCGGCCGTGGGATATTGATGGCGCGAGTTTGAACACCGGTGAAATTTGTGTGAGGCAATCACTCGGTAGTGGCTTATCATGGCGCAACTTCACTTATCAATAAGCCATTCCCATGCACCAACTCACACTGCAACAAAAGGTGTTCCTGCTCCTGCTCGCCATAGTCACCATCGCCTTCGGCTGGATCTTGCTGCCGTATGCGGGGGCGATTTTCTGGGGCGTGATCCTGGCCATCGTGTTCGCCCCCGTGTATCGCTGGGTGCTGCTGAAAACCAGGGGCAGGGCGACCTTGTCGGCCATGCTGGTGTTGCTGCTGATCCTGGTGATCGTGATCCTGCCGCTGTCGCTGATCTCGGGCGCCCTGGTCAACCAGGTGGCGTCGGTGGTCGACATGGTGCGCGGCGGCGATATTACCGTGGCCGGCTTCTTTGGCAAGGTGATGGACGTGCTGCCGGCCTGGGCCATCAACCTGCTCGACCGCTTCAATCTGGCCAACCTGGCCAGCCTGCAAGACAAACTGACGGCCGGCGCGTCGCAGGTGAGCCAGGCGGTGGCTGTCAAGGCCATCAATATTGGCCTCTACACGTTTGACTTCCTGACCAGCCTGGGCATTTTGATGTATTTGCTGTTCTTCCTGCTGCGCGACGGCGCCGCGCTGACGGCGCGCATCCGCGCCGCCATTCCGCTGAGCCGCAAATACAAACAGCGCCTGTTCAACAATTTCACCACCGTGATCCGCGCCACCGTCAAGGGCAATATCCTGATCGCCATCGCGCAAGGCGTCCTGGGCGGCCTGATTTTCTGGTTCCTCGACGTGCGCGCCGCCTTGCTGTGGGGCGTGCTGATGGCCTTTTTGTCGCTGCTGCCGGCCATCGGCGCGGCGCTGGTGTGGGCGCCGGTCGCCATCTATTTCCTGGCCACCGGTTCCATCTGGCAGGGCGTGACCCTGATCGCTTTCGGCATCCTGGTGATCGGCCTGGTCGACAACCTGCTGCGCCCGGTGCTGGTCGGCAAGGACACCAAGATGCCCGACTATGTGGTGTTGTTGTCCACCGTCGGCGGCATGGCCCTGTTCGGCCTGCACGGCTTTGTCATCGGCCCCATCGTGGCGGCCATGTTTATCGCCGCCTGGGATCTGTTCGCCACGGCCAGCGAGTTTCATACGGAGTAAGCCGGCATGGACAGCACGACCATCGCGCTGGTAGCGGCGCACCCCGATGACGCGGAGCAACTGGTGGCCCTGCGCATCGCCGCCATGCGCGACAGCTTGACGCGCATTGGCCGCTTCGACCCGCAGCGCGCGCGCGAGCGCTTCCTGTCCGGCTACTCGCCGGCGCACACGCGCCATATCGAGGCGGGCGGCCAGCGCGTCGGTTTTGTGGTCGTCAGGCCCCAGCCGAACGCCTTGCTGCTCGACCATCTGTATATCCACCCCAACAGCCAGGGCCAGGGCCTGGGCGCCAGCGTGCTGGCGCGCATCATCGACGAGGCCAGGGCGCAAGCCTTGCCTTTGCGGGTGGGCGCGCTGCGCGACAGCGACTCGAACCGTTTCTATCTGCGCCACGGCTTCAAGCTGGTCGGGCAGGAGGAATTCGACAATTACTATCTGTTGACGATGCAATGAGCAACAATGACATGACCTTGCGCCTGGTCCTGGGTGACCAGCTCAATGCGCGGCACCGCTGGTTCACCGAGGTCGACGACAGCATCGTCTATGTGCTGATGGAAGTGCGCCAGGAAACCGATTACGTGCTGCACCATGCGCAAAAGATCCTCGCCATCTTTGCCGCCATGCGCGATTTTGCGCGCCAGTTGCGCGCGGCCGGCCACCGTGTTCACTATATCGGCATCGACCAGCCGCCCAGCGCGCGGGCGATCACGGCCAATCTCGACGCGCTGGCGGCCGAATACGGCGCTACCTCGGTGCAATACCAGGCGCCCGACGAATGGCGGCTGGACCAACAGCTCTACCTGCACGGCCGCGCCTCGAAGGTGCCGTGGCGGATGGACGACACCGATCATTTTTATACCAGCCGCCATGAAGCGGCAGATATCTTCAAAGGCCGCAAGCAGTGGCTGATGGAGTTTTTCTACCGCCAGCTGAGGGTCAAGCACGGCGTGCTGATGGAAGACGCCAAGCAGCCGGCCGGCGGGCAGTGGAATTTCGACCACGATAACCGCAAGCCATGGCGCGGCGTGCCGGCCGAACCGCCGGACGCGCGCACGCCGCACGACCATCGCCCGCTGTGGCAGTCCATCGTCGACGCCGGCGTGAACAGCTTCGGCGATCCGCAGGCGGACCGGCTGCCATGGCCATTGAACCGCGCCGAAGCACTACGGCAACTCGACGCCTTTGTCGAACGCGGCCTGCCGCATTTCGGCGACTTCCAGGACGCCATGAGCAGCAAGGCCTGGCGGCTGTTCCATTCGCTGCTGTCGTTTGCGCTGAACGTCAAAATGCTGCAGCCGCGCGAGGTGGTCGAGCGCGCGCAAGCCGCTTGCGAGGCCGGCGCCGCGCCGCTGGCGGCCGTCGAAGGCTTTATCCGCCAGATCCTCGGCTGGCGCGAATATGTGCGCGGCGTGTACTGGACGCAGATGCCCGACTATGTGGAAAAGAACTTTTTCGGCCACCAGCGGCCCTTGCCGCGCTGGTTTTGGGATGGCAAGACCAAGATGAACTGCGTTGCGCATGCGATCACGCAATCGCTGGAAGAGGCGCACGCCCATCATATCCAGCGCCTGATGGTGATCGGCAACTTCGCGCTGCTGGCCGGCCTGCACCCCACCGAGGTGCACCGCTGGTACCTGGGCATCTATATCGACGCCTTCGAATGGGTCGAATTGCCCAATACAGTGGGCATGAGCCAGTTCGCCGATGGCGGCTTCCTGGCCACCAAGCCCTATGTGTCGAGCGCCGCGTATATCGACCGCATGGGCGATTATTGCAAGGGCTGCCACTACGACAAAAAAGCGCGCCTGGGCGAGACCGCCTGTCCGTTCAACGCGCTGTACTGGGATTTTTTCCGGCGCAACAGGGCCAGCCTGGAACGCAATCCGCGCATCGGCATGGTCTATCGCCAGCTGGAAAAAATGGACCATGCCGCCATTGCCGGTTTTACGGAGCAGGCGCGCGTGATGCTGGCGAAGCTCGACGCACTTTGAACAGCGACAGCTTCAGGCTGACGCCCAGGCTGCCCAGCACGATCAGTCCCACACCCGCCAGTTGCACCGGGGCCAGCCGCTGGCCATACACCAGGAAATCAAGCAGCAAAGCCAGCAAGGGATAGCCAAACGACAGCACGGCGATCGTCGCCACCGCCAGATGGCGGTAGGCGCTATAGCTGAGCACATAAGCCAGGCCGCTGTGGATGATGCCCAGGCCCACCAGCCAGTACCAGTGGTTGCCGGCTTGCAGCACCGTGGTGCTGGAAAACCCGGCCAGCATGGCGGCGCCCACGCAGCATTGCAGAAAAACCACGGCGATGGCCCTCTGCCTGGCCACCTGGCGCGACAGCAGCAGCGACGAGCCGCACAGTACGCCTGCCAGCAGGGCCAGCGCAATACCCGTCTGGTAATTGCTGCCCATGCTGGCGAGCAAGCGCTGCGGATGGGCCGAACACACCAGTCCCAGGAATGCCAGCAGGGTCCAGCCCCAGTCCGCAGGGCGCGTGCGTTCGCCCAGCAGCAGCGCCGCCAGCACCATCATCACGAAGGGGTAGCAGTAGAACATCATGGTCGACACGCTGATCGACGAGCGCGCCATGCCGGCAAACAGGCTGACCCAGCTCAGCACCAGCAGCACGCCCGAGGCGGCCGCGCCCAGCACCAGCCTGCGCTCTTGCAGGATGCCGCGCAGATGGCCGCCCACCACGCCCCAGGCGCCGAGGAAGAGGGCGCCGAACAGGCAGCGGTAAAACACGGTGGTGACGGGATCCTGGCCGCCTTCGCGGACAAAGATGCCGATCGATGCGATCAGGAATTGCGCGGCAAGCAGTTGCCACAGGGCGGTGGTGCGGGAAGACGGGGGAGCGGACATGAGGGGACGGAGCCTTGATGGTGAAAACAGGCAGTATGGTTTTTTTCTGCAAACCAAGACAGCAGCAGGTATGATGAAAACAGACAAATACAGGAAGCTATCCATGCTTTACAAAAACCTGGCCCGGTTGTTGCGCCTGCAGATACAGCAGGGCGGCCTGGGGCCTGGCGAGCGGCTGCCGTCGATACGCCAGCTGGCCGCCAGCCATCAGGTCAGCGCGGCGACGGCCGTGCAAGCGTGCTTGCAGCTCGAGCGCGAAGGGCTGGCCGAGGCGCGCCCGCGCATCGGCTATTTCGTGCGCGTCGCCGGCCAGGGTTTGATCTCGACCGTACCGCCGCCGCGCGCGCCGGCCCTGATCAGCAACCCGGCCTTGCTCGATCTGCTGCTGGTTGACGATAACGCCACGATATTGCCGCTGCATGCGGCGCGGCCGGCGCCGTCGTTGTTGCCTGACGCCACCATCGCCGCCGCGCTGTCGCGCAGCTTGCGCCGCCATCGCGAGCAGTCGCTCGGCTATGCGCCGCCGCAAGGCTACGCGCCGCTGCGCCGCCAGATCGCCCAGCGCTACGCCAGCATGGGCGTGACGGTGGACGCCGATGAAATCATTGTCACGGCCGGCGCCATGGAAGCGATCACCATGGCCCTGCGCGTGCTGACGCGCCCCGGCGACATCGTGCTGGTCGAAACGCCGACCTACCAGGGCATCTTGCAAACGGTGGCGACACTGGGGCTGCAAGTGCTGGAGTTGCCGCGCTTGCGCGATGGCGGGCTGGACCTGGTTTTGCTGGAGAGCCTGCTGGCTAAGCAAGCGGTGCGCGCAGCGGTGATGGTGCCGAATTTTTCCAATCCGCTGGGCTTGAGCCTCGATGACGACACCAAGCAGGCGCTGCTGGCTTGCTGCGCGCACCACGGCACGGTACTCGTCGAGGACGATATCTATGGCGACCTGGCCTGGGACGACAGCCGCCCGCCACCGTTGCGCCGCTGGAACGATGGCGGCGCCGTGATCACCTGCACCTCGTTTTCCAAGACCTTGTCGCCGGGCCTGCGCGTGGGCTGGATGCTGGGCGGCGCCTGGACCGGCGAGTTACTGCGCGCCAAGTATTTTTCCACGGTCGGCAATGCGGCCCTGCCGCAGCTGGCCATCAGCGACTACCTGGCGCGCCATGACCTCGAGCGCCATTTGCGCAAGCTGCGCCGCGCGCTGGCCGGCAACGCCAGCCACATGCGCGCCGCCATCGACCGGCACTGGCCGGCTGGCACCCGCATGGGCGAGCCGCGTGGCGGCTTGTCGCTATGGATACAGCTGCCGGCCGGCAGCGACGCGGCCGTGTTTTCGCGCGCAGCCCTGGCGCAAGGGGTGGGCGTCATGCCCGGCCATGTATTTTCAGGCAATGGCGACTACCGCGACCATGTGCGGCTCAGTTGCGGCTTGCCTTTTGACCAGTCGATCGACGCGGCCCTGCGCCGCCTCGGCGTGATCGCTGCAAGCCTATTTTGATTTGAGATAGGCGCGCAAACCGTGCGTGAGCACCAGCGGAAACACGCTGGCATGGTCTTCGTCGTCGAACACGCGCACCCGCGTGCTCAAGCCGGCGAACTTGTGCGAAGTCAGTTTCTGGTTGAACTCTTTCAGGTCGGCCACCATGTCGGCGTCTTCTTCGGAGCGTGAACGTTTCTTGCCTGCCGGCAGGCGCTCCAGGCCGCCGATGCCGAAAAACACGGAAGCGGGCAGGTCCTTGTGGCTGCTCGCATAAGCTTGCTCGCGGTCGAACATCACGCCGGCGTCGTACCACAGCGACGGGCTGCCGAGGATGTAATGCTCGAAGGTGCGCGGTTCGGTCAGCATGATCTGCAGGCCCAGCAGGCTGCCGTAGGAATGGCCGACGAAAATCTTGCGGCCCATGTTGGCGCGGTACTGGCTGGCGATCAGGGGAAACACCTCGCCGGAGATGAATTTGGCGTAGGCGGGCGCTTCGCCGAAGGCCGGCTGGCGGCCCGGCATGTCCGAGCGGTAGTCATGCTTGCGCGGCGTGGTCGGCGTATAGTCCCGCCGGCGGCTGTAGACGCCGCCATCGCCCTTGGCATACGACAAGCCCACCACGATGACTTCTTCCATGCCTGCATGCCTGGCCAGGCGCTGGGCAAGATTGCGCACCACGGCAAACGAATAATCGGCATCGACCACGAATACCACCGGATAGCGCCTGGCGCCCTCGCGGTAGGAGTCGGGCAGGGCGACAAACAATTGATAGTCGCGCTGCAAGGCTTGCGCGCGGATGTCGCGCACTTCGGTATCGGGCAGTGCATACGGGACAGGCGCGCTGGCGGCCTGGGCTTGATTGAACAGGCAGCACAGTGCCAGCAGCAGGGAGACAGGTTTCAAACGCATTCCTTCAGGCAGGTAGTGAGGGCGGCAGGGCGCCAGAATGGCCCAGCAGGGCGGCCTGGCGCGACGGCAGGTAAATGGTAAAACTGGTGCCCTGGTCCTTGCCGGCGCTGCTGACGGTAATGGCGCCGCCATGCAGCTCGACGATGCGCCGCGCAATATACAGCCCCAGGCCCAGGCCACTGGCATTGGCATGGCTTTGCAGGGTAAACGCGCCGAACACGTGTGGCAGGTCTTCGGGAGCGATGCCCTGGCCGCTGTCGTGCACGCGGATCTGCACGCCGTCAAAGTCGCTGGCGATGTTCAGCCCCACGCTGCCGCCCGGCGGCGTGAACTTGATGGCGTTCAGCATCAGGTTCCACAGCACCTGCTGCAGGCGGCGCGGATCGGCCTCGAGTTCGATATGGTCGCCATAATTGGCCGGCATGACGGAAAAGACGATGCGTTTTTCGTTGGCGTTGGTTTCGATGGTGGACACGGCGTCGCGCACGATGCGCCCCAGCGAGACGGGCACGCGCGCAATCGACATGGTGCCCGTCAGGGTACGCGCCGCGTCGATCAGGTCTTCCACCATGGCCGCTTCCTGGCGCACATGCACGCGCATGGCCAGCAGGGACGCCTGCAGCGCCGGCGGCATGTCCTGCAAGGTGTGCAGCAGCAGGTCGACCCGCATCGACAGGGCCGACAAGGGGGTGCGCATTTCGTGCGAGACGGTGGCCAGGAACACGTCGCGGGTGCGGCTGACACGGTTCAGCTCGTCAATGGTGTCGCGCTGGCGGTCCAGCGAGCTGGCCAGGGTGCGCAGCAATTCGCGGTAAGTGGCCAGGCGCGCGTCCGTCAGCGGCGACTCGAGCCGCACTTCGTTCCACAGCGCGTGGCCCGGCACGTCGATCAGCGCCGCCAGCTGCTCGCAGGCCATCGGCGAACTGAAGTCGCGCATGCACCAGCCAAACAACAGCGCGCCATAGCGCACGCCGGCGCGCGTCAGGGGCAGCGAGCAGATGCGCATACCGTGGAACAGCTCATCGGCCTCGTCCTGGCCGGCCGCCATCGCCGCCACGATATGGCGCTCGATGGCGGCGCCGGGACCATCGTCGCGCCACAGGCTCGACGTGCCAAGAAAGCGCGCCGTGCGCGTCGACAGCAGCGGGCCGATCTGGCGCGCGCCGGCAATGTCATAGGCCGACACCACCAGGCCGCTGGCAAGGCTGAACTGCAGCAGCGGCGTGCGCCACTCGTTCCAGTCGACCTGGTTGAAATCGGTTTCGGCGATGCGGATCACGAAGTCTCTTGTTGCGGCAGCACCACCGAGTCGGGCAGGTCCTCGCCATTGACGACGGCCGATTCGATGGCCGGACTCTGGCGCGTGGGCGAGCGTGACAGCAGGCTCGAATACGCCGAGAACGGCAGTTGCGGCACGGCGTTGGCGCGCGCCAGTTCGGTGCAGTCTTCGTCGAGCAGGGCCAGGCCGCCAGCGGCGATCACGTATTCGCGCGTGACCTGCAGGTTGCGGCTGCCGCGCACTTTGGGTATCGCAATGGCGCGGCGCAGCACGGTCGAGATCTCGACATAGTTGAGCAGGATGATATTGTCGACCAGGTGCGAGCCCTTGAGTTCTTCGCTGATCTGCGACAGCCCCAGCAGTTCCGGGCTTTCATAGTTGAAGAACACCGTTGCCAGCCGGTTCTTGAAGTGCGTCGCCAGTGCATACAGGTAATCGGCCACCTCCGTGCGGCTGGCCATCTCGTAGACGGCGATCGAATCGAAGACGATGCAGTCGATGCCTTCGTGCTCGACCAGCTTGATCACGCGGTCGAAGTGCACGTCCAGCTCCAGCTCCAGCGGCGACTCGTACAGCAGGAACAATTCGCCGCGTTCCTGCATGCCGCCGAGGTCAAAACCCAGCGAGGCGGCGTTGCGGGCCAGCTGGCGCGGGTGTTCGTCCAGCGTGACCAGCAAGGTCTTGTGGCCGGCCTTGACGGCGGCCGTCAGGAATTGCACCGACAGCACCGTCTTGCCGGTGCCGGAAATGCCGCTGACCATGGTCACCGAGCCTTCGTACAGGCCGCCGTCCATCAGCACGTCGATGGCCGGGGCGCCGACAGAGATGCGCTTGTCCGAGGTCGGCTGGTCGTTCAGCAGCACCGGACGCGACTGCGCGCGGCGGTACACATGGATGCCCTGGTGCGCTTCGATGCGCATGGTATGGCTGCCGGCGATAAAATCCTGGCCGCGCGACTTGGCCACCGTCAGGCGGCGCTCGACACGGCGGCGCTGCTCGGCGCGCGACAACTCGATGATCGTGTCGAACACGAAGCGCTCGTGCGCCGGCGCGGCGATCGATTCATCGCGCTCGGCGGTCACCATGGTGGTCACGCCCAGGCGGTTCAGGCCCTCGATCAGCACATGCACGTCTTCGCGAAACGCCAGGTCGTGCGCCTCGGCGTACAGCCGCATCGGCGTGAGGCCATCGATCAGGAGGCGTTTGGCGCCCATGGTGCGCAGGGCGGTGGAAAAAGCGCCATCGGTATTGCGGAACTCGGACAGCAGCACGGCCGGGCTGGTCTGCACGATCTTGATCAGGCCGCGGTCGATCTGCTCCTGCAGGTTCCAGCCAAAGCCGGCCGCGTCGCGCAGCAGCTTGGTTTCGTCCAGTTCGAACGAGACGATCACGCCAGGCTCGTTGAATTGCGCCGCGCCCGCATGGATAAAGCCCAGGCCCAGGGTCGTCTTGCCGGCCCCTGGCGCGCCTTCGACGATGATGTTGTTATGGCGCGGAATGCCGCCGAAAAGGATTTCATCGAGCCCGGCAATCCCGGTCCTGACCAGCGGTTCCACGTTATTCATGTGCGAGTGAGAGTAGAAAGATCATAGTTACCCGTAGTGTAGCAGTTTGGCCACGGAAATGAGAGCCCGCCCTCAGGCTGGCGTCCTGTGCATGCCGGTAACTGTGGTAGCGAGGCTGAATATTTTGAAACGGCCCTTTCGGCTGATGATAAGTATCCGTTACGATAAGTTTCCCAATGTTAACGTCGATGATCAAGGGAACACATCAGTTTCGCTGTTTGCCTTGCATATATCGGACAACGACATGGTCGGGATGGCGGGCCGCAGAGGCGGCCGGGACGTAACGACACACAATGACAGGATAGATAGCCATGTTTTCATCGATCAGAACGCGCATTTTATTTTTCAGTATTTCGCTGCTACTGCTGAGCCTTGGCCTGGTGGGCGCGGTCTCGTATGTTATCGTCACGGCCTCGAACGACCGCGCCATCGACCAGAATTCCCGCTCCATCGCCGACGGCTACGCCTCCGCCATCAATGAATGGGTGGCCGCGCGCGCCAGCATGACGGCCGCCGCGGCCGAAGGCGTGCTGCAGGCCGACCCGCTGTTCGTCATCAAGCAGCTGCAAAAAAGCGGCGGCTTTTATGTGACCACCTTCGGCAAGCAGGACAAGACCGCGTTTACCTCCAACCCGGAAGGACTGCCGCCCGGCTACGATCCGACCGGCCGCTCGTGGTACCAGCAATCGGTCAAGGCCGGCGCACCCGTGCTCACCAAGCCCTACACCGACGTGCTGACCAAGAAGCCGATGGTGTCGTTCACGGCCCAGGTCAAGCAGGACGGCGCCTTGCAGGGCGTGGTGGCGGCGGCCATGTTCCTCGACGGCGTGAGCAGCGTGGTCAAGGCCGTGCGTCCGACGCCGGCCAGCTTCGCCTTCCTGGTCGACCGCGACGGCATGATGCTGGCCCACCCCGACGCGCAATGGATCAACAAGCCGGCCAAGGAATGGAATGCCGAACTGACGCCAGAGCGCCTGCTTGCCCTGGGTGGCAGCGACGCCAAGACCGAACTGCAGCTGAACGGCGCGGCCAAGCTGGTGCAGGGCGTGCCGATCAAGGGCACGGAATGGACCCTGATGCTGGCGATGGACAAGGCCGATGTCAACGCCGGCATGCGCCGCGCCACGCAATCGGCGCTGGTCGCCATCGTGCTGGTGGCCGCGCTGGCCGCGCTGATCCTCGGCATGGTCACCGCCGCCGCCTTCCGCCGCCTGTCGCAGGTGCGCAACGCCATGGACAGCATCGGTTCGGGCAACGGCGACCTGACCATGCGCCTGCCTGAAGACGGCCAGGACGAAGTGAGCCAGATCGCGCGCTCGTTCAATGTGTTCGTGCACAAGATCACGGCTATTTTGCTGGAAATTCGCCGCACCAGCGAGGCCGTCAAAGTCTCGTCGTCCGAAATCGCCAGCGGCAACCTCGACCTGTCCGGCCGCACCGAACAGCAGGCCGGCGCGCTGGAAGAAACCGCCTCTGCCATGGAACAGCTCACCGCCACCGTGAAGCAGAACGCCGACAACGCGCGCAAGGCCAACCGCCTGGCGCTCGACGCGTCGAGCGTCGCGGAGCAGGGCGGTGCCGTGGTCGGCAACGTGGTCAGCACCATGGAAGCGATCAACCAGTCCTCGCGCCAGATCGTCGACATTATCGGCGTGATCGACGGGATTGCGTTCCAGACCAATATCCTGGCCCTGAATGCGGCCGTGGAAGCGGCGCGTGCGGGCGAGCAGGGCCGTGGTTTCGCGGTGGTCGCTTCCGAAGTGCGCAGCCTGGCGCAACGCAGCGCCCAGGCGGCGAAAGAGATCAAGGTGCTGATCGACTCGTCGGTATCGAAAATCACGGACGGCGGCGTACTGGTCGAAAAAGCCGGCCAGACCATGCTGGAAATCGTCGGCAGCGTCAAGAACGTCAGCACCATCGTCAGCGAAATCGCCGGCGCCAGCGCCGAGCAGAACACCGGCATCGAAGAAATCAACCGCGCCATCACGCATATGGACCAGGCCACCCAGCAAAACGCGGCCCTGGTGGAAGAAGCCGCCGCCGCCGCGCAATCGCTGCAGGACCAGGCGACCAATCTGGCGGTGATCGTGGGCGGGTTCAAGATGGAGGCTTGATTTGGCCACGCCGGGAAAGGGCGCGCGCGGCGATACGGATTATCGGGGGCTGGCGCAAGCAGCGCGAGCTGAAACGGTGGATAATGCGGCCAGTCGCGCCAGGGTTGGCGCTTTCCCCTGCGAAAGGCTGCCATGTCCTACGGATTTCTCGATATCGCCATCACCCCGAGCGTGCGCGCCGCGCAAGCGGCCATGGGCGCCGACCACGCCTGGCGGGACTTCAAGGGCCACCGCGAGTTCGACCGCTTTACCGGCAACGAAGCGGCTTTCATTGCCGGGCGTGACAGCTTCTATATGGCAACGGTGTCCGAAACAGGCTGGCCCTACCTCCAGCACCGTGGCGGCCCGCCCGGTTTTCTGAAACTGATCGACGATCAGACCCTGGCCTTTGCCGATTACCGTGGCAACCGCCAGTACATCAGCACCGGCAACCTGGCCGCCAACGACCGCGCCTGCCTGTTCCTGATGGACTACACCCGCCGCGCACGCCTGAAAATCTACCTGCACGTCGAGATACTGGCGCCAGGCGCCGACCCGGCATTGACGGTGCAGGTGACCGATCCGGCCTACGGTGCAAAGATAGAGCGCGTCTACCGGCTGCGGCTGCAGGCGTTCGACTGGAACTGTCCGCAGCACATCACGCCGCGCCATACCGAGCAGGAAGTGAGCACGGCGGTGGCGCCGCTGCGGGCGCGGCTGGCGGAGCTGGAGCAGGAAATGGTCGATCTGAGGGTGCGGCTGGCGGTGGCGGAAGAGGGCGGCGCTTAGCCCCGGCATGGCGAGATGACGCGCAGCCATCGCCGGTTCGAGCGGCGGCAGTTAATGCTGTTTAGCAACACTCAAGCGGCCAAACTATGACATCATGCAGCCCCTGCCATGAAAGACCTGCGCCATGCCCAATGCCACTTCCCAATTAGCCTTGCACCGGTACCAGGAACTGTTTGAGCAGGCCCCGGTCAGCATCCAGATCCTGGCGCCGGACGGGCGCACGATACGGGTGAACAAGGCTTGGCATGAGCTTTGGCAAATTTACGAAGGGACGGCGCTGAACGACCTGGTTTTCAGCGCCGGCTACAACGTGCTGACCGATCCGCAACTGGTGCAGAGCGGTATCGCGGTATTGCTGCAGCGGGCATTTGCCGGTGAATCGGTCGAAATCCCTTCCGCCCGCTATGACGTCGCCGCTTTGGGGGGCGACGGACCGGCACGCTGGGTGACGGCGCGCGCGCATCCGATCAAGGATGGCGAGGGCAAGGTGCTCGAGGTGATGCTGATGCATGAAGATATCACCGAGCGGGTGGAAAACGAAAGCGCGCTGCGCTTGCGCGAAGAACGTTTTCGCTCGCTCGTGATGGCAACGTCCCAGATCGTGTGGACCAACACGCCGGACGGCCGGGTTCTCGAGGATTCGCCTTCCTGGCGCGCCTTCACCGGACAGACCTATGATCAATGGAAGGAGCTCGGCTGGCTCGACGCCTTGCATCCGGACGACCGTGCGCCGACCGGGGCGCTGTGGCAAGCTTGCGTCGCGGCGCGTTCCGTGTTCGAGACCAATTACCGGATACGCTGTCCGGACGGTCGCTACCGCTGGACCGCCGTCAAGGGCGTTCCCATCCTGGCAACCGACGGGTCGGTACGTGAATGGATAGGCGCCAATACCGATATCCACGACATGGTCATGGCTGAACAGGCGCTGGCGCAGAGACTCGATCACGAGCAGCGTACAAGCTTGATGCTTGGCAAAGTTGCGCACGCAGCGCGCACCTTGCACAAGGTGCTCTCGTTTGAAGACATTTCCAGGACGCTGGTGGCCGAAGTGCGCGACATCCTGCAGGTTCACCAGGCGGCCGTCTCGCTGGCAGAGGCGGGCACCGGCGCGATGGTGAAGACCGCGATGTCGGCTTCGGAAAAATACGCCGAAAAACCGCCACAGCCAGGCCGGCTGTCTGTCGCACTGATCGACCGCGCCGGCAAGCAAATCGGCTTGATCGAAGCAGAGGGCAAGATTGAAGGCGATTTTACGGTCGAGGACGAAGCCATCCTGCTGCAACTGGCCTCGATCGCCTGCACCGGGTTCGAAAATGCCAAGCTGTATTGTTCATTGCAGGAGCAGGACCGGCGCAAGGACGAATTCCTGGCCATGCTGGCGCACGAACTGCGCAATCCACTGGCGCCCATCACGTCCGCCGCCTACCTGCTGGAGCTGAAAGCGCACGATGAACAACTGGTGCGCAGGTCGGCCCAGGTAATCGGCCGCCAGGTGCGGCACCTGACGTCGCTGGTGAACAGTTTGCTGGACGTCTCGCGCGTCACCCATGGCCTGATCCAGCTCGACACGGCGGTAATCGATCCGATGGCGATCATCGCTGACGCGGTGGAACAATCGCAGCCCCTCATTGCGGCCCATCACCACGCATTTACGATGCAAGGCACTGCCGGCGGCGCCTTGATCGTCGGTGACGCGGTCCGCCTGACGCAAGTGCTCGTCAATTTATTGAACAACGCGGCAAAATATACGCCACATGGCGGCCGTATCGAGCTGTTGATCGCGCGCCGCGGTGCGGTCGTCTCAATCGAGGTACGCGACAATGGCATCGGCATCGATGCGCGCCTGTTGCCCCATGTCTTCGACCTGTTCGTCCAGGCTGAACGCTCGATGGACCGGGCCCAGGGAGGGCTGGGCATCGGCCTGGCGCTGGTAAGGGAAATCGTCGCCCTGCACGGTGGCCAGGTCGTGGCACACAGTGCAGGAGCAGGGCTCGGCAGCGCCTTCTCGCTGACCTTGAACGCAACCGATGGCAAAGAGCGATCTTGAGCGCTTTTTGTCGTGACGTGGACGGTCTTTCCATCCTGCATTGAATGGAGGGGCCGCTGGAGTACGCCGACATAAATGAGGGGTTCCTCTCGCATCCATCGTTCTCTCTAATGTGTTCAAATTCGCACCGTGTTAATGTCGTTCAACTGCGACATGATTTTGCGCCTTTTCGGTTTGGCGACATCAATATGAAACTTCACGGGAAGGCAGGCAAAAATACTGCAGCCTTACCCTTGCAATAACACTATCGTTGCCTATGATTAGGCATA
This sequence comes from Janthinobacterium psychrotolerans, assembly GCF_001677885.1. Classification (GTDB taxonomy): domain Bacteria; phylum Pseudomonadota; class Gammaproteobacteria; order Burkholderiales; family Burkholderiaceae_D; genus Janthinobacterium; species Janthinobacterium psychrotolerans. The sequence continues at coordinate 1,887 of NZ_LOCQ01000056.1, read as the reverse complement.
GTCTGCGCGTCGACCCATGCCGCGCCAGCTCATTATGGCAAGGTTATGGCGACGACATCTAGGAACGCACGCGGCCCACGGCTCGGTACGCAATTTCGAGGCAAACTTGCTGCAGCCTATGGACAGCGCGGCGTCGGTCCCAACAGTCTATGGTACGTCTACAGCCCACGCGGCCAAAGTGACTGGGTGCTTCGAAGTGATCTCGAATGGGACCACTTCGTACTGACTGAGTCGGACCCTACCATAATGTCCTGCAGCTATGAGCCCGCCAAGCAGAGCCTCTCTTTAAACGGGCAAATGCTGGAGATACCTGTGGACGCGATCATTACTTACAGTGATGGCAGCGTGGAATGGCGGCAGGTACGCTTCGCAGGCGGCGAACGCGATGAGCAATCCCCGGCAACACGCCAGTTGAACGAACGCATCGCCGCAGCGAGGTATGCGGGCGTAGCGTATAAATTGTGGACGGAGGAATCCATTCGCCGCAATGCCATCCGGCTCGCCAACTGGCGCAGAGCAATTGCCTGGATGGCCGCCGCTAGGGACCGTTCTCTGGCGGCATACCAGGACGAACTTCGACATGCTCTACGATCCAAAAGTTCGCTGACGCTGGGTCAAATCGAGTCCATGTTCGGTGAGGCTTCGTTCGGGTTGTACGCCGCTGCAGCATTTGGAGAGCTCCAGCGCGGTATCTACGTCTCGAACCTCGACGAAATGCCGCTGTCGCTGCATACCGTCATCCAGTTGAGATGAGGCATCTATGAACAGGGAATGGACAGCGAAAACGCTGCCGCCAGAGCTGGCTGACACCTCGCAATGGCGTGTAGTCGATGATGAGGCGCTTGGTGATACTGACAGGATGCGCTTCCTGAAGTACCGGTCTGCCATTGAGGCTTACATTCGGACCGGAAAACTTACGGCCGTTTCTGAGGAGCTTGGCCTACCAAGGAACTGCATCATTCGACAACTGAACCGCTGCGTCACCTTGGCCAGTGATGGCAAACCCTATGGCTGGACAGCGTTGATAACTGGTCAAAGAATAGGCAGTTACGAGCGCAAGGCGGACTTGCCGGTTGGGCCTCATGAAGCTGGTGGCGCGCGGGCAGGTGCGTTCCTAGCGTTCATGCTTGCTAACCCGGCGATCAAGCAGAAAATTGATGCTCTCATTTTTAAACGAACGGCAAGCGGGGTAGTGCATGAGGCTCGCATCTCGTTGAAAAACATTCACTGGGTATTTCGGTCCATCGTGCCCACTGATTCCGGTCCATCGTGCCCAGCGATTCCGGTCCATCGCGCCCACCCATTCCGGTCCATCGTGCCCAGTTTGATGGGGTGACCGGAATCACTGGTCACGATACCGGAATCAGTGGGCACGATACCGGAATGGCCGGTCACGATACCGGAACGGTGTCGTAGCACGCCGAGATGATGTTACGCATATAGCAACCGAGAGGGTACGCTTCCAGCTTTTTTCTGGAGATAGCGTGCCCGCACCGAGGATCAATATGCGTAAGATAAAAGATGTCCTGCGTCTGAAGCTCGACGCCCAGTTGTCTCACCGGCAGATCGCCGCTGCACTGGGCATGTCGAAGGCTGCCGTGACCAAGTACCTTGGCCTGGCCGCAGCGGCGGGCCTGGATTGGGCGACGGTCCAGGGGATTGATGAGGCGGCGCTGGAGAGGCGCCTGCTCGTTGCGCCGGAACGCCCGCGAGAGCACGTGCAGCCCGACTACGGCTACCTGCACCAGGAACTGCGCCGCAAGGGCATGACGTTGATGCTGCTGTGGGAGGAGCACCGCGCCGACTATGCCGATCGCCAGACCTACGGCTACACGCAGTTCTGCGAAAACTACCGCCGCTTCGCCAGGCAGCTCAAGCGCTCGATGC